>DASRHY010000294.1:0-14192 GCA_035650275.1 Kribbellaceae bacterium | reverse complement strand
GACCATGACCTGGCGGCTAGTGCCGGCGATCTCGTCCACGTCGGTGTCAACCGCGCCGAGCTGGACCAGGCCCGGCGGTGGGAGGCTCTGACCTAGGTCGTCGTAGTAGACCGCGAGCGCCGCCGTGTCTGGCCAGTAGTAGATGCCCCTAGGGGTGGGCTTCAGCGTCCGCGCGGCGCCTTCGACCGAGACTGGGTGCGGTAGCCGCCCGGCTTTCGCCTGCCCCCAGGTGTCGCTGAGCTCGATGGTCAATGGGAGCATCGCTGCGAGTTGCCTCGAGGCCGGCGTGTCGGCCAGGGTCGCGGCCACGGCATGATCGCCGAACCGTAAGACCACCCGCTCGCCCGGCGTGCCGCCTGGTACGACGCTCGGCATGACCTGCGCCGGCGAGGGCGCAGCCGTGATAGCGACGGTGTCGCTGGAGCCACGGCCTGTCGAGCAACCGGTCCATATGGCCACCAGCATGGCCACCAGCGTGCCCACCAGTACGGCGGTCAGGGGTGTACCGGTGGCTCGGCGGTCGGTCCGTGGGGTGAACGTCGTCGCGGTCATGCCTCAAGCACACCCGGACTGCGGGACGCGAGGAAGTCACTACTGATGGGTGTACTGCCAGTACGCCCCACGTTCCCGCGGGGCGTCGTACCGTCGATAGCGTGGACAACCGAGTCGAAGTGCGCGAGTTCCTCACCACGCGCCGCGCCAAGATCAGCCCCGAGCAGGCCGGCATTCCCACCGCCGGGCAGCGCCGCGTCCCCGGGCTGCGGCGCAGCGAGGTCGCCGCGCTGGCCGGGATGAGCGTGGAGTACTACGCGAAGCTCGAACGCGGTTCGCTCGCCGGAGTGTCCGCCGGCGTCTTGGACGCCCTCGCGCGCGCTCTGCAGCTCGACGACGCCGAACGTGCTCACCTGCTCCGCCTCGCCCACGAGGCCGACGGCAGCAGCGCCATCCTGCGCCGCCCTCGCCGTCGCAAGCACGGGTCGGTCCGCCCCAGCCTGCAATGGTCGCTCGACGCCATCACCACCGCGCCGGCGATCGTTGGCAACAACCGGTTGGACCTGCTCGCCGCCAACCAGTTAGGCCGGGCGATGTACTGCGACGTGTACTCCGATCCGACCAGTCCGCCGAACTTTGCCCGGTTCACCTTCCTCGACAGCGCAGCTCACCGGTTCTACCCCGACTGGGATCTGGCCGCCGACATGGCCGTGGCCAACCTACGCACCGCCGCAGGCAAAGACCCCCACGACAAAGGTCTCCATGACCTCGTCGGCGAACTGTCCACCCGCAGCGACGACTTCCGCCGGCGTTGGGGTGCGCACAACGTTCGCACCCATGGCACCGGCGTCAAACACTTCCACCATCACATCGTCGGCGACCTCACCCTCGCCTACGAAAGCATGGACCTGCGCGCCGACCCGGACCTGACCATGACCATCTACGCCGCCGAAACCGGCTCGCCATCCGCGGACGCGCTGCGCCTGCTCGCGAGCTGGGCGGCCACAACCCGCGACAACGTACTGCCAGACCTTCGGCGTGACGCCTAGCCACACGCTGAAACGTGAACCAACCGCTCCTCCGTTATGCAGTCAGCGAAGAGCGAAGCAGGGGGAGGGATCGGTGGAGCTCGCGCTGCCAGTACGGCCAGCGGTGCAGGCCCGGCCCGTACAGGTCGGCCTGGACGCGTACGCCGGCCTGCCGCAGTCGGGCCACCAGGGCCCGAGACTGACCGACCAGTACGCCCTCGCCGTACTCGTCGGTCATGCCCGGCGGATCGAGCGGACCAGGGCGGCCGTCCCCGGCGGAGACGAACACCGGGATCGGGCGCAGACGCTCGGCCAGGTCGTAGGGGTTGTGCTCGCGCCAGATCTGCTCCTGCTGCTGCGGATCACCCCACAATGCATCCGGGTCGCCGCCTTCGCGCTGGATCACACCGCGGACGATCCGTGCACCGTTCGGCTGGAACCGGGTGTCGACGATTCCGCTGTAGGAGGCGGCGGCGCGGAACATGCCAGGGTTGCGGGCGGCGTACGACAAAGCGCCGAACCCGCCCATCGACGGACCGGCGATGGCTCGCTGCGGCCCGGCGCCGTACCGCTCCTCGAGCAGGCTGCGGAGCTCGCGCAGATGGAACCTCTCCCAGCGCGGTGGACCAGCGCGGCCGTTGTTCCACCAGTCGCTGTAGAACCCGGCGCGACCGCCGTCGGGCATGACGACCAGAACGCGGCGCAGCGCGGGCAGGTCCTCCACGTCGGTCTCGCGGATCCAGCTGGTGTAGTCGTCGCAGCAGCCGTGCAGCAGGTACAGCACCGGCCAGTGCTGGCCGGGACGGCGCTGGTCCCAGCCATCCGGGGTGAGCAGCCGGACCTTTACCGCCTGACCCATCGCCGGTGAGCTGATCGTGAGATCACGCTGTCGCGGGCCCACGACGTGCTCGTCAGTGACGACCGGGGGCCCGGGGGTGCCCGGCGCGGGCGTCGCCGACTGGCCCGCGCAGCCCAGCAAGGTTGCGACAAGCACCGAGACAGCGACCATCCGTCTCATCAGGGACGACGACCGCAGGCGGAGGAAGCACGTTCCCACGGGTGCCGCTCCGAACGCCTCGTCAGGGCCTTGTTGCCGTGTCCACCCCAAGCAGCATGCGCGCGCAGAGGTTCGGTCACCACGTCAGTTCGATCTCGAGTTCGCTCTCGTCGTCCCCGACCTCAATCTCGAGCTTGAACGTGACCTGATCCGGTACGTGCACCTTGAAGCGCATGCCGCCGCGCTCGAACTCGACCTCATTGTTCCGGGCGAGCGCAGTGGCGAGCGCGTGCAGGCGATCGGCGGCAGCTTCGCGGCTCAGCCGCGCCTCGTCGGTGATCTCTATTAGGTCCATCTGCCTTCCTTCGGTTGACCTCGCTGGGTTGGGTTCGCCCGGCTACACGGCAGTCGGGATGCAGTCATGGTCGCGGGGCGCCGCTCGATTTTCGTCATGCACGCTGCATGAACAACCGTCGCGCTCCCTCCTGGCATGCCTTGGCCTCGTCGCCGATGTTCAAGCGACGTGATCACGGGTACGGGGGCCGTCAGCGGGCAGGTTCGCTCGAGGGACCCTGCCCGTAGGCCTCCAGCGGTTCAGACAGCAGCCGCCGGAGGCCGCTCAATGGCCAGGCATGCACAAGAGTGGCGTCAAGCAGAGTGGGAACGTGTGGTCACCAAGGGTTCGCTCAGTCGAGAAGACCGGTGGTCTGACCGATCTCGATCAAGTGGCCGTCCGGATCGCGAACGTACGCGCGGATCTCGCGCCCGTGGTCCTTCGGCTCGGTGAGGAACTCGGCACCCTTCGCCGTCCACTGCACGTAGACCTGCGCGATGTCGGCCACCCGCACGTTCAGGAACGCGCTCGTACGGTCGGGGTCGGGCGGGGTTTCGAGCGTGACGGTCGGCTTGTCGTCGGTCGGTCCGCCACCCTCGTTGAGGATCAGCCAGCTGTTGGCGACCTTCATGATCACCGGATCACGCTCGAGCAGCACCCGCGCGTCGAACAACGAGCGATAGAAGTCGCGGGAGCGATCCTGATCCGACACCACCAGGAAGTGGGTGATCACGAAGCCCTCTGTGGGTGCGGGGAAGTCGTCGAGATTCACTGATTTCTCCTCGGGCTCTGGAGTGATCGATGCGCACCCTCGTGCGACGGTGCGCCCATGTTCCGTGCATACACCAATGGTGTCCGCGCTTACACGACCCGGTCGCGTGCGCCACCGTATGCGCGGCTGTCACGGTGTGGCGGGATCCGGCCAGGACGGACCGAGCCGGTACACGCGCCGGGCGTTGTCGCCCGCGATCATCTGCGCGAACCGCACCGCGTCTCCCGTGGTAAGGGCATCCTGTGCGAGCCAGTCGTCGAGCACCCTGCCGAGCGCCTGGCGGAACTGCACCGCACCGAGGTAGTGCAGTTCGGCCAGCCCGAACCCGTCCGAGGCGTACAGCAGGGAGCCGAACGGCGCGAGCTCCAGCGTCTCTGCGAGGACTGCGGCCGCCCGGGGACCGACGTGGTTGACGGCCAGGCTCACATCGAGCACCACCTGCGGGAAGACGTTCGCCAAGTAGGCGGCCTGCCGGTGGTACGGGTAGCAGTGCAACAGCACCACCGGCGCCGCGTCGCTCGGAAGCGAACGCAGGAACGGCGTCAGCAGCGACGGATCGGATCTATGCAGGATGAGGTCGGGGTCGCCATACCCGGTGTGCACCTGGACCGGGAGGCCCAACGGCACGCAGCAGTGGACGGCGTAGGCCACCAGCGTCGGGTCGTCGAGCCGGTACCTGCCGGTTCGCTCACACGCCGCCAGCCACCGGTCCGCAGCGCGTTGCACCTCCCGTCGAGAGGGTGCGGTCGCGGGCAGATCGAGCCCGACCCGATAGGCGGCGATCGACTTGAAGGCGACGGATCGGGACGCTCGCTCCGCCAGTGCCTCCGCGAGCGCGAAGCCGAGATCGGCGGCGCCCACTCCGGAGGCGGCCAGCTCCTCGGCGACCGACTCCGCCCGCGTCACCTGGTGCACCCGTGCCCCCACAAGGTCGGCCAGCTCGGGCAGGTCGCACAATCCCGGACGGTGCAGACCGGTATCGACCAGCAGGTCACTGGCTCCGCAGGCCCGCAGCAGCCTCCTGGCAGTTTCGTTCGGTCCCAGCGTCTCCCGACGGGCCAGGTAGACGTCGGGATCGGCATGCGGGCCCAGGCCCAGCAACGGTGCACACGACCGGCGCACGGCAAGGCCGACCTGCGAGTCGAACTCGCTGGTGCCCTCGGGGCCGCGCTGGTGGGCCTCGGTGAGCAGTAGCTCGAACTCACTGCGGTCGAGCGGGTCGACCACGACCGGGTGACAGTGCTGGTCGACCAGCGGGATCGCGGCGATCTCGTCCGCGATGCCCATCGCTAGTAACGCCCGCGGGTCGCGGCGACGACCTGGTCCGGGGTGGAGTCGGCGAACAGAGCGATCTCCGCCCGCCGTACGGCGGTGAAGGCGTCGTACAGCCATTCCCCCATAGCCGTCTTCAGCAGGTCGCTCTTCTCCAGGCAGGCCAGGGTCGCCTCCGCGGAGGCCGGCAGCCGCTCCACGCCGAGCCGCATCAGCTCAGCCGGATCCACAGCGGCCGGGTCACCGGTCACCTCCGGCGGCAGCCGCAGCCCCTTGTCCACGGACTCCAGGAGGACCGACAGCACCGCGCCTACCACGAGGTAGGGGTTGGCGCTGGCGTCGAAGCACTTCACCTCGACATTGGCCGCCGTGCTCCTCTCGCCCGTCGACCCGGTCACGAGTCGAAGCGCGGCCTCGCGATTCTCCCGGCCCCAGCACCGGTAGACGCCGGCCCAGTGCGAGGGCACCAGCCGCACGTGGCTGGCGACGCTCGGCGCGCCGACTCCGCACAGGGCAGGCAGCGCGTCGAGTACGCCGGCCAGGAACGACTCCCCCGCCGCGGTCATGCCATAGGGACCGGGCCCGCCGGCCAGCAGGTTGCCATCGCGGTGCACCGAGAGATGCAGGTGCTGGCCGTTGCCGACCAGACCCGCGACGACCGCGGGCGCGAACGAAGCGGCCAGCCCGTGCTGCCGGGATACCGCCCGAATGGTCTCGCGGACCAGCAGCACGTGGTCGGCCGCACCCACCGGGTCCAGCGGAGCGGTCGACACCTCGAACTGCCCGGCGGCGTACTCCGGGTGCAGTTGGAGGACCTCGACCGACTCGGCGGTGAGCGCCACCATCAGGTCGCGGCAGTAGTCGGAGAGCTCGACCATCCTGGTCATCCCGTACGCCGGTCCTGAGCACGCCGGCAGGAACTGGCCTGGGCCGTCGACCCCGAGCGCCCACTCGATCTCGAAGCCCATCCGGATGTCGAGTCCCGCGGCGGCCGCCTCGGATGCCATCCTCCGTGCGAAGCTGCGCTGGCATCCGGGATGCTCGTCGCCGTCCTGGGTGAACCGGTCGACCGGAGCCCAAGCCCATCCGGGCTGGGCCGCGAGCCGCACGACGCGGTCGAGGTCCGGGTAGAGACGCAGGTCACCCGTCGGGCCACCGGCCAGCCGACCGGCGGTGATGCTGTCGTCCACGCAGAACACGTCGAACACCGGCGACATCCCGACACCCCATCCGGCTGCACGCGCGAGCCCGCCCACAGGCACGGTCTTGACCCGCGTGACGCCGGCGTTGTCGACATACGTCAGTGCGACACCGGCCACACCGTCCGCCGCCAGGGTGTCCCCGAGCGCTCGCCCCCGCCGCTCCCGGTCTTCACGCCACCTGGCATGCACGATGTCCCCTTGGTCGGGTCGGAGCGCACCGGCGCCGATGACCCCAAGAACCGTCGCCGGCAGCCCGCCTGCCGCTCGGTCGGGGAGAGCGTCGCCGTGCGAGTTCGCAGGCTCCCTTCGGACGCCCTCAGGCTAGATCCGGGCTTCCGGTCCGGCAATGGTCGCCGCGGATGGCCGACAGCCTCGGCGACCGGCCCTGACGCCCTTGGCCGAGTGCTCCGGGTCCGGCACTGCGACCGCCGCGGTGCCGGACCCGGAGCCGAGCGTCGGTCAGAAGGGGCTGTAGCAACGCTGGCTCGCCCCGTGGAGGTTGTTGGTCAGACGCCAGACCATCGCCTTCATCGTGGCCGGTCCGTAGATGCCGTCGACCCTGATGCCATGCAGCCGCTGGACGCGTTCGACCGTCGCCTTGGTCTGCGCGCCGTAGTAGCCGGTGGCCGGGAGGCTCGCGCGGTAGCAGTCGCGCAGACTGTTCTGCAGCGTCGTCACGCCGTACCCGCGGTCACCGGGCTTGAGGTAGCACGCGAAGTGCCCGGTGCCGGTGGTCCTTGACACCGTGGCCGGGAGCCAGGCCCACCAGCCGTTGCCGGCGTAGCGTCCCCCGCCCACCGCGCAGTACGGGCTGAACGAACCCGGCGGCGGGTTGGCCGTGACCGTCCTGGACACGAACGGGCGGTAGCACTTGATGCTGTTGATGCCCTCCGCCTTGAACAACCGCCACCGCATCGCCTTGAACGTCCGCGGGCCGTATACCCCGTCGACAGTGATCCCGTGCAGCCGCTGGACGCGTTCGACCGCCGCCTTCGTCGTCGCGCCGAAGTAACCGGTGTCCCCGATGTTCGCGCCGTAGCAGTAGCGCAGCGCGTACTGGAGCTGGTGCACACCGCCGCCCCGGTCGCCGTACTTCATGTAACACGCCTGGCTGCTGCGGCCCGTCCGGTGCACCGCGGTCGGCGCGAACACCGACCAGCCGTTGCCGGCGACCACCGCGAACACCGTGTCGCAGAACGGTTCGGTCGTCGGCGCGGCGGCCGCCGTACCTGGTGCCGCGATCGCGGTTCCGAATGCGACGGTCGCGAGTACTAGAACTGCCCTGAGTCTCATGCCTGCCCCCAAATGAACAGCGCCATGTCCTCGATGAGGACTCCTGCCTGCTTGGACAATCTCGGGTCGCCCGCGAGTTGAGCGGCCACGATCACAATCCGGTGTCGGTGAGCAGGACGCCGGGCATCGTGGGTGGCGGGTAACGAGCATGGCCACCATCGGCACCACAGCCGACGCCTCTAGCGCGTAGCTGTCGCCCGGACCGTCAGCTTCATCGTCTCGGTGGTCGTCCTGACTCCATCAGGCCCGCAGTACGAGAAGCGGTACGTGAAGGTGTAGGTGCCCGGTTTGGCGTACGTGTGCGGCTCCCTGGCCGTGTCCGTGCCCGCGCCGCTGACTCGCTCGTGGGCGCCCTCGCAGGTCACCAGTCCAGCGTTCGCCCCTGCGCCCGGTGAGCCGTCGCCCCACGTGTACCCGGTCATGTAGGCGTAGTTCTGCCAGCTGTCGGCCCGGGACGACTGGCCTGTGCGCTCGATGATCGGGGCAAGCATCGAGCCTGACTGTCTGAACCGCATCGTCACGGTCAGCCCGTTGATCGTCGGATCCAGTCGAACGGTGACCCCGACCGGTTTCACGGCTGGCGAAGTCGGCTCGCTCGGAGACACGGGATCGGTCGGCGGCGGGGTGTCTGTGGCCTCAACAGGCGGCAGGGTCCGAGCCGATGCCGACACCGACGTCTTCGGGCTGGACATCGGACTGGTGCTTGGCGAGATCGTCGGTGGTTGTGTCACAACCGTTTCGGGGCCGCTCGGGCTGTGGGTGACGGGCGGGGCAGAATTGGGCCCGGCGAGAGTGCCCGCAGCCAGTGCCACCACGGCAACCGCCCCCACTGCCGCGGCAGCCGCCCCAGCCGCACGGCGGCGGCGTACGGTGCGGATGCGCTGGTACACAATCTCGCTCGGGACGCCGCGCGGCGGAGGCGGGTCGGCCACCAGTTGACGGAGCTGGTGCTTCAGCTCGTCGGGCATTGGTCTGCCCTCTTCTCGGACGGTGCGGTCAGGGGCGCGGTGTCGGCCAGCAGGTGGTGCTCGCGGAGCCTGGCCAGGCCGCGGGAGATGCTGCTCTTCACGGTGCTCGTGGAACAACCCATGATCTGGGCGATCTCGGCGTCCGGCAGATCCTCGAAGTACCGCAGCACTAGCGCGGCACGGGTCCGGCGGGGCAGGGTCGCGAGGGCGCGGAGCAACCGGTCCCGGTCTTCCACCACCCCGTACTGCGAGGGCGCAAACACCTCCGGAAGGAACTCGGTCGGCGTCTCGCCCTTCCACTTGCGACGCCACCACTGGGTGCTGGTATTCACCATCACCGTGCGGGTATAGCCCTCCAGCGCGGCGACGTGGCGCAGCGACTTGCGGTGGAACCACACTTTGGTGAGCGATGTCTGGACCAGGTCCTCAGCGAGGTGCCACTCGCCCGTGAGCAGGTAGCCGAACCGTTGCAGAGCGGTGAACCGCCCGTCGACGAAGTTCGCGAACTCCTCGTCCAGTCCCGGGTCCATCCGCTGTCCCTCGCACCCTGGTATGCGGTCCGGCCGCTGGAATCCCAGTACGGCGCGGGCCACGGCTGACCTTGCTCAGGAGTGAGATGACGCGAGGGGTCCGAATGGTTGAGCCGAGAGCATCTCGTGAGCAGGTCGTAACGTATCTGCCGCGGCCGCGCTCGCGCTCAACCGAGCCGGAGATCAGGCCTTCAAGAGTTCGATGAGGGGTACCGAGGTGTCTGCGAGCCGGTCTGGGTCGACGGGCCGGCCGCTGCGGATCAGTTCTTGGATGGGCTCGACGCCGTCATTCCACAGGTTGACGTGCATCCCTGCAATTACCCGGTGGTCGCCGAGCCAGAAGGCGTGGAACGCCCGGCCGTCGACGTCGCCACGGGTGACAAGCTGGTCGTAGCCGTCGGTGCCGAGCCAACCCGAGAACTCCATGCCGAGGTCGTATTGGTCGGTGAAGAAGTACGGGAGGTGATCGTGGGTCACCTGCCGGCCGAGCATTGCCTTGGCCGCGACCGGTCCTCCCTGCAGGGCATTGGCCCAGTGCTCAACCCGGATCTGCGTGCCGTACAAGGGACTGAATGAGCTCGCGACGTCCCCGACCGCGTAGACGTCCGGGTCGTCGGTGCGTAGCGATTGGTCGACGACGATCCCGTTGTCGCAGCTCAGGCCGGACTGTTCGGCGAGTTCGGTGTTGGGTCGCGCGCCGATTCCGACGATGACTGCGTCGGCCGGGAACTCGCCGCCATCGTCGGTCGTGACGCTCGACACCCGTCCACGGCCCCCAAGGCTTGTCACGCTGCGACCGAGACGCAGGTCGACGCCGTGCTGACGGTGAAGGCCGGCGAAGAACTCCCCCATCTCGCTGCCGAGGGCGGCCAGCAGCGGAGTCGGCTGTGGATCGATGACGGTCACGTCGCAGCCGTACTCGCGTGCCGCCGCGGCGGTTTCCAGGCCGATCCAGCCGCCGCCCACGACGACGACGCGACCGCCGCCGCGGATCGTTTCGCGCAGCCTGTCGGAGTCCTCGACCCGGCGCAGGTAGTGCACCCCATCAAGGTCGCCGCCGGGCAACCGGAGACGCCGTGGTGACGCACCCGTGGCCAGCAGCAGCTTGTTGTATCCGATCCGCTGTCCGTCATCGAGCTCGACCTCGTGGGCCCTGCGGTCGAGCCGCGTCGCCCGGCGTCCGAGCATCAGCTCTACCGACTTCTCGCCGTACCAATGTTCGTCGTGCAGATAGATCGTCGCCCGTTCCGCTGTCCCCAGCAGGTAGGACTTGGACAACGGTGGCCGCTCGTACGGCAGCTCGGTCTCGGCGCCGATGAGGACGATCCGTCCCGGGAAGCCGTCCTCGCGGAGGGTCTCGGCTGCGGTCGCACCGGCCAGGCTGGCGCCGACGATGACGTAGGTTTCTTCGCTGTTCATGACAAGTCCCTAGGGAGAGTGGTGATGGTGGCAGATTGTGGCGGCGCGGTGGCCGGTCGGACGGGGCGAGCTCAGATCCCACATCCGGTCAGCGCGAAGAACTCCTGCCGCGAGCCCGGGCTGTCGCGCAGCAGTCCGTGCAGCGCCGAGCTGACGGTCCGCGAGCCGGCTGCCTGCACACCGCGGAGGGTCATGCACAGGTGCTCCGCTTCGATCACGACACCGACACCCTTCGGATCCAGCTGCTCCTGCAGCCAGTCGGCGATCTGCTTGGTCAGACGTTCCTGCACCTGCAGGTCCCGTGCGAACAGCTCCACAGACCGGGCCAGCTTCGACAGCCCGAGGATGCGCTGCCCGGGCACGTAGCCGACGTGGGCCACGCCGTGGAAGGGCAGCAGGTGGTGCTCGCACAGTGATCGCACCGGGATGCTCCTGGCCATTACCAGCTCGTCGTAGCCCTCGTCGTTCGGGAATGTCGTGAGATCGAAGTCGGGTGGCGTGAGTAGTTCGGCGTACGACCGTGCCACGCGGCGCGGGGTGTCGGCCAGGTGCTCAGACGACGGATCCTTGCCCAGCGCCAGCAGGAGATCGGCCACGGCCCGTTCCGCGGCCGGCAGGTCGACGCCCTCGCCGCCAGAGATGACGCGTAGCCGTTGCTGCACCGGTGACAGTGAGGACAGGAATCGGTTGGACGCGGAGGTGCTCATTGGCTGTGCTCTGTCCTCAGTCAGGAGCCACGGCGCACGGGCGCGTACCTGACGGCGAGCCGGGCCAGCGCGAGCGCGGCGACCAGCAGGCCGAAGTCGCGCAACGCGACGTCGTAGAAGCCGGGGATCGTCAGCAGGTTGACGATGATCCCCGCGAGCCAGGCGGCGACCAGCAGACCACCGAACCGCGGCAGCAGGGCGACGACCAGTCCGGCAACGATCTCCACCACGCCCACGGCGTACATCGCCTGCTGGGCCGAGCCCGGGACGATGTCGTTGATCCACGGTGCGAGATAGCCCGGCCAGTCGGTGAGCAGGTTGGCGAACTTGTCCAACCCGAACACGATCGGGGCCACAACAAACGTCATCCGCAGGGCCAGGAAGGCCTGGTACGCCGGATCGGACAAGGGTGCGCGGCTCGTTGTTCGGGTGCTGCGCTCGGTAATGGCCATGATTCCTCCTCTAAAGCTTAGATAACTTGACTTTAGAGCCTCTTGCCTGTTCCGTCAATGGAGGTTGGCTTTAGAATGAGCGGTGTGGATGATTCGTGGGAGGCCCGCGTCCAGGCGGTCGCGGCGCTGGAGGAACCGACTCGGCGCCGGTTGTACGCGCACGTCATAAGCCAAGCGAGACCGGTGACCCGCGACGAGGCTGCCGCGGCGCTCGGGCTGCCACGCACCACCGCCGCGTTCCACCTCGACCGGCTCGCCGACGACGGACTGCTCGACGTCGCTTTCGAGCGCCGCACAGGCCGGTCAGGCCCCGGCGCCGGCCGCCCGTCCAAGCTCTACCGTCGCTCAGATCGCCACCTGGTGGTATCACTCCCCGAACGTCGCTACGACGTGGCCGGGCGCCTGCTGGCGGCTGCTGTCGATGACGCCGAGAGCTCCGGCGACTCACCCCGGGCGGCTCTCGACCGACGCGCACATCGGCTGGGCACCCAACTCGGCGAGGCCGCCCGTGCAGCCGACGGCGAAGCGTCCGACCAGGACGCCGTCCTGCGTACTCTCGAGCAACACGGCTTCGAACCCCGCGCCGAAGGCAGCGGGATCGTCCTCGGCAACTGCCCGTTCCACATCCTGGCGCAGGAATACACCGACCTGGTGTGCACCATGAACCTCTGCCTGCTTGACGGGCTTCTGACCGGCCTGGGCCACACCGACCTACGCGCCCACCTCGACCGCGGGCCGGGCCGCTGCTGCGTGCGCCTCGAACCCCGTCAAGACCGAGCCTCAGGTGCCACCCCGCAGGTGGGTCAGGCCCACACCGACCGGGATGCTGACCAGGAGCAACAGCAGCAGACCCCGGTAGGCCCGGATCGCGAGCGGTGACATCGAGTCCTGCCCGGCGGTGGTGCTATGGGCGGTACGTCGGACGGGGCGTAGCGCGATCCCCAGGCCGATCACCAGCAGCAGCGCGCCGATGTCGACGAGCAGGGGGATGTCGGTGAGGGTTCCCCCGATGACCGCGGCGTTACCCAGGTTCCAGGACGCCACCTGGGTCCAGCCCAACACACGAGGATCGAGCGGTTCAGCGGGTCGAGCCCACGCCTGGCCGATCGCGTACTGCGCGACGCCACACACCAGCACGAGATAGGCCGCCAACCAACTCCCCTCGTCCAGCTCCAGCGGCCCGGTGACCGCGGCGACGACTCCTCCGAGAACGACACAGCATGCCCCGGCCACGACCAAGACCCTCGCAGGGCGGCTCGTCAGCCCATATCCGAGGCCGGTGGGCCGGGAGTCCACGGCTTTCGCTTTTGACGGCGTGGTCATGACCTGGCTGCCGCTGTCACGCGTTCACGCCCTGCTGTCAACGCCAAGGTCAGCGACCCCATCACGATGCTCCCGCGCCAGTGAGGTGGGCCAGGCACAGGTCCGGTTCGACGAACGCGTCCAGCCGGTCGACCGTGATCGTGGAATGCCAGGCATCCATCGCGCCCTGCATCAGGCCGAGATGAACTGGGCAAACGATCTCGGACCTGTTCGCCGCGAGCTCGAGGAACGGGCAATGTCTGAGCCCGATCTGTGCCTGATCGTCGTCCTCGCGTCGTTCCGGCGCGAATCCCAACCCGTCGAGCAGGGTGATCAGCCGATCGACAGAATCCCCGGTGCCGCTGGCGCCACCGTCTCCCGACGAGGAGACCTGATGGCGCCCCCAGGCGCGGCCGGCCTCGACAGCACGGCTGCTCGGATCTTGACCGGTGGCGATAGTGTCGGCGAGAACCTCGGCCAGCAGCCGGTAGTGCCGCGGGCCCGTCGGATCCATCCCTCGAGCCACCCGGAACAACTGCGGAGGACGTCCCGGAGTCCGACGATCAGCCGCGATCCGCTCCACCTGACCGCGCCCGACCAGCGTCTCCAGGTGGAACCGGACGGTATTCGGATGCACCCCGAGGCGGTCAGCGATGTCGGCAATGCTCAGCGGTCCCGGTGCGTCCCTGAGCGTCCGCAGCACAACCTCGCGTCGCCCCACGGGCTCCCGGCTCTCGTTGCTCTGTTTCGCCACGGTGATCACGCACCCCTCGCCTCGGCCTGAGGTGGAACGCTCGCGACCAGCGGCGTGTCGGTACCGATCGCGCCGTCCATCACATCTACACACGGCTGACCGATCACGTACGTCATGCCCTAGAGTTTACACAAGTCCGACTTGTAGAAACTAGCAGGCAGGAGACGCCGATGCCCTCCCACGAAACAGACCAGCAGAAGGCGCAGGAGCTGGACGTGCGGACGCTGCGCAAGCCCGACAAGCACCCGACGATCTTCGCCACCTACAGCGCACTGCCGCTCGGCGGGTCGTTCGTGCTGGTCAACGACCACGACCCGAAACACCTGCGGGACGAGTTCGAGGCCGACCACGCCGGCACCTACAGCTGGGAGTACATCAGCCGTGAGCCCCGGGACTGGCGAATCAGGATCACCAAGCTCACCACCACCCCGCTACCCCGAGTCCTGGTCAACACCACCGACCTAGCGGCAGATGCCGGAGAACCGGATGTGACCGGCGCGGTCTGGAAGCTACAGGCCCGTGAGCGCGATCTGGACTCGAACATCATCGCCTTGCCACCCGGCGGGACGATCGACGTGCACACCGGTCCCGACCTCGATGTCCTCATTCACATACTGGCCGGTTCCGGGCAACTCACCACTGAGGTCGACGCTCTCGACCTGAAACCCGG
>DASRHY010000293.1:0-4002 GCA_035650275.1 Kribbellaceae bacterium | reverse complement strand
GGCGGCGGGCGTGAACGCGCCGGCCGGTTCGTTCTACGCGCTGGAGGCGTCGCGCTGGCTCGGCCTCGGCGACACCGGGGCGGTCCGGGCGGGCATCGCGCCGTACACCGACGACGCCGACATCGACCGGCTGGTCGCCGCGGTCGCGGCGGTGGCGAAGCAGTGAGCGAGCAGCGCGCGGTCGCGGCCGCGGAGGCGCTCGGGCCCGCCTGCGCAGGCGTCGCCGTCACCCAACGCCTCGGTGCCGACACCATCAACATCGCCACCACCTCCGGAGTTGTGATCGCCCGGCACGGTTAGTTCGCGGCCTCGAACGCGGCCAGGACCTCGTTCGGTACCCGGCTACGTGGCTGGGCGAAGGTGCGATGGCACCCGCGATGGGCATGGCTTTGGGCATGAACCAGAGACAACTGGTGATGCCAGAGGCCTCTGGAGACCTGGCCGATGACACTCCTGCACGCTTGAGACTCCTCCTGCCTATGGGGAGCACGTGTCTTGTAAACAGGTGGTCGACTGATCGAGTTCTCGGCTCGGCTGCTGAGTGCGGCTCTTGCTGGCTAAGCCGGCCTCCGGCCCCGCTACGCGCGTCCTCGCTCTGCTGCGGGTCGCTTCCCGGCAGCCTCATCAATGTGGGGCCCACCAGCGTGATTGGAATCCACCGTGAGCCGCATGTCCCACTTTGTCGCGGCGGCCTGCCACCCGATGTCTGAATCGGGACGCCTTGAGATGGCCGCGCATCACGGCGCGCTAGGAGACCCGGAAGGCCCGGCGGTAGGCGCCCGGGGTGGTGCCTACGCGGTCGCGGAACCGGCGGCGCAGGTTGACCGCCGAGGTCAGACCGACGCGGGCCGCGATCGCGTCCACCGGTAGGTCGGTGCCCTCCAGCAGGGTGCGTGCTTCGGCCACCCGGCGGGCCAGCAGCCACGCGCCCGGGCTGGTGCCGAGCTGGTCGGCGAAGCGCCGGGCCAGCGTGCGGGGCGAGACGTTGAGGTGCGCGGCCAGCTCGTCCACCGACAACGGCGTCCCGAGGCGCGCGCCGGCCCACTCGAGGAGTCCCTCCAGCGCGTCCGCGGGTGGTGCGGGTGGCGCGTATTGCACCTGGCCGCCGTCGCGGTGCGGCGGCATGACCATGTGCCGCGCGACGAGGGCGGCATGCGCGGCCCCGTGGTCCTTCCGGACGAGGTGCAGGCACAGGTCGATGCCCGCACCCGCGCCGGCGCTCGTGGCGACGTCGCCGTGATCCATGTACAGCCGGTCCGGCTCCACGCGTACCTGAGGAAAGTCCCGTCTCAGTTGGTCGGCGCTCGCCCAGTGTGTGGTGGCCGAGCGGCCGTCCAGCAGCCCGGTCCGCGCCAGCGCGAACACCCCTGTGCAGATCGTGACGAGCCGCGACCCGCGGGCGTGGGCCCGCAGCAGCGCACGACGCACGCGAGTGGACAACGGCGCCTCCACCGGCGTCCAGCCCGGGATCAGGACGGTGTCCGCGGACGCGAGCGCCGAAAGTCCTTGCTGGACCAACATCGCATACCCGGCCGACGTCGGCACCTGGCCTGGCGTCTCCGTGCACACCTCGAACTCGTAATGCCGCGGCGTCCCGGGCGGCACCATACCAAAGACCTCGACGGCGCAGCCGAGCTCGAACGGCGACTGCACCGGCCGTACCAGGGCCACCACGCGATGCATGGCAGAAAAATACCCTATGATGTCTTTGCTGACACTGTCCGGGCTCGGCCCGCGCACGGCACCGTCGGAGCCATGCAGTCCGAGCAACCCCAGATCCTCGCCCAAGAGGGCTACACCTCCACATCCGTCGAGGAGTCCCCGATCCGCGAACTCTTCCCCGGCATCCGCCTGCGTCCGCTGTGGACCGGACCGTCCGGGGCGCACGCCAACATCCTCGAGATGGACCCGGGTACGTCGTGGCCCGACCGCGACGTCCACGAACCCGGCCCGGAGGAGGTGTACGTGGTCGCGGGCACGTTCAACGACGGCGCACGCGACTACCCGGCCGGTACGTTCCTGCACGCCCCAGCCGGGTCGTGGCACGTACCCGCGACCACCACCGGATGCACGCTGTTCATCTTCTACCCGGAGGGCTAGCCACGACGCTCCGTCGAGCGCGACCTGTAGGTTGCGTGGCATGGGAGGGGATGCGCGGGACCGTGGGCGAGCCGGAGGCAGCAGATTGGGTCGGCAGCGGTCATCGGCGGACTCACCGGTGCCGCGCCGACCGGACGCCGGGGTGCCAAGGCAGGTCTCGCGAGTGCGATCGCCGGGAGCCGTCGGGCTCGGGATCGGTGAGGCAATGGCGCGGGCAGGCAGCCGCAACCATTGCCGTAGGTGGGCGGCACCCAGTGTGCCAGCGGGTGGCCGGTGGTCTGTCCCGCTGAGCCGTGCCCAAACTTTTCAGATGGCGATCAGTTTCCGCTGCGACGGTGATCCGATTCAGTCGCGGTGACCGCAGACGACCGCCCCGCCAAGTGGTGGCGGGGCGGTCAGGCACGGCGCCCTTGCTTTAGACCGGGCGAGGCGCCGAATCGTGCGCTCGGCGGATCCGGTTGGATGCCACGAACGCGGCTCCGGTGACGGTGGCTCCGGCGAGTGCCCCAGCGGCGACCTGGGCCGGGTCGACGTGACGGCCGTTGTCTGGAGGCATCAGGACGACCGTGCCGCTGCTGTCGCCGCCGCCTCCACCTTCGTGTTTGTTGATGGCGTGTGCGGACGTTCCGATGATCAGCGGGAGCGTCGCGATGCCGGTGGCCGCGAGTTCGAGCCGAGGTGGGACGGCTACCTTCACTGGACTAGTCAAGTTCGCGCTCTGGACCGGCTCTATAGCGTCGTTCTGACCTTGGGGGTCAGTCGGTTGGCAGGAGCCCGAGCTGGGTGAGGCGTTCGAGGTTGTCTTCGAGGGTCCAGGTGTCGGTGATCCGGCCGTTGTGGATCCGGTAGAGGTTGACCTCGGCGATGTTGGTGAAGCGGCGCCCGGTAGGTGGGTGTCCTTGCCAGGTGCCGGTGTGGGTGGCGGTGCAGGTGAAGCGACCGATGACGGTGTCGTCTTCGGCGATCAGCTCGACGGTGGCCATGTGCACGTCGGGAAACGAGGCGCGAAACGGCGCGATCCAGGCGCGTGCGCCGGATGCGAGTTCGGGGGTGTAGAGCTGGTCGATCAGGTCGAGGTTGCCGCCGTTGAGGACGTCGTCGATGAGGCGCTGGACGATCGCCTTGTTGGCGTCGGTGTGCTCGGACATCGACTGGTGGTCCTTTCTGCTCGTGTGGTGTTCAGCCGCGGGGTGCATACATGATGAGGCCGACGCCGGCCAGGCAGGTGATCGCGCCGACAAGGTCGTAGCGGTCGGCTCGGAATCCGTCGAGGAGCACTCCCCAGGCCAGGGATCCGGCGACGAAGATGCCGCCGTAGCCGGCAAGGATGCGGCCGAAGTGGGGATCGGGTTGGAAGGTGGCGACGAATCCGTAGTTGCCGAGGGCGAGGATGCCGCCGGCGATCCACCACAGGCCGCGGTGTTCGCGCCAGCCTTGCCAGATCAGCCAGGCGCCGCCGATCTTGGCCATCGGCGCCGACCTGCCCACCCCGACCCGCAACCCGCGGCCGACACCGAGCAAAGGCACCGAGGAGGCCGCCCAGGGCAGCATCGTCAGGACAAGGCAGCCCGTGGCGGCTGGCGGATAGGGGCCGAGCCAGGATCACGGGAGGGACAGCGGTCGACTAGCCAAGGTCCCGCACCCTTCCGGCCCAGCGATCCATGGCAGTGGGGAACGAGGCTGAGAGGGTCGGCGGGACACGGTTCGTGGCCCGACGCTCACAGCGGGGCTGCACCGGCCGCTGCGTGGAGAAGTTGCCTGTGGCAACCTATCTGTCAATGGCTCTGTCAATGCAGAGGAGCCGAATCATGCAGAGATGACACGAGAGACAGCCGCTACGTCAACATTCTGAGCGTGCAGACAGCGCAGTCGGTACAGGCCGTGCAACTACGGATCAGAAGG
>DASRHY010000292.1:0-51705 GCA_035650275.1 Kribbellaceae bacterium | reverse complement strand
GCCGGGGCCGGGGTGCAGGTCGGCGTAGTGCGCCGCGACCGCGAGCAGCACCGCCTCGGCCCGGTCGGCGGCGGCCCGCGCCTGCGCGGCCACAGCAAGGGCTGCGGCCGCGTCCAGGTCCGCGATCTCGCCGAGGTCAGCGAGGCCACCGAGGCTATCGAACATGCGCTCGATTCTACTCGAGCAGACGGACAGAATCCCGACCTCGGCCAAGACTGTGGACAACCAGCCCACACCACCACAAACCCTTACAGACAAGGGCAAGGAGGTGTCAGCGACCAACCGCCTTGGCCAGCTCGGACTTGCTCATCGTGGAGCGACCCTTGATGCCCTTGCGTTTGGCGTCGGCGTACAGCTGGGCCTTGGTCCGCCCCTGCGACCCGGAGTGGGACCGCTGGCCGCCGCGGCGGCTGGACGACATGTCGTCGGTCGAGGTGCGGCTACGTTGCTTGGCCTCGCCGGAGCGGGCGCGTTCCTTGTTGACGGTCCGCGCGGCGATCTCCTCGGCGGTGTCCTCGCTGCGGCCACGCTTCTTCAGGCCGCTCTTGATGTGCTCGTACTGGCGCTCGCGCTTGTTGCTCCACTGTCCCTGCGGCATGACCTGCTCCCTTCCCGGATCGGCGGCCGTAACCCACGCCGTAGCCGAATGGCGACGATCGGGATTACCGGTTCTTGAAGGCGTCCTTGGCCTTCTCGCCGGCCTGCTTCAGCTGGGCCTCACGGCGCTCGACGTCGCCTTCGGCCTGCATGTCCTTGTTGTCCGTCGCGTCGCCGGTCATCTCCTTGACCTTGCCTTTGGCTTCCTGCGCGGCGTTCTTCATCTTGTCCGTGCTGCCCATCGCTGCCTCCTGTGTGAGTGCTTCGGACTTCCTGTTTCCTGCCTATCGAGCGCGCGCAGCACGCTCCAACGCGGGCGTGTCGACCGCGTCCATGCTGGCGTCGGCGAGCGCCCGGTCCATGAGCCGGCCGGCCTGACGACGAAATGGCCGACGCTCCTTGTCACCAGGCGCCCGCCGACTGGTGCCACCCGGGCGGCGCGTGGCCCCTCGCCCCAACACCGCCCGGATAGCGTCCCGGTTCAGGTCGCGGCCGCGGCCGGCTATCGCGTGGTCCAGTACGCGACAGTCCGCCCGCGGAGGCACCCGCGGCACTGCACCGGGAGGCATCGCCATCAGCCGTCGACTCGTAGTGCCACCAAGCGTTCCGGCGCCTCAACTCTCTGCTTCACCGGTGACCAGGGCACGACCGGTTCAAACGGTGGTACCGACGCGCCATGGCTGGAGCTCGCGCCGTGACCGTGCTTGCGTGGGGTGCTCTGACCGACGTCCACCGAAGACCGACGTCCACCGAAGGGAGCACGCCCCGAATGCCCGAGCTCGACAGCGGCGACCTGCACGTGGGAACAGTGGTGGTCAACGTGACCGATATGGACCGCGCCGTGTGCTTCTGGTCGCAGGTGCTCGGTTACCGTACCCGCGACGCGAACGTCGATCCGGAGTTCACGACGCTGGTGGACCCGGCCCGGCGTGGCCCGGCGATCTCGCTGCAGGCCGCGGACGAGATACCGGCCGACCCGGCACCGGTGCACCTTGACCTGTACACGCGCGAGCGCGACAAGCACGTCGACCGGCTGGTCGGTCTCGGAGCCACCGTCGTCGACGAGTGGCCGTACCCCGACCGGCACGACTTCATCGTGCTGCGCGACCCGGACGGCAACGAGTTCTGCGTCATCGCGCACCAGGGCTAGCGCAGGACTAGCGCACGTCCAGCAGCTCGCGTGCCTGGCGGGCCATCTCGAGGTCCTCGCGGCTGGTCACCACGCATACGTCGACGGTGGACGGCCGCGTGCTCAGTACGGCGTCGGGCTCGACGGACTCGTTGCGGTCCGGGTCGAGCCGGACGCCGAGCCAGCTGAGCCTGGCAGAGGTCTCATACCGCACCGCGACCGAGTGCTCGCCGACGCCGCCGGTGAACGTGATCGCGTCCACACCGTTGAGCGCGGCAACCATCCGGGCGATCTCCCCGGTCAGCCGGTGCACGTAGGTGTCGAAGGCCAGCTCGGCCCGGGAGTCGCCGCGGTCCCGCGCCTCGACAACGTCCCGCATGTCCGCCGAGGTCTCGCTCAGCGCCAGCAGCCCGGACCGGTGCTCCAGCGCGTCGCCGACCTCGTCCGCGCGCAGGCCGCCCTGGAGCAGCAGCCAGATCACCAGGCCCGGGTCGACCGACCCGGACCGGGTCGCCATCACCAGGCCGTCGACAGGGGTGAAGCCCATGCTGGTGTCGACCGATCGGCCGAGCTCGACCGCGCACACCGACGCCCCGGCGCCGAGGTGGCAGCTGACCAGCCGCAGATCGGTACGCCCCAGCAGATCCGCGGTACGGCGCGCGGCGTACAGGTGGGACAGCCCGTGGAAGCCGTACCGCCGCAGCCCCCAGCGCTTCCGCCACTCCGCCGGCAGCGCGTACGTCGAGGCTGACGGCGCCAGCGAGCGATGAAAGGCGGTGTCGAAGCACGCCACGACCGGTGCCTCGGGCAACGACTGCCGGGTGTGCCGGATCAGGGTCAGCGCCCGCGGCTGGTGCAGCGGCGCGAGCGGCACGAGCTGCTCCAGCTTGCGCTCCACCTCGTCGTCGACCACGACAGCGCCGGCGAACTCGTCGCCACCGTGCACCACCCGGTGCACCACAGCGTCGGCGCCGGCATCCTGCGCCAGCTTGTCCAACGGCGCGGTGTCGCCGGACCAGTCCTCGACATCGGTGTCGGCCAGCACCGCCAGGTCGTCGTCCAGCACGTTCAGCTTCAGGCTCGACGAGCCCGCGTTCACGATCATGAGCCGCACCTATGCCTCCCAGCGCCAGTCGCGGACCTCGGGCAGATCCTCGCCATACTGCGTGACGTACGCGC
This sequence comes from Kribbellaceae bacterium, assembly GCA_035650275.1. Taxonomy (GTDB): domain Bacteria; phylum Actinomycetota; class Actinomycetes; order Propionibacteriales; family Kribbellaceae; genus DASRHY01. The sequence continues at coordinate 48,800 of DASRHY010000292.1, read as the reverse complement.
GGTGCCGCACTCGCTGGTCCGCGAGGTACTGGCGAACCGTGATCGCCCGGGTGCCCAGGGCCGGGACCCGGTCGATCACGTCCATCGCCAGGTGGTACCGGTCCATGTCGTTCATCACCAGCATGTCGAACGGCGTCGTCGTGGTGCCCTCCTCCTTGTAGCCGCGGACGTGCAGGTTGTCGTGGTTGTGCCGCCGGTACGTCAGCCGGTGGATCAGCCACGGGTAGCCGTGGTAGGCGAAGATCACCGGCTTGTCCGTCGTGAACAGCGCATCGAACTCCGCGTCCGACAACCCGTGCGGATGCTGCGAGTCGTGTTGCAGCCGCATCAGGTCCACCACGTTCACCACCCGGATCCGCAGGTCTGGCAGGTGCTCGCGCAGCAGGCTGGTCGCGGCCAGCGTCTCCAGCGTCGGTACGTCGCCGGCGCAGGCCAGCACCACGTCCGGGTCACCCTCGTCATTGCTGGCGAACTCCCACACGCCGGCACCGCGCGCGCAGTGCAGCACGGCGGACTCCCAGTCCAGCCAGGACGGCGTCGGCTGCTTGCCGCACACAACGACGTTGACGTAGTTCCGGGTCCGCAGGCAGTGGTCGTAGGTGGACAGCAGCGTGTTCGCGTCCGGCGGGAGGTAGACCCGGATCACCTCGGCCTTCTTGTTCACCACGTGGTCGATGAAGCCCGGGTCCTGATGACTGAAGCCGTTGTGGTCCTGGCGCCACACGTGCGAGGTGAGCAGGTAGTTCAGCGACGGGATCCGCCGCCGCCACTCCAGCCGGTTGATCGTCTTCAGCCACTTCGCATGCTGGTTGAACATCGAGTCGACGATGTGGATGAACGCCTCGTACGACGAGAACACGCCGTGCCGGCCGGTCAGCAGATACCCCTCCAGCCAGCCCTGGCAGGTGTGCTCACTGAGGATCTCCATCACCCGGCCGTCCAGCGCGAGGTGCTCGTCGGTCGGCAGCACCTCGGCGTTCCAAGCCTTCGCGGTGACGTCATACACCGCGCCGAGCCGGTTCGACTCGGTCTCGTCCGCGCCGAACATCCGGAAGTTCCGGTACGGCGCGTTGGCGGTGAACGTGTCCCGCAGGAACGCTCCGAGCACCTTGGTCGGCTCGGCCGACTCGGCGCCTGGCGCCTTCACCTGTACGGCGTACTCCGCCACCGGCGGAAGCTCCAGGTCTCGCGCCAGCAGGCCGCCGTTCGCGTGCGGGTTGGACCCCATCCGGGCCGGACCGACGGGCGCCCACTCGACCAGCTCGCGCACCGGCCGGCCATCGGAGTCGAACAGCTCCTCGGGTCGGTAGCCGCGCAGCCACTGCTCCAGCAGCGCCAGGTGCTCCGGCGAGGTACGCACCTCCGCCAACGGCACCTGGTGGGCCCGCCAGGTGCCCTCCACCGGCTGGTCGTCCACCACCTTCGGCCCGGTCCAGCCCTTCGGCGTCCGCAGCACGATCATCGGCCACCGCGGCCGGTCCACCCGCTCCCCCGCACGCGCGGCGCGCTGGATCCCCGCGACCCGATCCAGGCAGACGTCCAGCGCGCCCGCCAGCGCCTGATGCACCGGTTCGGCCTCGGAACCCTCGACCAGGAACGGCTCATAGCCATACCCGGTCAGCAACGCCCCCAGCTCCTCGTCACCGACCCGGGCCAACACCGCCGGGTTCGCGATCTTGTACCCATTCAGATGCAGGATCGGCAACACCGCACCGTCTCGCCGCGGATCCACGAACTTGTTCGAATGCCACGACGCCGCCAACGGACCGGTCTCCGCCTCACCATCACCCACCACACACGCCACCACCAGGTCCGGGCTGTCGAACACCGCCCCGTACGCATGCGACAGCGAATACCCCAGCTCACCACCCTCATGGATCGACCCCGGCAACTCCGGCGCCACATGACTCGGGATACCACCCGGGAACGAGAACTGCCTGAACAACCGCGCCATCCCCGCCCCATCCCGCCCGACATCGGGATAGGTATCGGTGTAGCTGCCCTCCAGCCAGGTATTCGCCGCAATCGCCGGACCACCATGACCCGGCCCGATCACATACATCACGTTCAACCCGCGAACCCGGATCACCCGGTTCAGATGCGCATAGACCAGGTTCAACCCCGGCGTCGTCCCCCAATGACCCAGCAACCGCGGCTTGACATGCTCCGGCGCCAACGGCTCAGCCAACAGCGGATTCGCCAACAGATAGATCTGCCCGACCGACAGGTAGTTCGCCGCCCGCCAGTAGGCGTCCACGGTCTCCAGCTCGGTATCGGTCAGCGGTGCCGTCCGGACGTGCTCCATGGAACCTCCCGCGCATAGCCCAACCCGCCGGGTACCCGACGGCCGACTGCTTACACACCAGTCTGGGTACTGGATCTTCAAGCAACCCTAAGGAGTACGTGATGGCGCGCGCGATCTGGACCGGCTACATCAGCTTCGGCCTGGTGTCGGTACCAGTGGGCCTGTACTCGGCGACGCAGGAGCACGAGCTGGACTTCCACCAGTTCCAGCGCGGTACGTCGGACCGGATCCGCTACAAGCGCGTGAACGAGCGGACCGGCCGTGAGGTCGACTTCGAGAAGATCGTGAAGGGCCACGAGGTCGGTGACGGAGAGTACGTGATGGTGGAGCCGGACGAGCTCGACGACATCGCCCCAGGCCGGTCCCGCTCGCTGGAGATCAGTACCTTCGTCGACCTCGCGGACGTGGACCCGATCCACTTCCAGAAGAGCTACTACCTGGCTCCGTCGGACGAGGAGAACACCTCGTCGTACGCGTTGCTGCGCGAAGCGCTGGACACGACCAACCGGGCCGGGATCGCGCGGTTCGTGATGCGCGGCAAGGAGTACCTGGCCGCGATCCGGGCGGACACGCGGGGCAGTACCCGGGTGCTGGTGCTGGAGACGATGTTCTTCGCCGACGAGATCCGCGACCCGGCGAAGGAGCTCGGCTCGCTGCCGCGCAAGGCCACCAGCCGCAAGCAGCTGCAGATGGCGGTCGACGTGGTCGAGGCGATGAGCGGCCCGTGGGAGCCGTCGAAGTACCGCGACACCTACACCGACCGGGTGAAGAAGCTGGTGGACGGCAAGCGGCGTGGCGAGGAGGTCGTGGTCACCGAGACCGAGCCCGAGGCCACCGACAGCACCGACCTGGTCTCCGCGCTGCAGGCGAGCATCGCCGAGGCTCGTTCCCGCCGGAAGGGCACGCGCACGAGCACCAAGAAGACCGCCAAGAAGACGACGAAGAAGGCGAAGAAGAAGGCGGCCTGACAGGGAGCGGCCCCGACGCTGTGGTCGCAACGCCGAGGCCTAAGGCCATCAGCCTCTCGAGCGACCGACGGTCCTCTAGATATCGGTTCCCCATCGGAGCCGAGATCAAGCACGACCACGGCGGCCTATTAACCACAGCTCCCCGCTGAGCACCGCCGCTGCAGACAGCGCCAGCGCGCCGCCCAGCAGCCCCAAGCCGGTCATTCCTACGCCGGCGAGCAGCATGGTCGACGCGATGCTGGCCAGCGCCGCGGCGCCCCAGATCGCCGCGTCGACGTCGCCCTCGACCCGATTGCGATCCGCGTGTCGGCTGGTGAGGACCAGGGCGCTGCTGCCCCCGACGAAGCACAGGTTCCAGCCGTAACCCAGGCCGAACAGCGCCGCGGTCCGGACCAGGTCGTCGGCCGCGGCGCTCAGCACAGCCGACGCGGCCAGGAAGACGAGGCCAGCCCGCATGACCGGTCGGGGGCCGGACCGGTCCACCCAACGTCCCGTCAACGGCGCCAGGCCGAACATTCCGAGGATATGCGCCGAGATCGTTGTCCCCACGGCTGCGAGAGAGTCGCCGTGCAGGTGCATATGCAGCGGCGTGGCGGTCATCACCAGCACCATGACCACCTGACCGGTCATCATCACGGCGAGCGGAGAGCGGGCATCCGGTCGCCGGAGCACACTCCTGCCGGTCGGCCTCGGCGCCGCTGAGGTCGTCGGGGTCGTCGCTCGCGCTGGGCTCATCACCGTGGCGGCCACGGCGAACACCACGCACCCGAGCCCGAACAGGTACGGCCCGACTGCCGGCGCCCAGTCCAGAGCGGACGAGGCGCGGACGAGTGGACCCAGCAGCAGCGGGCCGCCGACGCCGCCGATCGTCCCAGCCCACACCAGCGCCCCGATGGCGAGGCCGCTGCGACCACTGGGTGCCAGGTCGGCGGCAACGTATCTCGAAAGCTGGGCGGCGGCGTTGCCGAGACCCAGCACCAGCATGCCGACGACCAGGCCCAGTGCCGAATCGGCTGTCACCGAGGCGACTGCCAGCGCGCCGCCGAGGGCCGCCGCGCCGTACCCGAGAGTGAGTCCGCCGCGCCATCCCCAGGCAGACATCACCCTGGACAGCGCCAGCGAACCCAACCCGGTGCCGACAACGGCAGTCATGTTGGGCAGCGCGGCCCACCGCGTGCCGATCAGCTCGCCGGCGACGATCGTGCCGATCGCGCCTGTCACGCTGAGGGTGGCGCTCATGGCGGCGGCGGCGAGAAAGAGAGGCGCCAGCCGAGTGCGGTACGACGCGAGGAGGGGTGCGGTAAGAGCCATGCCCCGACGTTAGACAGGCGATCTTCGGGAATGAATATCCAATGAATGGCTCCTAGCCCGACAGGCCTGTTGTTCGCCAGGTAGATTCAGCGAATACTTAACGTATGCCCAAAACGATGGATCAGGTCGACTGGCAGATCGTCGCCGAGCTGCAGCGCGACGGGCGGCTGTCGTTCAATCAGCTCGGCCGCAGAATCAACCTCTCCGCCCCCGCCGTGGCCGAGCGGGTTCGACGGCTTGAGGAGTCCGGGGTGATTGCGGGCTACCAGGCGCGGATCGATGCGACGAAGGCTGGTCTCCCACTCACGGCCTTTGTCCAGATGCGCTGCAGCCACGGGCGCTGCCTGTTGAAGACGACCACCGCGGAGGAGTTCCCGGAGGTGGTCGAGGTGCACAAGCTGAGTGGAGCGTTCTGCTCGATGCTCAAGCTCCGGCTGGCGTCGATGCCGCACCTCGAGGGGGTCCTCGAGCGACTCGGGGACCACGGCGAGATGAACTCCCATGTCGTGCTCTCCACGCAGTACGAGGGTCGCCCGGTCGAGCCGCCCTCCGGAGAGTCGCGTCCGGTCACCCCGTCGGAGGGCTGGAGTCGGCGCTGAACGGATCTCACCGGGAGACGTGGCCTAGTCGTCTGGAAGTCTGCGGGTGTCGATCAGCCGCTGGGCCACGTCGCGGAGCTTGATGTTGTTGTCCTGCGAGTACCGGCGGAGCACGGCGAAGGCCTGGTCGGCGTCCAGATCGAAGCGTTCCATCAGCATGCCCTGGGCCTGGCCGATCAGCTTGCGGGCGTCGATCGCCTGCCACAGGTTCGACTCCTGCCGGGCACTGGACAGCGCGATCGACGCGTGCCGGGCGAGGATGTGGGCGACCGCGTCGTCATCGGCGTCGAACCGGTTCGGCTCGGCGTCGAAGAGGTTCAGCGCGCCGATCGTGGACCCTCCGGTCGCCAGCCGGATGCTCATCATGCTGCGCAGACCCAGCTCGGCCACCCGACGTGACCAGAGCGGCCAGTGGTCGTCGGTCGCCGTGTCGGCGATCCGGAAGCTGTCGTGCTCGAAGATCACCGAGAGGCACGGTCCCTCGCCGGTCTCCATCTGGAGCTGGTCGGCCTTCTCCACCAGGGCGTCGGTCGCAGCGGCGGTCTCCACCGAGCTGCCGCCGTGTACCAGCATCACACCGGCATGACCACAGCCCACGGCCGCGAGCGCGAACTGCAGCACGCGTTCGACGGTCTGCTCGACGCCTGACTCCTCATGCAGCTGCAGCGCCATCCGGGCGAAGTCCTCGGCATACTCACCGTTCACCGCGCTCCTCGATATCACCGTGGCCGGCGAGTGCCGACACGACAATCTTCTACCAGTGCCGGTCCGCTGGTACAGAGCGATGGCGTGGCGCGCCGATCAGGTCCGCGAGCCTGATCGCAGCAGCGTGCTGTACAGGGTCAGACCGGGCCCGAAGGCCAGCAGGACGATCGGGTCCCCGGGCTCCGGCCGGGCATTGCCGAGGATGCGCTCGAGCACCATCAACACGGTCGCCGACGAGCAGTTGCCCCGGTCCCGCAAGGTCTGCCGGGATGCGTCGAGCGCGTGCGCCGCCAGGCCGAGGTGCTCCTCGACGACATCCAGCACCCGCGGTCCGCCCGGGTGCACGGCCCAGGCTGCGACGTCGGCGACCGCCAGTCCGTGGTCGGCCAGCAGTTCGTCGGCAGCCGGCCGGACGTGCCTGGCGAGCACGTCCGGTACCCGCGGCGACAGCCCCATCCGGAAGCCGTTGTCGGTGATGTCCCAGAGCATGTGGTCACTGGTCGCCGGGTCGGTCCGCGCCTGTACGTCGATCACCTGCAACCCGTCGTCGCCCGGGACCAGTACGACGGCGGCCGCAGCATCGGCGAACAGCGCGTGCGTGACGACCTGCTGCAGCTCGGTGTCGTCCAGCCGGCCGTCCGGACGCGGCTGCGGCGGCGGTTGCAGGTGCAGGCTGGTCAGCTCGCAGCACAGCAGTACGCCGGGCTTGCCGCTGACCCGGACATAGTCCGCGACCGCTCCGAGTCCCGGCAGCGCGGCGTAGCAGCCCATGTGCCCGATCGCCAGCCGCCGGACCGACACCGGCATGCCGAGGTCCCGGGCCACGGTGATGTCCAGGCCGGGTGTGCCGTACCCGGTGCAGGACGCGACCGCGAGCAGCCCGACGTCCGCCGCGGCGACGCCGGCCGCGCCGAGCGCCTCGGTCACCGCCTGCTTGGCCAGCGGCGCGGCCTCGGTGCCGAACCGGCGCATCCGATCCGCGGTGCTCCAGGCGGCGACGTCCTCGTCCCGCGGGTCGACCACGCCGTGCCGGGTCCGGACCGCGGCCGACTGCCAGATCCTCCGGGCCCGGCGGTCGCCGCCGTACCAGGTCGCGAAGTAGCCGTCCCAGAGCTCGTCGGAGTCCAGCGTGGCCGCCGGCACCGAGGAGGCCACCGAGGCGAGCCGGACGCCGGTCACCATCGCGGTACCTCCGCCTGGTTCTCCGGATCCAGGCCCAGTGCGGCGAGCCCGAGCCAGTCCGCGCAGACATCACTCGTTGCCGGCTGCAACGACCCGCAGCGGGCGTCGCGGTAGAGCCGCTCCAGGTCGTTGCCGCGCCGGGTCGCGCTGGTACCGCACGCCTCCAGCATCGACGCGGCGACGTCCATCGCGGTCTGGCCGGCGAGCAGCTTGGCTCGCCACACCCAGCGGTTCGTCTCCGGGTCGCCGGGTGCGGCGTCGACCCGGCGCGCGGCCTGCCGGACCACCTCGCGCGCCGCGCTCACCGCCGCGTCCGCCCGGCCCACCCGGGCCCGCACAGCCGGCAGCCGCTCCAGTCCGCGCTCGGTGATCTGCGGCGCGGCCGCGTCGACCGCCGCCTGCGCCACACCGACGTACACCCCCGCGTACGACGCGACCAGCCACTGCGGCATCGCCTGGCCGACCAGCACGCCGAGGCCCTCGATCCCGCCGAGCAGCGCGTCGGCGGGTACGTCGACGTCCAGGTGCACGTCATGGCTGGAGGTTGCCCGCATCCCGAGCGAGTCCCAGGTCTCCTCCACGGTGATGCCCGGCACCTCGGCGTCGACGAGGAACTGCGACACCGCACCGGTCTCCGCCGACCGCGCGGCGACGACGTACCCGTTCACGTTCCCGGCACCGGAGCAGAACGTCTTCGAGCCCTTGAGGTGGAACCCGTCTTCGGTCCTGGAGTAGCGGGTGGCGAGCTGGGACAGCCGCGAGCCGACGCCCCGCTCGGACATCGCGACCCCGTACAGCGCGCCGTCCACGGCGTCCCGCAGCACTCGGTCCCGCATCGCGAAGAACGTCTCCGGTACGCCGAGCGCGCGGGCCACCTCGTCGGAGGTGAGCGCCAGCGTCCCGGTCACGGATGCATGCATGTTGTACACCAGCGCCGTCGAACCGTTGCCCGCGGCAAGGGCCATCGCCACCTCGGCATAGTCGGCGAAGCCGCCTCCGGACCCGCCGAGCCGTTCGGGCACCAGCAGGCCGAGCAGCCCGGCGGAGCGGATCGCAGCGAAGTCCTCGGCCGGGAACGCGCCGCTGGCGTCGGTGGCCGCCGCCCGAGAGGCGAGGCCGGGTGCCAGCTCGCGGGCGGCTTCGATGACGTCCGCGGGCGACAGGCCTGGGCCGGAGACGGTTCCGGTCATGCGGGATCCTCACCTTCACTCGGGGTGGCCGGCGCCTGTTTGACACCGACCGCTTGGAACAGCACCAGGGTCAGCCGGGTGCGGACCATCCGCGACTCCGGCCGCCGGCCGGTGAGCCACGCCACTGTCGCCGGTACCGACGGACGCAGCCCGGTCAGCTTCAGCACGACACCGTGCCGGGCGCACTCATCGACCAGCTGCCGCCGGTTCACGAACAGCCGCGGGTCGTGCAGCCCGGGCGGCGGGCCCCCGGGCAGCCGCTCTGCCAGGGTCACCGTGATGAACCGGGCGATCCGGGTGTCGGCGATGGTGTCGGCGACCAGCGTTCCGCCGGGTCGCAGCACCCGGCACAGCTCGGACACCACCAGCGGCAGGTCCGGCACGTGCTCCAGGCACTCGCCGGCGACCACCACGTCGGCGGCGCCGTCGGCGACCGGCAGCAGGCGCGCGTCGGTGCGGACCGGCCGGACCCCGTGATCCCGGGCGACCGCCAGCGACGGCGCCGACAGGTCCAGCCCGACGTGCCGGTAGCCGAGCCCGGCGACGTACGGCGCGAGCAGGCCGCCGCCACAGGCCACGTCGAGCAGCACCGCGCCGGGCCGGGTCGCGGGCGGCACCAGGGTGGCACGGGACGCGGCGAGCCAGTGCAGCATCGCGAACGGCCCGCGCCGGTCCCACCAGGTCCCGGCCAGGTCGTCGTACTGGGCCGGGTCGTTGCGCGCGCGCCCGGCCGCGGCGGTTCGCGCGCTCACGGGCGGCGGGCCTGACTTGAGACCGCGCACGATAATGAGCAGATGGACGGACGGCGCTGGGTCGGCCTGCTCCGCGCCTGCCATCCCGAACCGACCATCGCCGTCACCGCCGTGGTGAGCGCCTTCGCGCTCGCTGCCGGCCGCGGTGCCGGCACGCTGTGGGTGCTGGCCGCGATCCTGGCCGGCCAGCTGTCCGTCGGGTGGAGCAACGACGTCGTCGACCACCGCCGGGACGTGGCCGCCGGCCGGACCGACAAGCCGGTCGCCGCCGGGCTGGTACCGGCCCGGACCGTGGCGGTCGCCGCCGGCCTGGCCCTGCTCGCCGTCATCCCGCTGTCGTTCGCGAGCGGCTGGCGGGCTGCACCGGCGCACCTGGTCGGGGTCGCCGCGGCCTGGTCGTACAACCTCGGGATGAAGGCGACGCTGCTGTCCCCGCTGCCGTACGCCGTCGCGTTCGGCGCGCTGCCGGCATTCGTGCTGCTCGGGCTGCCGGACCCGCAGTGGCCACCGTGGTGGATGGTCGCCGCCGGCGCGCTGCTCGGACTCGGCGCGCACTTCGCGAACGTCGTACCGGACATCGAGGACGACATCCAGCAGCACGTGGTGGGTCTGCCGCACCGGATCGGTGCGCGCGCATCGGTGGTCACGGCCGGGGTGCTGTTACTGGCCGCGAGCGTCGTGCTCGCGGTCGGGCCGGGAGCCGACCCGCTCGGCGTCGCGGCGATCGTGGTCACGGCCGGCCTGCTGGCTGGTGCCGCGCTGGCCGGCCGGCAGCCGGCCAGCCGGTGGATGTTCCGGGCCGCGATGGTCATCGCGGTCGTCGACGTCGCTCTGCTCATCGCCCGCGGCAACACGATCGCCGGCTAGCGGTGCTGCTCGATCAGCAGCTTGGCCATCGCCTGCGCGCGGCGCGCGGCGTCGCAGTCACCCTCGGTCGCGGAGATGATCGACCCCTTCATCAGGATGTGCCAGGAACGGGCGAAGCCATCAGGGTCGCGCAGCCCGGCCTCCTTCGCGAGCCCGCGGACGATCCCGCGGATGTTCTCCAGGTGCCGGATGCTGGCCTGGCCGACGGGGTCGTCCGGTCCCATCTCGAGCAGCACGTTGATGAACGAGCAGGCGTCGAAGTCGTCCCGGCGGAACCAGTCGTCGAACACGTCGAAGATCGCCAGCAACTGCTCGACCGCGGTGTCGCCGCGGCGGCGGGCCGCCTCGACCATGCCGATCGTCCACGTCTGCTCGCGCCGCTCGAGGAAGGCCAGCACGAGGTCCTGCTTGGACGGGAAGTGCCGGTAGAGCGTCGCCTTCGCGACACCGGAACGCGCGATCACCTCGTCGACCCCGACCGCACGGATGCCGCGCCGCGAGAACAGGCCATAGGCGGTCTGCAGGATCCGCTCGCGCGGGTGCGCGCTCGGTGGGCGGTCAGCGATCATCTGATGTCTTCCGGACGAAGGGCTCCGCCTCCAACTACACCACACCATGGACAGGCTGGTCTGCCCTCTGGTACCAAGGGGGAAGACCGATCTGTCTCCCGCAGCGTGGACAGTTCGCCTGGCTCGAGGCAGGTCGACCGATGGGTGCCCTCGCAGTTTCTTCCCACTATCCCGAAGCGCGGGCCGACGTGTTCCGCTGCACCTGGACGCGGTCCGGTGACACTTCGGTGGTGTACGTCGCGGGCGAGGTGGACCTGGCGTCCGCCCACCTGATCGTCGACCACGTCGCGGCCGCGGTGCTCGACCACTCTCCGTGGGTGGTGATCGACCTCCGGCGGGTGACCTTCCTGGACAGCGCGGGCGTCGACGCCCTGCTCGCTGCCCGGGACCTCGCGGTCGCGGCCGGCGGCACGCTGCGGATCGCGGGCGCGGGACCGCTGGTGCTCAAGGTGCTCCGGCTGACCGAGGTCGACCTGCAGTTCTACCCCTACCGCTACATCGCCGAGGCACGCCCGCGCGCGCGGCGCTGAGCACTCCTTCAGCGGCTGTCCCCGCGCTCGCGCGACGAGGAGATGAATGGGCGCGGGTCTCCGGCCGGACTGGCGGACGACTCGAGCCAGGCGCGCAGACCGGCCGGGTCACGACGCTCCAGCTCGTCGAGATAGTGCTGCCTCGCCTGGACGTAGACCAGCCGCTGAGCCGGCGTACCGGTCCGCAGCAGCTCCCAGCTCGCGGTCCACCTGGCGCACAGCTCGACGTCGCTCAGCTCGGCCACCGCCAGCTCCGCGGCACTGAGCATGGCTCGAGCCAGGGCATCGGCGTTGGCCGTGGACTTTCGCGGGCGCCGGCGGGCGACCACGACCGGCGGCGACTTCGCGGCGAACAGCGTGGTGATCAGCAGCACCACCGCACCGAGCAGCATGCCCAGCCCGACGGCCACCACCAGGTCGTGCCAGATCGTCGGGGAAAGGTGGATCTGGCTGGTGCTCATCGCGCGCTCCTTCGATGTGTCGCCAGCCCTCCGGTACCCAGCCGGGGGCCGGCCACACGATCGAAGTGCTACTCGGTGGCGAACTCGATCACGACCGGTGTGATCACCTCGGGCGCCACGTTGTGGTCCTGGCCCTCCAGGGTCCGGTACGTCGAGGCCGGCAGCGCGTCCGCGATCGCGGCGGACGCGTCCCGCAGGAACTGCGGGCTGGCGCCGCCGTCCAGCACCAGCGCCGGTACGGCGATACCAGCCAGCTTGTCCACCGGGACCGTGTTGTCGCCGAACACCGCCGCGTCGTACGCGAGCGTCGGGGCGAGTGCCTCGAGCCCGGCCCAGAACGGTGCGCCGCGCATCCCGGCGATCATCTCCGCCGGCAGCCCGACCAGGGTCATGAAGTGTTCCACCGCGTCACCACGGCGGTCCGCGGCGAGCAGGTCGGCGAGCTTGGTCGTGTACTCCTTGTGCCGCTGTGGCCCGTCCGGCGCGGTGCTGTACGGGACCTCCCAGAGCAGCAGCCGGGTGATCGGCGAGCCGGCCGCGGCGGCGTTGATCGAGAGCGCGCCGCCGGACGAGAAGCCGAGCACCGCGGCCGAGCCGCCGGCTGCCCCGAGCACCGCGTTCAGGTCCTCGATCTCCCGCTCCACCGCGTACGGCGCGGTATCGCCGCTGTCACCCCTGCCGCGCCGGTCGTAGTTGTACACCGTGAAGCGCTCCGCGAGCGCTGCAGCGAAGCGCTGGTTCGAGGCCCGGTCGGTGGACGCTCCGGACACCAGCACCAGCGCAGGGCCGTCGCCGGACACGTCGTACGCGATCGTGGTGCCGTCCTGGGACTGGACAGTCTTCATCGTCGATCTCCTTCTCGCCGGTGCGGCGATTCTGCTACGCCTGCCGATCAGGCGTTCTCACCGACGCGTCGATCAGCGCATCGCGATCTCGACACCTACTCCTTCATCAGGTCAGCGAGCTCGGCGCGCGAGTGGATGCCGAGCTTCGTGTAGACGTTGCGCAGGTGCTACTCGATTGTCTTCGGGCTGGGGAACATCGCCGCAGCCGCTTCCCGGGTGCTGAGCCCAACAGGCACTTTCGCGCACCTGCGACCCGTGTCGGCCGCGGACCCTGAACTCCTCAGCTGGATGCGGTGAGGCAGCCGAGGATCGCGTCGACCGAGCGGTCGACGTCGGATTCGTCGGTCGACCAGTTGGAGACCGAGATCCGCATCGCGGCCCGGCCCTGCCAGGTGGTGCCGCTCATCCAGCAGGTGCCCTCGTCCTGGACCGCCTGGACCACCCGGCGGGTGACGTCGTCGTCGGCCAGGAACCGGACCAGCGCCTGGTTCAGCACCACGTCGCTCAGCACCTCGACCCGGTCGTCGGCGCCGAGCCGCTCGGCGAACCGGCGGGCCAGCGCGCAGCTGCGCTCGACCAGGTCGACGATCCCGGTCCGGCCGAGCGACCGGATCGCCGCGTAGACCGCGAAGCCGCGGGCGCGCCGGGAGAACTCCGGGTTGTGGTCGAGCGGGTCGCGCTCGCCGGCGTCGTCGTGGATCAGGTACCCGGCGCGCACCGTCATCGCCCCGCGGTGTGCCTCCGGATGGGCGCAGAACACAAGGCCGGAGTCGTACGGCACGTTCAGCCATTTGTGCGCGTCGGTGGCCCACGAGTCAGCCCGCTCGACACCGGCCAGCAGCGGCCGCAGCCTCGGGCTCACCGCGGCCCACAGCCCGAACGCGCCGTCCACGTGAACCCAGGCACCGGCCGCGTGCGCGACGTCGCAGATCTCGCCGACCGGGTCTATCGCGCCGGTGTTCACGTTGCCGACCTGGGCGCAGACGATCGCCGGCCCCGCGTCCTCCGCAAGGACCGCACCGAGTGCGTCGGAGCGCATCCGCCCCTGGTCGTCGACCGGCACCGGGACCAGGTTGTCGGTCCCGAGTCCGAGGAAGCGGACCGCACGGTCGATCGTGTCGTGCCGCTCGGCGCCGACCAGGACCTGGATCCGCGGCGCACCGGTCAGCCCGGCCCGCTCGACGTCCCAGCCGAACCGGCGCAGCACCTCGTGCCGGGCCGCCGCGAGCGCGGTGAAGTTCGCCATCTGCGCGCCGGTGACGAACCCGGCCGTCACCGTCGGCGGCAACCCGAACAGCTCCGCGAGCCACTCCCCGGCCACCTTCTCCACGACGGCGGCGGCCGGCGCCGCGGCGTACAGGCCGGCGTTCTGGTCCCACGCCACGGTCAGCCAGTCCGCGGCCAGCGCGGCCGGTATCGCGCCACCGAAGACGAAGCCGAAGAACCGCCCGCTGCCGCTCGGCAGCAAGCCTCGCTCGGCCGCGGCGGCGAGCTCCCGGACCACCAGCCGCGGATCGTGCGGCTGCTCCGGCAGCGGGCCGCCGAACTCCTTGTGCAGCTCCTCGGCGGTCGCCTCCGGGCCGACCGGGCGGTCCGGCAGCCCGGCCAGGTAGTCGGTCGCCTGGTCGAACGCCTCGGCCAGCGGACCCTTCCAGTCCGGAACGTGCATGGTGTCTCCCTCCCCTGCTCCCAGTGTGCCGTCGCCTCAGGTGGCCCTCTAGGGCCGGGCCTCATACACGATGGTGAACGGCGTCTCGGCGACCCGGCGGAACCGGGTGAACCCGGCGTCGGCTGCCAGGTGCCGGACCGGCTCCTCGCCGGCCTGCGCACCGAGTGAGTAGCCGCCCTGCTGGGACAGCGCGTTCGGCACGCACAGGAACGTCGAGAACCCGTAGTACACCCGGCCGACCGGGTTCAGATTGTCCGGCACCGCGTCGCCGGCGTACGGCTCGACGATCATCCAGGTGCCGTCCGGCGCCAGCGACTCGCGGATGTGCCGGGCGGCACGCATCGGGTCACCCAGGTCGTGCAGGCAGTCGAACGTGGTGACCAGGTCGAACGGGCCGCCGCCGAAGTCCTGCGCCGACGCGACCTGGAACCGAGTCCAGCCGTCGACCCCGGCCTCGACGGCGCGCTTCTCCGCCTGCTCGATCGAGCCCTGGTGGTCGTCCGAGCCGATGAACACGGACTTGTCATACGCCTTCGCCATCAGCACCGTCGCCGCGCCGAGACCGCAGCCCACGTCGGCCACCCGAGCGCCGGCGGTCAGCTTCTCCTCGACACCGTCCAGCGCGGGCAGCCAGGATGGCAGCAGGTTGCCGACGTACTCGGGCCGGAGGAACCGCTCGCACCCGTCGAACACATCGTCGTCGTGCTGGTGCCAGCCGAACCCCTCGCCGGTCCGGAACGCGTTGGTGATCTCCGGCTCGGCCCGCAGTGCGCCGAGCGCGAGCTGGAACGCTCCGGGGGCGTATACCGGCCCCTCCGGGTCGGTCAGTGCGAACTTCTGCTCCTCGGTCAGCCAGTACCGCCCGGTCTCCGCGTCGTACTGGACGTAGCCGCCGGCGGCCTGGCCGCGCAGCCATTCCTCGACGTACCGCGGCGCCGTCGCGGTCCGGTCCGCGAGCTGCGTCGGCAGCAGCGGCTCCTCGCCGAGCGCCCGGTACAGACCGAGCCGGTCCCCCACGACGATGTTGCCCGCGGCAACGGTCGCACCGAGATCCCCGACGAACCGGTGCAGGAAGTCCATCAGTCGTGCCTCGTCCACAGCCATGTCGGCTGTCCCCTTCCCGCGAGCTGGTGTTTCCCTTCGAGGACATGTGTACGCCGCGTGCCCGGGGTGGCACGTGGGGCCGCGCTACTCAGAATTGGCCGGGTCGATACCCAGATCGCGGCTGCGCGCGACCGCCTCCTCCCGGCTGTGCACGCCGAGCTTCTCCAGCACCGCGGCGACATGGTTGGCCGCGGTGCGCACCGACAGCACCAGCCGGTCGGCGATCTCGGCATTCGTCAGCCCTTCGGCGAGGAGCGCGAGCACCTCCTGCTGCCGTTCGGTCAGCCCAGCCGGGTGCTCACGGGTGGCCGCCGCCGGGCCACGCGGTACCCGGGTCCCTTCCGCCCGCAGCCGGCGGCGGATCCGCTGCGCCAGCGGCACGGCGCCGAGCAGGTCGAGCTCGGCCACGGCGGCCAGCTGGTCGGCCGGGTCCGGGCTCTCGGCCAGCGCCGCGGCTCGCTCGTACGGGTAGCCCGCGTCCTCCCAAGCCTTCATGGCGTCCTGCCAGCGGCCCGCGAGCTGCAGCGCGTAGGGGTGGTCCGGCCGCGCGACCGGTACCCGCTCACCGGCGCGGCCGAGCCACATCGCCAGCTCGGCCTGGGTGCGGTGGTCTCGCCCGCTGGCCAGCTCGTACACCGGCAAGGCGATCTTCCGGATCCGGCCCAGGTCGCCGCGCAGCCAGGCGTCCTCGCAGACCACGACGGCCGCGGGGCCCATCCGTTGCAGCTCGTCGAGGCCGCGCGCAAGGTCCCAGCACTCGTCCAGCAGGTCGGCCGCCGGCTGCCCGGTGCGGACCTTCGCGCGGCCGATCACGGTGAGCGCGGCACAGCGGATCGGACGGGACGACTCCAGCCCCACGCTCGCCGCCTCGATCGCCGCCGACCAGCGCGCTCCGGCCAGCTCGACGATTCCGCGGCCGACGCTCAGGTACTGCAGGAAGGCGATGTGCTCGGCCCGCTCGGCCAGCTCCATCCCCTCGTCCAGGTACACCACGGCCTCCGCCGGGCGCAGATCCCGGAACAGCTCCCACACCAGGTTCACGTACGCCCGGCAGGCGTGCTCGGTCTCGCCGGCGGCGAGCGCCACCCGGAGGCTCTCGTCCAGGTCGCGCCGACCGGTGGCCAGGTCGCCCATCATCCAGCGGGCCGAGCCGCGGTTGTTCAGCGCGTGGGACAGCACCGCGGCGTCCCCGGCGTCCCGGGCCAGCGCGATCGCCTGCTCCGCGGTCTCGATCGCCTCCGGGTTGCGGTCGGCCAGCATGTCCAGCTGGGCCGCGTTGCTGTACGCCATCGCGAGCATCCGCGGGTCGCCGGCATCCGCGAGCACCGCGACCGCCTCGCGTGCCGCGGCCTCGGCGCCGGGCCGGTCGCCCTGCCACCACTGCATCCGGGACAGCCAGCGCAGGCTGCCGCCGAGCGCGACCCGGTCGCCCAGGTCCCGGCGCAGCGCGACCGCCTCCTGCTGGTCCGCGACGGCGTTGCGGCCGCGGTCGCCGATCGTGTAGGTCTCGATCGCGGAACGCTCCAGCAGGTCGGCCTGCTCCTGCACGGTGAAGGCGGACCGGTGCTGCAGCATCAGCCGGTAATGCGCCGCCGCCTCTCGGTGCGCCCGTCCTTCGGACGCGGCACGAGCCGCCGCCGGCCCGTAGCGCACGATCGCGGCGACGTCGCCGGCCTCTGCGGCGTGGTGCACCACCCGGGCCAGGTCCATGCCGTCGGGCTCGGTGAGCAGCTCGGCGAGCACCCGGGCGTTCAGGGTCGTACGACGGCTGGCCGGCAGCGCGTCCGCGACGGCCCGGCGGGTGAGTTCGTGCCGGAAGGCGACCCGGTCCGGTGTCACCGCCAGCAGCCCGAACTCCTCGGCCGCGATCAGCGCCGTCAGGCCGCCCGGGACCACCGCGTCGACCAGCCGCCGGTCGATCGTGGTCGGCACCACGCTGAGCTGCTCGACCGCGTCGCGGGTCGCCGGGTCCAGCGTGCGCAGCCGGGCCAGCACCGAGTCGACCACGGTCCGCGGTACGCCGGCCGCGGCGCCGGCCGCGAGCACCTCGCCGACGAAGAACGGGTTGCCGGACGTGACCGCGAACACCTCGTCGATGTCGACCCCCGACCCGGCACCCAGCTCGCGGACCGCGTCGGGCGACAGCCTGCGCAGCGGCAGCCGGCGGGTCCGCGAGCTCCCGGACACCAGTCCGAGCACCTGCCGCAGCGGGTGCTCGCGGCCCAGCTCGTCATCGCGGAAGGTCAGCATCAGCACGGCCGGGAGCCGTTCGATCCGGCGCGCCAGGTAGCGCAGCACGTCCAATGTGGCGTCGTCGGCCCAGTGCACGTCCTCGACCGCGAGCACGGTCGGGTGCCCGGTCCAGTCCAGCTCGCTGTGCAGCGCGGTGAGGATTCGGTCGCGGTCCGAGCCGTCACGCAGTGCACCGGTCAGCTCGGTGCCGACGCTGCCGACCAGGTCCCGGAACGGCCCGAGGATCCGCGCCGTAGCCATGTCGTCACAGTGCCCGACCAGCATCCGACCCTCGGCCGGGATCCGGCTGCGGACTGCCTGCACCATGCTGGACTTGCCGATCCCGGCCTCGCCGTACACGAGCACGACCGAACCCGTGCCGCCCGCCGCCTCCCGTGCCGCCTCAGCCAGCTCGGCGAGCTCACGCTCCCGCTCGAGAATCCTCCGCCCCACCTTGCACATGGTCGCACGCTCATACTGACGGCGTGGGGGATTTGCTCGAACGGGAAGGCGAGCTGCGTCGGCTGGCGGAAGCGGTCGGGGAGGTCGTCGCGTCGCGGTCCGGGCGCACCGTTCTGGTGACCGGCGAGGCCGGGATCGGCAAGACGTCGCTGATCCAGGCGTTCCTGGACGACCTGGGCGCCGACGTCCGCGTGCTCGCCGGCACCTGTGACGACCTGCGGACACCGCGCACCCTCGGCCCGCTGGCCGACGCGGTCGCGGGCAGCCGCGGCCCGCTCGAGGCGGCGCTGTCGGCGGGTCACGCCGACACCGTCTACGACGCGGCGATCGCGGAGCTGTCGGGTACTCGGCCGACGGTGCTGGTGATCGAGGACGTGCACTGGGCCGACGACGCCACGCTGGACGTGCTGCGGTACGTCGTCCGCCGGCTGGCCGGGCTGCCGGCGCTGCTGGTGCTGAGCTTCCGCGACGACGCCCGCGAGTACGCAAGCGGGCTCAGCCCGCTGGTCGCGACCCTCGCCGGTACCGCCGTCGACCGGCTCGAGCTGCAGCCGCTGACCCAGGCCGCGGTCGCCACCCTGGCCGGCACCGGTGCGGCCGAGCGGCTGTACGCCTCGACCGGGGGCAACCCGTTCTACCTGTCCGAGGTACTTGCCGCCGGCACCGAGGAGGTACCTGCCACGGTGGCGGACGCCGTACTGGCCCGGGTCGCTCAG
Organism: Kribbellaceae bacterium; assembly: GCA_035650275.1. Lineage (GTDB taxonomy): Bacteria > Actinomycetota > Actinomycetes > Propionibacteriales > Kribbellaceae > DASRHY01. The sequence goes on along the minus strand of DASRHY010000292.1, from coordinate 30,333 downwards.
TTGCCGCCGGCAACGGTCCGTGCGGTCGAGCAGCTGTCGGTGGTTCCGTCACTGCTCGAGTTCGATATGGCCCAGCAGCTGCTCAATCCGCTGGACGTGCTGGTGCCGGCCGAGGAGGTGCGGATCGTCGAGGTCCGTGCCGACGGCATCGCGTTCCGGCACGAGCTGGCCCGTCGTGCGGTCGAGGAGCAGCTGCCCGCTGTCACCAGGCGCCGGCACAACGTCGCCGTACTCGCGGTCCTTCTTGCCGCAGGAAACGAGCTCGACCTTGCCCGGGTCCTGCACCACGCCGCGGAAGCGGACGACGCCACGGCGCTGGTCCGGTACGCGCCACTGGCGGCCCGCGCCGCTGCCGAGCGCGGCGCGCACCGGCAGGCGCTGTCCTACCTGGAGACGGTGCTGCCACATGCGGACCGGTTCGACCAGCCCGACCGGGCCGGCCTGTACGACGACTACGGCTGGGAGCTCCAGTACGCGCAACGGTTCGCCGACGCGGTCGAGGCCGGCCGCGCGGCGGTGGGGCTGCGGGAGCAGGTCGGTGACCCGGCGGCGCTGGCCACGAGCCTGCTGCGGCTCGGCCGGCAGCTGTACCTGGCTGGTGACACCGACGGCGCACTGGCCGCGGTCGAGCGGGCCGCGGAGGTCGCGTCCGGTACCGAGGCCGAGCAGGTCCGGGCGGCCGTCGCCACCCACCGCGGCATGATGCTGGTCCGCGCCAACCGGCCAGCCGACGCGGTCGTCGTCCTGCGGGACGCGCTGACGCTGGCCGACCGCGAGGACCTGCTCGCGCTCGGCCACAACTTCCTCGGCATGGCACTGTGCGACCTCGGCGACCCCCGCGGCCGGGACGAGCTGGCCGAGGCGCTGCGGATCGCGACCGCGGCGGACGACCATCCCGCGATCGCGCACGCGCACGTCCATCTGGCCGAGATCCTGAACCGGGCCGGCGACTGGGACGCGCTCGACAGCCACTTGGAGGTCGCGACCGCGTTCGCCGCCGACCGCGGGATGTGGAGCGTCAGCTACAACCTCGAGGTCCACCGGGCGTTGCTGCAAGTCCGGCACGGCGACCCCGACGGCGCCGAGCGGCGGCTGCGCCGGCTGGTCGACGCGGCCGGCGATCCCGGGATGCTGTACGTGTACAGCGTCCCGGCGCTCGGCCGGTTGCTGGCCCGTCGCGGCGACCCCGCGGCCGGCCCGATGCTCACAGAGGCGTGGGCCCGCGCGGTCCGGCAGCGGCACCTGCTCGGTCTGGCCTACGCCGGGCTCGGATACGTCGAGTGGGCCTGGCTGACCGGACAGCCGGAGCTGGTCTGGCCGGTTACCGAGCGGCTGCGACAGTACCCGGCCGGTGCCTTCCCGGCGCTCCGCGGCGAGCTGGAGCGGTACCTGCAGCGGGCCGGGCTGGACGGTGCCGGGTTCGAGGGCTGCCCGGAGCCGTACGCGGCCGGGCTGCGCGGTGACTGGCAGGCAGCGGCGGACGGCTGGCAGCGGGTCGGTGACAGGTACGAGCAGGCGCTCGAGCTGACCGGCTCCGACGACGCCGAGCCCGAGGCCGCGCTGGCCGGGCTGCGGATCCTCGACGAGCTCGGCGCCCGGCCGGCCGCGACCATGGCGCGCGACCGGCTGAAGCGGCGCGGCGTGCGGATCCCGCGCGGTGCCCGGCGCAGCACCCGGGCCAACCCGGCCGGTCTCACCGACCGCCAGGTCGACGTGCTCAGACTGCTCGCGAACGGCCTGACGAACGCCGAGATCGCGGACCGGCTGGTGCTCTCGGTGCGTACTGTCGACCATCATGTGTCGGACATCCTGGCCAAGCTCGGCGTCAGGTCCCGTCATGACGCCGCCGAGACCGCTACATCGTTAGGGGTGACCGACCGATGATCGCGACCGAGTGGCACGACGACGTGCTGGTGCTGCGGCTCGAGCACGGACCCGTGAACGTGCTCGACACCGAGCTGTGCGTCGCGCTGCGCGAGACGCTGGCGGAGCACGCCGATGCCGCGGTGGTGCTCACCGGCACGGGGCGAGCGTTCTCGGCCGGCGTGGACCTGAAGCGGATCGTGGCCGGCGGCGCGGCGTACGTGGCGGAGTTCCTGCCCGCGCTCAGCGCGGCGTTCCTCGCGGTGTTCGACCACCCGCGTCCGGTCGTTGCCGCGGTCAACGGTCATGCGATCGCGGGCGGTTGCGTGGTCGCCGCGGCCTGCGACGTACGGCTGATGTCCGGAGGCGGCATCGGGCTGACCGAGCTCGCCGTCGGCGTACCGTTCCCCGTCTCCGCCGTCGAGATCATCCGGTACGCCGCGGGCCCGGCCGCCGCCCGGCTGGTGCTCGAAGGCCCGGTGCTGACGCCGGAGCAGGCGCAGCAGTGCGGCCTGGTCGGCGAAACCGTTGCACCGGACGATCTGCTCGACCGCGCCGTGGACACCGCCCGGCGGCTGGCCGCCGTACCGGCACCGGTCTACGCGTTCACCAAGCGACAGCTGCACCGCCCCGCCCGCGAGCGGATCGACACCCACCGCGACGCCGACGACGCCGCGGTCCTGGCTGCCTGGCGCACCCCCGACGCCACCGCGGCCATCACCGCCTACCTATCCACCCTCCACTAACTCACTTCCCGTACCGACACGCCGACTCGTCGGCCCGCGCCCGGCGTGTCGCGACGGGAGGTGGGTCGGTTTAGGTGAGCCGGCGGTCGCCCTCGCGCACCACGCGGAGCCAGCGATAGTCGTAGCCCTCCAACTGAAGCTCGACCCGCCCCTTGTCGTCGAGCTCGGCGTCCTCCTGGCCGAGCAGGTTCACCAGCCTCGCGGTGGCAGGGTCCTCGTCGAGCTGAAGCGGCACCGAGCGCGGTTCCGGCCCCAGGTTGTGCACCGCGACCAGGCAGCCGTCGTCCCAGGTGCAGGAGTGCGCGAGCACCGACGGGTGCGGCTGGTCCAGCACGTCAAAACTGCCCCAGCCCAGCTCGGGACACTCGCGGTACCGGCGGATCAGCAGCTTCATGAAGCTCAGCAGCGAGTCCGGGTCGCGCCGCTGGTCGGCGACGTTGACGTGCTCGGGTGAGAAGCCGCCGGTGACGACCGGTGCGGCCAGCCGCGACTTCCTGGCTTGGCTGAAGCCGGCGTTCTTGCCGGCCGTCCACTGCATCGGGGTGCGGACCGCGTTGCGCCCCTCGGCCTCGAGGTTCTCTCCCATCCCGATCTCCTCGCCGTAGAACAGCACGGGCGTGCCCGGCAGCGAGAACAGCAGGCTGTACACCATCCGGATCCGGCGCGGGTCGCCGTCCAGCATCGGCGGGAGCCGTCGGACCAGGCCACGGCCGTAGATCTGCATCTGGGGCTCCGGGCCGAACGCTGCGAACACCTCCTGCCGCTCGGAGTCGCTCAGCTTGTCCAGCGTCAGCTCGTCGTGGTTGCGCACGAACGTCGCCCACTGTGCGGCCGTCGCGGTCTCCGGCCGGTTCAGCAGCGCCTCGATGACCGGCGTGGCGTCCTCGCGGGCCAGGGACAGGTACAGCCGCTGCATGGTGATGAAGTCGAACTGCATCGTGAGCTCGTCGCCGTCCGGCCCGCCGAAGAACTTGAGCTGATCCTTCGGCGGCAGGTTCACCTCGCCGAGCAGCACCGCGTCGCCGGACCGCCGGGACAGGAACTCACGCAGCTCGCGCAAGTATTCGTGCGGATCGTGCACCAGCGCGTCCTCGACCCGGTTCACCCCGAGCGTCTCGATCAGGAACGGCACCGCGTCCACCCGGAACCCGGACAGCCCGACCTCCAGCCAGAACCCGATCACCTTCGCGATCTCGTCTCGGACCGCGCGGTTCGTGACGTTCAGGTCCGGCTGGTGCTTGTAGAACCGGTGCAAGTAGTACTGCCCGGCGCGCTCGTCGTACGTCCAGACGCTCTTCTCCTGGTCCGGGAACACCGGCGCCTGCTCCTCGCCCGGCTCGTCCCGCCAGACGTAGAAGTCCCGGTACGGCGACGTGTTGCTCGCACGTGCCGACTTGAACCAGGGGTGCCGGTCAGAGGTGTGGTTGACGACCAGGTCCGCGATCACCCGGATGCCGCGGTCGCGTGCGGTGCGGACCACCTCGACCAGGTCGCCGTGGCTGCCGAGCCTGCCGTCGACGCCGAGGAAGTCGGTGATGTCGTACCCGTCGTCGCGGTCCGGTGTCGGGTAGAACGGCATCAGCCACAGGCAGGTCACGCCGAGGTCGTGCAGGTAGTCGAGCCGCTGCGCCAGACCGGGCAGGTCGCCGGACCCGTCGTCGTTCCAGTCCATGAACGTCTCGACGTCCAGGCAGTAGACGACAGCGGTCTTCCACCACATGTCACTGGTATCGGTGATCCTCACCGCTATCCGGTGCCCAGCCCCGCGCGGACTACACGGCCGCCCTGAGCTCCCGCCGCTTGAGCAGCGCCTGCCCGGTCGGGAATGCACCGGCGAACTGCCGCAGCAGTGCGAGTGCGTCGTCGACCGGTCCGCTCCCGGTGAGCTCGTCGACCCGGCGGTAGAAGGCCCGCTCCACCGCGGCGATCCGCTGGGCGAGCGCGGCTCCGTGCTCGGTCAGCGTGAGCACGAGATGTCGGCGGTCGTCGTTGCGCTGCTCGCGGTTGACCAGCCGCGCCGCGACCAGCCGGTCCACCAGCCGGCTCGGTGAGCTGCCGGTCTCGCAGACGAGCAGCTCGCCAAGACCGTACAAAGTCAGCGGCTGATGGTCGGCGAGTACACGCACGACCTCCGCCTGCGACGGCGTCACCCCGAGCGGCCGTAGCTCAGCAGCGAGCAGCCTGTTGCCCTCGCGCTGGATGGCCAAGATCAGGTACCGCAGCTCCTCTGCAGGTTGCATGCGCAGATCTTGTCAGTCGTGGAGAGCACTCCAGGCCTGTTGATCGCCCAGTGGACTTTCAGCCCCGATGACCCTGCTGAGCCCGATCATGCGCCCTCAGCCGACCGGCACGGGTGTCGCGAGGAGGGTGGCCATCCAGTCGAGCTTCTCCGGCACCGACCAGTAGTAGACCCAGGTGCCGCGTCGCTCGCAGTCGACCAGGCCCGCCTCGCGCAGCACCCGCAGGTGGTGAGAGATCGTCGGGGCGCTCACGTCGAACTGCCCGGTCAGGTCGCAGACGCAGACCTCGTGGCCGGCCGAGGTGATCAGCGACAGCAGCCGAAGCCGGACCGGGTCCGCCAGAGCCTTGAAAACGGCTGCACCGTCGACCGCCACCGCCACGTCGAGCGGCGCCACGGTGAGCGGGGTGCAGCAGTTCGGCTGATTCGACATGCGTCTATCTTGACGATCATCGATTCAAGATGCAAGGTGGGGTGGTGCTTGTTTCGATGATCGTCTAGACAGTAGGAGTGGTGGATATGTCCCAAGTGGCAGGGTGCCCGGTGGTGGTGATCGGTGCAGGCCCGGTCGGTCTGGCTGCGGCGGCGCACCTGGCCGAGCGTGGCGTGGAGTTCCTCGTACTCGAGTCGGGTACCAGCGCCGCGGCCGCGATCGACGAGTGGCGGCACGTCCGGCTGTTCAGCCCATGGCGGTACGACATGGACGCCGCGGCCCGCCGGTTGCTCGAGCGCAGCGGCTGGCTCGCACCCGACCCGGACCAGCTGCCGACCGGCGGCGACCTGGTCGACCGCTACCTCGCGCCGCTGGCCAAGACCCCAGAGCTGGCCGACCGGATCCGGTACGGCGCCGAGGTGGTCGCGGTCACCAGGCTCGGGTTCGACCGGCTGAGCAACGGAGGGCGGGGCACCGCCGGCCGCGAGCAGGCACCGTTCCTGGTCCGCCTCGACGACGGCGAAGAGCTGCTCGCCGGTGCCGTGATCGACGCCGCCGGGACCTGGCGATCCCCGAACGTGCTGGGCGGCTCCGGCATCCCGGCCCGCGGCGAGACCGCCGAGCTGCTGGTACCGGCGCTGCCGGACGTGCTCGGCGCCGACCGGGCCCGGTTCGCCGGCCGCCGTACCGCGGTCGTCGGCGCCGGCCACTCTGCTGCGACCACGCTGCTGGATCTCGCCGAGCTGGCCGAGACCGAACCGGGCACCGAGGTGGTCTGGGTGGTGCGCGGCACCAGTCAGGAGCGCAGCTACGGCGGCGGCGATGCCGACGAGCTGCCGGCCCGCGGCGCGCTCGGCGCCAGGCTACGGCGCCTGGTCCGCTCCGGCCGGGTCGAGCTCGTCAGCGGCTTCCGGATCGAGGCGGTCGGCCGGAGCGCGGACGAGCAGGTCGAGCTCACCGCCGGCGACCGGACGGTCGTCGCCGACGCGGTGGTGAACTCGACCGGCTTCCGGCCCGACCACGCCATCGTGTCCGAGCTGCGGCTCGACCTCGACCCGGTGCTCGGGTCCACCCGTGCGCTGGCCCCGCTGATCGACCCGAACGTGCACTCCTGCGGCACCGTCCCACCGCACGGCGCCGACGAGCTGGGCCACCCCGAGCCCGGCTACTACGCGGTCGGCGCCAAGTCGTACGGCCGGGCCCCGACCTTCCTGCTCGCCACCGGCTACGAGCAGGCCCGCTCCGTCGTCGCCGCGCTCGCCGGTGACTGGGAGGCGGCCCGTGACGTCCAGCTGAACCTGCCCGAGACCGGCGTCTGCTCGTCCAACCTGGTGTACGGCGAGGGCGAGTCCGGCGGCGGCCTGCTCACCGTCGTCGACCAGCCGGTCGGGACCACCTCGGGGTGCTGCGGCTGATGCCGGTCGGCTCCGCCGGGACGGTCGCCGCCGACGTGCGGTACCGGCAGCGGCGGGGCCTGGTCGCCGCGCTCGCCGTCACCCAGACGGTCGGGTACGGCGTGCTCTACTACTCGTTCGGCGTGCTGCTCGGGCCGATGAGCGCCGAGCTCGGGATCCCGACCGCGACCGCTGCCGGCGCGCTCACCGTCGCGGTGCTGGTCTCGGGCGCGATGTCGGTCCCGGTCGGCCGCTGGCTGGACGCTCGCGGCGGCCACAGCCTGATGACCGCCGGCTCGGTGCTCGGCACGCTGGCGGTGCTGGGCTGGTCCGAGGTCGGCAGCACCGCTCAGCTGTACGGCGTCTTCGTGCTGCTCGGACTCGCATCCTCGATGGTGCTGTACGAACCGGCGTTCGCGGTGGTGGTCGCGGTGACCGACCCGGGGCGGCGAGCGAACGCGCTGCTCACCGTCACCCTGGTCGCCGGACTGGCCAGCTCGATCTTCATCCCGCTCACCGGATGGCTGGCCGACGCCTACGGATGGCGGGGCGCGCTGCAAGTGCTGGCCGTCGTCCATGCGGCGCTCGCGATCCCGCTGCACCTGGTGTCGTTGCGGCGTACGGCGCCTGCAGTGGCGGGACCGCAGCACGGCGATCGCGGAGCCGTGGCACGGGTCCTGCGGGACCGCGGGTTCTGGCTGCTCGCAGCCGGCTTCGTGCTGCACAGCGGCGCTCTCGCGGTCGTCGCGGTGCACCTCGTCCTGTACCTGACCCGCGCAGGTCACCGGCCGGCGCTGGCTGCCACGCTGGCCGGTCTGCTCGGCCTGCTGTCTGTGACCGGCCGGATACTGATCTCGGTGCTTCGCCGGTGGTTGCCGATGGCATCGATCGCGGCGACGATCTTCACTCTGCAAGGCGTGGCGCTCGCAATGCTGCCGCTGGTCGGAGACACGGTAGCGGGAGCCGCCGCGTGCATCGTCATGGTCGGCCTCGGGTTCGGGGTCGCCGCGATCGCGATCCCGGCCTTGCTGCTCGAACGCTACGGCGCGGCCCGCTACGGGACGGTCGCGGGCACCCTGGCGGCACCGGTGATCGTGTCCCGGGCGACCGCTCCGGCCGGTGCCGCGTTGCTGGCCGGAGCAGCCGGCTACCGGCCGGTGCTGTTCACCGTCGCCGGAATGGCTGTGGCCGCGGCCGGCTGTCTGCTGCTCAGCGGCCGGCCCGGCCGGGCAGCGCGGCGGCGAAGCCGGCCGTGATCGTCGGGTGAGTGATCGCGGTGCCGATGTACCCGCGTTCGTGCCGGCGATCGCCACCCATTACGCCCGGTCCGCAAGCAGATCGCCCGACACCTCAAGCCCGTTGAGGCACCGGCGCCACAGCCCTAGCGGAATGCCCGAAGAAGGTCACTCCCTGAGCCGGCGCTCCTCGACCGTGGTCTCGGTGGTGTGCGAGCGCTGGCGCTGGCCGTTAAGGAACAGCACCAGGACCAGGCCGAGCGCGCCGGTACCCATCAGGATGTAGCCGACCATCGTCAGGTCGACGCCGCTGATCCGGTCCGCGACGGCGAAGGACAGGATGGCGCCGAGAGCGATCATGAAGATTCCGACACCGATACCCATGGCGATACTCCTCGAGTCGAGTTGGCCTCGACGCTAGGGCCGCCGGCCGGCACGCACATTCGGCGGCGTGTCGGCCCGCGGACCTCACTACGGGTTGCAGGACAGCTTCGCCTCGGCCCAGTCGGCGTGGTCGCTGGTGACGCCGTCGCCGGAGTCGGTGACCTGCAGGGACAGCGTCTGCCCGCCGGTCACGTCCACGCTCACCGGGACCGTGGGCGAGGTCCCGGTGAGCAGGTCGGAGGTGTACTTCACCGCACCGTCCACCGCGACCTTGAAGATCACCCGGCCGCGGTCGTCCACCTCGTCGTCGACGCCGATCTTCGCGGTGAACGTCGAGCAGTTCCCGCCCAGCAGCGCCTTCACCTCCGACGGCGCGTGCGCGCCGATGCCCTTGGCGTACTGGACACCGTCCAGCGTCAGCGGCGCGCCGTCGCCGGCGGCGTTCTCACCGTTGCTGCGGTCCCTCTCCACCGGACCCCAGCCGTTGCTCGAGTCCAGCCACTCCAGGTCGCTGACCCAGGCCTCGCCTCTCGGTGCCGGAGGCAACGGCTTGTCGGCGACCGTGGCGGCGAAGAACCCGATCGGACCGCCGGGCAGCTTGATCGCGCGCACCGTCTTGCCCGGCTCCAGCGGCACCGCGGTATAGAACACCCGGTAGTCGGCCGTGGTGTTCGCCAGCCCGGCCTGGGTGTAGCGGCCTTTCACCGCCACCGCGACCTTCGCACCACCTGTGGCCGGATCCTGGCAGCACCAGTTCGGCACCTGGAACGCGTGCTCGGACTCGGAACCGTCGGTGTAGATCACGGTCACGCTGCCGCGGGCGTTCAGGCTCGCGCCGGATGCGAGCAGCGCGAGGTGGCTGCCGGTGCCGGAGACCAGGATCGGCGCGGTCTGGTTCTTCGCCATGTTCGGCGTACCCGGCGCACCGGACGGCCAGGTGAACTGCGCACCCTGCACCGTGACCGTCGCACCGGGCGCGAACCCGGCAGCCGCCAGCGCCTCGCCGTAGAAGCTGTTGCCGGAACCGTCGAAGTTGCCCTGGGCAAACGTCGCGGCGTTGCTGATGCCGACCGTGTTCGCCGCCTGTGACACCGAGGCGTAGGGCAGCTGCGCGGTGGTCACCGTGCTGTTCGTGTACGCCGCGCCGCGGGCCGTGTACGACGCGTTCAGCCGGAGTGTGAAGCTGGCCGGCTGCACGTCCGCGCCGGGGGTCACCGCGAGCGTGGTACTGACCGTCCGGCCGGGTTCGACCTGGGCGAACGTGCTGGCGCCGGTCGCGGTCCAGCCGTCCGGCAAGGCGAACGAGAGGTTCACGTCGCGCATCGTCGTACTGCTGCCGTTGTGGAACGTCGCGGTCACCTCGGTGGCCTGTCCGGGAGCGTTCCACAACGCGGGTGTGGTCAGCTCCGGAGTCCCGAAGGTGTCATCGATCTGGGCGCCGCCACCCAGCGAGCTGGCGCCATCCAGCGTGACGGTGGCGCTGCGGCCTGTCGACACGGCCGGCGTCTTGACGTGCACCACGCCGCCGCGGTCGGCCGGGTCGTAGAACCAGCCGGACTGCGCGGCGTCGTACGCGGCTTTGTTGCTCAGCACAACGAGCTTCTGGCCGTCGAGCGCGACCTGTGCCGGCTTGGTGCCGGTGTGGACGGTGAGCTCGTACGGGCGCGCGGCAGGCTTGCCGGTGTACGCTCCGCGGCTGTCGCCGATCCGGACCGAGACGTCGCCACGGTCGGCGTACGGCGCCTCGACGTCGAACCGCTGCTGCGCGGACTGCGTGCTCCGGGTCACCCGGTCGTCCTCGTACAGCGTGAACGACGAACTGCCCTGCGGGTACACATCCACGGTGAGCCGGTCGCCGGGCGCCTGCTCCTGGTGGCTGGTGATCCCGGCCTGCCACATCGGCACCACCGCACCGCCCTTGACGAACAGCGGCAGCCTGTCGAGCGGCGCGTGGTAGCCGTTCACCGTGGTCGGGCCTTGGTAGACCCGGCCGGACCAGTAGTCGACCCAGGTGCCCTTCGGCAGGTAGATCCCGCTGCGCACCTCGTCGCTGTTCCACATCGGCGCGACCAGGAACTCCTTGCCGGCCAGGAACTCGTATGTCGCGTCGCCTCCGTACGCCTTGGCGTCGGCCGGGTACTCGATCGGCAACGAGCGGTTGATCGGGGCGCCGGTGCGGTGCGCCTCCGCGGCGTAGGTGTAGAAGTACGGCAGCAGCCGCTCGCGCAGCTGCAGGTAGCGCCGGTTGATCGAGGTGTACGGCTCGCCGTACGCCCACGGCTGCTTGAACGCCGGCGTCGCCCAGCCGCTCATCGTCATGAACGCCGGGTTGAACACCTTCCACTGCATGTCGCGCACGTAGCTCTGCCCGCTGCCGCCGAAGATGCCGTCCACGTCCGCGGCGGCATACGCGATGCCAGAGTTGCCGGAGCCGTGGATCGCCGGGATCTGCCACTTGATCGCGTCCAGCGAGCCGCTGTGATCACCTGTCCACTGCACCGCACAGCGCTGCGCGCCGGCCCAGCCCTCGACCATCCAGGCGTACCCGCGGGCGTTGCTGTACTGCTCGATCCCGCCGTGCGCGGTGTCGCAGGCGCTCAATGCGTGCCGGTAGCCGGGCCCGACCCAGGCGACGTCCAGCTTGCGTACCCGCACCCCGGCCTCGCCGACCTCGGCCGGCTGCCGGTCCAGCGCCGACTGGGTCCACAGCCCCATCTCGATGTTGCGGCTGCGCAGCTCGTCACCGGTCTGCTTCAGCGGCGGGATCTCGCGCTTGCCCCAGTAGGTGCCGTCGACCAGCTCGTACCCGAGATCGTCGGAGTAGCCGCAACCGTAGTCGTCGTTCACCAGCATCCAGCCGGCCGGCATGTCCTCGGTCTTGAACCGCTGCGCGACGTTGATCGCGTCCAGCGTGGTCTGCTTCTCCGGGTGGGTCTTCCAGTTGTTCGACGCGTCCGGGTCGACGCCGTAATGGCCGCGGTTGTAGCAGTCGGAGTCGCCGTACTCGAGCCCGTACATCGGCGTCATGAACGGCCGCCCGGTCAGCTCGGTGTAGCGGTCCAGCGAGGCCTTGTAGTCACCGATGAAGTAGTACGCGTCGAACCGCTGCTCCTGATGTGTCGTCGCCACCGGCTCGTTGAATGCGTAGCTGCCGGGGGCGAACGTGTTGCGCAGCACGCCGTACCCGGCCGAGCTCATGTAGTACGGCGACGAGTTCGGGTTGCCGCCGTCCTCCCAGTTGAAGTTCCGCTCCACCTTGATCGTCTCGCCCCGGTGGCTGTACCGCCCGTTCTGCATGCCGCCGCCGAGGAACTGCTCGGTCGCGCCCCGGGCCAGCTCCTGGGTGGCGCTGTCGTCGGTCCAGGACAGCGGTGCCGTCTCGGACCACACCAGCGAACCGTTCGCGCGGTGCACCGAGAACCGCAGCGGCGCCTTGTACGCCCGTACCTCGACCGCCTTGGTTTGCAGCGAGTAGTAGCCGCCGCGTTCCCGCCAGGTCGTCGACGGCGTGCCGTAATCGGTCTTCACGACGATGTTCGAGCTGGGCGCATCCGGGTCGCTCGGCGGCGTGTTCGCCGGGTCGGTGAACTCGCCGTCCGGCGCCAGCCAGATCCGGAACACGTCGTCCTTGAGGAACACCACGCGCACCTTCGCGTCACCGGCGGACAACGTGTACGTCGCCTGGTCGGCCTCGAACCCGGTCACGTTCCCGAGCTGACCGGCGGGAGCGGCGGCGGTCGCCGGCGAGCTGATGATCAAGCCGGCCACCAGCGCCAGCGCCGCAGCGAGGACGACTGGCACGATACGCAAGGATCGAACAAAAGTGCTCACTTTGGCCTCACTATGAGCAGAAATGGGCGGAGTGAGCCTGATTCTGCACGGGCGGCCCCGGTTTGTCACTGGCCAATTCGATCCATCCGTGGATCGTCGTTTGGGTAAGCGCTTTCCACCACCACCCGACCGAGATCCACGAACACCGGGAGGTCCGGCGCCAGTGCGCCTTGGCCGTCCACGGCGCGAGCGCGCGCGTTCGCGCTGCACCTCGGGCTGGAGCTCAGGCGCCGGACGAGGACTCGGATGCTGCAGGGTCCGGCAGCTGGCGGGTGGAGATCAGTCGCTCGGCGACCACTCGGAGCTTGATGTTGTTGTCCTGCGAGTACCGGCGCAGCACGGCGAAGGCCTGCTCGTCGTCCAGCCCGAATCGCTCCATCAGGATGCCCTGAGCCTGGCCGATCAGCTTCCGCGCGTCGATCGCCTCCCACAGGCTCGCCTCGTGCCGGCTCCGGGCGAGGGCGATCGCGGCATGCCGGGCCAGCACGTGCGCGACTGCGTCGTCGTCCCGGTCGAACCGGTGCGGCTCGGCGTCGTACAGGTTGAGCGCGCCGATCACCGTCGACGTGGTGTGCAGCCGGACGCTGAGCACGCTGCGGATGCCGAGCTCGGTGGCGATCCGCTTGCACCAGGTCTGCCATCGCTGATCGGTCAGCGCGTCGTGCACGATGATGCTGCCGGCCTCCGGCGACACGGCGATGCACGGTCCTTCACCGCACTCCAGCTGGAGCTGGTCGGCCTGCGCCGCCTTGCCGCCGGTCACCTCTGTGAGCTCGATCGCGGACCCGCGCTTGCCGCTCGGCAACAGCAGCACACTGGCCGCGTCGGCGGCGACCGCACGTAACGCGAACCCGAGCACGACCTCGATCGTCTCCGGTACGCCGGGCTGCTCGTGCAGCTCCAGCGCGAGACGTGCGAACTCCTCGGTGTAGGCCTGATCCATCTCCCGGGCAACCCTCTCGACTCTTGCACGGACACACCCGGGAACGGGGGCCGGCATCGCAATTCTGCACATCGCGCAGGTTGTGCGCGACCAGACGCGTGGTCGTGTCGGACGGGTCCCGCGCGGGCCGGTCTTCAGCCGGTCGTTGCGCGCTCACAGATTGGTGAAGGCCGCAACGCCACGGTTCCGGCTGCAGTCAGCGCATGAACCCTCGAGACGAACGTCGCGGCCTCCGCGGATAACCATGCGACCGTCTGCCACGTGTAGTCAATGGCTCCGGCATTCTCAATCCGGCTGCATCTCGTCCTTGCCGCGTCGCGGCGCCGGCGGACTACCTCGGAACATGAGTTCCAGTACGGTGACGGCCATGCCGGCCGGACCGCTGATCGTCGCCGCCGCGGCCGTGGTGCGGGCCGGCGAGCTGCTTGTTGTCAGCAAGCGGGCGGCGCCCGAGGTGTTCTACCTGCCGGGTGGCAAGCCCGAGCCGGGCGAGTCGCTGCCCGACGCCGTACAACGTGAGGTGCACGAGGAACTCGGCGTGGGTGTCGCGACGATGCGGCCGTTCGCGGTGGTCGAGGACGTGGCCGCGCTGGAGAAGGTGCCGATGCGCATGACGGTCTATCTCGCCGCGCTGATCGGCGAGCCGCAGCCCGCGGCCGAGCTCGCCGCCCTCGTCTGGACGACCTGCGAGGACCCGGACCGGCCGTTCCTCGCACCGGCGCTCCGAAACCATGTCGTACCGCAGCTGGTCGCGTCCGGCCTGATTGACAGGACCCCCCGCCGGCGTGAAAGGGCCGTGACAGGGCCGTGACTGGGCGCGGCTGAGTAAGGGTTCGACCCCGACGCTGCGGTCTGAACGCCGAGGCCTGGGTGGCCGGGCTGCTGCAGCACCCCGAGTCACCGTGACCCCCCGGTACCCACGCTCGGCGAGATCATGAATTGCCGGACAGCATCGTCTGCAACCGGCCACTGATGGTGTCGAGGAACGGCGCCGGCGGCTGTCAGTCGTCGAGGACGGCGAGGTCGAGCCGGTCCAGGCGGTCAGGGTTCGCGATCACGTCGATCTCGGTGATCCTGTCGCCGATGATGGTGAAGGCGAGGACCAGGGCCAGCCGGCCGCGCGGCGCCATCACGAGTCCGACGGCACCGTTCACCAGGGCGGGCTGGGTGGACCGGGCTCGTACGGAGGCGAGCCGCGCGCCCTTGGCCACGCTGCGGACCCCGCGCAGCACGATCGGTGCCGGGGTCGGGCCCGCCTCCTGGTCGGCCCGGAGCACCACATCCGGGTCGAGCAGCCGGACCAGCGCCTCGAAGTCCCCGCCGCGGGAGGCGGCCAGGAACGCATCCACAACCCGGCGCTGGCGGACCAGGTCGGCCTCGGGCACCGGGGCGGACCCCTTGACCCGGCGGCGTCCGCGGCTCGCGAGCTGCCGAGCCGCCGCCGGCGAACGCTCGATCATCGGACCGATCTCGTCGAACGGCACGCCGAACATGTCGTGCAGGACGAAGGCCAGCCGCTCGGCCGGCGTCAGCGTGTCGAGCACCACCAGCAGCGCCAGCCCGACGGAGTCGGCCAGCACCGCCTCCTGCTCGGGGTCACCGCCGTCCTCGGCACCGGCGGCCGGGTCCGGCCGGTGCGCGTCGAGCGGCCGTTCGCGCTGCGTCTCCCGCGTCCGCAGCATGTTCAGCGACACCCGCGCCACCACCGTGGTCAGCCACCCGGCCAGGTTGTCGACACCACTGGTGTCGGTGCGGTTCAGCCGCAGCCAGGCCTCCTGCACGGCGTCATCGGCCTCGCTGAGCGAGCCGAGCATCCGGTACGCCACACCGCGTAGGCGGGTCCGGTGCTCCTCGAACCGCTCGGTCAGCCACTCGCTCTCGTCCATCAGGTCACAGTCCTCCGTCCCGGGATCATGACAGTTGACCCCTGGGAACCCGCGGATGTGACCCGCGCCCACAAGATCATCCCGCGGAGATGAGGTCCCGGTGCTCGCGAGCCGAGACCGTGTCACCCACGAGCATTCGCGCTCGACGAAAGGATGCTGCCATGTCGTTCTGGGATGTCGTGTGGTTCATCTTCATCAGCTTCATCTTCATCGCCTACCTGATGATCCTGTTCTCGATCATCACCGACCTCTTCCGTGACCGGGAGATGTCCGGCTGGGTCAAGGCCGTCTGGTTCATCGCGCTGCTCTTCCTACCGTTCCTCACCGCGCTCATCTACGTGATCGCGCGTGGCAAGGGCATGGCGGAGCGGTCGGCGGCATCCCATCAGGCCGCACGGATGGAGCAGGAGGCCTACATCAAGGAGGTCGCCGGCAAGACCAGCCCCACGGACCAGATCGCCCAGGCCCAAGCAATGCTCGATGCCGGAACCATCACCAAGCCCGAGTTCGACGTCCTCAAGGCGAAGGCGCTGGCCTGATCGGCCTCTTCACCTGAGCGGCTCTGGGCGTCAGCTCGACGAACGGATTTGGAGCCAGGTTTTGACGGCACCCGGTACCGCGGACGCGGCACAGCCTCCGCAGCAGCCCGACGGTCAACCCGGCCCCCGCCGGGTCCGCCGGGCTGCCGGGATCTACGGCGTGATCGTGACCGCCTCGGTTATCGCGACCGCCGGTACGACGCTGAAGACCGTCCAGCTGGTCGTCGCCATCTTCGTGACGCTGCTCGTCTACTGGCTGGCCGAGGAGTATGCCCAGGTCGGGGAGCACGCCAGCGCGGGCCACCTGCCGACCTGGCCGCGGATCAGCGCCGCACTCGTCGCGAAGTGGCCGATGGTGAGCGCGTCGTACATCCCACTGCTCACCCTGCTCGTGGCCCGGCTCTTCGGCGCGACGCCGCCGAATGCTGCGCTGGTCGCGCTGATCGTGTGCGTGGGTCTCCTCACCTTCTACGGCTGGGCGGCCGCCCGAACCGCGGGCTTGCGCGGCCGCGCCCTGATAGGGATGACCCTGGCCGCGAGTGCGATGGGCCTGCTGATGGTCGCGCTCAAGGCCGTGCTTCCGCACCTGCACTGACCGGCTTGCATGATCATGCATTCAACTGCATACTTATGCGTGTGTCCAAGGTGCTCACCTCCCTACCCGTCGGCGAGCGGGTCGGCATCGCCTTCTCCGGAGGGCTCGACACCTCCGTCGCGGTCGCCTGGATGCGCGACAAGGGCGCGGTGCCGTGCACGTACACCGCCGACCTCGGCCAGTACGACGAGGGCGACATCGGCTCGGTCCCCGGGCGCGCCACGTCGTACGGCGCTGAGATCGCCCGGCTGGTCGACTGCCGGGCGGCGCTGGTCGAGGAGGGCCTGGCCGCGCTGACCTGCGGGGCGTTCCACATCCGCTCGGGTGGCCGGACGTACTTCAACACCACCCCGCTGGGCCGGGCGGTCACGGGCACGCTGCTGGTGCGAGCGATGCTCTCCGACGACGTCCAGATCTGGGGCGACGGCTCGACGTTCAAGGGCAACGACATCGAGCGGTTCTACCGCTACGGACTACTGGCGAACCCGAACCTGCGCATCTACAAGCCGTGGCTCGACGCGGCCTTCGTCAGCGAGCTCGGCGGCCGCCGGGAGATGAGCGAGTGGCTGCTCGCCCACGGGCTGCCGTACCGCGACAGCGCGGAGAAGGCGTACTCGACCGACGCGAACATCTGGGGCGCCACGCACGAGGCCAAGACCCTCGAACACCTCGGCAACGGGATCGAGACGGTCCAGCCGATCATGGGTGTTCGGTTCTGGGACCCGGCGGTGGAGATCGAACCCGAGGACGTCACGATCGGGTTCGACCGGGGCCGGCCGGTGACGATCGACGGCAAGGAGTTCGGCACGCCGGTCGACCTGGTGATGGAGGCGAACGCGATCGGAGGCCGGCACGGCCTGGGCATGTCCGACCAGATCGAGAACCGGATCATCGAGGCCAAGAGCAGGGGAATCTACGAGGCGCCGGGCATGGCGCTGCTGCACGCGGCGTACGAGCGGCTGGTCAACGCGATCCACAACGAGGACACCATCGCGAACTACCACGCCGAAGGGCGCCGGCTGGGCCGGCTGATGTACGAGGGCCGCTGGCTGGATCCGCAGGCGCTGATGCTGCGCGAGTCGCTGCAGCGCTGGGTGGGTGCCGCGGTCACCGGCGAGGTCACCCTGCGGTTGCGCCGCGGCGAGGACTACTCGGTCCTCGACACCACCGGTCCCGCGTTCAGCTACCACCCCGACAAGCTGTCGATGGAACGTACCGAGGACTCCGCCTTCGGCCCGCTGGACCGGATCGGGCAGCTGACGATGCGCAACCTCGACATCGCCGACTCGCGCGCCAAGCTCGAGCAGTACGCCGGTCTCGGCATGATCGGCACCGCGCACGCCGAGCTGATCGGGGCAGCCGGCCAGACCGGGCTGGTCGGCGAGATTACCGAAGGAGGAGCCGACGCGATCGCCTCCCGTGGCGGCGTGGACGCCGACGACGAGCTGCTCGACCGTGCCGCGATGGAGTTCGGCACCGACTGACGGGCCTACGTCGATAATGCACGACCCGGAGGGCACCGAGTTCTGCATCAGCTGGCAGGGACCCGAGGTCATGGCCGCCGCCACCGGACGCACGGTCCAGGACTGCGTCCGGCAAGCCGTCCTCGAACCCCTCGGCATGCACCGAACCGGATACACCTACCAGGCCGCGTTTCGGACGCTCACCTCGTGCTGGACCACGACGACATCGAGCGCATGCGCACCATCGGCTCGACCGGGAAGTCGTTCGACCACGGGATCGGCTGGTTCCGCAAACCGGCCGACGCGAACCGCGCCCCTGGATTCGTCGAACACTACGGCACTGGCGGCGGCTACTGGAACGCCATGCGCGTCTACCCCGGCAAGCGCCTGGCCATCGTGGCGATGACCAACACCACGTTCAAGTGGGATACCGACGGACTGTTCACACAGCTCGCGCAGCTGTGATGGGACTAGAACTCGCCACGGCGACGCTCATACGGCCGCACGGTCGCCAAAGGCTCAGGTCACATCCGGCCGGGAACGCTCGACGAACGACTCGTCGCCGACCCACGCGGTGTAGCGGTCGACGCCCAGGGCCTCGATGATCCTGGTCGTCTGCGTGGCCTGCGCGGCCAGGGCACGGACCTTGCGCGCCGCAGTGGTCGAGTCGAGCACCAGATCGACCGCCAGCCGGGCGTCCGGCGTGACGACCGGGTAGCCCGGGTCATAGACCCCGAGGCTCTCGTTGAGTGCACGCCACTGCGCCACCCGTCGCTCGGCGGTCGCGGCGTACAGCAGTCGGGCCCCGGCCGGTGCGGCGCGGTCGAATGCCGCAGTGCTCCATGCCGAGATCGTTTGATGGTCCGCGTGACCGGTGATGCCGTCCGGCCCGAAGGTCAGCACCGTGTCGGGCCGGACCCTCTCGATCACCTCGCACAGCTGCGCGACCGCCTCGGGTGCGTCGGCCTCCGCACAGCCGCCGTCGCGGTATCCGAGCCAGTGGTGCTCGGTGACCCCGAGCACCTCCAGGCAGCGGGCCAGCTCGTCGGTCCGCTCGGCGGCGAGTCGTTCCGGGGGCCAGGCCTCCGGGTCCGGGGTACCGAGCTCGCCGCGGGTCGCCGTCACGCACACGACCCGCGATCCGTTGTCGCGGGCAAGCGCCATCAACCCGCCCGACAGGTACGCCTCGTCGTCCGGGTGGGCCCACACCCCGAGGATGGTGCCCAAGCCCGCGACGTCGAACGGGTCCGAGACGCGCCACTCCTCGACCAACCCGCCGCGAACGACGACCCGCCACTCCGCCGGACCAGCCAGCTCCTCGGTGCTGCACTCCGACCTCCCGCGCACCTCCACCACGCCAGCATCGTCCGCCCGTACGTCGTCGAAGACGTTGCGGTAGTCGGGGAACGCGGCGAAGAACCCGCGCCAGGCCTCGACGCACGCCGGCTTGCCGTCCACCACAGAGCCGGCGGAATCGATGAACCGATGCCCGTCGGTCATCAGCGCGGACAGTGCCGCGAGGTCGCGGCGATTGATCGCGTCGTTGAACGCGACCACCACGCGCGCGTCGTCCTGCATCGCCATTGCGTGCTCAGCCGGCGACGAACGCGGCCAGCTTGTCGAAGGCGGCAGTCCACCCGGCCTCGGCGTGGCCACGGCCCGCGGACGGCAGCGGTCCGTCGGTGAGTGTCATCCGTGTCTTTTCGCCGTGGTCGTGGAACTCCACCCGTACGACGGTAGGCTCGTGCATCCCGGCCTGCGGCATCGGGTCCGAGCGCAGCACGATCAGCTCCGGCTCCAGCAGCTCGACGATCTCGTACCCGATCGCGAACTCACCGCCGTCGGGCCGGACCATGGTGAGCTCGTAGCGCCCGCCGACCCTCAGGTCGATGCGGATCCCCTCGCGTGGCGTGACCGCGTGCCCGGGGCCGAACCAGGCCGCCACCTGATCGGGCTCGGTCCACGCCTCGAAGACCCGTTCGCGGGGTGCTTCGAAGACGCGCGTGATCAAGACCTCCTGGTCAGCGGTCACTGCGGGGTTCGAGTCAGCCATCGTGCTCTCCCTTCCGGCGGAGGTGCGCGTCGAGCCGGTCCATCCGGGACTCCCACGTCTGGGTGCGTGTCTGCATCCAGTCCACGGCCTCGTCGAGCGGGTCGGCCTGCAGCCGGCAGGGTCGCCACTGCGCCTCCCTGCCGCGGACGATCAGACCCGCCCGCTCGAGCACCTTGAGGTGCCGCGAGATGGCCGGCAGGCTCACCGGGAACGGCTCGGCCAGCTCGCTCACGGTCGCCTCACCCTCAGCGAGGCGGGCCAGGATCGAGCGGCGGGTCGGATCAGCGAGCGCGGCGAACGTGAGACTGAGCTGGTCGGTCGGCACTTAACCCTCCGGTTAATTAATGCACACATTAAATACCGGTGGCCCCGCTAACGCAACACTCCGGCCGTCGGACTCAGACGCGTGCATCCAGAGCCACCTGGGTCGACGATGGCGTCATGGCTGTCGACGTCCTGACCGAGATCGTCATCGAGCGGCCGTGCGAACAGGTCGCCGGGTACGCCGGAGACCCGACCAACGCGCCCGAGTGGTACGCGAACATCACCTCGGTGCGCTGGCAGACCCCGCCGCCGGTCGCGGTCGGCTCGCGGCTCGACTTCGTCGCGCGGTTCCTCGGCCGCACGCTCGCCTACACCTATGAGGTCATCGAGCTGGGACCGAACCGGCTGGTGATGCGTACCGCCGAGGGCCCGTTCCCGATGGAGACGACGTACACCTGGCGGCCCGAGGGCGAGACCAGCACCCGGATGACGCTGCGCAACCGCGGTGAGCCGGCCGGGTTCGCAAAGGTAGCTGGCCCGATGATGGCGACCGCGATGCGCCGGGCCAACGACAAGGACCTGGCCCGGCTCAAGCACATCCTGGAGTCCTGAGGCGCCTCAGCGGTACTCGGGGTTCTCGAAGTCGAAGCGGCATCCGGCGTCCCATTCCGAGCGCTGGTTGCCGTGCGCCGGGATCCCGCCCGCGTCCTTGAGCATCCGGGCCAGGTGCAGCAGGTTCCAGGTCATGAAGGTCGTGTTCCGGTTGGTGAAGTCGTTCTCCGGACCGCCGGAGCCCTCGTCCAGGTACGACGGCCCCGGCCCGGCCGCACCGATCCAGCCGGAGTCGGCCTGCGGCGGAACCGTGTATCCGAGGTGTTGCAGGGAGTACAGCACGTTCATCGCGCAGTGCTTCACGCCGTCCTCGTTGCCGGTGATCAGGCAGCCGCCGACCCGGCCGTAGTACGCGTACTGCCCGTGCTCGTTGAGGATCGACGAGTTGCCGTACAGCCGCTCGATCACCTGCTTGGTCACCGACGAGTTGTCACCGAGCCAGATCGGTCCGGCGATCACCAGGATGTCGGCCGCCATCACCTTCTCCTGGATGGCGGGCCAGGCGTCGACCTCCCAGCCGTGCTCGGTCATGTCCGGCCAGACACCGGTGGCGATGTCGTGGTCGATGGCGCGCACCACCTCGACCTCGACCCCGTTCTTCTCCATGATCCGGCGGCTCACCTCGATCAGGCCGCCGGTGTTGCTCGGCTCGGGCGACCGCTTCAGCGTCCCGTTGATGAACAGCGCCTTCAGGTCGTCGTACGACGTATCCGGCATCGGCTTCTCCCCCTCCAGGTCGGACGAGCCCGGCGGCTCGTGCACACAGGTCTCAGTTCCGCGAGGCCGCTGCCCGTTGCACGGAGCGCCCGCCGACGACTCGTACCTCGCAGCGTGCCACGCCGCGGCGAGTCCGCGGGTCCGTTGTGGGTGTGCATCGCGGCTGACAGGATTCAGCCAGCGCCCGTGCGGCGCGAAGGGGGCACGCGGATGGCGAACGCGGACGCGGCCAGGCCGAGGGACTGGGTGCCGGTGGAGCGCCGGTGGCTGGGTCTGGACCGGGCCACGATCCCGCCCGCACTGGTGGTGCTGGCGCTCGCGATACTGATGGCGGTGGTGGTACCGGCGGTGGACCACGCCGTTCCCGGCGGAACCCGGGTGCGGGCCGGCGACGAGGTCGCCCTGCGCGGCGGTATCAGCTTCGTCCCGGCGACCGGCTGGATCCTGACCGACGGGGTGCTGCGCGGGCGCGAGCCGCGGGCCGGCGTAGGGTCGACGGCCACCGTGACCGACGGTCCGGTGGCACTGACGGTGCGCACCGCGCCGTTCACCGGCACCCCGACGGCGCTCCTGGAGCAGATCAAGGACACCACGGACGCCCTGAACGGCAGCCACGGACTGCACATCACCGGTGACGTCCAGGCGGTGCAGACCGCCGGCGGGCAGCGCGGGGTCATCGCGCGCTACCGCGGCACGTCGTCGGACGGCGCAATCGCGGCGTTCGTCGTCGACGGCACCGGCGTCGAGGTGGTGGTGACCGGGCCGCCCGACGTGCCCGGCGACCCGTCGGCGGCGATCGCCGGCATGATCGCCAGCATCGCGCCGGAAGGTGGCGCGGGATGAGCGACCACGACACCCTGCTCGCGGCCCGTACGGCGGCGCTGCGCGAGTCCGGCTGGGGCGAAGGGTTCAGGTTCGTCCAGCCGCGGAACCTCGCATTCTGGGTCTACCTCCTGCTGGTCGGCGCGGGAGCGGTCATCTGGTTGCGGTACGCGTCGACGGAGGCGGCGGCGTACGGCGAGGTGCTGATCGTCGCGACTGTCCTGTTCGGCCTGTACGGCGCCCTGTTCTGGTGGTTCACCCAGCGGATCGACCGTTACGCGCACCAGTCCCGGAAGCTGATCGCGATCGCCTTCCTGTGGGGAGCGTTCGCCGCATCCTGGGCGATGGCGGCGAACGCGAACTCGCCGATCCTTTCCTTGTGGGGCAAGGCGTTCGGACAGGCGTGGTCGATCGACTGGGGGGCCGGGCTGACCGCTCCGTTCACCGAGGAGCTGGCGAAGGGGTTCGGCGTGCTGCTGCTGATCGCGCTCGCGCCCAGACTCGTGGCCACCGCGTTCGACGGCTTCGTGCTGGGGGCGTTCATCGGACTGGGCTTCCAGATACTCGAGGACATCCAGTACGCGCTCGGCTCGGCGGGTGAGCAGTTCGGCGCCAACGCGGTGGACAACGCGATGAGCACGATCTTGATGCGGATGGCGCTCGGTGTCGCCGCGCACATCCTCTACAGCGCCGTGTTCTGCACCGGGCTCGTCTACTTCCTGGGCCGTCCCGCCGAGCCGCGCCGTCGCGGCCGGGGACTGCTCCTGATGGGCACGGCGATGCTGCTGCACGGCCTCTGGGACAACATCGGCGGCATCGCCGGGTCCACCGGCTACCTGATCCCGCTGCTGTGGGTGGTTGTCATCGGGCTCGCGTTCTTCACCGTCACCCGTGCCTTCAACCTGAGCGTGCCCAGGGAACGCAGCTACATGCGGGCCGTGATGGCACCCGAGGAGGCCGCAGGGACCGTCACCGCCGAGGAGCTGGACACGCTGGCCGGCGACCGCTCGGTCCGCAAGGCCTACCGGAAGGCGGCCCGGGGTCATGCCGACCGGCGTCGCCGCGACCATCTCCTCGAAGCCGCTCACGACCTGGCCGACGAGCTCGCCAGGTCCGGCGGCCGCGACGACCAACGGGTGCGGTTCGCGCGCGCGGAGCTGGCTCGCCTCCGCGCCGGAGCACCACGCTAGGGGCGCCCGATTCCCGAGGCATCACGTGTTCGGGTAGTACGGCTATCGTCACGGTGGTCGTTGTCGGTCGACCGGTCTACCGTGACTGGACACAGCCGCCCAGCGTGACTAGTGAGGAACAATGACCACACTCGAGAACCGGCCGAACACCGCACTGCTCGTCATCGACGTACAGAACGGCGTCGTCGAGGGGACGCACGAGCGCGACACGGTCGTCGCGAACGTCGGCAGCCTCGTGGACAAGGCGCGTGAGCAGCGGGTGCCCGTCGTGTGGGTCCAGCACTCCGACGAGCAGCTCGCGCAGGGGACCGACGACTGGCGGATCGTGCCCGAGCTGACTCCGGACGATGCCGAGCCGCTGGTCGAGAAGAGCTACGCCGACTCGTTCGAGGACACCACTCTGGAGACCGTACTGTCGGGCCTCGGGGTCGGGCGGCTCGTCGTCGCCGGTGCGCAGACCGATGAGTGCATCCGCTCGACGCTTCACGGTGCCTTCGTCAGGGGGTACGACGCGACGCTCGTCAGTGACGCGCACACGACCGAGGACCAGACGGAGTGGGGCGCGCCGCCGCCGGACAAGGTCATCGCGCACACGAACCTGTACTGGACCTATCACACGGCGCCGGGGCGGACGGCCGGGACGGTCGAGACCAAGGACGTCGACTTCCGCGGCACGACGGGTCCCTAGGGTCGGTCACCGGCACCAGGTCGCCGTACCCCAAGGTGGTGAGGGTCTCCAGGCTGACGCACATGTACGACGTCAGCGCTACGGCTGCCCCCAAGACGCGCTCGGGCGACAGAATGGTCCTAGCGCCGACCGGTCGTTGACCGATCAGATGCCGAGGGCAACGAGTCGCACCCATCCGGCAGCGGTGACGCTCCGAAGCACCGGGTATGACGGTCAGCAGACGACACCGCGCCGCCGGCGCCGCAGGTGCCCTCCTCGCCGCGGGTGCGGGACTCGGCCTGGGTGAGCTGACCGCCGCGCTGGTCGGCGGGACGTCGCCGGTCGTCGGGGTCGGCACCCAGCTCATCGACCGGGCGCCCGGACCGGCGAAGGACTGGGCGGTGAAGAACCTCGGCACCGCCGACAAGCCGATCCTGGTCGGTACCGTGCTGGCCGCCGTGGCTGGCTACGCGCTCATCACCGGGGCGATCGGTGTCAGCCGGCGCCGGGTCGCGCTCGGCATGACCGTGGTCCTCGGGGCCCTCGCGATCGCGGCTGCCGCCACCGGCCGCAGCCTGGCGGACAGCACTGTCACACGGCTGCTACCCGGGATCGTCACCCTCGTCGTCGCCACCGCGGGCGTGGGCCTCGTGCTGCGTATGCTCCGGCCCGCGGCTCGGTCCCGGGGACGCTCGCCGGACGAATGGAGCGACCGCACCGATGCGCCCGCCGGGTTCGACCGGCGCCGGTTCCTGGCCACCACGATGGCATTCGGCGCGGCCGGCGCCGCTGGACTCGCCGGCTCGCTACTGACCGGCGGCGGCGTGGACGACTCGGCCCGGCGCGCCATCCGGATACCGCGCCCTGGCAGCCCGGCCCCCGCGCTACCGGCAGGCGTCGCAGCCGACGTGCCCGGTGTGAGCAGCTTCGTCACGCCGAACCGGACGTTCTACCGCGTCGACACCCTGCTGACCGTTCCGCGGGTCGACCCCCGCAGCTGGCGGCTGCGGGTGCACGGCCTGGTCGACCGCGAGCTGAACCTCTCGTTCGGTGACCTGCTCGACCGCCGGCTGGTCGAGCGGGACATCACCCTGACCTGCGTGTCGAACGAGGTCGGCGGCCCGTACGTCGGGAACGCCCGCTGGATCGGCGTACCGATCGCCGAGATCCTGCGTGAGGCCGGAGTCCGTGCCGGTTCAGACGCCGACGCGGTGAAGTCGACCAGCGTCGACGGACTGACGATCGGCACACCGCTGGCCGCGCTGACCGACGGCCGGGACGCACTGTTCGCGGTGGCGATGAACAACGAGCCGCTGCCGTTCGACCACGGCTTCCCGGTCCGGATGGTCGTCCCCGGCCTCTACGGCTACGTCTCGGCCACCAAGTGGATCGTCGACTTCGAGGTCACCCGGTTCGCCGACTTCACCGCGTACTGGACCGAACGGGACTGGGCCGAGGAAGCACCGATCAAGACCTCCTCGCGGATCGACGTCCCGAAGGCCTTCGCCCGGATCAAGGCGGGCCGAGCCGTGGCGGCCGGTGTCGCGTGGGCACAGCACCGCGGAATCAGCAAGGTCGACGTCCAGGTCGACGACGGCCCGTGGCAGCCCGCCACACTCGCCGCCGAGGCCAGCATCGACACCTGGCGCCAGTGGACGTTCCGCTGGGACGCCACGCCGGGAACACACAAGCTCACCGTCCGCGCGACCGATCGCGACGGGCAGGTGCAGACCGCCGACCGGGCCCGGCCACGGCCGAATGGCTCGAGCGGCTGGCACAACGTAGTGGTGATGGTCGAGTAGCCGGCCGACCGGCTGAACCAGCACCGCAGAACCCCAGCAATCCCAGCTCCTCCAACGGAAGGACCATCATGCAGTCGAACCTCATCCGCCGCGCCGGCCTCGCCGCCGTCTCCGCCTCATTGTTGCTGTTGGCAACGGCCGCGTGCGGCAGCGAGGACGAGCCAAGCGCCGGCTCCGCGCCCGCCGGCTCCAGCTCCTCGTCCGCGCCGGCGGCCAGCAGCAGCCCGTCGGACACCATGGCCGACCCGGCCATGAACCTGGTCGGACCCGGTTGCGCCGACTATGCCAAGGCCGTGCCGTCCGGTAAGGGCTCGGTCGAGGGCATGGCCCAGGACCCGGTCGCCGTGGCCGCATCGAACAACCCGCTGCTGAAGACGCTGGTCGCCGCGGTGTCCGGCAAGCTGAACTCGAAGGTGAACCTGGTCGACACCCTGAACGGCGCCGAGTTCACCGTCTTCGCCCCGGTGGACACCGCCTTCGCGAAGATCCCGGCCGCGACGATCAACAAGCTGAAGACCGACGACAAGACGCTGACCAGCATCCTCACCTACCACGTGGTGCCCGGCCAGCTCGCGCCGGACGCCGTCGTCGGCAAGCACGCCACCGTGCAGAAGGGCATGGTCACAGTCGGGGGCTCGGGCGACGCGCTGACCGTGGACAAGGCCAAGGTCATCTGCGGAGGCGTCAGGACCGCCAACGCCACCGTCTACCTGATCGACTCCGTCCTGATGCCGCCGGCGGCCTGACGGCAGACCGTGCGCAGGACCGGGTTTGGCGGTACCCCTTCGACAGGGGTGCCGCCGACCCCTGTGCGTCGAGGTCAGACCTCCAGGCTCACGGGGAACGTGGCGATCCAGCTGATGGCGGCGACGAGGACGAGGCAACCGACGGCGGCGAGCGTCCAGCGCAGCCGACGGTTGCCGATCCTGGTGCTCACGCCGGCGAAGAACAAGACGATGGCGTAGAGCACGACGGTCAGCACGTAGTTGCTGGCCCGCTGGATGTTCAGCCGCACCTCGGCCGCCGAGGCCTCGGCCGCCGCGTCCAAGCGTTCGGCGTCCACGCGCGCGGCCACGTGGTACTCGGGCATCGCGAACGGTGTGGGCGGCGCGTTCGGGTTCGTGAACGGGCGGGTCGCCGTCCACGCGTTGAACGCGGTCTCGAACTCGGGACGGAAGCGGTCGACGTAGAAATCGGCTAGCCCGGCTTCGCCGCGACGGTCCGCGTCGGCCCACGCGATGAACGTGGCCACATCGACCTGGGTCTGCGCCTCGGCAAGTCCCTGTGCCCGTGCGGCGTCGATCCTGATGGCGTTGGTGCGGCTCGCCGCCTTGGCCTGCTCACCGTTCCACCGGGTCGCCTGATAGCTGCTCCACGAGGTGGCGAGGGCGGCCACCACCAGCAGTACCGTGACGGCCACCTCCTGCCAGTCGCGGCCTCCCCCGGCCGGCTCCTCAGCCCGCTCCTCAGCGTCGGTTGCCATGCTCGTCACACGGAGGCGTCACGTCGAGCCCGACCACCGCGCGCTGGGCATCGATCACGCGCAGGGTCCGCTCCATCGCGGTCGGCTGCAGCCTGCCCACCCCGTCACCGTGCGGATGGTCGAAGAACGCCAGCAAGAGCATCAGAAGCGTGATGACGACCGTCACGCTGCCCATCAGCATGCCCTGCGTCACCGGTCCCTCGGCCCGGTCGGCGAAGAACAGCAGGTACACGAAGATGATCCCGGCCGTCACGTACAGCACCAGCCATAGTGGCGTGGGGATGATGCCCTCCGCGCCATGCACCCGGTCGATCCGCGCCTGCTCCCGATCGGTGGTCTGGTCCATCCAACGGTCGTACGCCGACTGCTCCGTCGCCGACCGCGGCTCGACCGTCGAGATGGTCAGGTACAGCTCCGCTCCCCACGGGTTGATCGAGTCGCCCAGCGTGCCCGCGTTCAAGGCTTCCCACTCGGTGCCGGCCACGGACCGGGCGTAGCACATCAGCTCGCCGGTGAGCTCTGTCCCTGCGTCGCGCGGCAGGAACTGGGCCGTCTGGACCTGCTGGGCGACGATCGTCGCCTCCGTCTCGGCACCCGTACGCGTCTGGTCGTACGACGAGAAGGCGAGGAAGATAATGAAGCCGAGGAGCACCGAGAAGCCGGTGGCCAGCACGCCGAACACGCCTGAGGCACGGTCGCCGTCACTGAAGTAGCTGCCCTCCGGCGCACGCCTGCGCACCAGCAGCATCGCCGCGACGGTGACCGCGGTGATCAGCAGCACGATTAGGGCGGCCCAGACGAGGTTCATGCGTGCCTACGCACCGTGCTCATGAACCGATCCCCCTTCTCCTGCCCCAACGCAACTCAGTCCGTCAGCGACTCCAGCGCGACGACGGCAGCGAGCATCATCGCCTCGTCCTCGCCCGGGTTGATCTCGACCCCGTAGGTGTCACGGACGCGGAACCATCGCTTCGAGATTCGCGCCACCGAGTCGCCGTCACGCTCGATCTCGTACTCGTGGTCGACGATGTTCCCCTTCGCCTTGAGATCGGGCCCGTTCTCCACGTCGATCGCGAACCGGTCCCGGATACCCACCAGCGCCTTGTGCACCGTGGCGACCGTGTTGCCGTCGCGCTCGATCGCGATCTTGTCGCGGACGCTGAGCTTCCGCTCCTGGATCTTCGCCACCTCGTGACCCGACATGTCCTCGAGCACGAAGGTGTCGCGGGCCCGGAGCGCCTTGCCGTTCACGCGGTACGCGCGGTCGCCCTGCTCGTCCTCGATCCAGAAGTCGTCGCCGATCGACGCCAGCTTCTCCCGCATCCGGAACCGCCGCGCATCGTCGCCGCCGCCCCGCCGTCCACGCAAGATTCCCATCCCCAGCCCGCCTCCTCGCACCGACTATCTGCACGGAGCCTAGGTCGGCCGATCGGCCGCGGCATCACACAGGAAGGATGATCCGGCCGCGCTGCTACGCCGTGATTGGCCCAATCAACTCAGCACGGAAGTGCCCCAACGTTGGACAATCGGCGAACCTTTGCGGCAGCAATGGCACCGACCGGGTCCGCCTCAATAGCATTTCGATCGATGGCAAGGCCAGAAGCCCCGCCGTATGAGGAGAGCGATGACAGTGACCGGGACACTGCCCGACGAGGTTCGCGAGTTGGCCACCAGGCGGAACATCGCTCACGTCGCGACCCTGCTCGCCGACGGGTCCCCGCACAGCGTGCCGCTGTGGATCGGACTGGAAGGCGACCAGATCGCCTTCCTCACCTCACCGTCGTCGCTGAAGGCGCGCAACCTCGCCCGCGATCCCCGGATCGCGATCTCGCTGATCGACCTCGAGAACCCCACCAGAATGGCCACCATGCGCGGCCGCGTCGTCCGTGTCGTCGACGGCGACGAGGGCTGGGCGATCATCGACCGGATCTCCCACAAGTACATCGGCGCGCCATACCCGCTGCGCTCCGACCGGCAGGCCTATCTCGTCGCGGTCGAACGAGCCATGGCCGCGACCTTCGGCTGACGGGCCTTGTCGCGAGACACCCGCCGCGCGTGTCTGGCCTGCGCGACGCCCGCGGCCGGTGCTGCCCTAGCGTGGCCGGATGATCCTTCCGGCGGACAGTCACGTGCACAGCGAGTGGTCGTGGGACGCGCCGGAGGGCTCGATGGAGCAGTCCTGCGCCCGGGCGGTGGCCCTTGGCCTGCCGGCGATCGCCTTCACCGAGCACGTCGACCACACGACCTGGAAGGTGGACCTGGACGCCATCGCCGGCAACGACCACCTTCGTTCGCTCACCTCTCCGGATGGACTCCTCACGCCTGCGGCCTTCGATCCGTACGGGTACCTCGAGGCGGTCGAGCGATGCCGCGATCGGTTCCCCGACCTGCGGATTCTGAGCGGCCTAGAGCTCGGCGAGCCGCATCTGCACGCCGCCGCCGTGGAGGGGGTGATGAACGCTGGTCCCTACGACCGGGTGCTGGGCTCGTTGCACTGCCTGCCGGACGGCGACGGGTTCGCCGAGCCTGGCGGTCTGTTCGGCCGCCGGGCGGCTGGAGGCGTCGTGCGCGAGTACCTGGAAGACGTGGCGCTGATGGTGTCCGACGACGACACGTTCTCGGTGCTGGCTCACATCGACTACCCGGTACGTTCCTGGCCCGAGGGCGATGCCGGACCCTTCGACCCCAAGGACTTCGAGGAGGAGTTCCGTCACGCACTCGGTGCGACCGCGGCGGCAGGCAAGGCGCTGGAGTTCAACACCGTCGTACCGCTGCACGCGACGATCCTGAGGTGGTGGCACGACGTCGGCGGTGACGCCGTGACGTTCGGCAGCGACGCACACGACCCCGATCGCGTCGCCCGAAGCTTCCACGACGCCGCCCAGCTGGCCGAGGCCCACGGGTTCCGTCCCGGCCGCGCCCCCCACGACTTCTGGCCACGGATCACCTGAGCAACTGCGATGCGAACGGCGCCTGTTCGCGCCTGGCCGTTGAGTGCGGCGACGACGGGCTCAGAGCTCAGGGTCGCCCATAGGCCGCAAGGAACACCTCGGCCGCGCGGTCGGCCATGTGTTCGAGCTCGTCAGGGGCCAGCCGTGCCGCGGTGCCGGCGAACATCACCTGGTTCATCGGCTTGTACATGACGAGTCCGGCGAAGTGGTAGGCGGCCAGG
>DASRHY010000291.1:0-5452 GCA_035650275.1 Kribbellaceae bacterium | reverse complement strand
ATCGCGTTGTGCACGAGGTTCGTAGTCATCTGTAGCAGGAGCGCATGTGGGCCGATGGTGGGGCTCATGTCGCCGGAGGTCTCAATGGTGAGGCCGCGTTTTTCTGCGAGTGGGAGCAGCGTTTCAGTGGCTTCTTCCGCTATGAGGGACAGGTCGACGTGTTCTCGGGCGAAGGACCGCTGGTCGGCGCGGCTGAGCAGGAGCAATGCTTCGGTGAGGTCGATGGCGCGGGTGTTGACGGCATGGAGGGTTTCGACAAGTTCGCCGGTGTGGCGGTTCGGATCGTTGCGGGCCACGTCGAGAAGTGTCTGCGAGATCGCCAGCGGGGTGCGCAACTCGTGAGAGGCGTTGGCTGCGAATCTCTGCTGTTCGGCGACGTGTGCTTCGAGCCGCGTGAGCATCGTGTCGAAGGCGTCGGCGAGTTCGCGGAACTCGTCGTTGCGGCCTTCCAGCTGGATCCGGTGGGACAGCGATCCGTTCGTGGCCAGGCGGGTGGCATTGGTGATGCGAGTCAGGGGCGCGAGCATGCTGCCGGCGAGGATCCATCCTCCCAGGAGGCCGAACATCAGCAGGAAGGCCAGCATTGCGGCTGCCTTCGGGACGAATGCGCGCAGCAGGTCGGAGCGGTCGGGCACGCGCATCGGGCTGATCATCACCTCGGGTACGTAACGCAGCAGGAACACCCACACGACCGCGAGCAGCAAGGCGCCTGCAAGCATGATGAAGCCGGCGTAGCTGAGGGTGAGTTTGAGGCGAACGCTCAAACCAGGCGACCTATCCACGGTCCCCTCCGTCACGTCCGGTGCCGGGTGCTGTGTCGATGCGGTAGCCGACGCCGGCGACGGTGGCGATGATCCCGGGTTCTCCGAGGCGTTTGCGCAGAGCCGAGACGGTGATGCGCACGGCGTTGGTGAAGGGGTCGGCGTTCTCATCCCACGCTCGCTCCAAGAGTTCTTCGGCGCTGACGACACCGCCTTCGGCAGCGACTAGGACTTCGAGCACGGCGAACTGTTTCCGGGTGAGCGCGACGTAGCGGGCGTCGCGGTAGACCTCGCGCCGGAACGGATCCAGACGCAGGCCCGCGATCTCTCGCACGGGCGGCCTGTTGTGCGCGCGCCTGCGGTCGAGTGCTCTGAGACGGAGCACGAGTTCTCGGAGTTCGAACGGTTTCGTGAGGTAGTCGTCGGCGCCGAGTTCGAACCCGGAGGCCTTCTCGTCGAGCCGGTCGGCAGCGGTGAGCATGAGGATCGGCGTGCCGCTGCCGGAGGCGACGATGCGTTTGGCGATCTCGTCGCCCGAAGGACCCGGGATATCGCGGTCGAGGACGGCGATGTCGTAGGTGTTGATGCTCAGCAGTTCCAGAGCGGTGTCACCGTCACCGGCGATGTCGGCCGCGATCGCTTCCAGGCGTAGGCCATCGCGGATGGCTTCTGCCAGATAGGGTTCGTCCTCGACGATCAACACACGCATAGGCTCTCGACGCTACCGGCCGGAGCATATCGTCGGCATATCGAAAACCACATACGTGCTGACAACACCACGCTGCGTCGACTGGAGGCATGGCCTACAGCGAACCAGCACGAACAGCGGCCCGCCGTACCCGATCGACCATCCTCGCTGCCCTTGTACTCGTCAGCGCGGCGCTTGTCGGTGTCATCATTCACCAATCGCTGGCGTCCTCGTCCTCCCGCGTCGCATCACCGTCCTCGGCCGCATCACCCTCCTCGGCAGCATCGCCCAGCGACCCTCGTCACGGCCGCCGCCATCGTGCACTTGGCGAGGCGGAAGGCGCCGTCCCTGACGGCGTGACGGTCGTCGATGACGAGATTCCGGCCGTGGCCAACCTCGACCCCGATCTGCTCGGTGCCCTACGCCGAGCTGCAACGGATGCCGCGGACGACGGGGTCGAGTTCTTCGTCAATAGTGGCTGGCGTTCCCCGGCGTACCAGGAACGACTACTCCATGAGGCGGTCTCGAAGTACGGCTCGGAAAAGGAAGCCGCCCGATGGGTGGCCACTCCCGACACGTCTCCTCACGTGTCGGGGGACGCGGTCGACATCGGGCACTCCGACGCCACGGCGTGGCTGTCCGAGCACGGCGCCGAGTACGGGCTGTGCCAGATCTACAGCAACGAACCCTGGCACTACGAACTGCGCCCCGAAGCCATCGATGACGGCTGCCCGCCCATGTATGCCGACCCTACGCATGATCCAAGGATGCAGCGGTGACCAGCACGCTCCGCATATCCCAGTCCGACCCGTCGGCCTCCTAGGGACCTGACCAAGACCTACGGCCGGGCGATGCCCAGGTGCCGGCCCTGCGCGGCCTACACGATGAGTGTTGGCCGGGGGGAGCCAGCGGTGAGTGCTCGGGAGACGGTGGCTGACGCGCCCAGCCTTCGCAGCATGGCCAGCCCGTCACTACGCGCCTCCTTGTTGCCGGACCACGTCAACTGTACGTGACCGCCGGGCCGGTAGTCGAACAAATGATCGAGTGTCCGAGGGGGGACTTGAACCCCCACGCCCTAAAACGGGCACTAGCACCTCAAGCTAGCGCGTCTGCCTATTCCGCCACCCGGACGAGTGGTGCCCACCGGAGCGCGTATGCTCCCGTGCGACCGGAGAACTCTAGCAAACCCCACCGGTGGAACTCACATCGAGCCCTGACATCATCTTGCGGTTCGGTGATCACCCGACAAGGGTGTGGCGGTACACGTAACTTTCTGCTGCCGGGCGGCATCATGTGATGCAGCCGGGCGGGCGAACAAGCACGACAGCACGACTCGGGACCCAAGACACGGGGCATGTAACTAGGAGGTATTAGCAGTGGCAGCGGGCATCAAGGTCGACGTCGACGCGTTCTGGCGGGACGGGTGGCAGGTCCTCCCCGGCGTGTACACGCCGGATGAGATCAAGAAGTTCCGCGAGGGGGCGGTCGCGTCGCGCGCGGCATCGTTCGGGGGCGACCTTCTGTCGAACCCGCACATGAAGCACGCGCTGACCGACGGCAAGATGGCCGAGGTGGCCAAGCAGATCCTCGGCAGCGACGAGGTCGTGTACGCCGGCGACAGCTCGTTCACGGTCAACTCGAACCAGCACGGCTACCACAAGGACAACGCGGACCGGATCGACCCGAACGCGCCGGACTGGCAGGGCAAGTACACGATCCTGCGGTTCGGGATCTACCTGCAGGACCACTACACCCACACCGGTGGCCTGAACCTGCGGCACGCCTCGCACAACACGCCGTCGCTGAAGGAGGGCAAGCACCTGTACATCCGCAACCACGTGGGTGACCTGGCGGTGTGGAGCCTGCGGACCACTCACAGCGGCAACGGCACGCTGCTGAAGTGGCCGCGCTGGCACAGCCCGGAGCCGCCGGTGAAGCCGGAGGAGTTCCCGTGGTGGTGGCGCCCGGCGAAGCCGGACGGCGACCGGATGGCGGTGTTCGCCGCGATCGGCCTGAACGACGCGCACCACGACCGGTACACCGAGTACCTGAAGACCCGGACGTACATCTGCAACATCTGGCGGAAGTCGCACTACGACGACGAGACGATCGCCGAGGCTGCGCGCAACGGCCTGACGGTGCGCAACGTGCCGAAGGAGATCGAAGGCGACGACACCGTCGGCAAGAACGAGAAGTGGGAGCCGATCCCGTACTGACCGGCCGAGCGACAGCTTGCGTCCGAAGAACCTTGCGCCATCCGCCAAGGTTCTTCGGACGCACTGCGTTTGGGGCAGGATGGGCGGCATGACTGGACGCGGGTACGACGCCGATGCCGACGTGGTCCGGCTCTGCAGCGAGCTGATCCGGATCGACACCACGAACTACGGCAACGGCAAGAGCGTCGGCGAGCGCCGGGCCGCCGAGTACGTCGCCGAACAGCTGGCCGAGGTCGGGATCGAGTCGCAGATCTACGAGTCCGAGCCCGGGCGGGCGAACGTGGTCGCGCGCTGGGAGGGCGAGGACTCCTCGGCCGACCCGCTGCTCGTGCACGGGCACCTGGACGTCGTACCGGCGGACGCCAAGGACTGGAAGATCGACCCGTTCGCCGGCGAGCTCGCGGACGGCTGCGTGTGGGGACGCGGCGCGGTCGACATGAAGGACTTCGACGCGATGGTGCTGTCGGTGGTGCGGGCGCGCACGAGGGCAGGGGTGAGGCCGCGGCGGCCGGTGCAGCTGGTGTTCACCGCCGACGAGGAAGCCGGCTCTGTGTACGGCGCGCATTGGCTGGTGGACAACCACCCGGACGGGATCGCGGACTGCACCGAGGGCATCGGCGAGGTCGGCGGCTTCTCCGTGACGATCAAGGACGACCTGCGGCTGTACCTGGTGGAGACCGCCGAGAAGGGCCTGGCCTGGATGCGGCTGAAGGCCCGCGGCACGGCGGGCCACGGCTCGATGGTGAACGACGACAACGCCGTGACGAACCTGGTCCAGGCGGTCACCCGGCTCGGCACCCACGAGTGGCCGATCCAGGTCACGACGCCGGTGCGGCAGTTCCTCGACGAGCTGTCCGATGTGCTCGGCGTGGAGCTCGACCCCGACGACATGGCCGGCACGACCAGGCAGCTGGGCTCGTTCGCGCGGATGTTCGGTGCCACACTGCGCAACTCGACGAATCCGACGATGCTGAACGCCGGGTACAAGGTGAACGTGATCCCCGGCGACGCGGAGGCGCACGTCGACGGGCGGTTCCTGCCGGGTCACGAAGACGAGTTCTTCGCCAAGGTCGACGAGTTGATCGGCGACCAGGTCACCCGCGAGATGGTGGTGCACGACAACGCGCTGGAGACCGAGTTCAGTGGTGGGCTGGTCGAGGCGATGAAGAGCTGCCTGGCCGCGGAGGACCCGCAGAGCCGGGTCGCGCCGTACCTGATGAGCGGTGGCACCGACGCGAAGGCGTGGAGCCGGCTCGGGATCCGCTGCTTCGGGTTCTCGCCGCTGCAGCTCCCGCCGGACCTGGATTTCATGGGGATGTTCCACGGCATCGACGAACGGGTCCCGGTGACCGCGCTCGGGTTCGGCTGCCGGGTGCTGGACCGGTTCTTCGACCAGGCCTGACCCTGGAAAACCTGGCGGACAGCCGCCGCGCCGGCTGGCATGCTCGCGGGCATGGACGATCTGGTCATCACCACGCTGGCGGAGCGGCCGGAGCTCACGGACCGGCTCTACGAGCTGGCCGACGCGTGGCCGGAGTTCATGCTGCACGACCCGGTCGGCACCACGCTGTTCCACCAGGTCGCGGTCACCTTCCCGGCGTACAGCATCGTGGCGACGGTCGGTGGCGACCTGGTCGCGCGCGGGCGGGCCGTGCCGTTCGCGTTCCCGGCCGAGGACCGCACCGAGCTGCCCGACACCGGCTGGGACCGGGTGATGATCTGGGGAATGTCGGACCATCGCCGCGGGATCCGGCCGACGGCGGCCAGCGCGCTGGAGATCGCGATCG
>DASRHY010000290.1:0-31490 GCA_035650275.1 Kribbellaceae bacterium | reverse complement strand
CGTCGCCGGGCCGGATCGACACCGCGAACCCGGCCTGGGAGGCGACCCGAAAGCCGCTCGCCGGCGAGTTCAAGTGGAAGGGCAAGACGGTCTTCGTGATCGCCAACCACTTCAGCTCCAAGGGTGGCGACCAGCCGCTGTGGGGTCAGTTCCAGCCGCCGAACCGGGTCACCGAGCCGAAGCGGCATCAGCAGGCCGCCTCGGTACGCGCCTTCGTGGACCAGATCCTGACCCGCGACCCGCTGGCGAATGTGGTGGTGCTCGGCGACATCAACGACTTCGAGTTCTCCGAGACCACCGACATCCTGGTCGGGTCCGGACTCAGGACGCTGGTCGACCTGCCGCGCACGCTGCCCCAGGCCGAGCGGTACAGCTACGTGTTCGAGGGCAACTCGCAGATCCTGGACCAGATCCTGATGTCGCTCAGCCTGCTGCCAGCCGCGTCGTACGACGTCGTGCACATCAACAGCGAGTTCCCGGACCAGATCAGCGACCACGATCCGCAGGTGCTGCGGATCGCCCCTTGGCGTTGACCCCCACACTGGAGGTATGAGCACCGACACCGGCTACCCCGTCCGCAAGTCCGACGACGAGTGGCGGGCGCAGCTGTCACCGGCCGAGTACGCCGTACTCCGCAAGGCCGGGACCGAGCGCCCGTTCACCGGTGAGTACACCGACACCAAGACGGTCGGCGTCTACCGGTGCCGGGCCTGCTCGAGCGAGCTGTTCCGCAGCGAGACCAAGTTCGACTCGCACTGCGGCTGGCCGTCGTTCTTCGCCCCGCTGGCCGAGGACCGGGTCGAGTACATCGAGGACAGCTCGCTGGGTATGAAGCGCGTCGAGGTGCGCTGCGCGAACTGCGGCTCGCACCTCGGTCACGTCTTCTCCGACGAGGGGTACGACACGCCGACCGACCAGCGCTACTGCATCAACTCGATCTCGCTCACGCTCCAGCCCGAAACCGCGTAGCGGGCATCACGGAACGTGCGGCTGACTACGCAGAGGGTACTGTGACGCGGCTCTCGCAGTGACAGGCGTGCCAGAATGGGAATGATCAGCGTCATACAGACGTTGACCACGCAGACGGATCCGGAGGTTTGACATGTCTAATCGCGTACTGCGTGGTTCGGGGCTGGGTGGGGTCAGCTTCGAGGATGACCGCGGTGTGGAGTTCGCTCCTCGCCAGACCGTGAGCTACGACTGCGCCCGGGGCCACCGGGTCGAGATCACGATGGCCGACGACGCCGAGGTGCCGGCGGTCTGGGAGTGCCCGCACTGCGGTGGTGAGGCGCTCCGCTCGACCGGTGAGCGGCCGGAGCCGAAGCAGGAGAAGCCGGCCCGGACGCACTGGGACATGCTGCGTGAGCGGCGGACCATCTCCGAGCTCGAGGAGCTGCTCGCCGAGCGCGTGCAGCTGCTCCGGTCGGGCGAGATCGGCCCGGCGCACCTGCACCGCCCGCGGGCCGCGGGCAGCAAGCGTTCCGCCTGACCCGAACCACGCTGACGGGCCACATCCGCACCGCGGATGTGGCCCGTTCTCCTGTCAGCTGTCGATCGGGCGCTGTGGCCCGGCAGCCGGACCCGGCCCGTCGTCCTCGACCACCCCGCCGTCGACCACCTCGCCCTCGACCACCTCGGTCCGCGGCTCGGTGGCCGGCGCGGTATCGCCGGACTTCTTCTTGGACGACTTCGACCGGCGCTGCGTCGGCACGCTGAACCCGTTCACCGGGGTGCCGATGGACTGCATCAGCCGCCGGGTCACGAACGCGCTCAGCAGCCTGCGGGCGAACCCACGAGTGAACGGCAGCACGAAGAAGAAGCCGAACACGTCGGTGACGAAGCCCGGCGTCAGCAGCAGCGTCCCGCCGATCAGCACCAGGGCGCCGTCGGCGAGCTCCCGGCCGGGCATCTTGCCGGTGTCGAGTGAGCTCTGCAGTGCGCGCCATGCGCGCCGCCCCTCGCGCTTCACCAGCAAGGCGCCGAGCGCGCTCTCCACGATCAGCAGGCCGATGGTCCACCAGGCGCCGATCACCTGGCCGACCTGGACGATCACGTAGATCTCGATCAGCGGTACGACGAGCAGCAGGATCGCGATGAACCAGGGCATCGGGACCGACCAGCCCTAGGCCGCGGCCCGGCGGCCGGTGAGCCGCCGTACGCCGTTGCGGACCTGTCTCGCCCGGTGCGCGACTCCCCACCGGCCGACCTTCAGCATCGCCTCGACGACGATCGCCTGCGACATCTTCGACGTGCCGCGCTCGCGCTCGATGAACGTGATCGGCACCTCGACCACGCGGAAGCCCTTCTTCAGCGCCCGCCAGGCCAGGTCGACCTGGAAGCAGTAGCCGGCCGAGGCGACCTGGTCCAGCCCGATCCCCTCCAGCGTCTCGCGGCGGAATGCACGGTAGCCGCCGGTGGCGTCGGCCAGCGGTACCCCGATCGCGAGGCGGGTGTAGATGTTGCCGCCGCGGCTGAGCACCTCACGGTGCTTCGGCCAGTTCCGCACCGCGCCGCCCTTGACGTACCGCGAACCGAGCACCAGGTCCGCGGAGCCGAGCGCGTCCAGCAGCCGGGGCAGCTCCTCCGGCTGGTGCGAGCCGTCGGCGTCCATCTCGACCAGGACGCCGTAGCCGTTGTCCATGCCCCAGCCGAAGCCGGCGATGTACGCCGCGCCGAGACCTTCCTTGCCCTTGCGGTGCAGCACGTGCACGTGCTGATCGGCGGCCGCCAGCTTGTCGGCGAGCTCGCCGGTGCCGTCCGGAGAGTTGTCGTCGGCAACGAGTATGTGGGCCTCCGGCACCGATGTGCGCACCCGCGCGACGATCGGGTCGATGTTCTCGGCCTCGTTGTACGTCGGGATGATGACCAGGATCCGCCCGAGCTCGGCGTACCGGTCCGGTCCCGCTGGCGTGCTCACGTGTCCGACTCTCTCCTCTTCTCGGCGCCGGCACCGGCGACCTGCAGGTCTCTTGAGTCAGGAAGCCTACGGCCTCGCGCAACCTCCGCGGGCTCGTCCAGCCGCCGGCGACGGCGGTGCACCAGCGCCAGTACGGCGCCGAGCAGGCCGAGTCCGGTAAGGATCCACTGCGGCCACGGTCCGAGCACGGTCGCGAGCGTCTTCGAGGTGCGCACCGGCACCTCGGTGACGTAGACGTCCGCGACCCCCTGCCCGGACTTGTGCTCGACGGCGCCGTCGGGATGGATCACGCCGGAGATGCCGTTGGTGGATGCGACCAGCACGTCCCGGCCGGTCTCGACCGCGCGCAGCCGGGTGATCGCGAACTGCTGGTCGGGCTGCGCGGTACCGCCGTACGTCGCGTTGTTCGTCTGGACCACGAGGATCTGCGCGCCGCCGTCCATCACGTCGTCCATCACGTCGTCGTACGCGATCTCGAAGCAGATCACGTCGCCGTACAGGACGTCGCCGATGCGCAGCACGCCGGGCACGGTGCCGGGCGCGGTCTGCCGGCCGACCAGCTCCAGCCGCTTGATGTACGGCAGCAGCTGCTCGCGGAACGGGATGTACTCGCCGAACGGCACCGGGTGCCGCTTCGCGTAGACCTGCCCTGGCCCGCTGACCGGGTCCCACACCACACCGGTGGTCTGCCGCTCGTTCGGCCCCGGACCTTGGAGCACCGCGCCGACCAGGATCGGTACGCCCACAGCCTTCACCGCTGCCTCGATGTCGGCTCGGGTCTCGGCGTCCCTGAACGGGTCGATGTCGGTCGAGTTCTCCGGCCAGATCACCAGCTCCGGGCGGGCCTTGCTGCCGCTCGCGACGTCCCGGGCCAGCTGCTCGGTCGCGGCCAGGTGGTTGCGGGTGACGGTCCGGGCCTCGCCGAGCGCGTCCATGCCGTCGCCCGGCACGTTGCCCTGAACGGTCGCGACCGTGACGGTGCGCTCGTCGGAGGTGCCTGGCGCCGGCAGGGCGAAGGCCGCGCCGACCAGCACGGCCGCTGCGACCAGCGCGGCCAGCCGTGGCGGCACTCGCGACGGACCACGTGGCGCAGGCACCAGGCTGTAGAGCAGCGCACCGAGCAGCGCGACCAGGAAGCTCACCCCGGCCACCCCGACCCAGGCGGCGTACAGGCCGAAGTCGGAGCCCGCGAACGCCCATGCCAGCCGTCCCCACGGGAAGCCGCCGAACGGGACCGACGCAGTCGCGAACTCGGTCGCGACCCACAGCGCCGGTACCCAGAGCAGCCAGCCGCGGATCCGCAGCGCCTGGCCGGCGAGCATCCCGAACACGCCGTAGAACAACCCCTCCAGGACGGCGAGCGCTATCGCGGCGTCACCGCCGATGACGGTCAGCCAGGGCACCAGCACGGCGTACCAGGCGATGCCGAAGCCGGAGCCGACCAGGAAGCCGGCGCGCATCGACGTGCCGCGCAGCGCGACCAGCAGCGCGGCGACCGAGAGCGGTGCGATCCACGGCAGGTCGTACGGCTCGTACGCCAGCCCGAGGGCCGCGCCGGCGCCGATAGCGAGCACCAGGCGTAGCGCCCGTCGCGGGCCGGAGGACAACCTCGCCACGGCACCTCCACTCGGCTCGGCGAATCTGGTCGGACGCACGACGGTACAACGTGCATGGGCCCAGGATGTATCCGCTCAGCCTATGAGGATGTCGAGGCGCATGAGGCAGCGTCACTTATGCAGCGTCGTGAGGAAAGGGGCTCGGCGACCCTTCGGACCGACCGCCGACTCGCTGGGTACGGGCCGCGCGGTCGTTGTCTACTGGGTGCCGAGCCCCTTCCAGCTCCGCCCCGGGAGGGGCACTGTCCACCGTTAGACCCAAGCCCCCGTCGACTCAGGTCTGGCACTGGCCTGGTCACGCGCGGGGCCATCACGATGGCCGAACTTCCTATGTCCGTTGGCGAAACGGAATATGACGACTCCGAAAACACTGATCCTTTACAACGCCGGTGTCAACCTCTCCGAACAGTTCGGACCGAGGTTTTCCGGTGAACGATCGAATTACGCACAAGTCACGCCGCAGCGCGCTCGCTCAGCGCGCAGGAACGACCACGGTACCGGTCGCCCGGGTCACCTCGAGCGGCTCGGCGAGCACCTCGGCGGCCGACTCGGACCGGTCCGGCCGGCCGCGGCACACGACGGTGGCGACCAGCTCCAGATCGCGGCTGCGGGTACCGACCCGGGTCACGGTCGCCGTCACCTCGACCACGTCCCCGGCACGCAGCGGTGCGGAGAACTGGACGTCGGAGTACGACGCGAACAGGCCCTCGTCACCGTCGGTGCGGATGCACACCTCGGTGGCGACGTCCCCGAACAGGCCGAGCACGTACGCGCCGTCGACCAGGTGCCCGGCGTAGTGCGCGTGGCTGTACGGGACGTACCGCCGGTGCGTGACCGTGAGACCGACCTCGGCGTTCGTCATGCGCTCTGCTTCCTGCTCGGTGCGTGTCGTTTCGTCACCAGCTCGTCGACCAGGTAGCTGGCCACCTCGCCCGGCGTCGTACCGCGGCTGAACACCCGGTCGACGCCGAGCTCGCCGGCCATCTGCTCGGTGAAACGGGGGCCTCCGGCAACCAACAGCGGCCTGGCCTGCTCGCTGTAGGCTTCGCGGAACGCGGCCGACATCTCCTTGGTGTTCAGCACGTGTGCCTCCCGCTGGGTCACCACCTGGGACACCAGGATGGCGTCCGCCTTCTCCTGCCTGGCCCGCCGGACCAGCTGCGGTACGGCGACCTGGGCGCCGAGGTTGACCACCTTGAGCTCGCGGTAGTACTCCAGGCCCTTCTCCCCCGCGAACCCCTTGACGTTCAGGATCGCGTCGATGCCGACGGTGTGCGCGTCGGTGCCGATGCACGCGCCGACCACGGTGAGCCGGCGCCGCAAACCCTTACGGATAAGGAGGTTCGCCTCCCTCGGACTGAGCAGCGGGTAGTCGCGCTCCAGCACCTCGACCTTGCTGGTATCGACCAGGTGGTGCACCGGTCCGTACACCACGAAGAAGGTGAAGTCCGGCCCCATCGGCTTCGCGTGCACGACCAGCGCGGGGTCGATGCCCATCTTGTTCGCGAGCTGCACGGCCGCGCCCTCGGCGCGCTTGTCGTGCGGCACCGGCAGCGTGAACGACAGCTGCACCATGCCGTCGCCGGTGGTGTCGCCGTACGGCCTGACGATGCTCACTGGCCCTCCTCCAGGATCTCGGTGGCGGGGTTGTAGTACGACGACGACTTCGCGGCGACGCCGTCGAGGCCCTTGCCGCCGTCGGCCGGGCGGCGCATCAGGCCGAAGGTGCCGTCGCCGATCGCGTCCAGCAATCCGTTGTCGTGGTCGATGATCTGTTCCAGTAGCTCGACCGACTCCCCCAGCACCTGGCGGGCCCGGGACGCGATGAAGCCGTGCGCCGGTGGATGGAAGTCCTCGTGAAGGTTGCCTGCGGCACCTAGTACGTAGCGCACGTTCTGCAGGGCCAGGTCGCGGTCGGAGATCCACGGCGTGACCACGGCCTCGGTCATCATCCCGACCAGCAGGATGCCCTGCCCGGTCATCGCACCGACCAGGTTGAAGAACCCGTCCAGCAGGTAGCCGCGGAACACGTCGCCGGTCATGTGCCGGGTCGGTGGCATCCACTTCAGCGGCGCGTCCGGGAAGAGCTGCCGGGCCAGCATCGCGTGCGCCAGCTCGAGCCGGAACGAGTCCGGCACGTCCGGGTTGATCTCGAACGCATGCCCCAGGCCGAGCTGCCAGTCCTTCAGTCCGGCCTCCTTGGCGAAATACTCGTTCAGCAATTGGCTGACGGTGACCGTGTGCGCCGCCTCGACCGCGTCCGCGGTGGTCAGGTAATTGTCTTCGCCGGTGTTGATGATGATTCCCGCGCGCGCATGGATCTGCCGGCTGAACCGCTGGTCCACGAAGGTGCGGACCGGGTTGATGTCGCGGAAGAGGATTCCGTACATCGAGTCGTTCAGCATCATGTCCAGCCGCTGCAGTCCCGCCAGCGTGGCGATCTCCGGCATGCACAGCCCGGACGCATAGTTGGTCAGCCGGATGTAGCGGCCGAGCTCCTTCGACGTCTCGTCCAGCGCGGCCCGCAT
The DNA here is from genome assembly GCA_035650275.1 of Kribbellaceae bacterium. Taxonomy (GTDB): domain Bacteria; phylum Actinomycetota; class Actinomycetes; order Propionibacteriales; family Kribbellaceae; genus DASRHY01. The sequence continues at coordinate 24,429 of DASRHY010000290.1, read as the reverse complement.
CAGCCGGAAGTTCTCCTGCGTCGCGTAGGTGCCGGCGAACCCCTCTCGGGTGGCTCCCTCGGGCACGTAGTCGAGCAGTGACTGGCCGGTGGAACGGATCACCGCGATGACGTCCGCGCCCTCCCGCGCCGCGGCCTGCGCCTGCGGGATATCTTCGTAGATGTCGCCGGTGGCGACGATCAGATAGATCCACGGCCGCTGCTCCGGGTCGCCGTGGCGCTTCACCAGCCGGTCCCGCTCGCGCCGCCGGGCGTCTATCCGTCTGATGCCTGCGGCAACCGCCTTGCGGGACGCCGACCGGGCCCGGACCGCGTCACGGCCCTCGGGCAACCGGAACATCACCGACCCGGACGCCGCCTTCTGCGCCAGCACCGGCAGGTCCTCGGCCTCGCCACGGACCAGTGCGTCCCACACCGGCAGCGCCAGGCCGTGCTCCAGCCCGGTGTCGGCGCGGACGGTGTCGGCCAGGCGGTTCACCCACGGGATGCCGTCGGAGTCCGCGCCGGTCAGCCCGGCCAGCCGCAGTACCGCACGTTCCACCGAGACGGTGGTGTGCCGGCGGGCCAGGTTCACGATCGGTCGCCCGGCCTTGCGGGCCAGGCTGCGCGCCTTGCGGACCGTCACCGGGTCCAGGTCGAGCTTGTTCTTCACGCGGGCTCCTCGTACACGACGCGGCCGGCGACCACCGTCCGCACACAGGTCGGCAACGCCGTGGACAGGTCCGGCAGCACCGGGACCCCGGCCCGCGGGTCGGTGGACCAGGCCGCGACCCGCTCGTCGGGTGTCTGCACCACCAGCTCGGCGTCGGTGTCCCAGACCGCGTACGTCGCCGCCGCACCCGGTGCCAGCACGCCCGCGTCGTCCACGCCCGCGGCCCGCCAACCGCCTCGCGTGTGCGCCGCGAACGCGGCCCGGACAGTGATCCGGTGCTCGGTCTCGTGGTGGAACGCGGCCGCGCGGACCGCCTGCCAGCCGCCGAGCCCGGTGACCGGGGTGTCGGACCCGAACGCGAGCACCACCCCGGCCCGGGCCAGCGCGCCGTACGGGTTCATCCCGCGCCATCGTTCGCCGAGCCGCTCGGCGTACATCCCGTCCGGGCCACCCCAGAGGCCGTCGAACATCGGCTGCACGCTGGCCACCACGCCGAATTTCGCGAACGTCGCGATCGCGGCCGCGTCGGGCATCTCGACATGCTCCAACCGGTGCCGTGCGGCGACCAGCTCGAGCACGCCGACCTTCTCCGCCGCCAGCTCGAAACCGCGGGCCACGTTGTCGAGCGCGGCGTCGCCGATGCAGTGGAAACCCGCCTGGAGCCCGCGTTCGGTGCAGCCGATCACGTGCTCGGCGATCTGCTCCGCGGTGAGATACGCGTGTCCGGAACGGTCGGCGCAGTCGGCGTACGGCGTCCGGAGCGCCGCCGTCCGGGAGCCCAGCGCGCCGTCGGCGACCAGATCTCCGGCGAGCCCGCCGACACCGAGCTCGGCGGCCTTGTCGAACGCGCCGGCCTCACCCCAGTACGTCACCGCGTGCAGCCCGGCCGCCTCCGCCGCGGCCCGCACCTCGGGCAGCTCGTCCGCGGGCCCGATGTGCGGCGCCGCCATCTCATGGAACGACCCGATACCCTGCCGGGCCATCGCGGCGACCGCGGCGTCGGCGGCGGCGCGGCGCTGGCTCATCGGCAGCAGCTCGGCGAGTGCGTCCCGGAGCGCGTGGTGCGCGTCGCGCTCCATCCGGCCGCCGGCGTTGTAGCCGGACCGCCCGGGCAACCCGTCGACCACAGCGGCCAGCGCCGGCGAGACGACGGCGGAGTGCCCGTCGACGCGGGACAGGTATACCTTCCGGCCCGGGGCCGCGGACTCCAGCTCAGCACCGGCCGGCGGCCGGTGCTCGGGCCAGGCCGTCTCGTCCCAGCCGTACCCGACGATCACCTGGTCGCCCGGGGTGCGCGCGGCGTACGACGCGACCGCGTCCAGGCACTCGATCAGCGAACGGCCGGTGTGCAGGTCCAGCCCGGTGATCGCGAACCCGGTCTGCACGGTGTGCACGTGCGCGTCCACGAACGCGGGTGTGACCAGCCGTCCATTCAGGTCGACGATCTCGTCGGCGCCGGCCGCGTACGGCGCCGCGCCGGTGTCGTCGCCGAGCCAGCTGACCACGCCGTCGTCGAACGCGATCGCGGTCGCGTGCGGGTCGGCGGCCGAGTAGACCGATCCGTTCCTCAGCAGGGTTCGCACAGGTCAATCCTGCCCGTCCGCGGCCGTCTCCGCCGCGAGGCGCGACTCGAACAACGCACGCACGCCCGGAGTCTCGCGCAGCAGCTGGAGTGCCTGCTCGGCGTGGCCCGGCACGTAGCCGTTCCCGACCAGCATCGTGACGTCGGCGGCCAGCCCCTCGGCGCCGAGCGCGGCGGCGGAGAACGAGGTCGCCATCGAGAAGAAGATCACCGTGCCGCCCTCGGCCGTGGACAGCACCGCACCGTGCTCACAGCCCGGAACGTCCACGCACACCACGGTGACGTCGGCCGGCCCGCCGGTGGCCTCGACCGCGGCACTGAGCGCGACCGGATCGCGTGCGTCGGCGAGCGTCACCACGTCGGCCAGGCCCGCGGCCGTCAGCCGGTCGGCCTCGGCCTGCACCGGTACGACGCCGATCGTGCGGGCGGCACCGGCCTGCCGGGCGGCGGCCAGCGAAAGCGAGCCACTCTTGCCCGCGGCACCGATCACCGCGACGACGGGCGCGTCGTACCGCTGGACGATCCGGGCGGTGAGCGCCGGCGCTCCGCACACGTCGAGCACCGCGAGCGAGAGCTCGGGCGCGAGGTCGTCGGGCAGCTTGGCGACGATCGAGCGGGCGAACAGGATCGCGTGGCCGGCGGCCGGCGCCTGCTCGCCGCGGCCGTCCCAGCGCTCCAGGCCGTCGGTGATCCGCAGCGGCGTCAGCGTCAGCGACACCAGCGTGGCCACCCGGTCGCCGGGCCGTACGCCGAGCGGCGACGCAGGGCCGACCTCCGCCACCGTGCCGACCAGCATCCCGCCGGAGCCGGTGACCGGGTTCTGCATCTTGCCCCGGCTGGCGATGATGTCGACCACCGCGGCCCGCACCTTGTCGCCGTCGCCACCGTGCGCCTCGGCCAGCTGCCGGTACGACGCGGCGTCCAGGTTCAGCCGCTCGACCGCGATCCGGATCTCGTCCGGCCACAGCTCCGGCCGGTCGTCCAGCCGTTCGGCCGCCTGCGGCAGTACGCCGGCAGGCTCCAGCACGCGGTGCAGACCGACGGGCGAGGAGGGGCTGGTCGACACGCTGGGACTCCTTCGATCCAGGGCTCGCATTGTGTGAGCCACGTCATAACCCGGGCAAAATGACACGCAAACGTCCGACATGGCGGAAATCTTGCGGCGTACTGTTGTCATCAAGACAAGTTCTATCGCTATCCTCACACGGAACGCCACATCGTCGTGGACTCGGAGGTACCAGTGACCGACCTGATCAGCCCGCCGCAGACAGCAGCCTCCCAGCCGGAGCCGCTGTCCGGACAGCCGTACGCGTACAGTCGCGCCGAGCTGGTCGAGCCGGACTGGACCCGGATGCCGGGCTGGAAGGACGTCACGGCCGAAGAGTGGCGCTCGGTGCAGTGGCAGCGCGCGCACTGCGTGAAGAACGTCAAGCAGCTGCGCGCCGTGATGGGCGACCTGCTCGAGGACCGGGTGTACGCCGACCTGGAGCGCGACCAGGCCGAGCGGGCGACGATGTCGATGCTGCTCCCACCGCAGATGCTGAACACGATCGTGCCGTCGGGTGCGGACCCGGGCGCGGCGTACACCGAGGCGTTCTATGCCGACCCGGTACGGCACTACATGCTGCCGCTGTTCAGCGACCGCCGGACCGACTGGCCGTCGCACCCGCACGCCACCCGGGACTCGCTGCACGAGCACGAGATGTGGGCCACGGAGGGGTTGACCCACCGGTACCCGACGAAGGTGCTGGCCGAGATCCTGCCGACCTGCCCGCAGTACTGCGGGCACTGCACCAGGATGGACCTGGTCGGCAACTCGACCCCGGTGATCGACAAGCTGAAGTTCGTCGCCAAGCCGCAGCAGCGGCTGGACGACATGTTCTCCTACCTCAAGAAGAACCCGGGCGTGCGGGACGTCGTGGTATCCGGCGGCGACGTCGCGAACATGCCGTGGCCACGGCTCGAGGGGTTCTTGATGAACCTGCTCGAGATCGAGAACATCCGCGACATCCGGCTCGCCACCAAGGCACTGATGGGGATGCCGCAGCACTGGCTGTCCGACGACGTCCGGGCCGGCGTCGAACGGGTCGCCACCGTCGCGCGGCAGCGTGGCGTGATGGTTGCCATGCATACCCATGTGAACGCGGCCCAGTCGGTCACGCCGCTGGTCGCGGAGGCGTCCCGCGCGATGTTCGAGGCCGGACTGCGCGACGTCCGCAACCAGGGTGTGCTGATGCGCGGCGTGAACGACTCGGTGCCGCAGCTGCTGGACCTGTGCTTCGCGCTGCTCGACGGCGCCGGCGTCACGCCGTACTACTTCTACATGTGCGACATGATCCCGTTCTCCGAGCACTGGCGGGTCTCGGTCAAGGAGGCGCAGGAGCTGCAGCACGGCATCCTCGGCTACCTGCCCGGCTTCGCGACGCCGCGGATCGTGTGCGACGTGCCGTACGTCGGCAAGCGCTGGGTGCACCAGCTCAGCGAGTACGACGAGGAGCGCGGCATCTCGTACTGGAAGAAGAACTACCGCACCGGGATCGAGCGCGACGACCCCGAGGCCCTGGAGCGGACCTACGAGTACTACGACCCGATCGACACGCTGCCGGAGCGCGGCCAGGCCTGGTGGCGCGAACACGCCGGAACCTCGCTCGCCGAGGCCGCCGCACACGCGGCCGCGTCGCGACAGGCGTCGAAGGACCAGCTCGACGGCTGAGGCCTAGTCAGACGGCTGGAGCGCGGCGCTCGTACGGGATGGACAGAACGATGGTCGTCGTGGTGGAGACGTTGGCCTTGGCGCGGATGATCGCCAACAGCTCCTCGAGGGCGACCGGCGACGCGACTCGAACGGTGAGGATGTACGACGAGTCGCCGGCAACCGAGTAGCAGGACTCGATCTCGGGAACGTCGCGAAGCCGCTCCGGTGAGTCGTCCGGCTGGGACGGGTCGATCGGGCGGATCGCGATCATCGCGGTCAGCGGCAGCCCGAGTGTCTCGTAGTCGACCAGCGCGACGTACCCGCGGAGCACACCGCGTTGCTCGAGACGCTTCACCCGCTGGTGCACGGCCGAGGTCGACAACCCTGTGGCCTTGCCGAGGTCGGTGAAACTCATCCGGCCGTCATGGGCCAGCAGGGCGACGATCTTGCGGTCAAGCTCCTCCACGTGAACGACCCTACTGGCGGCGGCGGAACAGGTCAGTCCAGCAACCGGCGAGTGGACAAGACACTCGGCCAGATCCGTGCGCGGACCGCCAACCGCGGTGCGCTGATCGTCAACGACACCGCGATCGCCGGGATCGCCCGGGACATCAATGCGCGCGCGAAAGCCGGCACTCGCGTGCTCGTGGAGGGGCCACGTCGCCGGCACCGACCGCGGCTCGGTCACTGTGCAGCAGCGGCTCTCGGACGCCCGAGCGCAGGCCGTCTACGGCGCGCTGCGGCCACGCGTCGGCAGGCAGTTCGGCTTCGAGGTCGCGGGCCGCGGCGCCACCCAGCCCGTCGCGCCGAACGACTCCGAGGGCGACCGCCGCCTCAACCGCCGCGTGGAGGTGACCTACCAGCGCTGAGGGCGTGAGAGCATCGGCGGCATGGCTGAACGCACCGACCGGTTGATGCTGCTGGACACCGCCTCGCTGTACTTCCGCGCGTTCTTCGGTGTCCCCGACACCACCAAAGGCGTCGACGGTACGCCGACGAACGCGATCCGCGGCATGCTCGACTTCATCGCCCGGCTGGTCGAGAACCACCCGCCGACCCATCTGGTCGCGTGTTGGGACGAGGGCTGGCGGCCGACCTGGCGGGTCGCGCTGGTGCCGTCATACAAGGAGCACCGGGTCGCGTACGTGAAGGGCGGCGTCTCGGTCGAGGAGGTGCCGGACCGGCTGAACGCGCAGATCCCGCTGATCCGCGAGTGCCTGGACGCGCTCGGCATCGCGGTGGTGGGTGCGGCCGATCACGAGGCCGACGACGTGATCGGCACGCTGGCGCACGAGGCGACGATGCCGGTGGACGTGGTCACCGGAGACCGGGACCTGTTCCAGCTGGTCGACGACGCGCGCAGTGTCCGGGTGATCTACACCGCGGCCCGCGGTGTCGGCCGGGCCGAGGTGATGGACGACGCGGCGGTGCTGGACAAGTACGGCGTCCCCGCACAGCGGTACGCCGACTTCGCCACGCTGCGCGGTGACACCTCCGACGGGCTGCCCGGCGTGAAGGGGGTCGGCGACAAGACCGCGGCATCGCTGATCGCGACCTACGGCGACCTGGACGGAGTCCGGGCGGCGGCGGTCGACCCGAAGAGCTCGATGTCGCCGTCGCTGAAGAAGAAGATCGTGGACGCGTCCGACTACCTGGACGTGGCACCGAAGGTGGTCGCGGTCGCCACCGACGCGCCGGTCGACGACGCGGACACCCGGATGCCGTCCGACGTGCGCGACCCCGAGGCGTGGCTTGCGCTGGTCGACCGGCTCGACCTCGGCTCCAGCGCCCAGCGGGTGATGGCCGCGCTGCAGAAGCGCACGGCCTGACGAACGAACAACGGCACGCCGCTGCTGGACTGACGAATGATCGATGATGCGGGATTTACGACCAGGCCGACGCTGCGGGGGACGTTCGGGATGGCCTCGTCCACGCACTGGCTGGCGTCGCAGTCGGCGATGCGGATGCTGGAGCTCGGCGGCAACGCGTTCGACGCGGCGGTCGCGGCCGGGTTCGTGCTGCACGTGGTCGAGCCGCACCTGAACGGGCCGGGCGGGGAGATGCCGGCGATCGTGGCGACCGCGGACGACCCGGTACCGAAGGTGCTGTGCGGCCAGGGCCCGGCGCCCGCCGCCGCGACGATCGAGCACTTCACCGATCTCGGCCTGGACCTGGTCCCGGGCTCGGGTCCGCTGGCCGCCGCCGTACCGGGTGCGGTCGACGCCTGGCTGCTGATGCTGCGCGACCACGGCACCCGACTGCTGCGCGAGGTGCTGGAACCGGCGATCGGCTACGCCCGCGACGGGCACCCGCTGGTCGGCCGCGCCGGCGAGACCGTTGCCGCGGTCAAGGACCTGTTCACCGAGCACTGGCCGACCTCGGCCGCGCTCTGGCTGTCCGCCGGCGCGCCGCCCCGGCCGGGCGCGATCTTCCGCAACCCGGCGTACGCCGACACGCTCGACCGGCTGGTCCGGGCCGGTGAGTCCGCGGGTACCGATCGAGTCGCGCAGATCGAGCGCGCCCGGGCCGAGTGGCGGGAGGGGTTCGTCGCGGACGCGATCGACCGGTTCGCCCGGCTGCCGCACCTCGACTCCAGCGGCGCCCCCCACCCCGGCCTGGTCACCGGCGCCGACCTGGCGTCGTACAGCGCGAGCTGGGAGGAACCGGCCACGCTGGACTGGCAGGGGCACACGATCGCGAAGACCGGGCCGTGGGGCCAGGGTCCGGCCCTGCTGCAGGCGCTGGCGATCCTGGACGAGCTCGGCGACCCTGCCGACCTGGACCTGACCGGTGCAGACGGCGTGCACACCGTTGTCGAGACGGTCAAGCTCGCGTACGCCGACCGGGAGGCCTGGTACGGCGACGGATCCGACGTCCCGCTGAAGACGCTGCTGTCGCCCGCGTACGCCGCCGGGCGCGCCGAGTTGCTCGAGGCAACGGCCAGTACGACGCTGCGCCCGGGCAGTCCGGACCGCCGGCCCCCGCGACTGCCGACGGTTGCCAGCGGCAACGGTACGGCCGACGCGACGACGGGCGAGCCGGCGGTGTCGGTGGACGGCCGCACCAGGGGCGACACCTGTCACGTCGACGTGGTGGACCGCTGGGGCAACATCGTGTCCGCGACCCCGAGCGGCGGCTGGCTGCAGAGCTCGCCGACGATCCCGGAGCTGGGCTTCTGCCTGGGCAGCCGGGCGCAGATGTTCTGGCTTGAGCCGGGACTGCCGTCCTCGCTCGCACCCGGGAAGCGGCCGCGTACAACGCTCAGCCCGACCCTGGTGCTGAAGGACGGCCGGCCGGTGCTGGCCTGCGGCTCGCCCGGCGGCGACGAGCAGGACCAGTGGCAGCTGCTGTTCCTGCTCCGCCACCTGGCGCAGGGCCGGCACCTGCAGCGGGCGATCGACGCGCCGGCCTGGCACACCACCGGATTCCCGTCGTCGTTCTGGCCGCGCGGCGTCGAGCCGGGCGGCCTGGTGCTGGAGGACCGGCTGGGTCCCGCGGTCCGCGACGAGCTGACCCGCCGCGGCCACCGGGTCACCGCGGCGGGACCGTGGAGCCTCGGCCGGTTGTGCGCGGTGCGGCGGGACGCCGACGGGGTGCTGTCCGCGGGAGCGAACCCGCGCGGCATGCAGGGCTACGCATGTGGGCGGTGAGTGGCTGAACGTGCTGCGGCCGCCCTCGACTCGGGCTCCTGAGCACCGTCAGGCGGGCGCCGCGACCTCCTCGTCCACATCCACGATCGCGCCGCTGAACTGGGCCTGGTACAGCCGGGCGTAGGCGCCGCCCGCCGCGAGCAGTGCGGTGTGCGTGCCCTGCTCGACGATCGCGCCGTCCTCCATCACCAGGATCAGATCGGCGTCGCGGATGGTGGACAGCCGGTGCGCGATCACGAAGCTGGTCCGGTCCGTGCGCAGCGCCGCCATCGCATGCTGAACCAGCAGCTCGGTCCGAGTGTCGACCGAGCTGGTCGCCTCATCGAGGATCAGCAGCGACGGGTCGGACAGGAACGCCCGCGCGATCGTCAGCAGCTGCTTCTCCCCCGCTGAGACGTTGCTGCCCTCCTCGTCGATCACCGTGTCGTACCCGTCGGGCAGGCTGTGCACGAACCGGTCCACATACGTCGCCTTCGCCGCCGCCAGGATCTCGTCGTCGGTCGCCTGCAGGTTGCCGTACCGCAGGTTGTCCCGGATCGTGCCGCCGAACAGCCAGGTGTCCTGCAGCACCATGCCGATCTGTGACCGCAGGTCGTGCCGGCTCAACTTGGTGATGTCCACCCCGTCGAGCGTGATCCGCCCGCCCCGCAGCTCGTAGAACCGCATGATCAGGTTCACCAGCGTGGTCTTGCCGGCGCCGGTCGGGCCGACGATCGCGACCGTCTGGCCCGGTTCGGCCACGAGCGACAGATCCTGGATCAGCGGCGTGTCCGGGTCGTAGGAGAAGGACACGTTCTCGAACTCCACCCGGCCGCGTTGCGCGTCCTTCGGTACGGCGGGTGCTGCGGCCGAGTCCGGCACCTGCTCGTCGGCGTCCAGCAGGTCGAACACCCGTTCCGCGGACGCGACCCCGGACTGCAGAAGGTTGGCCATCGAGGCCACCTGAGTGAGCGGTTGGGTGAACTGGCGCGAGTACATGATGAACGCCTGCACGTCGCCGAGGCTCATCGCGCCGGACGCCACTCGCAGGCCGCCGATCACCGCGACGGCGACGTAGCTCAGGTTCCCGATGAACATGGTCGCCGGCATGATCACGCCGCTGACCGCCTGGGCGCCGAAGCTGGCCTGGAACAGCTCCTCGTTCTTGCGCTGGAAGGCCTCCTCGACCTCCTTCTCGCGGCCGAACACCTTGACCAGCTCGTGCCCGGTGAACGCCTCCTCGATCTGCCCGTTCAGCGCACCGGTGTGGGTCCACTGGGCGATGAACAGCTTCTGCGAGCGCTTCGCGATCTGCTTGGTGACCAGCAGCGAGAGGGGAATCGCGACCAGCGCGATCACCGCCAGCAGCGGCGACACCACGAACATCATCACCAGCACGCCGATCACGGTCAGCAGCGAGGTGAGCAGCTGGCTCAGCGTCTGCTGCAGGCTCTGCTGGACGTTGTCGACGTCGTTGGTGACCCGGCTGAGCAGCTCACCGCGCGGCTGGTTGTCGAAGTACTCCAGCGGCAGCCGGTGCAGCTTGCCCTCCACCTCGTCGCGCATCCGCTGCACGGTGCGGTTCACCGCAGTGGTGAGCAGCCAGCCCTGCATCCAGGTCGCGAGCGACGACACGACGTACAGGGCGAGCGCCAGCATCAGGACGTTGCCGAGGGCACTGAAGTCGACACCGGTGCCCGGGATCACGTGGTCCATCGACGCGAGCATGTCGGCGAAGTTGTCGTTGCCCTGGGCACGCGCCGCCTGCACCGCCTGCTCGACCGACGTACCGGCCGGCAGCTGCCGGCCGATCGCGCCGGCGAAGATGATGTCGGTGGCGCGGCCGAGGATGATCGGCCCGATCACGGCGAAGGTCACACCGACCACCGCGAGCGCCAGCACCGCGAAGATGCTGGTTCGCTCCGGCCGCAGCCGGCCCAGCAGCCGTCTCGCCGACGGGACGAAGTCGGTGGACTTCTCGGCCGGCATCCCGGCGGCGGCCCACGGCCCGCGGTTCGCACCGACGCCCGCGGTCGGCAGCCGCCGGGCAGGCCCCTTGCCGGCCCCTCCCGGCGCGGCGGGTGGTGGTGTGGTCGTCGTGCGGCTCATGCGGCGTCCTCTTGGGTGAGCTGAGACTCGACGATCTCGGCGTACGTCGGGCAGGTGGCGACCAGCTCGTCATGCCGGCCGGTGCCGACGATCCGGCCGTCCTCGAGCACCAGGATCTCGTCGGCGTCGGTGATCGTGGACACCCGCTGCGCCACGATCACCACGGTCGCCTGCCGGGTGAGCGGCTTGAGCGCGGCCCGCAGCCGGGCGTCGGTAGACAGGTCGAGCGCGGAGAACGAGTCGTCGAACAGATAGATCTGCGGGTTCGCGACCAGGGCACGGGCGATGCACAGCCGTTGCCGCTGACCACCGGACACGTTGGTGCCGCCCTGCGCGATCGGTGCGTCCAGACCCTCCGGCATCGCCCGGACGAAGTCCGCGGCCTGCGCTACCTCGAGTGCGTGCCACAACTCGTCGTCGGTCGCCGCCGGGTTGCCGTAGCGCAGGTTGCTGCCGACCGTCCCGGAGAACAGGTACGGCTTCTGCGGCACGATGCCGATCCGCTTGCGGAGTACCTCCGGTGCGAGGTCGCGGATGTCGGTGCCGTCCACCCGCACCGCGCCCCCGGTCGGGTCGAACAGCCGCGGCACCAGCGACAGCAGTGTGGTCTTGCCGGCGCCGGTGCTGCCGATCACCGCGGTGGTTCTCCCCGGCGTGGCACGGAACGCGATGTCCTTCAGGACGGCGTCGGAGGCGCCCGGGTACTGGAAGGTGACGTCGTCGAACACCAGCTCACCGGGTCCGACCAGCGTGGTCACCGGCTCGTCCGGCGGCCGCACCGAGGACTCTGTCCTGAGCACCTCGCTGATCCGGTCCGCGCTGACGGCAGCCCGCGGGATCATCATCGCCATGAAGGTCGCCATCATCACCGACATCAGGATCTGCATCAGGTAGGCGAGGAACGCGGTCAGCGCACCGACCTGCATCGCGCCGTCGTCGACCCGGTGCGCACCGAACCACAGCACCGCGATGCTGGACGCGTTGAAGATCAGCATCACGACGGGGAAGATCATCACCTGCAGCCGGCCGACCATCAGGGCAACCTGGGTGAGGTCGTTGTTCGCGGCACCGAAGCGTTCGCGCTCGCGCGGCTCGCGGACGAATGCGCGGACCACCCGGATACCGGTGATCTGCTCGCGCAGCACCCGGTTCACCGCGTCGATCCTGACCTGCATGGTGCGGAAGCCCGGGACCATCCTGCGGACGATCAGGCCGACCGCGAGGACCAGCACGGGCACCGAGACGAGCATCAGCCAGGACAGTCCGACGTCCTCGCGCAGCGCCATGATGATGCCGCCGACGCACATGATCGGCGCGGCGACCATCAGCGTCATGGTCATCACCACGAGCATCTGGATCTGCTGGACGTCGTTGGTGTTCCGGGTGATCAGCGACGGAGCGCCGAACTGGTTCACCTCCCGGGCCGAGAACGAGCCGACCCGGTGGAACACGGCAGCCCGCACGTCCCGCCCGAGGCTCATCGCGATCTTCGCGCCGACGTACACCGCGGCGATGGAGCAGATGATCTGGATCAGGCTCACGGTCAGCATCCAGCCGCCGGTACGCAGGATGTAGCTGGTGTCGCCCCTGGCCACGCCCTCGTCGATGATGTCGGCGTTGAGGCTCGGCAGGTACAGCGACGCGATCGTCCCGACCAGCTGCAGGAGGACAACGAGTGACAGGAGTCCCTTGTAGGGCTCGAGGTGGGTGCGGAGCAGACGGAGCAGCATTCAGCGTTCCCCTGGGTTTCGGATGCCGTCGAGCACGATGTCGGTGATCTGTTCGGCCGTGAGAGTTCGTCCGTCGGAGATCAGTGGGTGGCTTGCGGAGAAGGTGAGCAGCCGGATGATGTGGGCGGCCTCGAACGGCGGCAGCCGCAGCTGGTCCGCGTCCGGCTCGAGCACCGCCGCAACGGCGTTGAGGATGCGCAGGTTCTGGTCGATCGCCCGCTGCGGGGGGCGGCCGGTGGCCTCGAGCTCCTGCTTGCCGGGCGGCCGGCTCATGCGCAGTGCCAGCATCAGCGTGATGACGCCACGAAGCCGCTCCTGCAGCAGCGCGACGACCTCGATCAACCGCTCGCGCAGCGGCAGCTCGGTGTCGACCGCGGTCAGTCCGGCGAACAGCGGTACCGGGTCGAACGCGGTCTCCATCGCCGCGTCGATCAGCGCGTCCTTGTTCGGGAAGACCCGGAAGATGGTGCCTTCGGCGACGCCGGCCGCCTCGGCGATCTGCCGGGTGCTGATGTCGCGGCCGTGCTGCCGCAGCAGCGGCAGCGTCGCCTCGACCAAGGACGCCCGCCGGTCCTCTGGCGTCATCCGCGCGGCTCGTGGTGTCACGTACACCAGGGTAAGTGAGTGAGGACTCACTCACAAGCGGATTCTTCAGCGGTCCGCGAGCAGTGCGCTGATGCCGTCGAGGACCCGGGCGAGGCCGAACTCGAAAGCGTGGTCCGGGTCGTACGCCGAGTTCAGCTCGGCGCCGACCGCCCCGCCGACCCGGGCGGCGAGCGGAAACCGATCGATGTCGAAGACCTTCTCCAGCAGCGGCTGGTGCGCCTGCCACCACTGCTCGTCGGTCAGACCGGACTGCCGTTCGGCCTGCGCCGCGTCGACCGCACCGCGGACGGCACCGCCGACGAACCCGTTGAGCAGCGTGACCACCGCATCCATCTCGAGGTCGCTCAGCCCGATCCCCTCGACCGCGGCCAGCTCGTACTCGTACTTGGCCATCGTGTTCGGCCCCAGCACCGGCCGCCCGGCGGCGACCTGCAGCAGCCACGGGTGCCGCAGGTACAGCGTCCGGTTCTCCCGGGCCACCGCCTCGAGCCGCGCCCGCCATGTCCCTCGTACGACGACCCGGGGCAGCTCGCCGTACACGGTGTCAACCATCAGGTCCACCAGCTCGGCCCGGCCGGGCAGGTAGCGGTACAGCGACATGGCACCGGCACCGAGCTCCTGGGCGACCCGGCGGATCGACATCGCGGTCAGCCCCTCGGCATCCGCGACGGCGATCGCGGCGGCCACGATCCGCGGCACCGTCAGCGTCGGCTTCGGCCCGCGGGTCGGGCGCGGCTGCACGCCCCACATCAGCTCGAGACTCTTCGCGGGGTCGCCGCTGCCGCTGTGCTCGGTCGTCATCGCACCAGCGATCCTACGCATCGCTCCTGCTGGGCCAGGCCCGCTGGACCGGCGGAGAGGATGTCGTACTGCGGCGGCGCTACGCAGCTGGCACTACCCAGTGACGGATGCCCGGTCGTACCGTCGAGGTGGGCCGGATTCAGGGAGGGATTCATGGGCATCGAACGACGCGCATTTCTCAAGGGCGGCATGGCGGTGGCCGGCGGGTCACTGCTCGGCGGACCGTTCCAGGGCTTCGTCGCGCTGTCGGCGCGCGGAGTGTCCGGCGAACCGGACTTCCGGCAGCTACGGGCGATCCCGGACCTGCGCGACGGCAAGGTCCGGTTGCACCTGCCGGAGGGCTTCTCGTACCGGTCCTTCCACGACACCGAGTTCCCGGTGGTGCTGGACGACGGCACCGCGCTGCCGGGCCGGCACGACGGCATGGGGGCGTTCAGCGCCGGCAACGGCAACGTGCTACTTGTCCGCAACCACGAGGTCAACAACCCGGGCAACCCGTTCGGCCCCGGCACGCCGTACGACTCGCGCGCGCAGTCCGGCACCACCACGGTCGAGGTAACCCGGCTCGGCGAGGTCGTGCACGCCCGCACCAGCCTGAACGGCACCATGATGAACTGCAGCGGCGGGATCATGCCGTGGGGCAGCTGGGTCACGTGCGAGGAGACGGTGAACGGCCCGGACGTCGGGCCCGACTTCACCGGTGTGTCGAATGTGCCTCTGACCAAGCCGCACGGGTTCGTCTTCGAGGTGCCGGCCAGGGGCGACTCGGACCGGCAGCCGATCACCCAGGCCGGGCGGTTCGCGCACGAAGCGGTGGCGTTCGATCCACAGGACGGCATCCTGTACCTGACCGAGGACAACTTCGCGTTCCCGTCCGGCTTCTACCGCTACCTCCCGCGGCGCAACCCGATGGAGACCGGCAGGCTGACCGACGAGGGCCGACTGCAGATGCTCGCGGTCACCGGCCGGCCGAACCTGAACCTGGCCGCCGAACAGCCGCTGCGCGCGACGTACGACGTCACCTGGGTCGACATCGACGACCCGGCGCCGACGTTCCCCTATACGCCCGGGCAGACCGCGCCCACCACGAACGACCAGGCGCTGGTGTACGTCGGCGACCAGGGCCGCTCGCAGGGCGCGGCGTACTTCTCCCGGCTGGAGGGCCAGGTGTTCGACAACGGTGTCGTGTACTTCACCTCCACCCAGGGCGGCGGGCCCGCCGAGACCGGGCCTGACCCGGTCGGCGGGTACGGCAACGGCTTCGGCCAGGTCTGGGCGTACCACTGCCGCGCGCAGAAGCTGCAGCTGATCTACCAGTCCCCGGACCGGGACACGCTGGACTTCCCGGACAACGTCACCACCAGCCGGCGCGGCACCCTGGTGCTGTGCGAGGACAACACGCAGGACAACTATGTGCGCGGGCTGTCTCGCGGTGGGCAGCTGTGGGACATCGCGCTGAACCGGCTGACCAGCAGCACCGGCGTCGACCGGTCCGGCGACGAGTTCGCCGGGTCGACCTTCAGCCCGGACGGCCACACGTTGTTCGTGAACATCCAGGCCAGCCGCGGCATGACGTTTGCGATCTGGGGCCCGTGGGAGCGGATAGGCGTCTAGCCGGACGTGTGTTCGCAGATCGCCAGGGGAGAGCGCTCCCCTCTGGCGATTCGCGAACACACCCGGGCCGGTCGCGCGCGGGTCAGTCCACGAGCGAGGCGTAGCTGATCACGCCGCGGCGGATCTCGTCGACGACGCCCCGGGCCGTGTCCCGCAGGTACCCGGGCCCGGCGGCGTCGGCGACCTGCTCGGTGAGGTCGATCAGCTGCTTGGTCCAGCGGACGAAGTCGCCGGCCGCCAGGTCGGACTCGTGCAGCACCTCGCTCAGCGACGCGCCCGAGGCCCAGCGGTACGCCGCCCAGGTGAAGCCGAGATCCAGTGGGCGGAGGAAGTCGACCCGCATGTCGCGCTCCAGCGCGACGAGCTCGCGCCAGATCACCTGCATCCGGTTCAGCGCCTCGCGCACCGCACCTCCCGGGACCCGCGGCGAGGTGGGGTCGTCCGACGAACGCGACTCGTAAACCAGCGCGGCCAGCACACCGGCCAGCTCGGCCACGGTCAGGTCGTCGAACACGCCGACCCGCAGGCACTCGGCGGCGACCAGGTCCAGCTCGGTGTAGATCCGGGAGAG
This sequence comes from Kribbellaceae bacterium, assembly GCA_035650275.1. Taxonomy (GTDB): domain Bacteria; phylum Actinomycetota; class Actinomycetes; order Propionibacteriales; family Kribbellaceae; genus DASRHY01. The sequence goes on along the minus strand of DASRHY010000290.1, from coordinate 8,441 downwards.
CCGGTCGCCGGCCTCGGTGGTCTCGTCGCCCTCGAGGTAGTGCAGCGCGTCCAGCACCTGGCAGACTCGGTCGAACTGCCGGGCGATGGTGTTGGTGCGCTGCTCGATCTTGCGCTGCAGGTCTTTGGTCTCGCGCTCAAGCCGGATGTACCGCTCGGCCCAGCGGGCGTGGTCCTCGCGGTCGGAGCAGCCATGGCACGGGTGCGCCCTCAGCTCGGCCCGCATCCGCTTCAGCTCCGGGTCGTCCGCGGCAGCGACCGAGTCGCCGCGAGCCGCGCGGGCTGAGGGCGGCAGGTCATCGGTCAGCAGGTCGGTGCGGTTGCGCAGTACCTGGGCGAGCTCGCGGCGCTGCTGCGGGTTGCGCGGGTTGAACTTCGACGGCACCCGCATCTTCCCGATCGGGTCCACCGGGCGCGGGAAGTCCACCATCGACAGCCGCCGGACCTGCCGGTCCACGGTCAGCACGGTCGGCCGCGGGCCTTCGCGCTCGGAGCGCATACCGGGGTCCAGCACCAGCGCGTACCCGGCACTGCGCCCGGCCGGTACCCGGATGATGTCGCCGATCCGCAGGACCTCCAGCGACTGCTGCGCCTCGGCTCGCCGGTCGGTCTTGCGCCGCTTCACGCCGGACGCCTCGTACTCGCTGATCCGGCGGCGCAGCCGGGCGTACTCCATGAAGTCGCCCAGGTGGCACTCGACCGACTCGGCGAACCCCTCCAGGGCCTCGGTGTTGCGCTGCACCTGCCGGGCCAGCCCGACCACCGCCTGGTCGGACTGGAACTGGGCGAACGACAGCTCCAGCATGTCCCGTGCCCGCGAGCGCCCCACCTGGCGGACCAGGTTGACCGCCATGTTGTACGACGGCGCGAACGACGACCGCAGCGGGTAGGTACGGGTCGAGGCCAGACCGGCCACCGCCCGCGGGTCGAAGCCGGGCTGCCAAAGCACCACCGCGTGGCCCTCGACGTCGATGCCGCGCCGGCCGGCCCGTCCGGTGAGCTGGGTGTACTCCCCCGGCGTGATGTCGGCGTGCGCCTCGCCGTTCCATTTGGACAGCTTCTCCATGACGACGGTGCGCGCCGGCATGTTGATGCCCAGGGCAAGCGTCTCGGTGGCGAACACCACCTTGATCAGGCCGCGCGCGAACAGCTCCTCGACGACCTCCTTGAACGCGGCCAGCATACCCGCGTGGTGCGCGGCGATCCCGCGGCTGATTGCCTCGGCGAAGTCGTGGTACCCGAGCACCCCCAGGTCCTCATCCGGGATGTCCGCGGTGCGCTCGGCGACCACCCGCTTGATCTCCTCGCGCTCGGTCGCGGAGGTGAGCCGCAGACCGGACCGCAGGCACTGCATCATCGCGGCCTCGCAGCCGGCCCGGCTGAAGATGAAGTAGATCGCCGGCAGCAGCGCCTCGGAGTCGAGCTGGTCGACCACGTCGGCGCGCAGCGGCGTGAAGTGGTTGCGCGACGGCCGGTTCCGCGGCAGGTCCCGGCGCCTGCGAGGGCGCCGCGAGTCGTCCTTGAAGACCCGGTTGTCGTCGCGGGCGATCCGGACCAGCTGCGGGTTCACCACGTCCTTGCCGACGGCCTTCGCCGGGTTGCCTGAGGTGCGGGCGGTCGGTGCCTCGTGCGCGAACAGGTCGTGGATCCGCTTGCCGACCATCACGTGCTGGAACAGCGGCACCGGCCGGCGCTCCTCCAGGATCACCACCGTGTCGCCGCGGACCGTCTCCAGCCACTCGCCGAACTCCTCGGCGTTGCTCACCGTCGCGGACAGCGACACCACCGAGACCGAGTCCGGCAGGTGAATGATGACCTCCTCCCAGACCGCGCCCCGGGACCGGTCCGCGAGGTAGTGCACCTCGTCCATCACGACGTACGACAGTCCGCGCAGCGTGCCGCTGCCGGCGTACAGCATGTTGCGCAGCACCTCGGTGGTCATCACCACGATCGGTGCCTCGGAGTTGATCGAGTTGTCCCCGGTAAGCAGCCCGACGTTCTCGGTGCCGTAGCGGCGCACCAGGTCGCCGTACTTCTGGTTCGACAGTGCCTTGATCGGAGTGGTGTAGAAGCACTTCTGGCCACGGGCCAGTGCCAGGTGCACCGCGAACTCGCCGACCAGCGTCTTGCCGGACCCGGTGGGCGCGGCCACGAGCACCTGGTGGCCGTCCTCGAGAGCGGCGCACGCCCGCAGCTGGAACTCGTCGAGCGCGAAGTCGTAGAGCGACCGGAACTCCGCCAGTGCCGGATGCCGCTGGGCCTCCTCGGCGTCGGAGCGGAACTGCGCGTACTTCTCCGCCGGGGTGCTCATGCCGCCAGGCTATGCGATGAAGAATCCAGGATCAGTGAGGATGGTCCTATGCTGATCGGTTTCGGTGCACCGGTGTCAGGGGCCTGGGCAGGCCCGGAGAACCTCGCGGGCTTCGCGCAGCGCGCCGAGGAGCTGGGCTACGCGTCGCTGTGGACCTTCCAGCGGCTGCTCATCCCGGCCGACCGGGAGAAGCTGGGCCCGGAGTACCGCAGCGTGCTCGACCCGTTGGTGTCGCTGGCGTACGCCGCCGCGCGGACCTCGCGGATCCGGCTCGGCGTCGCGGTGGTGAACCTGCCCTTCGTCAGCCCGGCGTATCTGGCCAAGCAGGCGTCCACGCTCGACCTGCTGTCCGGCGGGCGGCTCGACCTCGGCCTGGGTACCGGCTGGCTGCGCGAGGAGTTCGCGGCCAGCGGGGTGTCGGACGAGCGGCGCGGCGCCCGGGCCGAGGAGTACGTCCGCGCGCTGCACACGTTGTTCCGGGACGAGGTGAGCGAGTTCAGTGGCGAGTTCTACACGGTGCCGCCGAGCCGGATGGCGCCGAAGTCCGCCGGGCCGGCGCTGCTGCTCGGCGGTTCGGCCCCGGCGGCGCTGCGCCGGGCCGGGCGGCTCGCCGACGGCTGGATGAGCCGCAGCGCCACCGACCTGACCAGGATCGGCGAGCAGATCGCGGTCGTGCGCGGCGCCGCCGAGAAAGCCGGCAAGGACCCGGCCGCGGTCCGGGTCGTGGTGCGCGGCGTGGTCCGGGCCGGTGGCGACCCGGAGCGGCGGCTGGCCGGCTCGTTCGACAAGATCCGCGAGGACACCGAGTGGCTCGGCGAGCAGGGCGTCACCGAGGTGTTCTACGACCTGAACTGGGACCCGCTGATCGGCAGCCCGGACGCCGACCCCGGGGCCGCCACCGCCCGCGCCGAGGAGATCCTGACCGAGCTCAGCCCAGCACTGTGAGTGCGCCCGGCACGACCTCGACGTCGACCGGCAGCCGGCCGAGCGGCTCGCCGTCGGCGTAGGCGGTGACGCCGGTCGCCTCCAGCCGTACCGTACGGCCCTGTAGCTGCACGATGTCCGGGTGCGGCACGTGAGTGCCCTTCGACAGCTTCGGGAACAGCCGCAGCAGCGTGAACCGAGACACCGGCTTGATGATGGTCACGTCGAGCAGGCCGTCGTCGATCGCGGCTCCCTCGCAGATCCGCAGGCCCCCGCCGTACGACGGCACGGTGCCGACGGCGACCAGCATCGCGTCGGTCTCGGTGACCTCGCCGTCCACCGTGACGGTGTAGCCGAGCGGCCTGAACGTGCGCAGCTCGGCGAACGTGGCCACCGTGTAGCGGGCCTGGCCCTTCGGCCAGCGCATCCGGTTCGCCCGCTCGTTCACCAGCGAGTCGAAGCCGCTGGCCACGATCGTGGTGATCAGCTCATCCTTTGCCTTCAGCAGGTCCACCGCACGAGTGGTACCGGCCAGGATCCGGTCGACCGCGCCGGCCGGGTCGCCGAGCGGGATGCCGAGCGCGCGAGCGAAGTCGTTGCCGGTGCCGGCCGGGACCACGCCGAGCGGCATGACCGAGCCGGCCATCTCCTGCACCACCTGGTGGATGGTGCCGTCGCCGCTGACCAGCACGACGGCGTCCGCGAGGGTCCGGATCGCCTGCCGGGTCCGCGGCGGCACGTCCTCGGCGCTGGTGGTGACGATCTCGGTGACCTCGCAGCCGGCGGCCCGCAGCCGCGCGGCGACCACCGGGGCCAGCTTCGCGCCCAGGCCGCGGCCGGAGGTCGGGTTCACCAGCAGCGCGACATGCTGCGGGCGACCGCTCACGAGGAGATCACCTCGCCGTACTCCTCGATCTCCTTCGAGCGCCGGCGCCGGTCCACCATCCGGGCCAGTACCTCGGCCACGCCGAACAGCAAGCACATCGGGCCGGCGAGCAGCAGCAGCGTGAACGGGTCGCCGGTCGGGGTCGCGATCGCGCCGAAGACCACCGCGCCGACGATGATGTACGGCCGGGCCTTGCCCAGCGCCTTCCCGCTCACCACCCCGGCCAGGTTCGCCAGCACCACCGCGAACGGGATCAGGAACGCGATGCCGAACACCATCAGCATCCGTAGCACGAAGTCCAGGTACCCGGTCAGCTGGACCAGGTTCTGCACCCCGTCGGGCGTGAAGCCGATCAGGATCTCGATGCCCTTCGGCAGGGTCCAGTAGCCCACCAGGACACCGAGGAAGAACAGCGGCGCCGCGATCGCGGAGAACACCAGCGTCCACTTGCGCTCGTTGCGATGCAGACCGGGCACGATGAACGCCCAGGCCTGGTAGAGCCAGACCGGCGCGGCCAGCACCACCCCGAACACCAGCGCGATCTTGATCTGGAACGTGAACGGGTCCGCGACGCCGGTCATCGTGAGCTCGGGCTGGAGCCCCTTGGAGGCCGCGAGCGCGGCGACACTGGTCTCGAACGGCTTGCGGAGCACGTTCAGCAGCGGCTCGTAGTAGACCCAGCCGAGCACGGTGCCGACCAGGATGGCCAGCACGCTCTTCACGAGCCGATTACGGAGCTCCTTGATGTGCTCCCCGAGGGTCATCCGACCCTCGACATCCTTCGGGCGACTCTGCGGCTTACGGAGTCGCCCGAGCTTCATCGCCACCGGACGGAGTGCCCGGGATCAGCTCTGGGTCGGCGGCGTACCGTCGCTGGCGCCGCGACCATTGATCGGGGTGTTCGGCTGCTGGGCCGGCTGCTGTGCAGGCTGCTGGACCGGCTGCTGGACCGGCGGCTGCACCGGCTGCTGCGTGGCCTCGGTGGCAGGCGGGGTGGAGCTGCCCTGGGTCAGCTCACCGCTGGCCTCGGACTTCTTGCCGCCCGGTCCGACCTCCTCCTCCCAGATCTTCTTCGACTTGCCGAGCTGCCGGACCAGCTGTGGCAGTTTCGCGGAGCCGAAGAGCAGGATGACGATGGCGAGGATGATCAGCCACTCGGCGCCCTGAGGCATGCCGACCAGTGCATACATAGGTGGATCTCTCTTTCTCGACCGAGGAACGGGTTCGATCCTACGCCTGGGAGTTCGGAGCAGACTGCGCTGCGTCTAGTTTGGCGCCGGCCACCGAAATCTCGGTGAACAGTGCCTTGGCCCGGCGCCAGGTCCGCAGCCCGAGCAGCGCGAGAACCACGATCCACACCACTGCGACGCCTGCGAACAGCAGGAACCAGAACATGGCCGCGAGCCTACCTGTCGTCGCCGGATGATAGGCATCGGCCTATGCGGACGGTAACGATCGATGAGCGGTGGGCCAGGCTCGGGCTGCGGCAGTGCCTGGCGCCGCCGGTGCGCGCCGCGGACCCGCTCGCGCTGGCCACCGCCCTGGTCGCGCTGCACGCTACCGACCCGGCCACGGTGCACCTGGCGGCCGCCGCCCGGCTGCCGGACCTGTCCGTCGCCGCAGTGGAGAGGGCCCTGTACGACGACCGGGTGTTGCTGCGGATGCTCGGCATGCGCCGGACCATGTTCGTCGTACCGGTCGACCTCGCCCCGGTGGTCCAGTCCGCCTGTACCGCACAGATCGCGGTGCGAGAGCGCAAGCTGCTGGTGCGGCACCTGGCCGAGGCGGGGATCGCTGCCGACCCGGTCGCCGCGGACGTGTGGCTGAAGGAGGTCGAGGACGCGACAGTCGCCGCGCTCACCGCCCGGGGTACGGCTACCGCTGCCGAGCTGGGCGAGGACGTTCCGCGGCTGCGTGAGCGGCTCGCGATGGCGACCGGGAAGGCGTATGCGGCGCAACCGTTCGTGACCAACCGGGTGCTGTTCCAGCTCGGCGCCCAGGGACGGATCGTGCGCGGCCGGCCACGCGGGTCCTGGCTGTCCAGCCAGTACCACTGGTCCCCGGCCGAGCAGTGGCTGCCGGGCGGACCGGCCGACGTACCACCTGACGAGGCCCGGGCCGAGCTGGCGCGGCGATGGCTCGCTGCGTTCGGCCCGGGCACGCCGACCGACCTGCGTTGGTGGGCGGGCTGGACGGCGACCCAGGCGAAGCAGGCGCTGGCCGCGGTGGGAGCGGTCGAGGTGGCGCTGGACGGCGGGCCCGGCTACCTGCTGCCGGACGACGTAGAGCCGGTGGCGGCACCCGAGCCGTGGGTTGCCCTGCTGCCCGCGCTGGACCCGACCCCGATGGGCTGGAAGGAGCGGGACTGGTTCCTCGGCGACCACGCCGCCGCGCTGTTCGACCTAACCGGCAACATCGGCCCGACCGTCTGGGCCGACGGCCGCATCATCGGCGGCTGGGCCCAGCGTCCCGACGCCGAGGTCGTCTTCCGCCTGCTGGAGGACCTCGGCGCCGAGACCGAGCAGGCCGTCACCGCGGAGGCGGCCCGCCTGACCCGCTGGCTCGACGGCATCCGCGTCACCCCCCGCTTCGGCACTCCCCTGCAGCGCGAGCTCTCCGCCTGACCTGTCCGCGCCAGCCCATCTCCCCCGCATGGCCCGCCCGCCCTGGCCCGGCGCAGCTGGCCACCGCCCCCTGCAATTCGCGTGGTTAACCATGCGAGTGGTGGGTTCGCCCCGGTTATAGCGAGGGCAAACCCTCAGTTCGGGTGGTTCACCACGCGAATTGCAGGGGGACTAGCCGGGCCAGCGGAGGGGCTAGCCGGGGCAGGGGAGGGACTAGCCGGGGTAGGGGAGGACTAGCCGGGGTAGGCGGCGAGGGCGGTTCGGGCGGTGGCGGCGATCTGGTCGCCGAGCGCGACCGGCTCGACCACGGTGGCGTAGCCGCCGAGCCGCAGCACCAGTCGCTGCAGCCAGGCCGTGTCCGCGACCCGGAGCGTGATCAGCAGCGAGCCGTCGGCATCCTCGGTGACCGACTCGGTCGGGTAGTACTCGGCCACCCAGCGAGCCGGCGGCGCCAGCCGGACGGTGGCCAGCAGGTCCGCCTCGGACGGCTGGAACATACCGTGCGACAGGTCCCGCGGCGTCGCCTCCGGCGGCGGCTCGCTGGGCAGGTCCAGCAGCTTCGCGGCGGCGATCCGGTCCAGCCGGAACAGCCGGACGTCCTCGGCCAGCCGGCACCAGGCCTCCAGGTAGCTGCGCCCCTCCGACACGACCAGCCGCATCGGGTCCACGTCACGCTCCGTGGTCTCGTCCCGCGACGGCACGTCGTATGTCAGGTGCAGCCGGCGCTTGCCCGCCAGCGCCCGGTTCACGGTCTCGGCGATCTCCGGGTCCGCGGGCTCCACGTGCACGTGCGCGCTGGCACCCGCCCCGGCGGCCGCCTCGAGCTTCGCGATCGCCCGGTCCACCGCGGCCCGGTCGGTGTCCGCCGCGACCTCACGCAGCGTGCGCAGCGCGGTCAGCAGCGCCAGTGCCTCGTCCGCGGCCAGCCGCAGCGGCCGGGCCAGGTAGTCGGCATTAGTCAGGTGGATCACGCCCTCGCCCTCGGCGGCGTCGATGTCGATCTCGATCAGGTCGCCCATCTGCGCGCCGGGCAGGCCGCAGAACCACAGCACCTTGAGATCGGCCAGGATCTGCTTCGGCTTCACCCCGAACTCGCGGGCCACGTCGTCCACCCGGGCACCGTCGTTGTCCCGCAGGTACGGCACCAGCGCGAGCAGCCGCTGGACCTGGTCGCGCGCGCTGCTCACGACACGCCTGCCACGGCCCTTAGGCGCCGTACGACGCCGTCCAGCACCTCACCCGGCGCGGCCACCACCGCGTCCGGGCCGAGCGAGGCGATCTCCTCGGCGAGCACTCCGGCGTCGGCGTACGGGACGTGCAGCAGGTCCCATTCGTCGTCGATCCGCTCCACCGCGGTGGCTCGCCGGCGCAGGCTGACCGCGCAGTCATGGCGGGCCCGCACCTTCGCCTCCGAGGTCGGCGGCACCGGGGCCAGCTCGGCGACGGTGGCCCGGATGTCGGTGCCCTCCGGCACCGTGAACGCTCCGGGCGAGCCGACCTTCCGTACCGGGCCGCTGATCCGGGACAACCGGAACATCCGGGTCGCCTCCCGGTCGCGGTCCCGGCCGACGACGTACCACCGGCCGTGCCAGGACACGATCCCCCACGGCTCCAGCGTGCGCTTGACCGCCTCGGCGGCGCCGCTGCGGCGGTGCTCGAACGTCACCACCGACCGGGTCACCACCGCGGACCAGAGC
>DASRHY010000289.1:0-2005 GCA_035650275.1 Kribbellaceae bacterium | reverse complement strand
TCGACGATTTGTCGCGGATGGTCGATCAAATCAAGGGGGTAATAGACGACGCGTCGCGGATCCCACCCATCGTCGTCGATAAGGCGGGCCGCGAGCTGCTTCAGGAGCGTCGTCTTACCCACCTGGCGTGGGCCTCGGAGCGTATAGACATTCGGCTGGTCAGGACGGATGGAGGCGAGGACCGGCGGTGTTCGCTGGAACGGTGCCTGCCTCAAGCGACGCAGGTGGGGGTCCGCGTCCAAGCCGGCCGAGCCGCTCCACCAGGGGTTACGGGCGGCAAGATCGCCAAACGGCTGACCAGACAAGGCCATCGCTAAACCTGTACCCTTTACTGAAGTCGACTTCAGTAAAGGGTACAGGTTTAGCGATGGAAGCTGCCTGAGGTGCTACGGCGGCGGCAGCGGTCCCAGCTCCAGCTCGTGCTCGCTGCCGTCCGGCGAGAGGATCACCAGCTTCGGGTTCTTGCTGCCGATCGGAAGCTGCCACGCGTACAACGTGTCCTGCTCCGCCTTCGGCGGGAACTCCGTCGGGAGCGGGCTGAGCTCTGCGCTGACCTGGAGCAGAACGCCGTTGTCGGCCCGGATTCGCAGATACTCCGTCCCCTCCTGGGGCACCGCCCCCCGCTTCCGCAGGGTCACTGGCGCCGTCGACGGGTTCGTCGCCCGGACGTTGACGACGACGAACTCCTGGCCGGGGTTCGCCTGCTGGCCCGGCAGGTCGAGACGGATCTCGCCGCCGCTCACCGACCAGAGCAGTCCCCGCACCTCCGGCGTGCTGCGCAGGTACTCAAAGGTGCGCTTCGCGATCTTCGGCTCGGGGCCGCTGAACGGGATCGTCACCACCGTTTCCGAGCCGCCGCCGAGCGCCAGAGCCAGCGACTCGAGCGGGGCGGGGCGCTCCAGGCGGAAGATATACCAGCCCGTGAGCGCCTCCTGTGGCTCGAGGCGTGGCCGGTAGAGTGGGTCGACAGCCTCCGGCTTGATGGTGCTGCCGTCTGGGAGTCGCAGCCGGACCAGCTCGCCGAGCGCAGTGCTGCCAAAGTGGACCAGCAGACCGTTCGGGTTCTGGACCTTCATCCGCAGGCCGACCAGCGTCTCGCCGCGCCGCGCCGTCTCCCGCTCGATCTTCTGATCGGAGCGCGCCTCCTCGACGGTGAACAGCAGGCCGCGATACGAGTTGGTGCGACCGACCTGGAGGGTCTGAGGCACCGGCGTCGGCGGGGTCGCGGGGACGGTCGGCTTCGTCTGGGCGGCGACGGACGGCGACCCGCCCGGCTTCGTCGCCACGGCCACTGGCGCTGCCGTGGGCGCAGGGGTCGGTACCGCCGCCTGGGGGGCCGGCGTCGCCGTCACCACGACGACGATCGGCGACGGCGGCGGGGCCGTCACGACCACCGGCGGCGCCGTCACGACTACCACCACTGGCGTCGGCGGCGGGCCGCCGATCGCGCCGCAGCCGGCCACAACGAGGAGCGCCGCGACCAGCCCCGCCACGAGCGGGGCACGGGTAGGTTGATCCGTCCAGTGCCTCATACGTGTCTCCCCCAAGACGGTCGTGAGCACAGGTATATCGGCGCCGTGGCCCTACCCGGGGCCACGCGCTACCTCAGTTCACCGTACGTCACACCCGGGGCAGAGACATGTGCCGGTTGAACTATTCGGCATGCACATCTATGGCGAGGGGCGAGGGGCTATCGGCCGGGCAGTCCTTCGAGCTGCTGCTCGACCGCCCAGCCCGCGATCTGCGTCCGCGAGTGGAAGCCCAGCTTGTCGAGGATGTGCGCGACGTGATTGGCCACGGTTCCCCGGGCGACGACCAGCTGCTCGGCGATCTGGCGGTTGCCGTACCCACGGGCGATCAGCAGTGCCACCTCTGACTCGCGCGCTGTCAGGACGCCGGACATCCGGCCGATCGGCGCACCGTCGCGAGCCGTACCCTCAGTCCCGACCGCGGCCGACGTCCCGTCGACGGCGAGCGCGTACTCCACAGCACGATCTGGCGGGCG
>DASRHY010000288.1:0-8151 GCA_035650275.1 Kribbellaceae bacterium | reverse complement strand
GTGCTGCTCGGTGACGTCCGGCCGGCCCGGTACGGCGACGGCTGGGCGCTGGTCGATGCCGCGGGCAACGGTCTGCCGCTCTCGGACGGCACCGACCCATGGCCGCTGCTGTCCGTCGGAGCCGGGGCCGGGCTGACCGTCGCCGGCGAGTGGAACGACCGGTACGGGCTGCGGCCGATGACGTGCTGGGACGGCGACCGCGCGGTGGTACTCCCGTGACCGGATGGGAAGAGCTCGTCGCCGCGGCACTGCTCGGTACCGATCGCCGGCCGCCGGGCGTGGACAGCCTGCCCGGCGCCGTGCGCGAGCGGCTGGACGCCGACGCCGACCCCGCCCGCCTGCTGCTGGACGCTGCCGCGCTGTCGGCGACGTACCGGCGAGCGGGTCGCCCTGCACTGCGCGACCTCGAGCCGCTCCCGGCCGCGCCGGCCGATCACCGTCCGGCACCGCGGACGGGCGCGTCGCGCCGGCTGGCCGGGATGCTGGAGGGCCGGCATCGCACGGTGCTGCCAGAGTGGCTCGCGGTGCTGACCGACCGCGGCTGGCGGGCGCCACCGGAGCACCTCCCGGCGCTCGCGGACCTGGCCCGCACCCGGCCCGAGCTGCGCGAGCTGGTCTCGCGCGCCGCAGGCCCGCGGGCCGCGTGGCTGGCCGCCGCCAACCCCGACTGGTCCTTCCTCGCCGAGCACGAGCACGAGCCTGTTGACCAGCCTGATGACGAGGTGTGGTTGCACGGGACGCCTCCGCAGCGGCGGCGCTGGCTGACCGGTACGCGCCGGCGGGATCCGGACGCCGCCCGGGAGGCGCTGGCGGCGAGCTGGCCGACCGAGTCCGCCACCGACCGAGCGGACCTGCTCACCCTGCTCGCGCAGGGGCTGTCGGCCGCCGACGAGGAGTTCCTCGAGGCGGCGCTGGACGACCGGGCCCGCGCGGTCCGGTTCGCCGCCGCGAGCCTGCTCCAGCGGCTGCCGGGCTCGGCGTACCAGCACCGCATGACCGAACGGGTCCGCGGCTGCCTGACCGTTCGCGAGCACGTCCTCGAGGTCAGCCTGCCCCCGGCCTTCGACGAGAGCATGCGGCGGGACTGCCTCGACCCGAACCCGCCGCGCGGTACCGGCGAACGCGCCTGGTGGCTGCGCCAGCTGGTCGAGGCGGCGCCGCTCGCGTCGTACGAGCTCGGGCCGGAGCTGCTCGACCTGCGGGTCGACGGGTACGACGCGGGACAGCTGCGGGCGGCACTCGCGACGGCGGTGGTCCGGGAAGGGTCCGCCCGCTGGGCGCTCGCGCTGCTCGAACACGGCCCGCTCCCGGTCGAACGGATCGCGAAGCTGGTCGCCGTCCTGCCGCCCTCGGACCAGGCGGCCGCGGTGGCCGGGCTGCGCAAGGCCGGGGTGCGGACGGCCGAGCAGTTCACGCTCGTCGTCTCCGCGCTGCCGGCACCGTGGCCGGCCGACCTCGCCACCGCGATCCTCGACCTGTTGTCCCAGGCAACGATCGACGACACCTGGTCGAAGCTGGCATCCGCCGCCGCCCGCGCCACGCCGTACGAGGTGCTGACCCACCCGATCACCGGTAAGCCACCAGGTGAGGAGTACACCTGGCATCGGCGGCTGATCGAAACCCTGACCTTCCGCCGCGCGATGTACGAGGAGCTGTAGATGACCGACGCGATCCTGCGGCCGCACGCCGAGGACGAGTACGCCGACGAGCTGGCCGCGCTGGCCGAGAGCGACGAGCTGCCACGGCCGCCGGCCTGGCGGATGTCGCCCGCGGCGGTGGTGACGTACCTGCTCGGCGGTACCGCGGGCGAGGTCGAGATCAGCCCCAAGTACGTCGGCCCGCGGCGGCTGATCGAGGTGGCGGTCGCGACCCTGGCGACGGACCGGGCACTGCTGCTGCTCGGCGTACCGGGCACCGCGAAGACCTGGGTCAGCGAGCACCTCGCGGCCGCGATCAGCGGCGACTCCACGCTGCTGGTGCAGGGCACCGCGGGCACCGCCGAGGAGGCGATCCGGTACGGCTGGAACTACGCCCAGCTGATCGCGCAGGGCCCGACCGAGGCCGCCCTGGTGCCGAGCCCGATCCACCGCGCGATGACCGGCGCGAAGATCGCCCGGGTCGAGGAGCTGACCCGCATCCCGTCCGACGTGCAGGACGCGCTGATCACGGTGCTGTCGGAGAAGACGCTGCCGGTGCCGGAGCTGGCGAGCGAGGTGCAGGCGCGCAAGGGTTTCAACGTGGTCGCCACCGCGAACGACCGGGACAAGGGCGTCAACGAGCTCTCCTCCGCGCTGCGCCGGCGGTTCAACACCGTGGTGCTGCCGTTGCCGGACAACGCCGAGGACGAGGTGGAGATCGTCTCCCGCCGGGTCGCCCAGCTCGGCACCGCGCTCGAGCTGCCCGACCACGACACCGCGCTGGACGAGATCCGCCGGGTGGTGACGGTGTTCCGCGAGCTGCGCTCGGGCCGGACCGAGGACGGCCGGACCGCGGTCAAGTCGCCGTCGGGCACGCTGTCCACTGCGGAGGCGATCAGCGTCGTCACCGGCGGGCTCGCGCTGGCCGCGCACTTCGGCGACGGCGTGCTGCGCTCGTACGACGTCGCGGCCGGCATCCTCGGCGCGGTGGTGAAGGACCCGTCCGCGGACACGGTGGTCTGGTCGGAGTACCTGGAGACCGTGGTCCGCGAACGCGACGGCTGGGCGGACTTCTACCGGGCCTGCCGGGACGTCACCGGCTGATGTCTGTCCACCTGTTCGGGATCCGGCACCACGGGCCGGGGTCGGCGCGCGCACTGGCCGCGGCGCTGGGCGAGCTCGGGCCCGATCTGGTGCTGATCGAGGGACCACCGGAGGCCGACGCACTCGTCGCGGCCGCCGCGGACCCGGCGATGGAGCCGCCGGTCGCGCTGCTCGCGTACGCGGCCGAGGACGCGACCCGGGCCGCGTTCTGGCCGTTCGCGGTGTTCAGCCCGGAGTGGCAGGCGATCCGGTACGCGCTGGCGGCCGGCGTACCGGTGCGCTTCTGCGACCTGCCCGCGGCGCACCAGCTCGCGCCGGGCCGGTACCGGCGCGGGCCTTCGATCGACCCGCTCGCGGAGTTGGCGAAGGCCGGCGGGTACGACGACCCGGAGCGCTGGTGGGATGACGTGATCGAGCATCGCCGGTCGGGCGCGTCACCGTTCGAGGTGATCGCGGAGGCGATGACCGAGCTGAGAGTGGATCTGGACGACGACGGCGAGGATGCCGTCCGCGAGGCGTACATGCGGACCGTGCTGCGCAAGGCTCGCCGGGAGGGATTCGAGCGGATCGCCGTGATCTGCGGCGCCTGGCACGTCCCGGCGCTGACCGAACCGTTGCCGCCGGCAACACATGACCAGCGCAGGCTGAAGGGACTGCCGAAACGCAAGGTGGCCTGCACGTGGGTGCCGTGGACGCACGGCCGGCTCGCGGCCGCCAGCGGGTACGGCGCCGGCATCACCTCGCCCGGCTGGTACCACCACCTGTTCACCGCACCGGACCAGGTCACCACCCGCTGGCTGACCGGGGTCGCCCAGGTCCTGCGGGCCGCGGACCTGCCGGTGTCCAGCGCGCACGTGATCGAGGCCGTCCGGCTGGCCGACACCCTCGCCGCACTCCGCGGCCGGACCCTGGCCGGACTCAGCGAGGTCACCGAGGCGACGCTCGCGGTGCTGTGCGGCGGCAACCAGGTCCAGCTCGACCTGGTCACCCGGGAGGCGGTCGTCGGCGAGCGGCTGGGCGCCGTACCGGCGTCGGTGGCGCAGGCGCCGGTCGCGGCCGACCTGACCGCGCAGGCCCGGCGGCTGCGGCTGCGCAAGGACGCGGCGGAGCGGATCCTGGAGCTCGACCTGCGCAAGCCGAACGACGTGGCGAAGTCCCGGTTGCTGCACCGGCTCCGGGTGCTCGGCGTCGAGTGGGGTACGCCGGCCGAGGACGAACGGCAGAACCTGGGCACGTTCCGCGAGCTGTGGGCGCTGCGCTGGGAACCGGGCCTGGAGGTCGACCTGGTCGCCGCCGGGGTGCACGGCACCACCGTGCTCGGCGCCGCCACCTCGGTGCTGCTGCAGACCGCGTCCGGCGCCACCCGGCTCGCCGACGTCACCGGCGCCGTGGAGAGCGCGCTGCTCGCCGATCTCGGTGAGGCACTGCCGGACCTGCTCCGTGGAGTCGACACGCTGGCCGCGCAGGACGCCGACGTCGCGCACCTGATGGCCGCGCTGCCGGCGCTGGCCCGGTCGGCCCGGTACGGCGACGTCCGCGGCACCGACACCGGCGGGCTCGGCGCGGTCGCGGCCCGGATGCTGTCCCGGATCTGCGCCGGCCTGGCCCGCACCGTGCACGGGCTGGACCCGGACGCGGCCGCCGAGGTACTGACGCTGGTGGACGGCGTCCAGCATGCGACCACCCTGCTCGACCCGGCGGCACGCGACGAGTGGCTGCGCACGCTGATGACGGTGAGCGGGCGCCGCGCCGTACCGCCGCTGATCGCCGGCCGGCTGACCCGGCTGCTGCTCGACGCCGACCGGCTGGACGAGTCCGAGGTGGCGGCGCGGCTCGGCCGGGCGCTGACGCCGGGGACCGAGACCGCCGACGCTGCCGGCTACGTCGAGGGGTTCCTGGCCGGCGGTGGGCTGCTGCTGGTGCACGACGAACGGCTGCTCGAGCTGGTCGACGGCTGGCTCGGCGGGATCCGGGACGAGGCGTTCACCGAGGTGCTGCCACTGCTGCGCCGTACCTTCTCGACCTTCGCGGCCCCCGAGCGGCGCGCGATCGGCGACCGGGCCCGGACCCTGCACGAACCCAGCCACCGGGTCGTTGCCGAGGACATCGATCTCGACCTGGACCGGGCCGCCGCCGCGCTGCCGGTCGTCGCCGCGTTGCTCGGGAGGGCGTCGTGACCGACGAACGGAGCCGGCGCTGGCGGCTGGTGCTCGGCGGTGAGGCGGATGCCGATGACGACCTGTCGCGCGAGGACCGGGCGATCGACGCCGCCCTGGCCGAGCTGTACGACGCCCCCGAGGGCTCCGGCGCCCGGTCGACCGGCCTCGGCTCGTCCGCACCAAGGGTCGCCCGGTGGCTCGGCGACATCCGCCGGTACTTCCCGCGCAGTGTGGTCCAGGTGATGCAGGCCGACGCGGTCGACCGGCTCGGTCTGACCCGGATGCTGATGGAGCCCGAGCTGCTTTCCGCGGTCGAGCCCGACGTCCACCTGGTCAGCACCCTGCTGGCACTGAACGACGTGATGCCGGACGAGACCCGCGCGACCGCCCGCGAGATCGTCGCCACGGTGGTCGCCGACCTCGAGGCGAGGCTCGCCCAGCGGGCGCGGGCCGCGGTCACCGGCGCGCTCGACCGGGCGGCGCGAACCACCCGGCCGCGGCACGCCGACATCGACTGGGACCGCACGGTACGCGCGAACCTCAAGCACTACTCGCCGGAGCTCGGCACCATCGTGCCGGACCGGCTGGTCGGGTACGGCCGCCGCAGCCACAGCGTGCAGCGCGACATCGTGCTCGCGATCGACCAGTCCGGGTCGATGGCCGAGTCGGTCGTGTACGCGGCGCTATTCGGCTCGGTGCTCGCCTCCGTGCGGTCGCTGCGCACCAGCCTGGTGGTGTTCGACACCGCGGTCGTCGACCTCACCGACAAGCTCGACGACCCGGTCGACGTGCTCTTCGGCACCCAGCTCGGCGGCGGTACCGACATCAACCGGGCGATCGCCTACTGCTCCGGTCTGGTGGCGAAGCCGGAGCGCACCGTGATGGTGCTGATCAGCGACCTGTACGAGGGCGGCAACCGCGACGAGCTGATCCGCCGGGTCCGGGCGCTGGTCCGGTCCGGTGTACAGCTGGTCGTGCTGCTCGCGCTGTCGGACTCCGGCGCCCCGTCGTACGACGCCGAAAACGCCGCCGACCTAGCCGCGCTCGGGGTGCCGTCCTTCGCCTGTACGCCGGACCTGTTCGGCGATCTGATGGCCGCCGCGATCCGCGGCGAGGACCTGCACACCTGGGCGGAGACCAACCTCACCGACTCACCGGATCGCCTCCGCTAGCTCGACAACCGTGCTCACCAGCCGGTCGCCGGACAGCAGTGTCGCGTCGTTGTGATCCGCGCCCTCGATCTCGACGAGCCGCCACAGGTTCGGCGCCGCCGCGGCCACGGCGCGGCTCTGCTCCGGTGGGACGACGGTGTCCGAGCCGCCGAACACCACCGCGACCGGAACCTTGATCGTCGCCAGCTGGTCGGCCACCGGGTACCTGTCACGCAGCAGCAGCCGCACCGGCAGGAACGGGTAGTGCTCGCGCCCGACCGAGGCGAGGTCGGCGAACGGCGACCGGAGCACGAGTCCTGCCGGCGAGAGCTCGGTCGCCAGCTCGGTGACGACCGCGGCGCCGAGGCTCTCGCCGAAGTACACGATCCGGCCCGGCGGTACCCCGGCCTCCTCGACCAGGAACCGTTGCGCGGCCCGGACGTCGCGGGCCAGTCCGTCCTCGGACGGACTGCCGTCATTGCCGCCGTACCCGCGGTAGTCGAACAGCAGCACCATCAGGCCCTCGGCGGCCAGCGCCCGGGCCAGCGGTGCCCGCCCGGCCCGGTTGCCGGCGTTGCCGTTGGCAACCAGTACGGCGACGCCACGATCTGGGCCGGCCGGCGGCACCAGCCAGGCACCGAGCCGGTGGCCGTCGGCCGTCTCCAAGGCGACGTCCCGGGCGCCGGCCAGGACGGTTGCGGCGGGTGGCGCTGCCTGGTCGTCCGGGAGGTAGATCAGGTGCCGCTGGAAGGTCCACAGCGCAGCGAGCAGCAGGACGACCACCGCCGACACGACCACCACAGCCCGCACCACCCATCCAGTGTCACGCGTCGACCTCGCGCCAGAGCGCGTCCACCAGCGCGTTGAACTGGTCCGGGACCTCCTGGAAGGGCTGGTGCGCCCGCTCATCGCCGGACACGCCGCGCGACGAGACGGCCGGCCAGACCGAGGAGCACGACGGCGGCACCAGCGAGCACCGATGTCACCGGCAGCGTGACCGCCAGCACGGCACAGCCCACCAGCCCGAACACGTTCACCGCCCGCGGCCACCGGCGCTGCTCCCGCGGTTGCGTGTACGCCGAGGCGTTCGCGATCGCGTAGTAGAGCAGCACCCCGAACGAGGAGAACCCGATCACGCCCCGCAGGTCGGTGGTCAGGACCAGTACGCCGACGACGGCGGCCACCGCGAGCTCGGCGTGGTGCGGGACCCGGTACCGCGGGTGCACCGCGGCCAGCCAGGAGGGCAGGTCGCGCTCGCGGGCCATCGCCAGGCTGGTCCGGCCGATGCCCGCGATCAGTGCCAGCAGCGCGCCCAGGCTGGCGAGCGCCGCACCGACCCGGACCACCGGCACCGCGAACGCGTGGCCGGCCGCGTCGACGGCAGCGGCGAGCGGGTCGGGCGACCCGGCGATCAGCGCCGCGGGCCACGCCATCAGCAGTGCCACGGCAACGAACAGATAGATGCTTCCGGCAACGACCAGGGCGATCGTCACCGCACGCGGGATGGTGCGCGCCGGGTCGCGCACCTCCTCGCCCATGGTGGCGATCCGGGCATACCCGGCGAAGGCGAAGAACAGCAACCCGGCGGACTGCAGTACGCCGTACACGCTGGTGGAACCCTCGGTCAGCCGCTCCGGCTCGGCGGCGGTCAGCAGTACAGCGACGACCACCGCGAGGACGGCCAGGCTGCAGCCGACCAGGATCCGGGTGAGCCGCGCGGTCCGGGTGATGCCGCGGTAGTTCACCGCCGTCAGCCCGGCCACGGCGGCCAGCGCCACCAGGCGTCGTACCGGCTCGTTGCCGGGGACCGCGTAGGTCGCGAAGGTGAGCGCCATCGCCGCGCAGGATGCGGTCTTGCCGATCAGGAACGACCAGCCGGCCGCGAACCCCCACCATGGGCCGAGCCGCTCCCGGCCGTACACGTAGGTGCCGCCGGACAGCGGGTACACGGCCGCCAGCTGTGCGGACGACGCGGCATTGCAGTAGGCGACGATCCCGGCCAGCAGCAGCCCGATCAGCAGTCCGTTCCCGGCGGCCCGGGCGGCCGGTGCCCAGACCGCGAACACCCCGGCGCCGACCATCGAGCCGACACCGATCAGC
>DASRHY010000287.1:0-16264 GCA_035650275.1 Kribbellaceae bacterium | reverse complement strand
CTGTTTTTTCTTTCTGCGGCCTTTGTCCGATTTACAGGGCAACCAGTGAGGGCCTCGGGGGTGGCAAGATCCGGGCCAGATGGACCGCTCCGGCGAGCGCATATGCGCCGTCGATGGGGGTGTTTCCCCGCCTCCGGTAGCAGAAAGCGTCCCCTCGATAGAGCTTTTGGGCTCCATTTACGTGCGCGGTGAGCATTTCGTCGCGCGGGTGCCGGATCTCGCCACTCCGGACCTGCTCGGCGAGGCCCATGCACGTAGCGGTCTGTTCAGCTTTGATCTCGACGATCTCGATGCCGCGCGGTGGCCACCCGCGTACCCTCCGGTCGGCGAGATCTGCGGCGACGGCGGCAGCAGGACCGGCGGGGTACCACCCGAGCTGGCGTGGCCGGACCCGGCGGATGATCTCCGGCAGGTCGGCGCGCAGGGCTGCGGTGCAGCCGTGGCCGTCCCATGCCTTGACGACCTCGACGTGGATCTTGCCGTCGATGAGGGCTGCCGCGATCAGCGATGCGTGGCTGCCGTCCAACGACACGTCCAGCGCGCACACCACCCGGTCCCGGTGCTCGGCGAGATCCAGCGGAGTGGCGGTGCCGCAGGCATCCCACCGGTCGGGGTCAATGGCCGGGTCGAGTAGCCGGACTCGCTGACAGAGAACCTCGGTGCGGAAGTCGCTCAGTTCCTGGCCGCCGGCCGCCTTGGCACGTAGGGCCGCGCCCATGAGCGCGTCGGGGTCGACCCGGCGGCCCAGGTTGGGGTTGGAAGCCGCGAGCGCGGCTGGGTCGGCGGGGTCGCATCCGTCGGGCGCGGACCATTCGAGGAGTCCGATCCTCGGATCGCCGACGCCGGTCTCTATGTAGTCGAGGGCCGCGCCGCGCAGCGAGTCGAGGACTACGCCCGAGCTGTCGCACTGGTTGGTGAGCACGACGACCTGGGCGTCCGGGACGGCGTTCATCGCATTCGTCGCCGATGCCCAGCAGGCCCAACTCGTGTGCTCCCGTAGTTCGTCGCAGAGCCACCGGTGCAGGGTGGTGGAGCGGGCCGCGTTGCCGTTGTTGGCGGCGAAGATGGACTCGCGCCCATCGAGGGTCGTCAGGGACTCCTCGCCAAGGGTGAGTCGCACTGACGCCGGGCCGAGCAGGGGCGACAGGTAGGGGTTGGTGCGGAAGGTCTTGCACATGGCCGACCAGAAGCGCTTGGCGTACTTCCTATCCGTGCTCGTGTTCAGTACCAGGGGGACCTGTTCGACGGCGAGCCAGTAGGCGACCAGCGTCCGGCCGATCAGGGTCTTACCGTTCTGCCGCGCGGCGAGGATGAGCACGACCCGGAACCGGGGCCGGCCGTCGGGTAGCAGTTCTCCGGCTCGGATGACGGCGTGCTCTTCCCACGGGTCCAGCGGCTCGCCGAGAATGTCACGGGCGAAGTCGATGACATCGAACCCGTACGACGTGTCGGGCGTCAGCTCAACTAGCGGCGGTGTCGCCAGTCTCGGCGTGACGCTGCCGAGCGGCCCGGCGGGCGCGTAGCTCGTCGAGCGGGGAAGCGGCTGGGCGGTCATCCTTGGCCCCCTTCATCGCTGCCGCGCGCGCCTTCGGGGTCAGCAACATGGACTCCAGGACGGCCAGCAGGAGCGGGCCGACCTTCTCCAGCTCCCCACCGGTGTCAATCGCTCGGGCGTAGGTGCGCGCCAGCTCCGCTGCGCCCTTATCCGCGTCGATAGGGAGGGCTCCGGTTACTGCCGACTCAAGAGGTCCTTGCATCTCCACACCCATCATGTTATGCATACGTGCGTACTTGAGCATATGATAGAAGCGTGGCTTTTGGTCGACGGCGGAAAACGCAACCGGAGAATACGACTTTCTCCATTAGTGATCCGGTGCTGGCCGAATTCTTCTCCGTCGGTCCACGCAACTACTCCGGCGTCGCGGTAGGCGAGCATTCGGCCCTGGGTATCAGCGCCTTCTATCGGGCCGGAAGCCTGATCAGTAGCACGATCGCCGGGTTGCCGTTGCGGAGTCTTCGGGACGTGGAGGGTGTTCGCACCCGAGTTTCCAGCTTCCTTGATAACCCGGGTGGACCCGAAGGGCCGACGCCGTTCTCGTGGAAAGAGACCGTGGTTCTGCACCTGTTCTGCCACGGCGATTCGTTCCTACAGCACATATTCAATGGGGCCGGGGCGGTCATCGCATTGGTGCCGATCCACCCGCTGGCGGTCAGCGTCGAGTGGGACGACAAGGTTCCCGGCGGGAAGCTGTTTACGGCCACGCTCGCCGACGGCACCCGGCAGACCTTCGACGCCTCGACGATGACCCAGGTCATGGGTCCGTCGCTGGACGGGCTGCGGGGCATGTCGGTGATCTCGGTCGCCCGCAACAGCCTCGGTACGGCCATCGCTGGTGACCGAGCCGCCGCAAAGATGTTCTCCTCGGGCGCGCTGCACTCGGGCATGGTCACGCCCGAGGAGGACGTGACTGAGGACGAGGCGAGGGTCATCAAGGACAGCCTCAATTCGAAGACGGCCGGGTGGGAAAACGCGGGCGAGATCGCGGTCGTCAACCGGCGCCTGAAGTTCACCCCCTGGACGATGAGCTTGGAGGACGCGCAGTTCCTCCAGTCGCGACAGTTTCAGGTGCAGGAGATCGCCCGCTGGACGGGCGTCCCGGCCAGTCTGCTGATGGACCCGGGTGCGGTCTCCACATGGGGCACTGGGGTCGAGATTCAGAACCGTGGCCTGGCCCGCTACACCCTTGCGGGGTACACGTCGCGGATCGAGGAGCGGCTTTCGCGTCTGCTGTCGAGTGCGCGCTTCTGTGAGTTCGACTACGCGGGCCTGTTGCAGCCGGCGCCCGAGGTGGAGATCCCGCTTCTGCTCAAGCAGGTCGAGGCCGGAGTCATGACGGTGAATGAGTACCGGCGGATCCGGAATATGGATCCGATCGAGGGCGGGGATGTGCTGCGATCTGCTGCTCCTGCACCGGAGGCGGTGCCGGTATGAACCTCGACAAGCTGACTGCGTTGGCCGACCGAGGTCGGGCGATGGTGCGTCGGCCGACAGCATCCGGCGAGTGGTACAAGATCTCAAACGCCGACGGTGAGCGGGCCGAACTGTTCATCTACGACTACATCGATGACTTCGGCGTGACTGCCGCATCGTTCGTCAAGGACCTGCGCGCCATCACCGCGAAGGCGATCGACCTGCACATCAACTCCGGTGGCGGGCTTGTGTTCGATGGCGTGGCCATCTACTCCGCGCTCAAGAATCATCCGGCCACAGTGGACGTAACCGTCGACGGCGTCGCCGCGTCCGCCGCGAGCTTCGTAGCCATGGCCGGCGACAGCATCGCGATCGAGAAGCCGGCCAAGATGATGATCCACGACGCGGGTGGGTTGGTGCTCGGTGTCGCTGCTGACATGCGGCAGATGGCCGATCTCCTCGATGAGCTGAGCGACACCATCGCGGGCATCTATGCCGACCGTGCCGGTGGGCCGGTCAGCGTGTGGCGTGAACGGATGCAGGCAGAGACGTGGTTCTCGGCTGAACAGGCCGTGGCGGCTGGCCTGGCTGACCGGGTCGCCAACGATACCCAAGCCACTGCACCGGAAGACCGGCGCAGTCAGATGATCCGGGCGCGAGCCCACGTGACCCTGAGAGGGTGACATGCGAACGATTGAGGATTGCCTGATCGACCTCCAGGCCATTGTGGACACCGCCGAGGGCCGGTCGTTCACCGATGATGAGGTCGCCACTTACGAGCGTCTGGAGCTGGAGCTTGACGGCGTCCGCCGCTCCAACGAACTCCGGGCGCGTAATGCCGCGTACAACACTCCGGTCGGCTCTGTCGTGCACGTGGGGATCCCGCGCCAGGATGACGCCCTGGACCGGGCCTTCAACGCCTACCTGCGAACGGGAATGCCCAACCAGGACATCTCCGGTCTGCGGGTCACCAACGCACAGTCCACCTCGGACAGCGCGGGCGGTTACATGATCCCGCCTGGCTTCCGTCAGAAGCTGGTCGAGGTCCGCAAGGCGTACGGCGGCCTCGCCAACGAGGTCGAGACCATCACCACCGACAGCGGAAATGCCATCGAGTACCCGAGCCTCGACGACACGGCCAACTCCGGCAGCATCACCACTGAGGGTTCTCAGTTCGCTGCCGGTGCGGACCTGACATTCGGCACGGTTGCACTCGGTGCGTTCAAGTACACGAGCCAGGGCACCGGTCAGGACCCGCTGCGGGTCTCGGTGGAGCTTCTCCAGGACTCGGCGTTCGATGTTGAGGGCCTTGTCGCCCGTGCACTGGGTACCCGCATCGCACGCAAGCAGGCGGCTGACTGGGCTTCGGGCGGCGGCACCACGCTGCCGTTCGGGATCTGCCACTCCGCGCTGACGCCGAACAACGTTCTCGACTCGCCGCCGACGATCGACTACGACGACCTTCTCGACTCTGAGGGTGCGCTGGACGAGGCGTACACGCAGAACGCTAAGTGGTGCATGCACAAGAACACGTGGCTCAACATCCGGGGCATTGTGGACGGCGCTCAGCGTCCGCTGATCCTGGACCAGGCTGCGTCTGGCGTCGCCACTCAGCCGCGCAAGCAGCTTCTCGGGTACGAGGTTGTCATCGACATGTCGATGCCAGAGGTCTCCGGTGGTGCCGGTCGCAACTTCATGGTCTTCGGTGACCTGCGCGAGGCGTACGTCATCCGGCGTGTCTCGAACCTCGCCGTGGTCGTCAACCCCTACACCCGCGCCAACTTCGGCCAGGTGGAGTACTCGGCCTGGGAGCGGGCCGACGGCAACATCCAGAACCGAAGTGCCTACGTCGTTGTGAAGGGCTAAGGGGGGCGGCTGAGATGGCGTGGGCACCGGACTACGTGACATCGACGGAGCTGAAGGCGTATATGCGCATCAGCGACGCCGTCGATGACGCGGAGCTGGGCTTCGCCATCTCAGCCGCTTCCCGGGCGATCGACGTGGACGCCAACCGTCAGTTTGGAGTGGTCGCCGCACCCGAGGAGCGCTGGTTCACCGGCGAATGGGACCGGCGGCGCTGCCGGTGGATCATCATCTTCGACGACCTGATGGCTGTGACCGGCTTCGACCCGCAGGTCCAGGACGCCGACGGGGTGGACGTGGGCGCCATCGACGACTACGTCCTGGAGCCGCGCAACGCGGCAGTGAAGGCCCGGCCGTGGACACAGATGATGGTGCGGCCCGACTCCACGTACAAGCCGACCGGCCTACGGGACGAGATCTCGATCACGGCGCTGTGGGGGTGGACCTCCGTCCCCACTGCGGTTAAGGAAGCCACCCTATTGCAGGCGTCCCGGTTCGCCGTCCGTCGCGACAGTCCGTACGGGGTCGCCGGGTCACCCGACCAGGGGTCGGAGCTGCGGCTGTTGCAGCGGGTCGACCCAGACGTGTCGGTGGCGTTGCGGGACTACCGACGTTGGTGGGCGGGTGCGTGATGGACCTCGCCGCAGTCATGGACGCCGTCTCCGCCCGACTCGACACCATCACCGGGTTGCGGTGCTTCGCCTACCCGCCACCGACGCTGAGCCCACCGGCCGCAGTGGTCAGTTACCCAGAGGCGCTCGTGTTCGACGCCACCTATGGGCGGGGCATGGACCGCATGTCGCTGCCCGTGGTGGTGGTCGTGGGCAAGCCGTCGGACCGCACCGCCCGCAACGCGCTCGCCGCTTACTGCGCCGGCTCGGGAGCGTCCAGCGTCAAGGCGGTGTTGGAGTCGGGCACCTACTCGGCGTTCCACACCGTCCGGGTGGAGGACATCGAGTTCGACGTGGTCACCATCTCGGGCGTCGACTACATGGCGGCACTGTTCACATTGGACATCGCAGGATCAGGGAGTTGAGTGCCATGACCTTCGCGCATGGTAAGGAAACAGTAATCAAGATCAACCTGGCCAGCTCCCCGGTGTCCGGTGCGGCTGACATCAGCCTTTACGTAAACACCAGCACTCTTACCCGTGAAGGCGACACGCACGATGTCACCACCTACGGAAAGGACGACCACGTCTTCGCCGGTGGCCTCAAGGCGGGCGGGTTCACCATGGGCGGCGTCTACGACAACGCCAGCAGCGGTACCCCGCGCGCCATCATGAGCGACCACGAAACCGAGATGTTCAACATTGTTCGACGGCCCGAAGGTACCGGATCGGGCCTACCGCAGCAGGTGATAACCGGCATCCTCAAGTCCTACGTGGAGACCAACCCAGTCGCAGACATGGTCAGTTGGACAGCCGAGTTCACCAAGTCCGACGCCATCGACGACACCGCCCAGACATAGGAGGCCACCGTGACCTTCGCCAGCAAGGACGAGCTTCTCAAGGCCCGGCTCCCGGAGGCCGTGGTCACCATCGAGGGTGTCGGAGACGTGCGCGTCCGGGGACTGTCCCGAGTGGAGGCAATGCTCATCCAGAAGGTCGACGACCCGGAGGCTAGGGAACGCCGCATCCTCGCCTACGGCATGGTCGAGCCCTCTGTCACCGAGGCCGAGGCTGGCCGTTGGCAGAAGGCTTCCGTTGCCGGGGAGCTGGAGCCTGTAACCCAGAAGATTGCAGAGCTGTCCGGAATCCTGACTGGGGCCGATAAGGAGGCATACAAAAGCCTTCGAGGCGAATCCGGAGATGGAGTTCGAGTTCTTCCTAGCCCAGAAACTGGGCATGACGGTCTCGGACCTACAGAGCCGCATGTCGAATGATGAATTTGTCAGATGGGGCGTGTTCTACGCCCGCAAGGCCCAACGTGAGGAATTGGCCCGGCTGAAGGCGGGAGGGAAGTGACATGGCCGAGGAGGTCACCAACTCGGAGCTGTCCCGGTCGCTGACCCGCATCGAGCAGAAGCTGGACAAGGTCTCCGACGACCACGAGCTACGGCTACGCCGCATCGAGCGCGTGTCGTACATCGCGCTGGGCCTGGCCGTCGCGGGCGCCAGCACCGGCTTTAGCTCACTCGTCTCAGTGTTCGGGAGCTGACATGGCCGACGCGATCAAAGTCGACGGGCTGGCCGAGTTCAGCCGCAGCCTCAAGAAGCTGGACACCGACCTGCCGAAGGCGTTGCGGGTGGCGCTGAACGAGGCTGCGGACGTTGTCGTCAGCGACGCCAAACGGCGCGTACCGACCCGCACCGGCCGGGCACAGCGGTCCATCAAGGCCCGGTCCACGAGGACCGCCGTGCGGATCGCGGAGGGCGGCACCCGCGCGCCGTACATGCCGTGGCTGGACTTCGGCGGGCGGGTCGGACGCAACCGCAGCGTGGTCCGCCCATTCAGGAAGGAAGGCCGCTACCTGTACGCCGCCTACTTCGATCGGAAGGCCGAGTTCGGTGAGGTGCTCACCAGGGCGCTGCTCGACGTTGCCCGCCAGGCCGGGGTGGAGGTGGAGTAGTGGCCGGCAAGAATCAGGTGACGCTCACGTTCGCCGGTGACACCGCCCAGCTTGAGAAGGCGTTCGATCAGGTCGGCGCGTCCGCGAAGGAGATGTCCGGCAAGGTCGGTGAGGCGAGCAAGGGCTTCGACCGCCTCGATGATGCCAGTGGCAAGGTGGAGCGGGCCGGCCGTGGGCTGCGGGACGCATTCACCGGCACCACCGATGCGATGAAGGGCGGCGCGGCGCTCCTGCGCGGGGACTTCTCGGCGCAGACGTTCCTGACCGTCGGGGCCGGCATCGCCGACCTGGGCGGCGCGTTTGGTGACCTGATCATCCCGGTCGCGAAAGCCACCGCTGCCACTGTGGCGCACACAACCGCGACGGTGGCGCACACGGTGGCGTCGGGTGTCGCGAAGGCCGCCACCGCGACGTGGACGGCCGCGCAGTGGCTTCTCAACGCCGCCTTGACCGCTAACCCGATCGGCCTGGTCGTCGTCGCCATTGCTGCGCTGATCGCCATCATCGTGCTGATCGCCACGAAGACGACGTGGTTCCAAGACATCTGGCGGGTGGTGTGGACCAATGTCAAGAAGTGGGCCGTTGCGTTCTGGGACTGGCTGAAAGACTTGCCCGGCAGGATCGGCAACCTCTTCTCTGGGCTGGCGAACCTCATCACTACCCCGTGGCGGGCCGCGTTCAACCTGATTGCCGACGCATGGAACCACACCATCGGCAAGCTGCGCTGGACGGTGCCCGGGTGGGTGCCCGGCATCGGCGGGAACACGATCGCCGCGCCGACGCTGCCGAAGTTCCACACCGGCGGCGTGGTGCCCGGGGCGCCCGGAACCGAGATGCTGGCCATCTTGCAGGCCGGCGAGCGGGTTAGTCCCGCCGGTAGCTCCGGGCGAACGGTGATCGAGTTCCGCTCCGACGGCACCCGCGTCGGTGACCTGCTGCTGGAGCTGTTCTCCATCGCGGTCGGCAACCGTGGCGGCAACGTCCAGGTCGCCGTGGACGGTGCCCGATGAGCGAGATCCCCGCCGTCGCCGAGCTGTTCTACTCAGGCTCCTGGCACGACATCACCGCCACCGACGACGTGCTGACACGTGACCCGATCACCATCACCCGCGACGCACGGCCCGGCTCCGGGCAGTCCATGGCCACGCTGAGCCTGCGCAACGTCTCCGGCAAGTTCTCACCCCGGCTGCCGACCAGCGCGCTGTACGGGCTGATTGGGCGGAACACTCCGCTGCGGGTCTCGGTGATCCAGGCGCGGGACACGTTCACCCGCACCCTCGCCGACGACTGGGGCACCTCGTCGTTCGGGCAGGCGTACACCGAAGCGGGTGACACGTTCGCCGCCGGGGACTACGACGTGAACGGCACCCAGGGCACGATTCAGCCAGGCGGGGTGGGCCTGCGCCGCTTCGCGACGGTGGAGACCAACGCCGTCGACTTCGACATACAGGTCGACATCGCGATCGGATCCACCCCGGCGTCGGGGACGCTCAGTCAGGGCGTGGTGGGCCGGTTCGCCAGCACCAACAGCCACTACCTGGCGCGGGTGCGGGTCTCCACGACCTCGACGGTGACCCTGTTTCTCGACAAACGGGTGTCTGGGGTGACCTCGACTATCACCTCGGTACTCACCGGGCTGACGCACTCCAACGGCGCCCTCAAGACGATCAGGTTCCGGGGCGACGGCCCGTACCTT
The DNA here is from genome assembly GCA_035650275.1 of Kribbellaceae bacterium. Taxonomy (GTDB): domain Bacteria; phylum Actinomycetota; class Actinomycetes; order Propionibacteriales; family Kribbellaceae; genus DASRHY01. The sequence goes on along the minus strand of DASRHY010000287.1, from coordinate 7,163 downwards.
TGGGCGAAGGTGTGGGACACCGGCACCGACGAACCGGCCGCGTGGACGCTGTCCACTACCGACAGTGCGTTGACCTCGGGCACCAAGGTCGGTGCGTACGTCATCAACGACACGGCCGTGACCACCCACGTGTTCACATTCGACAACTTCATCGGCCGGGACATCCGGTTCACAGGTGAGGTCGAGGCGTGGCCGCAAAGGTGGAACGTGAAGGGATCCGACGTGTGGTCTTCGCTGTCAGCGTTCGGAATCATGCGCCGGCTGGGTGCGCCCGGAACTAAGGCGCCATCCCGTTCGGCCCTGTGGCGTCTCATCGCCGCTGGGGCCATCCTGACGCCGGTCGCATGGTGGGCGTTGGAGGACGGGCCACTGGCGACCATCACCTCGTCGGGGCTGCCCGGTGGTCTGCCCATGGTCGAGGAGTCCGCCACCCCCGGCATCGGTGACTGCGGGCCGGCCCTGCCCGCAGTGGTCGACTTCCGCCAGGGCGGCATCATGCGGGCGCTGGTGCCCAACGACGGCACGTTCGTGGCGGCTACCGGATGGTCCGTCGAGTGGACGGCCCGGTTTGAGCGCAACAGCGGCGACGCGGTGTTCCCCGGGGTCATGGTCGGGTGGCGCACCGACAACGCCAGCCTGGGCCTGTGGACGACGCAGGCGGGCACGGCGTCCGGGCCGGCGCTGTTCTTCGGCAACGACTCCGCGAACCAGGGCTCCACCGGGACGCACCCGGAAGTCAACCCCTACGACGGGGTCACCCGCCACTACCGGGTGACCGCGAAGCAGAACGGCGCCAACATCGACGTTGCCCTCTACGCCGACGGGGTACTGGTCGCCGTCGGAGACGACTTCGGCGGACCGGCCGGGACTGTCACCGGCACGCTCGCCCGGGTCACCGAGGTCTTTGTCAACGACGGCCTCAACGGCGAGGCCCAGCCGTACAACATGGCCGGGCTGTGTCACGTCACGGTGTACAACTCCGCCACCCACGGCATCGACACCCATCTGGCAGCGCACGGCTACGTCGGGGAGACCGCCGCAGAACGCATCGAGCGCCTGGCCGACGAGGAAGGCATCGCGGTTGCGATTCAGGGCGACTCGGCTCTGGCCGAGCCAGTCGGGGTGCAGCGGGCCGCGTCGGTGCTGGAGCTGCTGCACGACGCGGCCGACGCGGACGGCGGGATGCTGTTCGAGCCGCGCGGCTTCCTGGGGCTGGCCTACCGCACCCACAACAGCCTCTACAACCAGACCGCTGCGATCACCCTCGACTACGCCGACGGCGGGGAGGTGGCGCCACCCCTGGCGCCGGTGGAGGACACGGCCCACGTCGGCAACGACATCACGGTGACCCGCTACCTCGGGACCCGGTCCCGGGCGGTGCAGGAGACCGGCACCCTCAACGTGCAGGAGCCCACCGACGACCCGGACGGGGTCGGGCGGATCCCCAAGGAGTTCACGCTGGTCCTGTACGCAGACGACCAGACGGTGCAGCAGGCGTTCTGGAAGCGGCACCTGGGCACGTGGGACGAAGCCCGCTACCCCCAGGTCAACATGGACCTGACGGCAATGGAGGCCGATTCGAAGACGACGCTGATGGAGCAGGCCGCGAGCCTCGACATCGGCGACCGGCTGGCCATCACCAACCCGCCGGCGTGGCTGACGTACGACGACATCGAGCAGCACGCGCAGGGGTTCACCGAGGTGATCGAGTCGCACCGGCGCACCATCGCCGTGGACGCCACACCGGCCAGGCCCTACAACGTCGGGATTCTCGATGACACGACGTGGGGCCGGCTCGACAACGACGCTTGCACCCTTAATGAGGCGCTGGACACCACCGAGACCGGGGTCGACGTGGTGAGCACCAACACCCCGTGGGGCTCAGGTTTCAACTACGACATCGTCATCGGCGGCGAGCGGATGACCGTCACCGCCCGGTCCGGTGCCGGGCTCTCGCAGACCCTCACCGTCACCCGGTCCGTGAACGGCGTCGTGAAGTCGCACAGCTCCGGGGCCGAGGTCCGCCTGTTCAACCCGATGAGATTGGCACGCTGATGGTTGCCGCCGCAGGAGATATCGTCCTGGCCTCCGAGGTCAACGGCCTGTTCGACCCGTGGGTGTCGTACTCGCCCGCGTGGACATCGAGCGGCACTGCCCCGGCGATCGTCAACGGCACCCTCACCGGGGCGTCGATGAGGGTCGGGAACACGGTGTTCTTCCGCGTCCGCTGGGTCGCCGGGTCGTCGACCACGTTCGGCACCGGGAACTACTTCTTCAGCTTGCCCTACACGTCGGTCGCGCTGAGCAGCTTCGACATCGCGGTCGGGTCGGGGGTGTTGATCGACGTGTCCCTACAGGTCCGCTACCGGGTGACCGTCTCACTCCCCACGACTACGACGTTGTGGATCAACGTGGGCGATAACAACCCGGGCGTGATGCAGGCCACCGCGCCGGCCACGTGGTCCAACGGTGACTCGCTCAACATCTTCGGCTGCTACGAGGTGGCATAGATAGAAGTGCCCGGGCGGCTAGGGCACCCGGGCACTCCCCACCCCCCCATCAGGACAGTCGGCGGGCACCGATCAGTTCCGGCCGGCTCGCCCCGGGCCAGCGTCGGGGGAGTGTGCCCGAGGTGCGGAACACCATCAGCGCGCTTTCGCGGTACCAGCACGGCCCCGGCACGTCGCACCGCAGGCACCGGCCGGTACCGCTACATACGGGGTGCGAGTCGATGATCCGTTGGGCGTCGTCGGTGGTCGGACTGGCGTAGACCGTCATCGCTGGGTGTTCCCTCCGTGGACCGTCACACGACAGGGTGTTATAACACCGTCGCCTGCGTCAACCCCTGGGCGCACATACACCCTGTTCCCATGCCGGGACGTGGGACGCCGCTTGCGTGCATCCGCGTGCCCGAGGCGGACTGGGCGGCATTCAAGGCAGCCGCGACCGGGGCCGGCACTGACCGGTCGGCGTTGATCCGGGCGTTCATCGCCTGGTATCTGAAGCAGCCCGGGGCGAAGCTACCGACGCGGCCGTGACTACTGACCGTGATGAAGGTTCATCCGGTGTACCAATAACCATGATGCAGTTGCTCGGATACGATCTTGTCCGGCCTGCGGTTCCCCTGGTCGGCACAGCGTTTAGGCCAGCACAGACAACTGCTACTCCGACTACGCCCAGCGCAACGCGGCGGAGCTACTGTCCTTGCTAGGCAACGGATTCAGCTAGATCCGTACCCCCGAGATACGGTTGCATAGCGCTCCATGTCAGAATAAACACGTGACCGAAACCCCCGCCCCGCATCCGTCCTTTGCCAAGTGGCAGGGATCTTGGGAGCTGTCGCTGGAGGCCGACGGATACTCCGGTAACACCGTCACGGCGTACGGCAGTGCCCTGAGGCAGTTCGCCTCCTGGCTGTGTCAGGAGGACCCCGGCATCAGTGCCACCGAAGTCACCACGGACCATCTCCGTGGATTCATCGTGCACGTGCGTCGAACGCGCTCCTCCGGCACCGCCCGGTCCTGGTTCGCTGGGCTGCGCCACTTCTATCGGTTCGTGGTCGGCGAGGACGAGATGGACCGCGACCCCACGGCCACGATCAAGACCCCGAAACCCAACGACCCGCAGACGCCCGTCTTGTCCACACAGGACCTGAAGAAGCTGCTGAAGGTGTGTCAGGGCAAAGGGTTCGTGCATCGGCGCGACGAGGCGATCCTTCGGCTGTTCATTGATGGCGGCCTCCGCAGGTCCGAGCTGGCCGGGCTCCAGGTCACCGATATTGACATCCGTGACCGGATGATCTTCGTGGAAGGCAAGGGTTCCCGGCGCTCCGGTCCCCGCCGCAGAGCTGTACCCATCGGAGTCATCACGGCCCGCTGCCTCGACAGATACCTGCGGGAGCGAGACCGACACCCACATGCCGACAATCAGGCCCTGTGGCTCGGTGACCGGAGCCGGGGACCGATCTCCGCCGACGGCGTCGAGGCCGTAGTGAACCGTCGCGCGGCCGAGGCCGGGATCGAGGGTCTTCACCTGCATGTCTTCCGCCATACATGGGCCAGCCAGTTCCGTGGAGCCGGCGGCTCCGAAGGCGATCTGATGGTTCTGGGCGGATGGCGGAGCCGGGCCATGCTGGACCGCTACGGCCGAGTTGAGGCCACCCAACGGGCGAAGGAGTCCTATCGGCGGCTGAGTCTGGGGGATCGCCTCTGAGCTGATCGGCAGGCATCCCACGGGGGGATGCTCAGCGAGGAGACACAACCGTGGTCGCTCACGACCCGTCCGACCGGATATTGATCGCCAGGCTCGCGGCCCATGTTCGATGGAGCCGCGCTGAAGACCGCACCGCAGCCACCTCAGCGGCCCGTACAGCCGCCATGGATCGCTTCGAGAGGCAAGTGGACCCGGATGGGATTCTGGCCCCAGAGGAGCGCGCACGGCGGGCCGAGAGTGCACGCAAGGCGTATTTCATAAAGCTGGCACTGAAGTCCGCACAAGCACGCCGAGCACGGAAGCAGAGGGCAGCATGAATCCGGTGCGCTGGTCGTGATCATCGTGATCATGAACCCCGCGATCGAATAGTGATTTAGCAATCCCCTCCCCGTGTCATTGGGTTGTCTATTCCCCACAGAAAAGTCTGTTGGATAACGGCTTCCGTCCTTATTCATTAGGGCTCGGGAGTCGCTATCATTATCCCAGTTCGATCAGTGCAGAGTAAGTCGCTCCCAATGGGTTGGGATCCGAGGCACACGCGGTGCCAGTCCGAATCGAATCCTCATCAATAGGGAGCGCCCGCAATGGCTGCCACCGAATCGGTTGACCCTGAGAAGTTCTACACCATTCAAGAAGTGGCCGAGCTGTTCCGCTGCGACCATCAAGCAATACGGCGATGGATAGCGGCGGGACGCCTCCGTGGATTTCAGCCCGGTCACCGGATCCTTATTCGGGGCCGGGAGGTCCAGCGCCTGCTTGACCAGTCCATTGTCGGTGGCGATGCACAGTGACCCCGACGCAGGGACCGCGCCCCGGGCAAGGGACGCGGTCCGGTAAGAACTCCTATACAGAGGGTACCCCTGGCCTAGAGCGGCGCGACCAGGTGTTGACGCTGATGAGAGAGAACGGGATCGAGCCGTACTCGAACTCCACGAATGGCTACTACTGGTTCGCGGACTGTCCGACACACACGGGCTCCGTCGTGCGGATCTCCACCGGAACGAGTTGCGACTTCGCCTGCCTGGTACTGGGTCAGGAGAAGTGCGCGCCCGACGACCTCATCCGGGCCTATGGGCTCGATACCCTCCTCCCCACCGAGTTGTCTGTGCTCGACAAGCTGCGGGCTGCCCTAATCGACTCGGCGGGCTTGGAGGGCATCGAGCCACCAAGGCCACTCATTGCGGGCCTGCTCCAGTTGGACTCGATCGCCTGGCTCCAAGGCAAGCCTGGATGCGGCAAGAGCTTCATCGCGCTCGACATTGCCGGGTGCGTGGGAACGGGCAACGTCTGGCAGGGATTCAGAGTCACACAGGGCGAGGTGCTCTACGTGGCGGCCGAGGGCGTGTCCGGCGTACTCCAGCGTGTCCGCGCCTGGGAATCGTCGATGGGCGAGGAGATGAAGGGCGTCAAGTTCCTGCCAATGGCCGTGCAGTCGACCAACGGAGCCGAATGGTCCGCCTTCGTGGCGCTGGCCGAGGAGATGAAGCCCGCGCTGGTGGTCCTCGACACGCAGGCAAGGATCACCGTCGGCCAGGAGGAGAACAGCGCCCGAGACATGGGCGTGTTCGTGGACCATGTGGAGCAGGTGCGTAAGGCCACCGGCGCCTGCGTCCTGGTCGTACACCACGAGGGCCGCGCCGGGGAGCACATGCGGGGCTCCACCGCGATCGAGGGAGCGGCCACGAGCATCATCCGGGCCGCAAAGGAAGACGACCTCATCACGATGTCGTGCGTGAAGCAGAAGGATGCGGCCGACTTCGAGGACTTCGACCTGCGTCTGATTCCAACCGATTCATCCGCAATCTTGGCTCTCACGGGACCGTCCACATCAGACAGTCTGGGAAAGATCTTGGGAGAGCGATGGCTTTCACTTTGGTGGCAGTCATTTGAGAGCGAGCCGGTTGCGGTGTCCACACTGATCCGGACGGTGAATGTAACCGAACCCACCTTCCATAGACGAAAGTTCTCCCTGATCAAAGCAGGGATGGTGGTCAGGGAAGGTACCGGAAACCAAACCAAATACCGACTCAGTAGGGATCCAACACCATGACTGGCTCTCAGTGGCTCTCACAGGCTCTCAGAGAGCCCGGGTCTCTCGCTCTCACGCTCTCACACACCTTTAGGTGTGAGAGTGAGAGCCACCCTGAGAGTGAAACCCCCTCACAACCCCTTCCTAACCTGGACCAAGAAGGTGTGGAGGGAGAGAGGCGGGATCCAATCAACCAAGGCTCAGCCACTGGTTCCGGGAACCAGTGGGAACCAGTGGGAACCAGTGGGAACAGATCCAGCCACTCCCTTCCTGACCTGAATCTAAAGGAGAAACTCACCATGAGTACCTGCGTCCCCTGCAAATCGGTTGAGATCGCCATCGGGTGTTACGGCCGCCTCGACCGCCAACTTCTCCCTGCGAAGGTGAGAAACCCTCAGACCGCAGAGGAGTATGTCGTCGCCTTCGCCGTCGCGGCGTGGAGTCGCGGCATCACCCCGGTCTGCCGGGACGGGCGGGTTGTCGGGTTCACCGGGATCGGACTGGAGCAGTTAGTCCGGGCCGCTCACTCCAGCCTGAACTGATCATCGTGATCACTCAGTAAGACAGGAGCACGATGTCCAGGAATTGGGCCAAGGGATCCACTACACGGTGGCGCAAGATCAGGGCTGCCGTGCTACTGGCCAACCAATCAGAGAACCGGGGCCGCTGCACACTCGCCATCAAGGGGGTGTGCACCGGCACTGCCAACACCGTGCACCACATCCTCGGCCGCACCCTCACCGGAGACGACCCGCGCTACCTGGCCGCCGTCTGCGCCGAGTGCAACCTGGCGGTCGGTGAACCTGGACGCGGAGCCAGACCGAAGCGGGTCTCGTCGTGGTGACACCGATCGTTGATCTCACACCTTCGGCTGAACCTAACGACCGCCCCGAAAAGTTGCAGAGTGTGGCCGGCTGAACAC
>DASRHY010000286.1:0-5865 GCA_035650275.1 Kribbellaceae bacterium | reverse complement strand
GCGTTTGTACTGTTCCTGGCCGTCCTGGATGACCCGCCGCCCGTCGGCCCGGTCGGCCAGGCCCGCCTGCTCGGCCAGCCGGTACAGCTCCGGCAGGGTGTAGCAGCCGCGGCGCAGGGTGCGCAGCAGGTCGGCCTCGGTACGCAGCGCGCTCACCACGCCACCACCGGGTCCGGGCCGGTCGGATAGGGCAGCTCGACCAGACCGATCGGGCAGCGCCGCCGCCAACCCCGGTCGCCGACCGGCCAGGCGAAGCGGTGGTTGCCGCGATGCCGCACCCGCCGGGCGCCGACCTGCGCCAACGCCAGCGGCAGCCACGCCGCCGGGGTCAGGTCCGCGCCGGCCCGGCGGCATTCGGTGGTCATCTCGGCCAAGGGGCGGGCGCCCATTGCGACCAGCCGGGCTTGCACCCCGGCCGTGCCGCGCTCGGCGGCGCGGACCTTCTGCGCCGCCCGCGCCGACAGCGCCGTGCCATCCGGCAGCATCGTCAACGTTCGGGCGGTACCCCGGCCCAGGTAACGGCCCTCGGTAACCCGGTAGATGTGCCCGACGTGGCCCGGCATCAGCAGCTCTCCGGCCCGCACCCGGGGCTGCGGATCACTAAACGCGACCAGGCCGCGCAGGCCCTGCGCGGCGGCCAGCCGGAACAGCCTGGCCAGCAGGAAACTCTCCGCGTTGGCCGGCACCTCGTCCAGGAGCACCAGCCGGGACAGCTCGGCCGCGCTCCCGGCGTCCAGGGTGGGAAACGGACGGGTGAGCACCGCCGGGTGCATCGGCACCCCGAGCACCGCCACCCCGACCAGGTGCTCACCGTCGAGCAGCCCGAAGCACATCCGGGCCGCCGGGAAGCTGCGGCTGTAGTGGTGGCCGGTCACGAACCCGCGGGCCGGCGCCTGCGGGATCGGCGCCACCCGGTACCGGCGGGCGTCGAACCCGCCCTCGTGCACCGGCCGCCAAGTGTGTGCGCCGGCCCGCCAGCGCTGGCACACGGCCGGGTCGAACAACGAAAGCTGCGCAAGATTTATCACGCACCCGCTCACGGAAGGCATCGGGTCAGGAAGGGAGGCCGGGCCGCGCCGGGAGCTCGGCCCGGGGTGAGGGGCTACCGGCCGCTGTGGTGGTGTCGGTAGGCCACCGGCCTGCCGCCGTTGACATGGACCAGCAGCACGCCGGTGGCGGCGGTGCCGTCGACGGTGACCGCGATTCCGTCGGGGTGGCGGTGCACGCCCACCTCGACGTCGAAGACCCGCAGCCGGTACAGGTCCGACAGCCCGCCCGCAGCGGCCAGATGCCGCCTGGCCCGGGCCGCGCCGAGGGTGGACAGGTCGTGCGTCAACCGGCCGGGTACGTCGTCGCCGCGCCGCGTGGTGCGCAGATCGCCGATCGCCAGGGGGTCGACGCCGAGCAGGGCGGCCACCTGCTCGCCGGTGAACGCGCCGGCGACGAACACCAGCGACCGGTCGCCCGGGCCACAGATGGCGAACCCGTCGTCGTACACGTCGACCGTGCCGATCCCGGTCGCGAGCAGGGCCAGCAGCAGCACCCGCAGCGCCTAACCAGGATCCGTCGGTGTCGCCGCGCCCAAGCCGCCGTCGGCTGGCCGGCAGGACACCCGCGGGTCCGGGCCGGTGTGCCGCCACAGGCCGATGCCTGGGTCGCGGGCGATCGGCCGCCCGCAGCGCCGGCAGGTGGACCGGTCACCCCGACGATCGCGACTCACGACCCGGCCCTCGCGTCTCGGGCCAGGTACCGCGCCGCGGCGGGCCAGCGCCGGCGATGCAGCGCGGCCGGTGTGCCGGCCGGGCCGACCTCCGGGCCGCTGCCGGCGGTGTCGGTGCCCGGTGGGTCGAACCGGACCGTGCGGGTCTCCTCGTAGCCCAGTCCCAGCCCGCGGACGTACTCCAGGGCCAGGTCGAGGCCGGCGTCGCTGCCGCAGCTCCCACTCGCCACCGGTCAGGCTGATGTCGCGCAGCTCGCCCGGGCCGCCTTTGAACCGGCCGAACCAGCCCGCCGGCAGGCCCAGATGCGGGGCCAGGCCGGTGAACCGCTCGGCGCTCATGCCCAGCACCACCACGTACCGGTCGGTGACCGTGCCGCCGCCGAAGCGTTCCCAGACCTCCCCGTCACGCCACCGGCCCGGCCCGCCCGCGTCGATCCCGACGACCGGTTGCCCCTCCAGCAGCACCACCGCGGTGTCGTCGTCGCCGAGCCGGAACCGGAACACCGGCCCGCCCGGCGCCACCACCTCCACCTCGCGGCCAACCCTGCCGGCCTGCCGGTCCCGCTGCCCGGTCATCGCGGCACCGCCGCAGCCGCGTGCCGGCCAGCGCGCTCGTCGTAGACGTTCTCGCCGCCACAGTTGAACTCGCCGGTCAGCCGCTCGTACTCATCCGGCATGTCCGAGCTGTCCACGTGCACGAACAACCCGTCGTCGCGGCGGCGGATCGACAGGTCCACCCCGTAGACGGTGATGACGACCTGCTCCCCCCGGTCGTCCGTGCCGGGCTCGGCCTCGTAGCTGCGCAGCCGCAACGCGACCAGCAACGCCCGCGCGCCGCGCGCCACAGCAGTCCCGTTGCCGGCGCCGGCGTCGAACAGATCAAGATCGGTAGTGAGCTGGTCAAGCAGCGGCGAGATCACCGACGTGATCCCCGCCGGCACGCTGGCACGGTCGTGTTCGGACATCGCGCGTGGCTCCCTTCGGGTGGGTGCGGGCTTCTGGATGGCGGTCCGGTTGCCGACCAGACCTACCTATAATAATACCCTTTTAGGCTCCACGGTGCAACAGAACCCGTGCCCGGCCCGGGCGTTCCGGATCGTCTTGAACCCGTTCCGGCAACCGACCGCGACGGTCGGGTCGGTCCGATCCTGTTCCGCGGACCACCCGACGGCACGGCTCGGACCGTTCCGCGCCAGCCACGGCGAGCCTGTTCCGGAACGCGTCGCCATCCGCGACGCGTCGCTTACGACGAGTCGGACGCGACCGCAGGCCGCCGTGGCGCTCGCCGGTTGCGTGCAGACCGAAGCGGCCCGCGGCAGGGCCGCCGCTGCCACCCACCCGGGCGGCGCGCATCCCGCGACAGCTCACGCCCTCACCGGGCTGCCACCCGCGTTACCAGAACGTCGAAACCCCGACGGAGCAACGCGACCAAGCCGTCGGCCCGTTACCACCACGCCACCCGCCAGCGACGACCACCCGCCGAGGCGACGCCGACCCGGCGCGAACATCATGACCTGGCACAACGCCCGCCCGGACGGTCACCGCCGTCGATGACCGCCACCCAACGGTGCCCACCCCTACTCGGCAGGGGCAGGGAGGAGGAGCAAGTTGGAGTATTGGCAGCCCAACCTCGCGGCCGAGCGCGGCCGCGAGGTTGACTGCCCGCGCGCTGCGCGGCTGTAATGATCGCCAACGGATCCTACGAGTAGCCGGGTCCGTGGCGGCTCAGGGTGCTGGCGCCGACATGATGGTCAACGCGAACGCGCGGCTGGCGGCGTACTTGTGCGAAGCCGCCGGGAACTCGGTCTCCACCAGACCCGACCTGCCGCTGGGCCACCTTCGCCGCTTCGTCGAACGTCGCCGGCGGGCTCTCCACGCCGCCATCTCGGCCACCAGCCGTTCGTGATCACCGGCCAGACCAGCGTTCTCCAGCGACAGCCGGGCCAACCACCGCTGCGCTACCGCACGATCCGGGATCTGCAGCCGCGGCACCTGAAATCTGAGCCAGGGCCAGCACGTCGGAGGGCAGCACCAGCAACGATGTCGGCGCGGCGCGGCCTGGCCGTCGGCGACCCGGCTGGCCAACTCCATCGCGCACGCCGCGTACTGGGCCGCCGCCCACGCGTACAGCGCCGTCAACCGCTCCACATGATCCCGGCAGGCGCCGAACCACTCCTCGGCCACCCGACCCACCGGGTCGCCGCTGTCGATCTGTGGCTGGCAGTGGCAGAACACCTCGGCCGCATGCGCGAACTGTGCCTGCGCGTCGATGACAGCCGGAGTCGTTGCTCGCCTGCGCGAGTGTGAGCAGCAGATCGACAACCTCGCCCGGGACGTCGGCTTCGATGTCTAAGGAAAGGACCGCGGCCCAGGCCGCCGCGGATCCTCACCAGGCGGTGCCACCAGCAAGCGTAGGACGGTCTGGCCCGCAACGTGATAGTGCGCCGTTCCGTCCGCGATCGAGCCGCCTCGCCGAGGAGACGCGCCCATTCCACTCCGTTCCGTCACCTTGGCGCCCAGGTCCGCAGAACATCTATCCATGTGTTCCGGAACACCCAGGCGGCGCAACAACATTGACGCCGGAACCGTTGAACCTTGTCGCTTCACGAAGACTGGTAACGCCCCGCCATGGCTCGGCGTCGACGTTGGCGTTGCCGTTATCGTCCGGCTCTGTGCTCCGCGTTAGCGGCCCGGCAACTGGTGGACGCCATGGTGGACGCCGACAACAGCCGTCAGTGGGCGGGAAGCCGAAAGCACCGAGGAGCAGCGATCATGACCGACGTAACGGCCGCCACGACTGTGGTTTCCCAGCACACGCGGCCGATCTGGACCGTCGAGGCGATCCGTGGACTGGGGGCCACCACGGACGTCGAGACGGCCGCAGCGATCCTAAGCATTGGACGTACGAAGGCATATGAGCTTGCCAAGTCCCACGCCTTTCCAGTACGGGTACTCAGGATCGGCCGTCGCTACGTGGTTCCCGTTCCTGAAATACTCAACCTGTTGGGTGTCGACATGGCGTGACCTGCGCTGATCTGGCGCGCTGCAGGATCATGTCGACGAGAGGGGCGCAGGTTGCTTCAAGCACACTGGCCCACGCCGGCTCGGCACGAACATCTGAGAGCCTGTTCCTAAACTAGTGATCTTGTGTCTGTCTTGCGAGGCGTTGGCTCATGATGCGGATCATGGCCCAGCAGACCATGGCTTCGTGGTGGGCGGGTAAGCCTTCGTAGTCACGCGCACAGCGGCGGTGTCGGGTGATCCAGGCCAGACTGCGTTCGACGACCCACCGTCTTGGCAGGACGACGAACCCGGTCATATCGTCGGTGCGTTTGACGATCTGCACGGTGAGGCGCAGGGTTTCGCGGGCCCAGTCCACCAGTTTGCCGGCGTAGCCACCATCGGCCCAGACCAGACGGATACGTTGACACGCCTGGGTCAGTTTCTGCAGCAGTGGTCGGGCGCCGTCGCGGTCCTGGATGTTGGCCGCGGTTACCAGGACACAGATCAGTAGGCCCAAGGTGTCCACGGCGATGTGCCGTTTCGTTCCGTTGATCTTCTTGCCGGCATCGAAGCCGCGGCTGGTGCGCCATACCGTCTCGGCGGCCTTGACCGACTGGGAGTCGATGACCGCCGCGGTGGGCGTGGCCGCCCTGCCCTCGGCCACGCGTACGCGTCCCCGCAGGGTATCCAGCAGATCGGCGGTGATACCCGCGGCCTGCCAGTCGGCGAAGAAGTTGTACACCGTCGACCAGGGTGGGAAGTCGCCCGGCAGGGCTCGCCATTTGATGCCGTTGTCCACGACGTAGAAGATCGCGTCCACGATCGCGCGGCGGCAGTGCTCCTCGGGCCGGCCACCCCGCCCGGCCGCCCAGACCGGATCGGGCAACAGCGGGTCGATGAGCACCCACTGGGCATCGGTGGTATCCGAAGGGTACCGGCGCGGCCGCGGCCCATACCCCTTGTGCAGCAACGACAACCGACAACACGACACGCCCAGCGCAGACTCCTGCGCCGGGATACGGCACGATAGCAACGGAACTCCTGGAAGAACGGCGAATCAGCACCGCTCGATCTACCAGGAGTTCCCCGCATTCACACGACGACACGCCGATCTTGACCGGGGGTTCAGGAACAGGCTCTGA
>DASRHY010000285.1:0-6562 GCA_035650275.1 Kribbellaceae bacterium | reverse complement strand
CGCAAGGAAACGATGACCATCGAGCCAGTCTTATGCCGAGTCCAACGGGCCCGCTCAGATCGGCCAGCCCAGGCACAGCAGCAGCAACGCGGTCAACGGCAGCCGCGACTCGGCATTACTCCCGCTGCGGCATAACACGGCCTATGCCGTATTCGGCATAGACCCGTGACGCCGATGTGGGCGCCGACGCCGAGGTGGACATCGCCGATGCGCAGGCCGGTGAGTTCGGAGACCCGGACACCGGTTTGGATCATCACCGTCAGCAGGGCATGGTCGCGGCGCCCGAGCCAGGTGCTCTTGTCGGGTGCGGCGAGCAGCGCTGTGATCTCGCCCGGGTCGAGGTAGCTGACGACGCTGCTGTCATGGCGTTTCGTCGGGATCGCCATGACCCGCGCGATGGTGTGCGCGTGTTCGGGGTGTTCCAGCGCCGCGTATCGGTAGAACGAGTGGATCGCGGCGAGCCGGGCGTTACGGGTCCGGATGCTGTTACCGCGGTCGTGTTCCAGGTGGGCGAGGAACGCGCCAACCAGCGGCGCGTCGAGGTCGTCGATGTCCAACTGGAACGGCGCCTTTCCGATCCGCTGCTGGGCGAAGCCCAGCAGCAGCCGGAACGTGTCGCGGTAGGCGGCAATGGTGTGCGGGCTGGCGTTGCGCTGGTTGATCAGCCGCTGCGTGAAGAAGGCCTGCAACGCCGGCGCGAGCAGGCTCACGACAACATCCCGGGAAGTGACAGCGCCCCGGGTAGCTGTTCGAGCCGGTCGCTGACGAGCCCCAGCAGTTCTGGCACGCCCTCGAGGTACCAGTAGGTGCTTGCCGGGTCGGTGTGGCCGAGGAACGTCGACAACAGCGGCATCCTCCGGTCGACGTCCTCGCCCGCCCGCACCCAGTCGAGCAGGGTGCGCACCGCATAGGCGTGGCGGAGGTCGTAGGGGCGAGGCCTGGCGCGGGCGCCCAGGCCGTCCAGGCCGGCCTGGCGGACCAACATCGTGAACGTCTGGTTCAGCTCGTGCCGTCCGACCCGCCCGCCACGGGCGGAGATGAAGAACGCCGGCGTGGCCGGCTGCGGGTGGTGGGCATCCCGCAACCGCAAATAGCGGCCCAAGGCGGTGACGGTGCTGCCGTGCAGCGGAAGCTCGCGTTGCTTGCGCTGCTTGCCGGTGCGCACCAGGACCACGCGGCGGCGCAGGTCGACATCATCACGGTCCAAGGCGAGCGCCTCACCTGGGCGCATCGCGGTGACCGCGAGTAGCCCGATCAGCGTCTGGTGCCGCGCCGCCCGCAGCTGAGGCGACAGGCGTCCGGCGGCCGCGAGCAGCGCCGTGATCTGCTCGTCGGTGTAGATGAAAGGGGCGATCCGTGGCCGGTGCGCCGGAAGAAGGTCCGGCGGCGGGATCTCGCTGGCCGGGTCGAGCATCGCTGCGTGGCTGGCGAACCCGCGCGCTACCGACAGCCGTTGACGCCAATACGACGGGTGCGCGTTTCCCGGTAGCCGCGCCCACTCCAGCGCCAGGGCCGTCGTGATCCGTTGTGCGCCGGCCCGTTCGAGGAAGGCCACGAAACCTTCGAGCAGCCGCCCGTCCTGCGGCATCGTGAACCCGGACTGGCGCCGTAGCTGCAGGTAACCGTCCAGCGCCTCGCGAAGGCCGCTCATGACGCGCTGCCCGGCGTCGGCCACGGCCGAGCCAGCGGCTGCAACGCGGCCCGGTCGACCTTGGCGTAGATGGCGGTCGTCTTGGCCTCGCGGTGGCGCATCACCTCGCCGATCTCGGCCAGCGTCGCGCCGTGACGAAGCATGTCGGTCGCAGCGGTGTGCCGCAGCCGGTGCGCGCCAACCCTGGGCAGCCCGGACCGGTCACATGCAGACCGCACGACCCAGCCGATCGTGCACCGGTTCAGCTCTCGCCTCGGTGCGGTAACCCGCACGAACACCGCCCGCGTCGAGCAGCGTGGGCGTCGGCGCAGGTAGCACACCAGTGCTTGACCGACGTCGTCGGGCAACGGCAGCTCGTCGATCCGGCCGCCCTTGCCGCGCACCAGCAGCAGTCCTTGGCGCCAGTCGACGTCCTCCAGTTGCAGCCCGGCGACCTCGCCGGCACGCAGCCCCAGACGAGACAGCAGCTTCAGGACCGCGTAGTCGCGGCGCCCGACCAGGGTGCGCCGGTCGCAGCTGGCCAGCAGCCGCCGGACCGTCGCTGGATCCAGACCTCGCGGCAACCTGCGGTCACGCAGATCGGCGACCGCCGGTAACGCCCACGCCAGCGGCGCGTCGATCCGCCCAGCCAGGTGCAGGTAGCGCAGGAACTGCCGCAGCGCGGACACCAGGTCATCCATCTGGTGGGGTGAGCGGCAGCCGACGATGTTTCAGCCGCCCACCTGTTGCCTGCGGGTGTCGGGTGGTTGAGCTGTAGGCAAGCGTTGGATCGTAGAGCGGGGCAGTGTCGTGACCTGGGCAGTTCACGGTTGAGGGAACTGGGTTTCCGGTGAGGGCCAACCACGGATTCGTATAGTGCGAAGCGACGGCGCCGCCCTCGCCTGTGGCGTGTGCGCCGTCGTTACGTCGTTGACCGATACTTGGCGGCTGTGACCCGCCGGTCGGGATTGCCCCGCCGGTTGGCGTAGGTAATCGTCCCGAAGCCAGCAAGTCAATTCCGTCCTGGATCGACCGCGTCGCCGAGCACTTGCACCGCCCGTCGTGGTTGGTGCCTGATGACCTCGGCTTGTGGGTCGTGGTCAACGCCCGGCGCTTCGTATCCCTGCGGCTGCTGTTCCGGAACGCAGCGACGGTCGGCAGCGGCTCAGTCCCCGGTTTAGCTCAACGTGACCTGCCGGCACGTGGAGCGTTGCTGATGCTTCGTGGAGTCGAGCAACAAACACCGCCCAGAGGCGTAGCGACAGATCCGCGTTACGATTTACCCACTTTGGCTACGGTTGGTCTGCGCGCTACGATCCCTATTTCCGAAATCGCGTAAGATGCGTACGCTGACCGTATGCTAGGAATAATCCTTCGAATGCGGCAAGTCTTTTCAGCCTCCAATGGACCATTGCCGTTATGGATGGTATGGGCGGGCGTGGCAGTGTCCGCTGTCTCGATTCTGGTTCTACTCCAGTACGGTTCCTGGCGCGAATTGCTGGTCGCAGTGGTACCCAACCTAGTTCCGCTCGGCTTCGGCCTGATTGCGGTGAATGTCGTGGCCGCAAGCTGGTCCCGGCGACGAACGACTGCCGCTGTAAGACCGTCACTCACTGCTTTGCTCGTAGACCTTGCCGCCCTAAGACTCGGGTTAGAGCAAAGCGGAGGCATCGGGCGCGTATCGGTGCCTCTTCGAACAGATCCCATCGGAGCGACGCTCTGGCCACCAGGTGGCAGATGGCCTGGCCTGCCGGGTCTTGCGTATGTCACCGATTTACTCTACAAAGATTTGGCAGGGGTGCGAGTCGCAATAGGGCACCTGTCGACCGATACCGATACCCGATACGTTGACACCAACCGGCGACCACCAGCAGTGTGGGAATCAACCTCTCCCGATCCCCGCTTCGACGCTCAAGTAGCCGTCGCCTCCCGGCGTATGGCGCATCTAGCAGAGTAAACATTCAGCTCTTGGCTTGAGCGAGTTGATCTGCTGCGGACGGTTACTGTGCTGTGCGTGGCTGAGGACGACGCGAGGTTGATGATCGCTGCTTTGGCGGAGCCGGTGGCGTTGCTGGTGTTCGGCGTGATCGTCGCCGGGACGTCGAGGGCGCGGGTGGTGGACGACTTCGGGCGGCCACCGGTGGGGACGTCGTATCTGACGCCGTTCGGGTTGGCGAGGACGACGTCTTTGCCCAGGGATGTGATCGAGCTTGCCGCGGAGCGTCTCGTGCGGGTGGGGTTGCTGGAAGTCCTGGTGGATGACGAGCGTGGATACGGCAGTTGGCGGGTCAACGAGGCTGCACTGGCTGCCGCGTCGGCGACATCGGTGTCCATCGGGTAAGGCACTGAGCTGTCCGCGTCGGTGTGACGCGGTGTTGGTCGGATCGCTTGGGTGTCAGGTGGGTGCTGTTGCGGGGGGCATCCAGGGATCGCCGAGGATCGCGTCGCGTAGGACGGCGAGCTGGTCCACGCCGTGCTTGGCGGCGGTGGAGACGTAACCGCGGATGCGGTAGCGGGCTCGGGCGACGGTTTCGGAGGTGAGCCGTCCGGAGATCTTCTGCTGGGTCTTGGCTGGGCGCAGGTCCCGCTCAGCCTGTTCGAGGTCGGGGGGACGCGTAGGTCGTGGGCGAAGCGCAGCACGTCGTCGGGGCGGTCACGGAGCACTTCCAGGAGGCTGCGGCCGGGTGACTGCTTGGCCTTCGGGTCGGGGTTGCGGTCCACTTCGGACAGTCCGAGTGCCACGCCGTGACGGAACCGGCGGGTCAGCTCGACGCGCAGCGCTGGGTCGATGGCGTCGTGGCCGGCGTCGCGGGCGGTGTTCGCGGCGTGGATCAGGTCGCGCAGTGCTTCGGCTATCTGGATGGGCCAGTGCGCGGCCGGGTAGCACTGGGCCGCGTCGGCCAGGTCTCGCAGGATGTGCGCGGTACACAGTTGGTGGACCAGGTCGCCGAACACCGCCGAGTCGTAGTTCTGGTACCGGTCGTGCACGACCACCCCGGTCAGGTCGGCCAGGCCGAAGTCTTTGAAGGTGGCCAGGGTCCGGTCGCCCAGGTGGTACCAGGTGTAGTCGGCGGTGCAGGCGACCAGCAGGTACTTCTTGGCCCTGCGGGCGCCGACCCTTATCGGGGTCTCGTCGCAGCATACCGCGTACGCCGCGCTGATCAGCGTGCGGATGAGCTTGTCGACGGCGAGCAGACCCTCCGCGGTGCGGGCCAGCAGCCCGTGCACCCAGCCCGCGCTCGGCGCTGCGCCGGTCAGCGATGCCACCAACTGCACACACCGCTGTACCGGGATTGCGTGCACCACCATCAGGTACACGAACCCTCGGGAATTGCATCAGACGGGTGAGTTTCTGCAGGTCGCCTGATGAACGTGCTTCGGCAATGGGCACGCGTGGCTGACAGTCGACCCGGTCTGACCTGCGCTGCTTGCGCGATGATCCCGTTAGGTGCATGATCCTGCCTTCAGACGGTCGCGACTTGAGAGCGTGGAGGGCTGGATGGGGCGGGCTGATCTTGCGGGCGCCGCGCACCTTCAGCTCGTCTCCGGCGTGGTACAGCTGCGCCCCGAGGACGCCATGGTGGACGCGATGTTGAAGGGCTGGCGTGCCCAACAGACTGCGCGCGGGCTGCAGGAGGACACGGTCACACCGCGGGAGCGGTTGGTGCGCCAGTTCCTGGATTTCGCCAACGAATACCCGTGGAACTGGGAACCGTCGCATGTGGACGAGTGGACGCAGTCGCTGACCGCCGAAAGGCACCTTGCTCCCTCGACAATCCGCGGCTACCAGACCGACCTGCGGCTGTTCAGCGAGTACCTCACCGACGGCCATTACGGCTGGGCGGTGGAGTGCGAGAAGGCGTTCGGCACGTTCCCGGTACCGATCTGCCACGAGTGGAACACGATCGCCCATCTCAACGACTACGAGGGCAGTCCCGAGGCCCGCCCGTTCACTCGGGAGGAGTTGCAGCTGTTCCTGGACTACGCCGACCAGCAGGTCGACCGGGCGGTGGTCGCCAAAGCGAAAGGGTGCTTTGGCTGCCTACCGCGACGCCACTGTTCAAGGTCATCTACGCGTGGGCGTTGCGTCGCACCGAGACGTCCAAGCTTGACCTGGCGGACTGGGGCCGCAACCCGGCGGCGCCGGAGTTCGGCCGGTACGGGATGCTGCACGTGCGCTACGGCAAGGCGGTACGAGGTCAGCCACCACGACGGCGCAACGTGCCCTCGGTGATGGGCTGGGCGGTGGACGCGGTGGCCGACTACGTGGAGAACATCCGGCCCCGGTTCGGCTGCGACGACCATCCGGCGCTGTGGGTGACCGAACGCGGCGGGCGGGTCAAGCCGCCGGAGATCAACGCCAGGTTCGTCGCCTACCGCGACGCGCTCGGGCTGCCGAAAACCCTTACGCCGCACAGTCTGCGCCACTCGTGGGTGACGCACCTGACCGAGGACGGTGTGGATCGCCGCTTCATCCAGGTTCTCTTGAGCCCTTTGAGGGGTGTCCACGACGTGCAACACGAGGCCAGGACGTGCCGGGATCTGCGTGGTGGAGGTGGTTATCTGCGGTCTTCCATCACGCGGATGACCCGGAGGTTCGATGCTTGTGCAGCGGGTGCTGATGCCCGTCTCGTCGCTTGAGTCGTGGACGGTCCTCGATGACGGCGGGCCGGTGGTACCGATCGAGCGCTACTTGGCTTACCTGACCGACATCGAGCGGTCCCCGAACACGGTCAAGGCGTACGTGGTGTAATGCCGAACTCGGCATTAGTGGGCTCATGCCGACCACCCGCTTATGCCGCTTGCCGCCGGGAGGTGGCGTTGTCGCCTGATTACTGGCTCGGGCGCGCGGCATAATCGCGGGATGCGGGTCAGAGGCTGTTGAGGAAGGCGAGCAGGCTGTCGGGAGCGTTGTAGCGGCCGGGTTGGGTA
>DASRHY010000284.1:0-4075 GCA_035650275.1 Kribbellaceae bacterium | reverse complement strand
ACCATCTGCATCATCATGCGCCCGGCCGGGATCGTGGTGTCGACAGCTTCCGTCAACGACCGAAAGCCGGCATGTTTGCCCTCGATCCGCTCCATGATGGCGAGCAGATCCTTCAGCGAGCGGGACAGCCGGTCGAGTTTCCAGACCACGACCACGTCTTCCGCCCTGAGCTGGTCGAGCAGGCGGTGCAATTCCGGGCGGTCCCACCGGCCCCCGGACGCGGTTTCCTCGAAGAATTTTTCGACGCCGGCTTGCGCCAGAGCACGGCGTTGGGGGGCGGTGCTCTGGTCATCGCCTCTGGAGACGCGAAGATAGCCGAGAAGCACGGCCGCGGCCCTTTCGCAAACGCCCGTTTCCGGAAGCTTCCAGCTCTCCCGCGCCGGGCTTGACGTTCAGCCTTTCATAAACCTCTTTCATTCACCTGTTTCATGGCAAGCCCTTTGTGAAAGCCTTCGCCAGCTTTCAAAGGGAGAAACGCAATGCCCGCCCGCCTGTCTCTAACCGACGTCCAGCGCGCCGCCTTGTTGACCCTGCCGGAAACCGAGGAGGCCTTTGTCCGACATTACTCCTTGAGCGAGGACGACCGGACCGCCGTCCTCCGATGCCGCACCCCTGAGACCCAGCTCGCCTTTGCCTTGCAGCTCTGCGTGCTGCGCTATCCCGGACGGGTCCTGCGCCGCGGAGAAGTCATCCCGTTCCCGCTGCTCGCCTTCATCGCCGATCAGATCGAGGTCTCGCCGGACGCGATCGCCGGGTTCGCACGCCGGCAGCCGACACGATCCGAGCATCTGGCCGTGCTTAGGGTCCGCTTCGGATTCCAGGATCTTACCCGCCCGAACCGGGCACGCCTTCAGGCGTGGCTGGCGCCGCTCGCGTTGCGAACCGCCGATGGCTTGACGGTCATGACCGCCCTGCTGGAGGAGATGCGCCGGCAGCGGATGATCATTCCCGGCGTGACCGTGGTGGAGCGCCTCGCCGCCAGGGCGATGGACGCGGCCGACCTGATCGTCGTCCAGTCGTTGTCCAAGGCGGCATCGGACGATCAGGCGACCCGCCTCGAAGCTCTGCTCTCCGACAAGATTCACCGCCGGCAAAGTCGGCTGAGCTGGCTGCGCGAACCGGCCGGCGGCGTGCGCACCGGGGGCTTTCATGAAACCCTCGACCGGCTCGATCTGGTGCGCGGGATCGGCCTTTCCAGGATGAGCTGGCCAGTCGAATGGGCGGCCCGGCTGGAGCGGATGGCGCGCGAGGGCAAGCGTCTCACCGCTCAGGCCTTTCAGCAGATGACGACGCCCCGGCGGCGCGCCGTGCTGGTCGCCACGGTTCGGGAACTGGAAGCCGATCTGACCGATGCGGCTCTCTCGATGTTCGACGGCTTCGTCGGCCGCGCCTGGCGCCGCTCGGAAAAGCGCGGCGCGGAACGGACCGCCACCCTGGAGCGGTCCGGGAAAGAAAGGCTTGAGCAACTGGCCGACGCCCTCGATGCCGGCGCCGCCGCGCACCAGGACGGCAAGGATGCCCACGCTGCGCTGACCGCGATGCAGCCTTGGGAAGAACTGGCCCTTTCGGCCCGGCAGTTGCGCCAGCTCCTGCGACCGGCGCCGCCCGATGTGATCGCCGATCTTGGTCCGGAACATGCCGTCTTCCGGCAGGTCGGGCCTCGTCTGCTGGCGACCTTCACCTTCGAAGGCGCACCGTTCGTGCAGCCACTTCTGACGGCGCTTGATCTGCTGCGGGAGCTCTCGGCCCATCCGCGCCGGGTGATACCCGCCACGGCTCCCATGACTTTCGTCTCCCGGCGGTGGCGCCGGCACGTCGCCAATGACTCAAAAGCCTTCAACCGCCGCTTCTATGAACTGTGCGTCCTTTTCGAGCTGCGCGATCGGTTGCGCGCCGGCGACATCTGGGTCCAGGGTTCCCGGTTGTACCGATCCCTGGATGAGTATCTGGTGCCAGTATCCGTTCCGGCACCGCTTCCACCCGCGATCGCGCGCCTGCCCGCACCGCCATACGTGACAGCCGAAAGCTATCTCGCGGAGCGGATGGAGTTGCTCGACCGCCGCCTGCGGGACATCGCTCGGCTGCTCGAGGCGGGATCGGCGGACGGCGTCACCCTGGAGAGCGGCAAGCTGAAACTGCGCCGCCCCGGCGCCGACGAGATGCCCGAAGCGGACCGGCTTACCGACCGTCTTCACCGCATGGTGCCGCAAATCCGGATCACGGATCTGCTCGAGGAGGTCGATGGCTGGACGGACCTGGCCGGGCACTTCGGGCATGTCCAGACCGGCCGGCCGCCAAGCGACCGGCGCGCCTTCCTGGCGACCCTGATCGGCGAGGCGAACAATCTGGGGCTGACGCGCATGGCTCAGGTGTGTCCGGTCGCGACACGCCGGCAGTTCCTCTGGATCGCCACCTGGCACACGCGGGAGGAAACCTACCGGACCGGCTTGGCGCGCCTGGTCGAAGCCCAGCACCGGGAGCCTCTGGCCCGCTGGTTCGGCGTCGGAACCGGCGCGACCTCCGATGGCCAGCACTTCCATCTCGGCGGCGCGGGTGAGGCGGCTGGTGAAGTCAACGCCCACTACGGCCGCGATCCCGCCATCAAGCTCTATACCCACATCTCGGATCGCTACGCGCCGTTCCACGTCACGGTGATCGCCGCCACTGCCGGCGAAGCCGGGCACGTACTCGATGGTTTGCTGCATCACGACAGCGCGCTCGATCTCCGGGTACACCGCACGGATGCCGGCGGCGTCTCCGATCATGTCTTCGCCTTGATGCACCTTCTCGGACTGCGTTTTCTGCCCCGCATTCCCAATCTCAACGACCGCCGCCTCTATGCCTTCGAGCCCCGATCGCGGTACGGTGTTCTCAGCCCGCTGCTGAGCGAACGGCTCGACCGGGGCCTGATCGAAAGCCACTGGGACGAGGTCATGCGGGTAATGGCCGCGGTGCGCGGCGGTGAGGTCAAGGTCGCGCTCATCCTGAAGAAACTCGCGGCGTATCCCAAGCAGAACGGGCTGGCGCTGGCGTTGCGGGAGATCGGCCGGATCGAACGCACACTGGGGGCGCTGGACTGGATCAGCGATCCGCACCTGCGCCGGGAAACCACCGAGGAACTGAACAAGGGCGAATCCCGCAACGCCCTCGCCCGAGCGGTGTCGTTCCACCGTCTGGGCCGCTTCCGGGATCGCAGTCACGAAAGCCATGTGCATCGCGCCGCGGCGCTGAACCTGGTCACGGCGGCCATCGTTCTGTGGAACACCCGGTATCTCGGACGCGCGCTGGATCACCTCCATCAGACCGGTGAACGCTTCGACGAGCAGGTTCTGCGGCGCCTGTCACCACTCGGCTGGGAACATATCAACCTGACCGGCGACTATGTCTGGAGCTCCGACATCATACGCGGCCCGGATGGCTTGCGACCCCTGATCCTCCAGCCATGATGGCCGCGGGATCTCTACCGTATAATACCAAGGCCACAAAATCGTGACTCCAGGAGTGAAGCAGGTTGCGATCGGATTGAGGTTGTGATTCTGTGAATCAGGACTCACTTTATCACGAGCAACCCCAATGGTATCCCTGCCGATCCGCCAGGACCTGAGCGCCGCCGACCTTCGGGATCTGGCTCGCAAAGAAAGTGATGCGCGGGTTTCCCGCCGTCTTCTGGCCCTTGCGATGGCGCTGGACGGCATCAGCCGGGGAGAGGCGGCCCGTCACGCCGGGATGGATCGACAGGCGCTGCGGGATTGGGTTGTGCGGTACAATGCCGGGGGCGTCGATGGTCTGCGGGATCGGGAGCGCCCTGGCCGGCCTGCCTTGTTGGCGCCGGAGCTGGAGGAGGAACTGCGTCAGCTCATCGAAGCAGGCCCCGATCTCGAACGCGACGGCGTTGTCGAGTACCGCGTCAGGCACATCCGCGACCTCGCCCTGCGGCATTTCGGAGTGGACTACTCGCGCAGCGGCATGCAGGGACGGCTGCATCGCATGAAGCTGTCCTACCTCAAGCCCCGGCCGATCCATCCCAAGGCCGATCCGGCGGCCCAGGAGGCGTTTAAAAAAACTTCGCCGGGAT
>DASRHY010000283.1:0-10426 GCA_035650275.1 Kribbellaceae bacterium | reverse complement strand
GACCGTCGTGATCCAGCAGCGCAGCAACCTGCCGATCCTCGCCCAGATCGATAGCCAGGACCGCCCGATCGGTCCGCACCACCGCCCGCACCGCCGCGATCCGCTCGTTACGACGACGATCCCCACGAGTCAACCCGCTACCCTTGGCCACGAACGTCCTCCACGGTGTGTGTTGGGACAACGAGCCCGTCTACCACACCAGCAGGACGTTCCCGATCCCATCCAACAGCGCTACGGGATCTTTCTACGGGGGCCGCCCGCAGGGCACGCGGATCTGCCGCAAGCTGTTCGTTACCGAACGTGATGGCTGGTGATTTGGGCGGGCATGCGGTCGTGTCTATGACGGGCTGTCGGGGTATGCCTGCGAAGCCAACAGGCCGACGACGTAGCCGCCGCGCACGCCGTGGTCATCCTTGAGGACGAGGCCAGCGCTCAAATGATGGCCGAAGGTGTTAAGGCCGCAATTCCTTCGGCTGTGCTTCGCGTCGTGCGAGTCCTCGCCGAAGCGTAGGCCTGCTCGAGAGCCGGCCCTTCACTCTCATACCGCCTCCGGTGTGCTGGCGTTCATCGCTGCCGGTGACGCACGGTGATGTATGGCTGCCTTCCCTGCTCCCGATACCGGCGTGGCGCGAGCCGAGAAGCTTGTTGTGCGCGCCGCAGTGTCTGCCTACCTGGGCCGCTACCGCGGCCAGACTCGGCTGCACACCGAGTCCGACCTGCGCGTCTTCCTGAGCTGGTGCACCGATCAGGGCCTGGACCCGCTCGCCGCGGTCCGGGTGGACATCGAGCGGTACGTGCGCTGGCCGCAGGACGTGCGCCGCTACCAGCCCTCGACTGTCTCTCATCGCCTGTCGATCGTGGTCGGCTTCTACCGGGTCTGCGTGATCGACCAGATCCTTGGGCACTCGCCGGCCGACTACGTCCGCCGGCCCACCGTGCCGGCCGAGTCGCCCACCCTCGGGCTGGGTCATCTGCAGTTCAAGGCGCTGATCACCACCGCCCGCCTGTCGGGCAACCCGAACGACTTCGCGTTGGTCGCGCTCCTAGGCCTGCTCGGGCTGCGGATCTTCGAAGCCTGCGGGGCCAACATCGCCGACCTTGGTGAGGAGCACGGCCACCGGGTCCTGCGGGTGCGGGGCAAGGGCGGCAAGATTGTCCTGGTGCCGCTGCCGCCGGCGGTGGCGCGCGCCATCGACCTGGCGATCGATGGCCGCACTGGCGGGCCGATCCTGCGTAACAGCCTCGGCGCCCGGATGGACCGACATGCCGCGACCCGCCGGCTCAAGCACCTTGCCTCGGCCGCTGGCGTGCGGATGCCGAGGATGCACCCTCACATGTTGAGACACACGTTCGTGACCACCATGTTTGACGCCGGTGTCAGCCTGCGCGACGTGCAGATCGCCACCCGTCACGCCGACGATGCGCTACGACCGCGCCCGAAAGAACCTCGACCGCCATCCCAACTACATCCTCGCCGCCTACATGGCATCCGGAACATAGTTACAGCTTGCGACTCTGCCGAGAAGGAACTCCGTGGCAGCGGGCACTCTCAGGTCGGATTTCCGACGCTTTATCCCGCTTTCCAATCCGCACGCGGCAGGTAGAAGACGGGCCATGGCGATCGGGGCCTCCGTGTCCTTTATCATGCACCAGACGTCCATTCTTGACGGTGGTGCCACCCATGATTGACGCGAATCTGGTTCTTATACATGGCTTCTGGTCCTCGCCCGCGACCTGGGATCGTCTCAACAGACGTCTGCGCGAGGATTCCGAATTGGACGGTATTGCTCTCCGGCCCTTCGGGTACGAGTCACCGAAATTATCGTGGAGGCCCTGGGCGCGGATTCCCAACTTCGACGACATTGCCCAATCGTTGAACGCTCACCTGTCCGAATTTGCCGACCAGGATCGCACCGCGATTGTCACCCATAGTCAGGGTGGACTGATCTTGCAGCGGTATCTGGCATGGATGCTTGCCGAGGGTCGCGGCCGGGAACTGGCTCCGATCAAGATAATCATCATGCTGGCTTGTCCGAACTCCGGAACGGAGATCCTGCGGTCGATCCGCAGCATGGCTGGCCTCGGGCGTCATCCGCAGGCCCGCGACCTGCAGGTTCTACAGGAGAACGTGATCGACGCGAACCGTGTGGTGCTGCGTCAGATCGTCAACGCGGCGGGCATCAACGAACGGGAGTGCCGCATCCCGATCTACACCTACGGCGGCCGGACTGACGAGGTGGTCCGACGTGGCTCTGCGCAAGCCGCGTTTCCGCAGCCTGAGATGCTTGCCGGCGACCACTTCAGCATCCTGGATCCAGACGCCCGGTACAGCCAGACCTTGCCCATGCTCAAGCGACACCTTTTCGCGACGTTCTCGAGGGCCGCTCGGCTGGAGTTCTTGGGTGCCGCCTCGATCGCGGATCTGCCGCCGGTGGTAGTCGGGCGAGACCGCGAGCTGGCCACGTTGCACCGTTGGACGGCGGACGAATCGGTACGGCTGGTGGCCGTCAACGGCTGGGGCGGCGCAGGCAAGACCACGCTGGTCGGGCAATGGCTGCGTGGTCTCGACGAAACCCGCGCCCGTACGGTGTTCATATGGGATTTCACGGTGGACAGCAGCGTCGAGAATTGGAGCCGGGCACTGGTCACTCGGGTCGGTGACGAGCTGGACCTCGATCTCACGTCGGCTGGCACGATCGGGGCGGTGCTTCGGGTGCTGCGCACAACCCCGTCGATACTGGTGCTCGACGGCCTCGAAACACTCCAGGCTGGGCCAAACAGCGAACGATACGGCCGTATGCTGAGCGGGACTCTGCGGCATGTGCTGACAGGCGTCTGCCGGCTCGAACAGCGGACCCTGGTCGTTCTGACCAGCAGATTCCCGTTCGCCGACCTGGCCACCTTTGACGGCACCCGTGCTCGGGTGCTGGACATTCCGCCGTTGTCGCCCGATGACGGCGCGGCGTTGCTGCAGGCCGCTGACCCGAAAGAACTGACTTCGGCGGAATGCCGCGCTCTCGCCGCGCGCGTGGACGGGCATCCGCTCGCGCTTTCCGCGATGGCCGCGTTACTCAGGACACAATCGGACGAAGTGCCTTCCGAGCTGACAAAGCAGCTCGTGGCCGCCGGTCGCACCGACGAGAAGGTCGGCCGGGTGCTTGCTTTCTACGCCGAGCGGCTCTCCCCTGGGCACCGCTATCTGGTCGCCGCAGTTTCTCTCTTCAACCAGCACGTCGACATACGCCAGATCCTGGCCGTCGCCCAACACCCCGTATTCGCCGCCTATCGCGACGGCTGGGACGAGTACACGATCCAGGCCGCGGCTCGTGGCGTCCTCGCCGGACTGCTGCGCTGGCATCACGACGGCACCGTTTCGGCGCATCCGTTGGTTCGGGATGCGTTCCGCCCACTGGCTATGGGCGCGGCGAGAGTTGCCGCCGACCTGGTGCTCACGGGCGTCGCGGGCGGGAGGCTGTCTGATCAGGCTCAGGCTGCCCAACTGGCCGAGGCGATCGAGTTGTGCATAGAGGCAGGAGAGTGGCACGCCGCAGATAACCTGTACCGGAGTCATTCCGACGATGGCGCGCTATGGCAGACGTTGCCCGCGGTTAGCCTGGGCCGGCGCGCCGCCCTCGCGTTCATCGGCGACGACGCCCGCGAGCAGGCCTGCGCCAGAGCGCTCCAGAGACGCGCCGTGGGTCGTTATCTCAACGACGCCGCGATGCTCAGCATCTTTTCGGGCGATCTCAACTCCGGGCGGTTACTGCTCGAACGATTGGTTTCCCGCGCGCGGGAAAACGGTCCGACGTCGCTGCTCGTCAGAGCCCTGTGCGATCTTGCCGGTTGTCTGTGCCGCCTTGGCCGGCCCCATCCAGCAATGGAAGTCGCCGCCGAGGCCCAACATCTGGCTTACCGATTGAAGTCGACAGAACTCATCGCTGACGCGCACACCGTCGCCGGGTGGGCCGCCGACGTAGGCGGGCGCACCGCGGACGCTGACCATCATTTCCTGGCCGCCGACCGGGCCGAGTTCCCGGATCCGGGAGAAGGGCACGTGTTCTCGCAGATCGGCCTGCGTTGGGCTGATTTCCTGGGCCGGACCGGGCGTGTGGCCGCTGCGGTGGCCCTGACTCACGCCAATGTGAAGAGGCTCGCTGACAGCGACCGACGCGATGACATCACGCGCTGCCAGGTCCTGCTGCGTAGGCTGAACGAACCACACGCTTCGCGGGCGTCCGACTCCAATGCGATGGCCGCCGCCATCAGATACTTCAGGGACGGCGATCAGCTGATTGACTTGGCCGAGACGCTGGCAGCGGCGGCCGACGCGGCGCAGTCCGCCGACGATCTCGAACTGGCTGCCGAATACGCCGCTGAGGCGCTCGGCATCGCAGCGCCCCGCGACCTTGTCCCGGTTCAGGCTCGCGCGCTGATCACTCAGGCCCGGATCACCGCTGCAAGAGACGTGCCTCGCGCCCGTGACCAACTGGACAGCGCACTTCGGCTGGCCACCGGCAATGCGCCACTGCCGTGGATCGAGTTCGCTGCTTTGAATGCTCAGGCCGAACTGGACGCCGGCCAGCGGACCGACAGCGGCGCGCGCGATCGTGCGGCTGCCCTGTACGCCCAGCTCGTGCCCGTCGGCCTTGAACCCGACCCCTTGCGCACTGGTTCAATCCATTGACCATTCGTCTCACCGAGCGTGCAACTTCTATCCGATCGATAAGCGCCCAGCAAGAAAGTCGCCTCCTATTCTCACCCGTTAGCTTCTCGCCTACTTCACCCCGAGCAGCAATCTGCTCCCGGATTCACGGCAACAGTAGCGGGGTGAATTCAACATTTGAGTTGGGTTAGCCGTGATTGTGACCCCGACAAATAGCAGATTCCACACACATGTCAGGCCGTCGATGCGCTGGCGCGCTCATCTGCCGCTGTCGGGGCGGTACGGAGAGTGCCGGCGCGCGCATCGCTTCGCTCGCGCTCATTCTTCTCGGTGCGGGGTTGATCTTTACGGATCTGCCGCTGACAAGGCGGCATGCGCGTTACGCCGCCCCTCCGTCGCGATCTTCGGGTGCATCCTCGACAAGCCGCTCGTCGTCGGGCGATCACACCCCTGTGTCGTGAAGGAGCCTTGCCGGGGAGACCTTGTCCGGGCTGATCCTCTCGCGCGGGATCCGCAGGGGCTTCTTTGCGGCGAGAATGGTCTGGTCGCAGAACACCTGGTTGGATGACAGGTTGAGCGCCGCCTGTTTAGTCACCGCCCGGCCGTCGCTGTCGGTTGCGGTGACCTGTAGTGGCACCTGGTTTCCCGACGACGGCACGGTCACCGCCAGCACCGAGGACCGGTCATTGGCGAAGGTGCCCTGACCGTGGGACGTTCCTCCCAGCGTCCACGCCCACTGCATTGGGGTGTCGGCGCCGCCGACGCCGGCCATGATGTACGCGTCCGCCCGGATGTCCCAGGATGCCACGTCATAGCGCTGGCATTTGACGTACTGACCGATGCCGAACGTCTCGACGACCTTGACGCCGCCCGGGTGGGGTCGGGCATATGTGCCGTCCTCGAAGCCGGGGTCGAGCCGAAGGAACCACGGATCCGTGACATTCTCACCGGCCTGCACAAGAGGTCCGGCGTTCTGGCCGGTGTACGGGCTACAAGTGCCGGACACGTCCCAGGCGTCCTCGGAGCACAAGGTGACGTTGTACACCGTTTTCGAACCGAACCCCAGGCACCACTGCCATTTCGTGTACTCGATGCCGCCGGCTTGGCCGCCCTCGATATCCGGCTCACATCCCACGCCTTTGCACCGGACCCCCCAGCTGTACTCTTTGACGGCGGCGAAGTCGTAGCACCAGCCCATCACCGTCTTGGACTTTCTGCAGGGGTAACCGGTGGGGATGTACCACTTCCAGCACCAGCTCCAATACTTGACCACAATTTCCTGTTGGTGTGGCATGTCTGCTCCTCAGGACAATATTCGACGTCGGGACAACCGAGCGTCGATTGCCGCTTGCGCGTCGGCCCTACTCGTCTGTCCCATAGCGCGGATCGTCGGTCGGACATCGCGTCGGCGGGCATCGGTTGATCCGGCTGCGTCTCTGTCGCCACTCGGACACGTCACGCAAGATCACCGCTGTCGTCCGACAC
Organism: Kribbellaceae bacterium; assembly: GCA_035650275.1. GTDB lineage: Bacteria > Actinomycetota > Actinomycetes > Propionibacteriales > Kribbellaceae > DASRHY01. Next base: position 4,278 of record DASRHY010000283.1, on the reverse strand, counting down.
GACACCATAGCCGCATGAAACATCCGTATCTGCCGCCGTCCGGTCGTCACGAAGCGGCGCGGGCGCGCGCATCGCTTCGCTCGCGCTCATTCTTCTCGGTGCGGGGTTGATCTTTACGGATCTGCCGCTGACCGCTCGACACGCACGGTGACGCGCGTGGCTAGCGCGATACAACGGACTGGGACTCTGGAAGTCCGGCGCACGACCACGACCGCTCCAGTTATTGGCATCGCCGATGTAGGCGAGGAGCGCGGCCGCCGCGTGCTGCGTGTGCGCGAGAAGGGCCCTTGTGGATCCGCTACCGGTCAGCGCTGCGTGTTCGGGTTCGTCGTGTATCCGACTCCGCACGCGGTTGGGCGGGCTCTGTATTGATCCGTCTGGGACGATTCTGTCGTGCGGACGACGTGGTGGCAGCGGTTCGTCGCGGGGGTCGTCCTGGTGCTGTTGGGGATCTGCGCTGTCGGTGCCGGTTCGGTTGCGCTCTATTTGGAGCGACGGGGTCTGGATGACGCTGACAAGATCGCAAGCGTCGGGGGTTTCTTTTTGGCCGGCATTGGTACGGTGCTGGCGATCGTCAGCGTGGTGCAGGGCTTAGTGCTGGCCGGTGGGCGAACAGCTCCGGTTCCGGCTGATCTGGCGCCTGCCCGGTCGACCGGTGTGTCACCGACCCCGGTGGTAGAGGCGCCGCCGCTGGTTGCGGACGTTGTCCGTCTTCGCGACATCACAAATGTCGATCATGAGCGGCTTTTCGGTGTCGATAGTGTGCTGGGTTCTCTTGCCGAGAGTCTCGGGAACCGCGACGCTGCCTGGATTATCTCGATCTTCGGTGGTGCGGGCGTGGGCAAGACCGCGCTCGCCTACGAGCTGGTCCGGCAACACGCCGCGGCGGCTGGCTTTCGGCGGGTCGTGAGCGTCTCGGCCAAGTTCAGCCACATGGACCGGGTCGGTCATGTGGAGCGGGATCACGAGCGCGAGAACACCGACTGGCGAGATCTGCTTGTCGAGCTGGCTCAGCAGCTTGCCCCGGACCTTGACTTCAATGACGGTCTGATCGACCGGCAGCTTCCCGCGGCGATGCCGACGGAGCCGTGCCTGATAGTCGTGGACAACCTCGAGACGAGGGAGGCCGAGCTAGCCGTGCGCTATCTGGCCGACGCTCGGATTCTTCGGCCACACAAGGCGGTAATCACCACCCGGGAGGCCGTGGGTAGCACCGGCCTGCATGGCCTGCGGGAAGTCACCTGGGACGGGCCGGATAAGGACAGCGCCGCTGAGTATGCGCGTTACCTGGCCGTTGACGATCCGACGCTGGATCCGAGGAAACGCGATCTCGACGATGTGGTCGAGGCCGCCGAACGCAATCCGCTGCTGATTCAGATCATCGTCAACCAGGCTCGGGTCGAGCGGCTGCCCATCCGGGAGGTGATCGACCGCCTTCGCGACATCAACGGCGTCCTCGGCAGAGCGGTGTGGGACTACTGCTACGTCAGTTCGCTGAACGTCTTGGAGCGAAAGCTGCGGGACGCGGGTGTGGACCCTGGTTCGGCGGCGGACCTGGTCGCCGATCTGATGTCCGTGTTCTGCTTCCGTCCTGCCGGCACCAGTATCACCGCGGGGGAGTTCTTTCAGCTCAGTGAGATCGCCGACTACGATGCGTTCCTGCGGGTTCGTGCGATGGCCTGCAACCTCGCCCTGGTCAAGTCGCTAAGCGGCAACACGCGGTTCACCGTCCACTCTTTGCTTCGCGAGTTCTACTGCTCGCAAAGCGGCCAAGCGTGACGATATGAGCGCTGTACCTCTTGATGTCGCACAATGGCAGGCGAAATTCGCCGCGCGTGCCTCCGACGCCGGCCGGTGGACAGCCAACGTACGGAATCTCATCGACCGGGCCCGGCGCGAGCCGGCGGACGTGACCCGTGACGACTACGCGACGTACGTTTTCACAATAAACGAGATCGCCGCCCGACCTGGCCTCCTCGACGCCGCGACGCTGTCTGGGTTCTTCACTGAGTTCGGCAGGCTTGCCGCCAACCTCGGCGAGCCAGCCAACGACCGGCGGGTCGGTGAAGCGCTCGATCAAGCCATCACCCTGCAGCGGCACAGCGGCGGCGACATCTCCGAACTGTACCTGGCCAAGGCCGCCTATCTCGGTTCCCAGGCGACCGAAAGCCGCGACCGGGTGCAGGCGATCAACGCCGCGATCGACAGCTCCCGCCCTGGCTCGGACGACTGGGCGACGGCGGTCATCGCGCTCGCCGCCTATCAGATCGAAGTCAGCCAATACGACGAGGCGATCGACACAGTCGACCGTATACGCGCCGCGATGCCCACCGACCGCTACCGGCAGAAGTTCCGCTGCGCGTGCCTGGTCTACGAGGGAATGGCAAGGTTCACGTCCTTCCAGGACATCGACCGAGCCCGGCAGGTACTCACCGAGGCCATCGACTACCGCAACAGGGCTAACGACCTGGTCATCGCCCGATGGGTCGCCACCGCGTACCACTTTCTCGCTCGTATCGCCGAGGTCGACCGGCAGCTCCAGACCGCGGTCGACCTGTACCTCACGGGTAAACAATTTCAGGATCTGTGCCCCGAGGACATCGGCGCGAACGCATTCATCCACCTGAGAATCGCCGAACCGCTCATCGCCGGCGGCGCTCTGCGCCTGGCCAAAGATCATCTCGACGAGGCGTACCGGCTGGTCAAGACTGGCTCGAACATCAGCTCGGCGCGGCTACAGGTGCAGCTGGGCTACGCGACGCTCGTAGCAGCCGAAGGTGACGTGCGCGCAGCCGAGGACGTTGCCGTGAAGGCGCTGCATCGGTCCCAGGAGGTGGCTTTCTGGCGAGGTGAGCTGCTGTGCCTCGGATACCTCCTTGTGCTCGGCGTCCACCGCCGACGACCCGACAAGATCGCATCCGCGGCGCTTCGGATCCTCCGCACCGCATTCATCGGTGAGCTACGCCGAAACGGGCTCCTCAAGCTGTTGGCTCGAATACCGGTGATCCTGCCGATCGCGGTGCGGAGGATGTCGCGCCGGTCGAGGGGCGGCACAGCGCCAGCAAGCCGCTGCGACTGCCCGCTGCACGATCGAACCAGGCTGCCCGACACGCCCGCAACGACCGGTTGAGCGCACATGCCGTTCACCGGTGCCCACGTGGCCGCGGTTCTGCCTTTCACACGATGGGCCTTACCTCCATCCGCTTTGGTCATCGGCAGCGTGGTGCCAGACCTTCCGCTATACATGCCGACGCCATACAGCGCCGCGTTCAGCCATCAATTCGCGGGAGCTATTACCGTCGATGCGGCGGCAGGACTGGTGATCTTGGCGTTGTGGCTCACCTTGGTCCGGCCGGTCGTGGTGTTATATGCACCGACATCGCTGCGGCGCCGCATCACCGATCCGGCCACCATCCCACCGCTACGTTTCGTTCCGGCGATGGTGCTCGGTTCATGTACCCACATCATCTGGGACGCGTTCACGCACGCCAACGGCTGGGGCGTGCGTCGGATTCCGGCGCTGACCGCGCGGAGCGGTGCTCTCCCGGCCTTCGAGTGGGCGCAGTACGCCAGCAGCCTGGTCGGCGGAACCATCCTGCTCTGGTGGTGTGTCCGGTGGTGGCGCAACACCCCAGAAGTGGATAACGCGGCAACGGAGCACCAGCCCACACCCGGCCGCACAATCGCCTACACCCTGATAACCGCCGGTGTCACGGCGGGCGCCGCGTTCGGCATCTGGGACGGGCTCCACCAGCCCGATCCCGTCCGCAGCGCACTCTTTCACGCAACAACGAAAGGCATCGACATCGGCGGACTCGTCGTGCTCAGCCTCGGAATCACCCATCGCATCCGCCGCCTCCGCCAGCACCAAACACGGCCCGCCGATGCCTCGAAACGCATGTGCTCCTGTCCACGCGAACGCCGGAACAAGGGCGGCCACACTCAAAGGGATTAAGCCGAATGCTGGTACATTTCGCGGAGCGCGGAATCGATGGCACGGCCGAAGGCATCGCCGCGCTAGTCGCGTCAATGGGCTGCGTCGCAGCCGTCATCGTCTCATTTCTGAGTGCTCGGACCCTGGGCATAACCGACAACGATGTTGGCAAAGTTCGTCTGGCAGTCTGGATAGGAGCCTTCGTGCTGTTCTGGATTGCTGGCGTCTGTATAGGGGGATAGGAGTCCGTCGGGACCTGAAGTTGTGAATCGGCGACCTCCCGGACGTAGCGACGCAACGACTTCGCCGAGAAACATGCACCAGTCCGATCTGAGGTTGGCTAC
>DASRHY010000282.1:0-6820 GCA_035650275.1 Kribbellaceae bacterium | reverse complement strand
CACCGCGGACCAGGAGCGGCACTTCACCGCCGGGTACGAGCGACGGCTGCTGCCCGGCGTCGGGCACTTCGTCCCGCGCGAGGCTCCGGCGCACACCGCGGCCGCGATCCGCGACCACGACAGCGGTTAGCGAGTACGTCGCGGCGACGCTGCGGCAGCCGGACCGACTGATCAGGCGCCTCGCCGTCTGGCAAGGCTTCGAGACCACCGGCTGGAAGATCCACTACCACCAAGGCACGTCGTCGCCTGACACCCCCGCCAACCCTTTGGGCTCTCCGATCACATCTGTGGTTGGTGCTCGGCGGGATGGTGACGTTTCCGCGGAAACGTCTGCCTTGCCTAGCAGGACCCACGGATCCGGTTATCCACAGAACAGGAAAAAGTGACCGATGATCGGCAAGAAGAAGAGCGCACGAGCGCCGCCGGCTTGGTTCGTGCCGGCGGCGCTCGTGTGGTGCGTGTTAGCGCACAGTGCTGCTGAGCAGGTCCGAGACCGTCGTGAGCTCCAGCTGAGGGGCATAGAGGCTCATGATGTCCAGGGCCTGCTGGTGGGTCTTGTCGTCGACACCCGCACAGGCGTCGGCGACCACCCGGACGTGGACTCCGGCGTCGACGGCCGCGAGCGCGGTCGTGATGACGCAGCAGTCGGTCGACACCCCGGTCAGCACCATCGTGCCGCCCGGCCCGACCTGGCCGGCCAGCTCGTCACCCCACTTGCTGAACGTCGGAGCGTCCAGGGTGGGGTGACCGGCGAACCGGTCGACGAGCTGGTAGGCCGGCGCGTCCGGTGGTTGGAGTGCGAACGGCCAGGCCTTGTAGTAGTCCTGCCAGGCGCCCTCCGGAACCTCCGGCGCGACGAACCGGGTGAACAGCACCCGCGGCGCGTACGCGTCGACCAGTGTCGCGATCGGCTCGACGATCTTGTCGAAGCCGGGTGTCGCCCACTCGCTGTCCGGATCGCCGAAGATCCGCTGCATGTCGATCACCGTCAGCAACGGGGCCTGCTCCGTCATGCACGCATCAGCTCCTCGTTGCCGTCGTCGACCGACTCCTGCATGCGCACCCGGCCGCGGCCGAGGATCAGCTGCGCGACGAAGGCGGCGACCAGGGCGAACAGTACGCCGAGGTTGGCGTAGGCCCACTCGCCTTCCTTGCCGCCGAGGCCGAGCGGCTCGAGCAGGTAGCCCTGCCACTCCAACCAGCTGGCCGACGCGTTGGTGACCAGACCCCAGCCGATCAGCGTGCAGACGACGAGGATCCCGATCGGCACCCACTGGATGTTGCCGTACCGGCCGCGCGGGTTGAACAGCTCGTCGTCCGCGTAGTCGCGCCGCCGGGTGGCCAGGTCGGCGAGCATGATGCCGGCCCATGCCGCGATCGGCACACCGAGCGTGATCAGGAAGCCCATGAACTGGGTCAAGAAGGTGTCCTCGGCGATGAAGACCACGTAGATCGTGCCGAGCAGCATGATCACGCCGTCGATCAGCGCGGCGATGTGGCGTCGTACCCGGACTCCGGCGGCCAGCAGCGCGAGGCCGGAGGAGTAGATGTCGAGCACCGCGCCACCGATCAGGCCTAGTACGGCGACGACGATGAACGGCAGCAGGAACCAGGACGGCAGCGTCTCGGCGAGCGCACCGATCGGGTCCAGTGCGATTGCCGCGCTGAGCTCCTCCGACGAACCGGCCAGCATCAGGCCGAAGGCGAACAGCAGCAGCGGTGCGATCGAGCCGCCGAACGTGGTCCAGCCGATCACACCCTTCGCCGGGGTGTTGCGGGGAAGGTAACGCGAGTAGTCCGCGGCGAGGTTCACCCAGCCGAGTCCGAACCCGGTCATCAGGAACACGGTCGCGCCGATCACCTGCTGGGAGGTCCCGGACGGCAGCGCCTCCACGGCGCTCCAGTTCACCTCGTCGATCGACAACAGGATGTAGATGACGGTTAGCACCGCGGTGACGATCGTGATCGCGGTCTCCAGCCGCATGATCAGGTCGAACCCGATCACACCGGCCACCACGATCAGCGAACCGACCGCGGCCAACGCCAGTGCCTTGGTCAGGTTGCCGCCACCCCAGCCGAGCTTTTCGAACACGGCGGCGGTGGCCAGCGTCGCGAGGATGGTCAGTACGGTCTCCCAGCCGACGGTGAGCAGCCAGGACATCGCGGCCGGGAGGCGGTTGCCGCGGATGCCGAACGCGGCCCGGCTGAGCACCATCGTGGGCGCGGAGCCGCGGCGGCCGGCGAGGGCGACCAGGCCGCAGAGCAGGAACGAGAACACGATGCCGAACAGGCCGGCGAAGAGCGCCTGCCAGAACGAGATGCCGAAGCCCAGCGCGAAAGCGCCGTAGCTGAGGGCGAGGATCGACACGTTCGCGGCGAACCAGGGCCAGAAGAGCTCCTTGGCAGCGCCCTTGCGGTGGCTACCGTGGATCACCTCAATCCCGGTGCTCTCCACTGCGAACATGCTGCGTTCGACCCGTGTCGTCTTGGGTGTAGCCGTGCGGTTGGCCATTTCTCTGCGTCTCCTCATTCACAGGGGCGGTGTGGGATCACAGGTTTCGACTTCATGGAGCGGTGGTACGCGTGCGAGCCTGAACCTAGGGCTGACCTGGGGTCAAGAGATAGGGCGCACCCCTTGGCATACCACGCTCTGGCAGGTTCGTCCCACTGTGCGCGACTACAAAGTCCAGATTTCGCCATGCCCCTTGCATTGCCGGCGCACGTGCACAAGGCTGCCGAGACGGCTGGTGGAGGTCCGCGGTGAGGGCGCGGCGCCACCAGGGAGGACATGGAGGGTCAGGGTCTTGTCAACGATCGGGCGGTCGGCGGAGCGACGCCGGCGCGGTAGGGCCGGCGTTCGAGGAACGCAGCTGAGACGTGACGCCGTTCAGCAGGCGACGTGCGTCGGCAATGTCCGAGCGGCAACTGTCGCCGCCTGACCGTCTCTGAGTACAGATGCGCGTCCGGCCGGGAGGTTCCGCCGGTCGGCCGGTGCCGTGGCAACTGCTGGTCGTCTCCGGACTGACCTGGCTCGCGCTGCTGCCCGTCTCGGTGCTGCTGTCCGACGACACCGGCTTCGGCCGCCGGCTGTTGTACGAGGTCGTCGCAGCGGTTGTCGGTACGGCGTTCGCGGTGCTCGTCGGTGGTCTGGTCATCGACGCATGGAAGGCGCGCGAGCAGCGCGCGCTCGCGGCGCGCCAGGCGGCCGGCTGGGACATCGCGCACGCCCGGCTGCTCGGTGCGGCGTTGGAGAGTGCGCGGCAGCAGGTCGCCGGCACCGTGGCGACGTGCTACCGGCTGGTGCGCGAGCTCGCCGTCGAGCCCGATGGCCCGGACCCCTCGGAGATCCCGGACGCGTTCCGTGACCCCGCCGTCGGCGACAGCCGGGAGCTCGCCGAGGCGCTGGCCGAGAGCCGCCGGCTGTACGGCGCGGTGCTGCTGCTCTCGGACGACCGCACCCGCGTGCTGCTGAACGCCGGGCCACGACGGCCCGGCGTCGCACCGGACGACTGGGACCCCGCCGCCGTCGACGCGAACCGGCTCCCGACATTCCTGCATCGGGCGGCCGAGTTCGGCGCCTTCGCGGACCGGCGGCTCGGCGAGGTGGAGCAGGGTCTCACGACGGTGCTGGACGCCACCGGCGACGACGATCCGCAGCTGCTCCTGCTCGCGCACCAGCTGCGCGCGGCCGCGTCGGTCTGGTGGGACACCTGGACGACCGACCTGTACGACTTCCCAGCGGACGTCTCCGAGGGCCTGCGCGCCAAGGACCTCGTCACGAGTCTCGGGGACATCCTGCGGTACGGCGCCGACCTCGCCGCCCGGCTGACCGAGCGTGCCCAATACTGGAGCGAGATCTTCGACCTCGACATCGAGGACTTCCTCGGCCGCACCCGGCGCTGACACTTCCTGCCGCGCCCGAGCCCTGGTCCGCGCGCCCCGATCCCGGGCCCAGCACAGCCAGTGCGTCTTGGCCCACCTCCCGTAGCGGCTCGCCGTACAGCGTCGGACGGCGCGGCGAGTCGCTCCGGGATGTGCGGGTTGCTGGTCGGTGCTTGGGGAGGTTTCTGGTCACCTGGTGACAAGGACTTTCCCCAATCGCAGGTGGGGTCTCCGGCGACACGGCTTGGCACTTGGGTCCGGTCGGCGGCGACACGCCTTGAAGCTTGCGTCCGGTCGGCGAGGGCGGGAGTGCAGGTCTGCTGTGGGCGGATCTGCGGTGGGCAGCGGTTCCTGGTGAGGGCGGGGGCGGGTCAGCAGGGTGGAGGCATGACCTCAGCGCCACCGGAGATCCCGGCACCCTTGTCAGAGCAGTACGTCGCCCGCCTGCTACACCAGCGGATCGTCGTCCTGGACGGCGAGCTGGACGAGAGCGGCGGCACCCGGATCTGCTCGCAGCTGTTCCTGCTGTCCGCCGAGGACCCGCACACCGACATCAGCCTGTGGATCAACTCCCCGGGCGGGTCGGTGTCGGGGATGCTCGCGATCATGGACACGATGCGGCTGATCCCGAACGACGTGTCCACGCTCGCGATGGGGATCGCCTGCAGCGCAGGGCAGTTCCTGCTGTCCGCGGGCACGAAGGGCAAGCGGTTCGCGCTGCCGCACACCCGGATCCTGATGCACCAGGGCTCGGCCGGCATCGGCGGAACCGCGGTCGACATCGAGCTGCAGGCCGACGCGCTGCGGTACACCCGGGACACCGTGCTCGCGCTGATCGCCGAGCACACCGGCCAGCCGATCGAGGTGATCACCGAGGACTCGCTGCGGGACCGCTGGTACTCCGCCGAGGAGGCGCGCGCCTACGGGTTCATCGACGAGGTGGTCGACTCGCTGGCCGTGGTCCGGCCGCGCAACCCGAACCCGGTCGGCCTGGGGAGTGCGCGATGAGCAGCTACATGATCCCGAACGTGGTGGCCACCAACCCGCGCGGTGAGCGGGTGATGGACGTCTACAGCCACCTGCTCGCGGAGCGGATCGTCTACCTCGGCACCGAGCTGGACGACGGCGTCGCGAACGCGCTGATCGCGCAGATCCTGCACCTGGAGTCGGAGAGCCCGGACGTCGAGATCAACCTGTACATCAACTCGCCCGGCGGCTCGATGACGGCGATGTTCGCGGTCTACGACACGATGCAGTTCGTCCGGTCCCCGATCGCGACCACCTGTGTCGGCCAGGCCTGCGCGACCGCGGCGATCCTGCTCGCCGCCGGCGAGCACGGGCACCGCAGCGTGCTGCCGCACTCGCGGGTGCTGCTGCACCAGCCGTCGGGAAGCGGCCAGGGCGCGATCCCGGACCTGATCCTGCAGGCCGACGAGGTCATCCGGCTGCGCGCGGAGGCCGAGCAGGTGCTGTCCGAGCACACCGGCCAGAAGACCGAGCAGCTCCGCCTGGACACCGACCGGGACCGGATCTTCACCCCGCGGGCCGCGGTGGACTACGGCCTTGTCGACCAGATCGTCACCCGCCGCGGGGTGCTGGCCGAGGCCTCGTGACCTTGCGTCCGCCGAAGCGCAGTGGTTCTGGCTCGCCTTCGGCGGACGCAGGTACGGCGTTGCCGCTCGTCACCGCGGGGGTGACGTGCCGCGGCCTGCGCCGGCCGACTGGTCGCGAAAGGATCAGGTATGCGCGTCGTCGAGCTGACCACCGTCCGCACCCCGCTGCAGCCCAACGTCTGCCTCGTCCGGCTGCTGACCGATGACGGCACCATCGCCATCGGCGAGGCCTTCTGGGGCGCGGATGCGGTGGAGGCCTACCTGCACGAGGCTGCTGCCCCGGTGCTGGCCGGACTCGACGACCTGGCACCGGCCGCGGTCGCGGCCGCCTTGCGACCGTACGTCGGGTTCAGCGGCTCGGGAGCCGAGGTACGCGGCAACGGCGCGATCGACCTGGCGCTGTGGGACCTGCTCGGCCAGGTCAGCGGCCAGCCCGTCGTACGGCTGCTCGGCGGGCCCCTGACGAAGTCGTTGCGGGTGTACAACACGTGCGCCGGCTACGACTACATCAAGCAAGCGAGCCGGCAGCTGTCGTCGAACTGGGGCCTGCCGGAGTCCGGGGATCAGCCGTACGAGGACCTGGCCGGCTTCCTGGAGCGACCCGCGGAGCTGACCCGCTCGCTGCTCGGCGAGGGCTACACCGCGATGAAGGTGTGGCCGTTCGACCGCGCCGCGGAGGTGTCTCGCGGCCACCGGATCGCGGCCGCGGAGCTGCGTTCGGGGATGGCCGTGCTGGAAGCGATCCGGGCCGAGGCCGGCGACCAGATGGACGTGATGGTCGAGCTGCACAGCCTGTGGTCGCTCAAGGCCGCGACCGAGATCCTGCACGCGCTGGCCGACATCGCGCCGTACTGGGTCGAGGACCCGATCCGCACCGACGCGGTCGAGGGGTACCGCCGGCTGCGCGAACGGGCCCGGGTACCGATCGCCGCAGGCGAGGCGATGAGCGGCACCCGCGGGTTCAAGCCGCTGCTCGACGCCGGCGCACTGGACGTCGCGATCGTGGACGTCGGCTGGACCGGCGGCATCACCGAGGCGGTCCGGATCGCGTCGCTGGCCGAGACCTACGGCGTGTCCTTCGCGCCGCACGACTGCACCGGCCCGGTCTCGTTCGCGGTCAGCGTGCACGTCGCCGCGGCGCAGCCGAACTGCGTGCTCGCCGAGACCGTCCGCGCGTTCCAGCACGGCTGGTACCCGCTCGTCGTCGATGGTCTCCCGACGGTCGAGAACGGCTCCGTGACCGTACCCACCACCCCCGGCCTCGGCGTCCGCCTGCGCGACGACTTCCTCGCCGACCCCACCACGAGGACCCGCGTCACGCGGCT
>DASRHY010000281.1:0-13341 GCA_035650275.1 Kribbellaceae bacterium | reverse complement strand
ATACGTCAGCAAGGGCACTCGGCACACCGACCAGACCCGAACACCCCGCCCGGCCAACACCCAAAGCCCCAACCCCGCTGCGGACGCGGGCCGATCCCTCACACCCAGCCGACCGCTTGACTCGACCTACAGCCAGCTAGTCCGCCAATAGGTTCGCCACGGCGCGCAGCGCGAGCCGGTACGAGTCGAACCCGAACCCGGCCACCGTGCCGCTCGCCACCCCCGCGACCACGCTGGTGTGCCGGAACTCCTCCCGCGCCGCCGGGTTGCTGATGTGCACCTCGACCAGCGGGGCGGTGCGCTGGGCGCAGGCGTCCCGCAGCGCGTACGAGTAGTGCGTGAAGGCCGCCGGGTTGAGCACGACCGGGATCCGGCCGTCCGCGGCCTCGTGCATCCACCCGACCAGCTCGGCCTCGTCGTCGGTCTGCCGCACCTCGACGTCGAGGTCCACCTCGGCTCCCGCGGTCACGCACACCTTGATCAGATCGTCGTACGACGTGGCGCCGTACACGTCCGGCTCACGGCTGCCCAGCCGGCCGAGGTTCGGCCCGTTCAGCACCAGCACCCGTCGCCCCACATCGCCTTCCACACCGCAACCCTATGCCCTAGGTGTGCCGCCATCGTGAGGCCACGCGTCCGATGCGTTCGGCGAAGCCCGACCCGACCAGCACGCCGACCGCGATGGCCACGATCGACAGCAGGGCGTTGAGGAAGTCGCCCAGCCCGGCCGCCTGGTCCGCCCCCACGATCTTGGCCACGCCCTGCAGGCCCAATGCCCCGGGCACCATCAGCCAGAACGCGGGCAGGAAGGTCACCGGTACCGGCGGTCCGCTGCGGCGGTACTGGACGGCGTATGCCACCAGCAGGGCGACCGCCCCGGCGACGAAGCTCGCGCCGAGTGAGCCGAGCAGCAGACCCGAGCCCGCCTGCACCCCGTAGGTGATGTACAGCACCAGCAGCAGCCAGCCGAGTGTGCGCCTGGGCGCGGACGACGCGAGGTACTGGCCGATGCCGAAGATCAGCACCCCGGCCCACGGCGCCCAGGCACCCAACGACGGCGCCACGTCACCCTCGAGGGGCTGGAGACCGGCCAACTGCACGCCCATCGCGATACCGAACGTGAGCAGCAGCAGTCGCTGTAAGCCGAACACGAGCCGCGACGCGCCGGAGATCATCGAACCGGCCGACAGCTCGACCGTTGCCATCGTCAACGCCGCGCCCGGCAGCAAGGTGACCAGGGACGGAATCACGATGTCCAGCGGGGGCGAGTCGAGGAGCTGAGCCGCGAACTCGAAGGTCACCCACGTGACCGCGACGGCTGCGGTGACCGAGAGGACATGGGCGACCACACGGTCACGATCCGCCCAGAGGCGCAGCACGCCGACGAGGCAGCCGAGGACGAAGTATGCCGGCAACGCCGTCACCGCCGGGTTCAGCAAAAGTCCGAGGCCTACGGTCAGCACGCCGCCGCCCAGCACGGTGACGACGGCGCCGAACCGCGGGCGCGAGCTCAGCAGCGACACGAGCCGGGCGGTGGCGCCCTCCACATCCACCCGCCCCTTCCGGATGTCGTCGATCAGCCGGTACAGCGCGTCGATCTGGTCGAGTCTCAGCACGGAATCGCCGCCCGACGCGAAGTCGACCCTGCTCGAGCGTCCCGTGTCGATCCGCACGAACACCCCGGTGGGCAGGACGAAGAAGTGTACGCCACGGGCGCCGTACGCCCTGGCGACGTCGTCGAGGATGAGGGTGGTGCTGGCCGCGGCCTCGCCTGCTTCGCACAGCGCCACCCCGAGGCGGCGCAACAGGTCGAGCACGGCCGCCGGCGGTTGCGGAGGTTCTGGCGCCGGTGCCGGCTCCGCGCGTGGGGTTCCGGCCATGCGGAGGCGCGCCCGGTGCCAGCCGGTGCGCGCCCACCGCGTGAGTGCTTCGCCCTGTCTGCGAACAGGAACGGGTCGACCTGAGCCAGCCACGTAGTCCAGCGTGCACGCCACCGGCGACTGATCACTCGTCCAGAAAGGGTGACGCCCGCGCCGCGGGCCCGCTCTACGATCCGGATTTCAGAACTGAGGAGTGACCATGACCACGAACACGCAGCCCGGACCGGTGCCGTTCACCAATGACGACTACGCGGCCCGGATGGCCCGGGTGACGCACGACGCGCAGCAGGCGGGTCTTTCAGGAGTCATCGTGGCACCGGGCCCCGACCTGGTCTGGCTCACCGGCTACCAGCCCACCGCGATCACCGAGCGGCTCACGATGCTGGTGCTCGCCCCCGACCACGAGCCGACGCTGCTGGTTCCCGCGCTCGAACGACCCGACGCCGAGGCCGCCAAGGGTGCGCCCACCCTGTCGATCCTCGACTGGGCGGACGGGACCGACCCGTACGCCGCGGCGAGCCCGCTGCTGCGCCCGCAGGGGCGGTTCGGCATCTCCGACTCGGCGTGGGCCATGCACCTGCTCGGCCTGCAGGAGGCGCTGCCGGAGTCCGGGTACAGCGCCTTGACCCGCTGCATGCCGATGCTGCGTGCCGTCAAGGACGCCAACGAGCTCGCCAGGCTTGAGGCCGCCGGCGCGGCAGCCGACGCCACCTATGGCGAGATCGTGCACGCCCGGTTCGCCGGGCGGCGGGAGACCGAGGTCGCGGCCGACCTGGCCGACCTGCTGCGCCAGTTCGGCCACGAGCAGGTCGACTTCACGGTCGTCGGATCCGGACCGAACGGCGCCAATCCCCATCACGAGGCAGGCGAGCGGGTGATCGAACCCGGCGACGCAGTCGTGCTCGACTTCGGCGGACTCATGTTCGGCTACGGGTCGGACACCTCCAGGACCGTGTCCGTCGGCGAGCCGGCGCCCGAGGTCCGCGAGGTGCACGAGATCGTCCGGAGGGCACAGCAGGCCGGAGTCGACGCGGTCCGGCCTGGCGTGACGTGCCAGGACATCGACCGGGCCGCCAGGGCCGTGATCACCGACGCGGGCTACGGCGAGTACTTCATCCACCGGACCGGTCACGGGATCGGCGTCACCACACACGAGCCGCCGTACATGGTCGAGGGTGAGGAGCAGCCACTGGTACCAGGCATGTGCTTCTCGGTCGAACCCGGCATCTATCTCGCCGGTCGGTTCGGCGTCCGGATCGAGGACATCGTCACCGTCACCGCCGACGGCGGTCGGCGCTTCAACAACACCGACCGCGAGATCCACGTCGTCGAGTAGCCGGCACGCGTCGCCCGCGCCGGCGGCCACCACCGCGATCATCCGGGAAGGGCCGGGGATCATCCGGGCAGGATGAGGCCCGGCATGCGTCCCAGCGCGACCATTTCCAATCGCAGGGATCTGCATCGATTGTCACAAGAGGGGCCTCGAGATGATCCAGAACACCAGAGCATCGGAGATGACGAGGTCGGTCCGCAGCACGACGTTCGGTGCGGACGGCCCCACCTGCCAGACGAGCCAAGGGGCGACGCGATGAGCGCCATGGATATGCCCGCGGACAAGAGCGAGCCGGCGGCCAAGGCCGCCAGTCGCGCCGGGGTCCCCGCGACTGCGTGGATCTCGTGGGTGGCGCTGGCCTTGATGACGACCAGCTCGGTGGCGAGCCTGCGGCCGTCGCCGACGATGGCCGTCTACGGACTGGCGTGCGTCTTCCTGTACATCGTTCCCGCGATCGTGTTCTTGCTGCCGACCTCGTTGGTTTCGGCCGAGCTGGCCTCGGGGTACGAGGGCGGGGTCTACAACTGGGTCGCCCGGGGTATTTCCAAGCCGGCAGGTTTCCTGGCGGTGTGGTGCCAGTTCGCGATGACCATCTTCTACTACCCGACTCTGCTCGGGTTCGTCGCGAGCACATTGGCGTACGTCTTCAATCCGGAGCTGGCGTCCAGTGGCGTGTGGACGGCGGCGGTCATCATGGTCACGTACTGGACGGGCGTGTGGGTCTCCTCGCGCGGGACCAAGGGCGTGGCCGGCCTCGCCAGCGGAGGGCTGATCATCGGGACGCTGATCCCCGGCGCGTTGCTGGTCATCCTCGGCATCGCCTTCCTCGGGCAGGGCAACCCCTCTGCCGCGCCGATGGACGCCGACCACATCCTGCCGGCCTGGGCCGGATTGGCCAGTCTCGTGCTGATCGTCAACAACTTCCTGTCCTACTCGGGCATGGAGATGAACGCGGTGCACGTGAGCTCCCTGCGCGAACCCGGCAAGGAGTTCCCGCGCGCGATCTTCTTGGCGATGGGCCTGGTGCTGATGATCTTCATCCTGCCCGCGCTGGCGATCAGCTGGATCGTGCCCGCCGAGGAGCTCTCGCTGACCGCCGGTGTGATGCAGGCGTTCGATGCGGTGCTCGCCGAGTTCGGCGCGCAGTGGCTGACACCGATCCTCGGCATCATGCTGGTGGCCGCCTCGCTCGGCGGCATGCTGACCTGGCTTGCCGGGCCGTCGAAGGGCCTGTTGCTGATCTCGCGGCAGGAGGGCTACCTGCCGCCGTTCCTGCAGCGGCTGAACAAGAACGGCATCCAGCAGAACATCCTGGTCACCCAGGGGATCGTCACCACGTTCATCGCGATGCTCTACGCATTCATCCCAGACGTCTCCAGCTCCTACTGGATCTTCTCGGTGATCACCACGCAGGTCTACCTGATCATGTACCTGCTGATGTTCGTGGCCGCGGTCCAGCTGCGCCGCAAGGAGCCCGATCACCCGCGCGGCTACCGCGCACCGATGCTGGTCGGACTGTGCGGTACCGGGTTCGCCGCCTCGCTGGCCGCCCTGCTTGTCGGCTTCGTCCCGCCGTCGCAGTTCGAGTCGGGCAGCGGAGGCGTGTACTTCCTGATCGTGGCAGGCGGCGCCCTCGGCCTCGGGCTGCTGGTGCCGTTCCTGTTCTACAGGTTCCGCAAGCCGTCGTGGAAGCAGCCCGAACCGACAGAGGGAACGGAGGTGAGCCCGTCATGACCACGCCGGTCGAGACGCAGACACCCCGCGAACGCAGCACGCTGTACATCGTGATCGGTATCGTCCTCGTGGCCCTCGTGGTCATCGGCTTGATCACCTACCGGGGCAACGAGCCGACCAGAGAGGCGGAGGACAAGGCCGACCAGTTCATCGCCGCCCTCGAGGAAGCCGGCGTCGAGAACCCCCCGTCGCAGGAGCAGATCGTGGGAGTTCTCGGCAACGACGGCGGCGCCGCCTGCACCGACCCGACCAAGGCACTGAGCAAGTCGATCCTGTTGAGCATGCTCTACAACGGCGCCGGCGGACCCGGCGCCCGGCCGATCATTGCCGACAGCAAGGTTCTGCAGGGCCAGCTGCTCATCATCGAGATCTACTGCCCGGAGAACCTGCCCGCCTTCAGGGCGTTCGTCGAGGACCTGAAGACCGACGACGTGGTGAACGAGTGAGCCATGGAGCTACGTGACCGCATCGACAGCCTGATGGGCCAGGCACGCCAAGAGCTGGCCGACCTCGTCGCCATCAGATCGGTGGCCGACCCGCGCCAGTTCCCCCCGGAGGAATGCGCCCGCGCGGCGCAGTGGGTGCTGGATGCCTTCGCCGGCGTCGGGTTCTCCGATGCCAGACTGGCCGAGACCGCGGACGGCAGCCAGGCCGTGGTGGGGTCCCGGCCGGGATCGGACCCGCAGGCGCCGACCGTGCTGCTCTACGCGCACTACGACGTCCAGCCGCCGCTGGACGATGCCGCGTGGAGGACTCCGCCGTTCGAGCTGACCGAGGTCGACGGCCGCTGGTACGGTCGCGGCGCGGCGGACTGCAAGGGCAACATCATCATGCACCTGACCGCGCTGCGTGCCCTCGGCAACGACCTACCGGTCAACCTGAAGCTCGTAGTCGAGGGCTCCGAGGAACAGGGCACCGGTGGGCTGGAGGACTTCGTGCCCAAGCATGCCGACCTGCTGCGGGCCGACGCCATCCTGGTCTGCGACACCGGGAGCGCCGCGGTGGGCCGGCCCGCCGTGACGGTGAGCCTGCGCGGCATGGTCAACGTCGTGGTGCACGTCGAGGCGATCGCGTCCGAGCTGCACTCGGGCATGTTCGGGGGCCCCGCTCCCGACGCCCTGGCGGCCCTCGTGGCGATGCTCGCGACGCTGCGAGACGCACGTGGCGACACCACGATCGAGGGCCTGGACAACACCCAGGTCTGGACTGGCGCCCCGTATCCGCCCGAGGTGTTCAGGACCGACGCCGGCGTCGCCGAAGGCGTCGGCCTGCTCGGGTCCGGGACCGTGTCGGACATGCTCTGGGCCCGGCCGGCGGTGACCATCCTCGGCATCGACTGCCCGCCGGTGCTCGGCTCCACGGCCGCGATCGTCCCCCAGGCGAGTGCCCGGCTGAACCTGCGCATCCCGCCCGGCACGGAACCGGGCAAGGCCGAGCAGGCGCTGACCGACCATCTGCGCGCCGTGGCGCCGTGGGGCGTCGGTGTGTCGGTCGAGACCGAGGCGACCGGGGCTCCCTTCCGCGCCTCGACGGATGGCCCGGCCTATCAGGTCATGGCCGGTGCGATGAACGATGCCTACGGCACACCGATGGTCTCGCTGGGACAGGGCGGCTCGATCCCGTTGTGCAATGTGTTCGCCGACACCTACCCCGATGCAGAGGTGATCATGATGGGTGTCGAGGAGCCCGTGGCAGCGATCCATGCCCCGAACGAGAGCGTCCACCCTGGCGAGATCGCCGGCCTCGCACATGCCGAAGCGCTGTTCCTGCAGCGCTTCCCGGCCGCCATCGGCTGACCATGGGCGTTCCTGACGCGACCGACTCCGGCGGGACGAACGGCTCGGCGCGGTTGATGTCGGTGCGAGGTGCGGCGTTCCTCGGCATCGGGTCCATGGTGGGCGCCGGCATCTTCGCCCTGCTCGGCGAGGCCGGTGCGGTAGCCGGCTCGGCGGTCTGGATCTCCTTCCTGATAGCCGGCATCATCGCCACGCTGCAGGGGTACGCGATCGCCAAGCTCGGGGCGCGGTATCCGTCGTCGGGCGGCATCGTCACGTTCCTGCTCGAGGGATTCGGTCGCGGTCGCCTGACCGCTGTCACCTCGTGGCTGCTCTACTTCGCCTCGATCATCGTGACCGCGATGGTGGCTGTGTCGTTCGGCAGCTACGGCGCCTCGCTGCTGTTCGGCGACGATGCCGGCGCTGCCTGGGACAACATCCTGACCATCGCCGTCGTACTGCTGGTTGCCGTCATCAACATTGCCGGCGCCGAGTTCATCGACCGGATTCAGTCGTGGATCGTCGTCATCCTGCTGGCGGTCTTCGCGGTGTTCATCGTCGTCACACTGTCCCAGCTCGAGCCCGACCTGCTCGCCCGGTCGACGTACCCGCCCACCGTCGACATCATCTCGAGCGTCGCGCTCACGTTCTTCGCCTTCCTGGGCTTCGCGGTGATCAGCTTCACCGGCGGCGACCTTCCCGAACCGGCGAAGAACCTCCCACGTGCGACATACCTCGCACTGGCGGTGACAACCGCCCTGTACGTCCTGGTGTCGCTCGGTGTCTTCGGCACGCTCACGGTGCAGGAAGTGATCGCCAACGGAGACACGGCCCTGGCCGAGGCGGCCAAGCCGACACTGGGGCAGGCCGGCTTCGCCATGATGTCGGTCGCCGCGCTACTGGCGACATCGTCCTCGGTCAACGCCAACATCTACGCCGCGGTCGGGTCCACGGCGAAGCTGGCGGAGACGGGGATGTTCCCGCCGGTGTTCGGCGCGAAGGCGCGGGTCGGCAGCACCCGCGGCCTCGTCATCTCGACACTTCTCGTGCTCGTGCTCGCGAACCTCGTCGACCTCACGGCCATCGCCTCGCTCGGCAGTGCGGTAGCGCTCGGGATCTTCCTCATCGTCTCGGTGGCCGCGCTTCGGCTCCGGGCCGAGACCGGGTCGAACGCTGTCATCATCGTGGTGGCCATCGCCGCCACCGGCTTCGTGCTCGCCCTGTTCGCCGTGCAGACGTTGCGCAACGAGCCCGTGACGTTCGTCGCGATGGTCGCCATCTTGGCGTTGTCCGTGATCCTCGACCTGACGTGGAACTGGCTTCGGAGACGACGCGACCGGACCCGCAGCGCAACGCCCTGAGCGGGGCGGCGCCCGCGAGCACCGCGGACTGCCCGTGTCGACCAGAGGAGAGCCCGGCCATGTCGATGAGACAGGAATCCGATTCAGCCCAGGCGGCGAGCGCGGCCGGACTGGTCTTGCTGACCCTGGCGTCGGGACAGTTCCTGATGACCTTGGACAGCTCGGTGATGAACGTGTCCATCGCTCAGGTGGCGAAGGATGTCGGGACCACCGTCACGGGTGTCCAGACCGCGATCACCCTGTACACCCTGGTGATGGCCACGCTGATGATCACCGGCGGCAAGATCGGCAGCATGATCGGGCGGAAGCGCGCGTTCTCGATCGGTTGCGTCATCTACGGCGCTGGCTCCCTCACCACCTCGCTCGCCCAGAACCTCGGCGTGCTGATCCTGGGCTGGTCGGTTCTCGAAGGCGTCGGCGCGGCGTTGATCATGCCGGCCATCGTCGCGCTCGTCGCCTCGAACTTCCCCCCGCCGCAACGTCCTCGCGCCTACGGTCTGGTGGCCTCGGCAGGTGCGATCGCGGTGGCCGCCGGACCGCTGATCGGCGGTGCGTTCACCACCTACCTGAGCTGGCGGCTTGTCTTCGCCGGCGAGGTGGTCGTAGTCCTCGCCATCCTCGTGCTGAGCCGGAGGATCAAGAGCAGCGAGGAACGCTCCCCGTTCAGGCTGGACATCCCAGGTGTGGCGCTGTCGGCGACCGGCCTCGGGCTCGCCGTCTTCGGCGTGCTCCGCTCCGGGGAGTGGGGCTGGGTGCTGCCCAAGCAGGAAGGTCCGTCGTTCCTCGGCCTCTCCCCCACGATCTGGCTGATCCTGCTCGGCGCGGTGATCGTCCGGATCTTCTTCTGGTGGGAGAAGCGCGTCGTGGCCGCTGGCAAGGAGCCCCTGGTCCAGGTCTCGATACTGCGCAACACGCAGCTGACCGGCGGGCTGACCATGTTCTTCTTCCAGTTCCTGCTCCAGGCCGGGCTGTTCTTCACCATTCCGCTCTACCTGTCCGTGGCACTCGGCCTGACCGCGATGGAGACAGGGGTCAGGCTGCTGCCGCTCTCGGTCACGCTGCTGCTGGCTGCCGTCGGCATCCCGAAGGTGTGGCCGAAGGCCTCGCCGCGCACTGTCGTCGACTGGGGGCTGGGTGCGCTGCTCGCGGGCATCGTGTCGCTGGTCATGGCCCTGGAGGTCGGGGCAGGCCCCGAGATCGTCACCGCGCCGCTACTGCTCGCCGGTCTCGGCGTCGGGGCGCTCGCGTCACAGCTCGGCGCCGTCACGGTCTCGTCGGTGGGCGATGAGCTCAGCGGTGAGGTCGGCGGACTGCAGAACACCGCGACCAACCTCGGCGCGTCACTCGGCACCGCGCTGGCCGGCTCGCTCCTGATCGCGGCGTTGACCACCACGTTCATCCAGGGCATCCAGGAGAACCCACAGATCCCCGGCGACGTGTCGTCCGAGGCGTCCGTCCAGCTTGCCGGCGGCATCCCGTTCGTCTCCGACGCCGACCTCGAGGCCGCGTTGCGCGACGCCGGGACGCCGGCCGCACAGGCGGATGCCATCGTCGAGGAAAACGAGGAGGCCCGCGTGGCGGGGTTGCGGATCAGTCTGTCGGCATTGGCCTGCATCGCGGCGCTGGCGCTGTTCTTCACCCGGTCCATTCCCACCGAGCCAGTGGGGAGCGCGAGCGCGGCCGGCGAGACGCCTGCGACACCGGCATGAGCGGGGCGGATGCCGGGTCGTTCGACGTCACAGTCCGGATGGCCGCGCTGCTGCTCAGGTCGAGCGCGGAGGGGGTCGAGATGCTCGAGCGATACCTCCCGCGTATCGCGGACGCGTTCCGGCTCGACCTCGACCTGCTGGTGCTTCCCGAACAGGTCCTGCTCACCGATCGCAGCTCACGTACCGCCACACCGGTCGCCGTGGTGCGCGCCACACCTGGTTTGTCGCGCCTCGACCAGGTGATGGACCTCAAGGTACTCACCTTGGACATCGAGCGGGGGCTGTCGCCCGCGGACGCAGCGCAGCGCCTCGACGAGCTGGCCGACGCACCGCCGCACTGGCCCGCCTGGCTGCGGGTGATCGGTGTCGTCCTGTTCGCCACCGGCTTCGCGCCGAGCGTCGTTGCCACCGGCACCGAGGTCGTCGCGGCCGCGTTGCTGGGCGCGGTGATGGGCCTGTTCCTCATCGCGTTCGAGGGACGCCGGTTCGAGCCGCTGCTCCCGTTCGTCGCCGCCCTCGCACTCACCGTTATCGCGGCCACACTCCTCGACGGCCTGGTCGACGCGGCGGGGGTGGCGCTGGTCGTCGTCCCGGCCCTGTTCGTCGTCGTCCCGGGCGACTATCTGTCCGCCGCGGCCGGTGAGCTGATCGGCGGCTACATCAGTGTCGGCGCCACGCGACTGGTCTACGCGACCCTGCTGCTCGCGCTGCTCGTCACGGGCATGGCCGCCGGGTCGGAGCTCACCGGCGGCACCGACACCCTGGTCGAGCATGCGGTCGAGCCCACCTTGCCGTACATCGTGATCGTGCTGGCGTGGATCCCGTTCGCCGTCGGGCTCATCCTGGCGTTCAACGGCCGGCCCGGCATGCTGCTCTGGCTGATCCCCACCGTCATCGGCACCTATCTTCTCCAGCAGCTCGCGACCCGGGCAGTGGGCGACATCACCGGCACGCTGGTCGCCGGCATCGCGCTCGGCGCGGTCGCCAACCTCCTATCGGCACCCAGCAACCGCCCGCCACGACTCCTTATGATGCTCGGCGGCTTCTTCGTGCTCACGGTCGGCGGGCTCGGCCTGCGCGGCGCTACCGCGCTGATCGGCGGCGACGTCGTCTCCGGTTTCGACAACCTGCTCGACTTCTTCGTCCAGGTCCCCACCGTCGCCATCGCGCTTGCCGTCGGCGTCCTCGCAACGGCGGGCAGGCGCTCGAGGAACCGCCTCGGCTGACGCCAGCGCAGGTCTCTCGCGCTCAGGAGATCTCGGCGTAGGCGGCGACCAGCAGGGACGGGTCGGGGGCCTCCAGGATGGCGGGCTTTGCGAGTCCGTCGAGGATCACGAAGCGCAGCCGGTCGGCGCGGGTCTTCTTGTCCAGCTTCATCGACTCGTGCAGCTTCGGCCAGGCGTCCGCCTTGTACCGCACCGGCAGGCCGAGACCTTCCAGCGCCGCGGCGTGCCTGTCCGCGGTCGCGTCGTCCAGCCGGCCCGCGGCCCGGGCGAGCTCGGCGACGAACACCATCCCGATGCTGATCGCGGCGCCGTGCCGCCAGCTGTACCGCTCCACCCGCTCGATCGCGTGCCCGAGCGTGTGGCCGTAGTTCAGCGCCTCCCGCCCGACCTGGCCGCCGGCCACCGTGGTCCGCTCGCGCAGGTCGGCGCCGACTGCCGCCGCCTTCACCTCGATCGAGCGGGCGACCAGTTCCTCGGTGTGCGGGTACGACGGCTCCCGGACGCCGGCCAGGTCCGCCTCGACCAGGTCAAGGATCACCGGGTCGGCGATGAAGCCGCACTTCACCACCTCGGCCAGCCCGCTGACGTAGTCGTTGCGTGGCAGCGTCTCGAGCGCGGCCAGGTCGCATAGCACGCCGGCCGGCTCCCAGAACGACCCGACAAGGTTCTTCCCCTCGGCGGTGTTGATCCCGGTCTTGCCACCGACCGCGGCGTCCACCATCCCGAGCAGTGTGGTCGGGATGTGCACGCACCGCACGCCGCGCAGCCAGGTCGCCGCAACGAAACCGGCCAGGTCCGTCGTCGTACCCCCGCCGACCGACACCACCGCGTCGGATCTGGTGAAGCCGGCCTGGCCGAGCACCGACCAGCAGTACGCCGCGACCTCCGCCGTCTTCGCGTCCTCCGCGTCCGGGATCTCGATCGCGTGCGCGGTGTACCCGGCGGTGGTCAGGTCCTCGCGGACCGCGTCACCGGTGGCACGCAGCGCCCGCGGGTGCATCACCGCGACCCGCCGCACCCCGTCGCCGAGCAGCCCGGGCAGCTCCCCGAGCAGGTTGTTGCCGATGACAACGTCGTACGGTGACCCCGCCGCGACCGTGATCCTGCGCACCGTCACCGCGGCTCCACCTTGGTGGCGATCTCGTCCGCGATCTCCTCCGGCGTCCGGCCGTCGGTGTCGACCACGAAGGTCGCGACCTCGGCGTACAGCGGCCGGCGCGCATCCATCAGCTGCTTCAGCTGGGTCCGGACGTTACCCAGCAGCAACGGTCTCGACGTACCGAGTCCGACCCGCTTCGCCGCCTCGGACAGCGACACGTCCAGGAACACCACCGTGTGCCCGGCCAGGTCCGCGCGGGTGACGGGGTCGAGGATCGCGCCACCGCCGACCGAGACGATGCCGTCACCGGTGAGCGCCTCGGTCACCGCGGCCCGTTCCAGTGCGCGGAACGCGGCCTCACCGGAGTCGACGAAGATGTCCGAGATCGCCTTACCGGCCTGCGCTTCCACCGCGGTGTCGGTGTCGACGTGGTCCACGCCGAGCAGGGTAGCCAGCTTCGCGGCGATGGTCGACTTGCCGGAGCCGGGCGGCCCGACCAGGACCAGCACCGGGCTCATCGCTGCACCGCGATCGTCGCCGGCAGGCTGTCCAGGTACGCGCGGTGGTTGCGGGCGGTCTCCGCAACCGAGTCGCCGCCGAACTTCTCCAGCGCCGCGTCTGCGAGCACCAATGCGACCATCGCCTCCGCGACGATCCCGGCCGCCGGTACCGCGCACACGTCCGACCGCTGGTGGTGCGCTGTCGCGGCCTCGCCGGTGCTGGTGTCTATCGTGCGCAAAGCCCGCGGCACGGTGGCGATCGGCTTCATCGCCGCCCGGACCCGCAGTGTCTCGCCAGTGCTCATCCCGCCCTCGGTCCCGCCGGACCGGCCGGACGCGCGTCGTACCACGCCGTCCTCGGCGAGGATCTCGTCGTGCGCCTGCGAGCCGGGTGTGCGGGCCAGGTCGAAGCCGTCGCCAACCTCCACGCCCTTGATCGCCTGGATCCCCATCAGCGCACCGGCGAGCCGGGCGTCGAGCCGGCGGTCCCAGTGCACGTAGCTGCCGAGCCCCGGCGGCAGCCCGTCGACCACCACCTCGACCACGCCGCCGAGGGTGTCACCGGCCTTCTGCGCGGTGTCGATCTCGGCCACCATCGCCTTGCTCGTGTCCGCGTCCAGGCAGCGGACCGGGTCCGCGTCCAGCTTCTCGACGTCGGTGATCGCCGGCACTACGCCGTACGGCGCCTGCACGGTGCCGAGCTCCACCACGTGGCTCACGATCG
>DASRHY010000280.1:0-25051 GCA_035650275.1 Kribbellaceae bacterium | reverse complement strand
TAGCTCGCCGGGTCCGGGACCAGGTAGTGGACGCCGTCGGGGTCCAGGCGCGCCCGCAGCCATGGTCCGCCTGCGCCGAGGCCGAGTCGGTGCCGTCCGCCTCTTCGTGCAGGGTGCAGACCGCGTCGGTGGACAGAGCTTGAGAACGGTTGATTCTGCAGGCAGCGGCTGCCGCCCGGCCGGGGGTGTAACTGGCCAGCGTCCCAGTCGGACGGCGGCCCGTTGCCGCAGCGTCAGTGGCGACGGTCCGTTGCGGGGAACTGGCAGTGGCGGTGGTGGGGTCCATCGAGTCCCGTCCTGTTCGATGTGTCGCAGCAACCATGCGCACCCTCCGGGCCGGTGGTGTGCCAAGTCCAGCTCATTGGCCGCTTGGCCATCGCCTGCTGAAGACTGCTGCCGGAGGTTCCTCTGCGCGACGGCAGCCAGGGACCGGCCGGGCGATCCCCGGCAGGTTGTGGCACAGATCGGCCAGAAACCTTATGCGCTCCAGATCCTCATCGGCGCAGTTGTCCTCCGACCTGCGCCGGACGTCCTCGGCCAAATAACGAATCTCCATGAACGCCCTGGCCGCCAACAGCGCGGCTATGTCCCGATCGAGCCTAGCGTCCCGGCGCCTCACACCGCCTCACACCGCCGCGCCAGCACAGAAACGACCAGCGAGTTCCAGGGCCGGGTAGACCCACGTCTCCGCCCGGTCAAGTCCCCTATCGAGCAGCAACCATCGCGCGTCGACCGCTCGGCGATGAGGACCACGGCGGCCCCCACCTCCAAACCGAGCCTCATGCCCCCAATGATGCCAGCGGCGTACTCATCTCTGCATGAGCGCGCGGATCGCGGCACGATCGGACGTTTCCGGGTCAGCCGTGCGTCCGTGACTGCTCGGCTACGGCGATCCACTCCGGGTGCTCGTGTGTCTCGCCTTCGTCGGTGCGACAGAGCATCACGTGTCCATCAGCGGTCCCGAGAACCCACCTGGCCTGATCGCTGAGCAGGGTGGTGGCGTCGTCTGCCGCTAGAACCAGAAACGCCCCGTGTTGCAGAGCACGAGGTCGCCACTCGGCAGATGTCAGCGACCAGAGAGGGTCCACGTCGGCGATCAACTCGATCCACCCGGCCCTGTGCCAAGGGAGCAAAACCGACTGGCACTCTTCGGCCGTCCACGGGCCGTGGACGACCTTGCGATCGGCACTCAGGTGATCGACCGTTCCGAGGGTGATCTCGTGGAGGGGTGCCTCCTCCCAGACCGCTGCGTGCATCTCCGACACAAGGTCCAGCCATCGCGAGTCGTCATCGGTCACGCTAAGCGAGTATGCCGCGCCTCGCGCGGCCGGTCCGCTCATCGGCAGTTCCGAGGTGTGCCGTGTCGCGGACCTGCGCCTCGGGCTGGCGCGGTGCGTAGAGATATCCGAAGTCGGGCGCTCGATTCGGGTCGGGTCGCCGGTCCAGTGGCGCAGAACGATGTGGGTGTGGAGGTGCGCGGCGTTGTTGCCGAGGGTCAGGTAGTTCATCTTGGCCGGCTCGAAGCAGGTCTCGACCGCCCGTCCGATCCTGGTGACCTCGCCCCAGTAGGCGGTCGCCTGGTCGCTGGCAAGCTGGGGTCGGTTCGGTCACGTGGTCGCCGTTCCATACCGCCACGACGTACCCGGGGATGAGGCCTGTCTTCCAGGCGAACCCGTCGACCGCCTCGCCGGTGAAGTCTCGGATGCCCCACTCGTCCTCGTCGATGTCGGTTCGGCAACAGGACTCCGTCCTCGCCCTCGCGCTGGTGCGCCCAGCGATCACGCCACCGGCTGTTCTCGTGCCCATGCCCACCTACGTACCGCACACCGCCGACACTGATGGGCACGCCGCCGTTCCGACCCGCTCCGCCCTGGCATGCACTAGCGCGCGGACTGCGGCAGATGCGTGCGTTTGACGGCAACATCATGCGCCTAACGATCGTCATCCCCGGGCGCCTACCTGGGCAGGGTCCGTGGCCTTCGGATAGCGATGGATTGTGATCTACCGACAGAAGCCGTCACCGAGGTCGACGGGCCTCTTGACAACGGTGAACTCGGCGAGGGCGTGTGCTCGCTCGCATCGGCGCTGTACAACGCACGAGTTGCGGTACCTGGCTTGGGTGAACCGTGCCATCCGTGACTTGAGATACGGCATGATCGAGCCAGAGCACTTGCCTCCGCGCCTCCCCGAAATCGCGGAATGACAGCACGCACTATCGGCAAGGTCGCGCTTCACCCTCGGCGGTATGAGCGTGCCCTGCGCGGGGCGCTCGCCCGCTGCGGGGCCTCGCCTACGCCGCAGTCTCAGAAGTGAGCAGATCGCCTGTTTTCCAGTCGCGAGCTACCAGTCGCCTGTCGAGCAGTGCAGCTGTCAGGGGTTGCCTCCCAGTTGGCCAGCTTCGGAGAACTCGCAGAGTCTGGGCGTCGATCGCCACCACGTCGCCCGATCCAGGCCGCGCGATCAGGAGTTCTCGCTCGTGCCGCGGCATCCAGACATCTCCGAGGAACATCCATTGTCCATCGCTCGTCGGCTGCTGGCCAAGCCAGCGATCCTCAACCGTCAGTGAATCGGTGTTGAGTCTTACGACGGTGTCGTAGTCGATAGCCCACAGCTCTGATCCGCTAGCTCGCAGGAACGGAGTGGGATTGCCAAGACGCCCCGCGAGTGGAACGTCGCGGATCACCGACAGATCGGTCGGGTCGCACACGACAAGGTCCGACGACCGCTGGACCCCGAACACGTACTCGCCGCCAGGAAGTGCAAGGACGGACATGACCTCTTGGTACACGGGGTCGTACTTGTCTTGATCGAACCAGTCGAGGCGACGAACGCGAACCTCGCGAGCACCCACCTCAGTGAGGAAGTACCCAGCCGCGCCGGTAGCAGCATCGTCGAGGTAGCTGACGAACAACCGTTGGTGGCCGTCAAATGCGTCGAGGTCTCCAGTGACGCTCGCAGTCCAGCCGTTCACGTCAACGCGCACCAATGGCTCTGCCAGCGATAACAGCGAGTGAATGGAAACCGCGAGGCGGCCACTAAAGCCGTGTTGCACGACAACGGATTCGGCGGCCGGCCCGGCTGTCAGTCCAAGGTGGGTGCCGTTGCTAACCGAAACGCGATCCTGCGTTCCGTTCGCACTGTCGAAGCGCCAGATAGTGCCCTTGTCAGTCCAGCCAAGATTCGAGAGGGCGAGGGTGTCTCCCGGGCTCGTGATCACGCAGCAACCCTGGTGGAACCGGTGTCGGCTGCGCAAGCGGTTATCGGCATGATCGCGCTTCACTATCGGCGGCAGATGAGTGCGTTGGCGCGTCATGATGAGCGACATGAACGACCGCTCGGCGCAGGACGCCTACCTGGGAAGAGTTCAGGGTCTGCGCATAGCGATGGGCGATTACGTGTCCGCAGAATCGCTCACCCAGGTGGACTCGCTTATCGACCACGGTGAACCAGCCGAGGGCGTGTGCTCGCTTGCCTGGGCGCTCTACAACGCGCAGGTCGCCGTGCCGGGGTGGGTGAACGACGACATCCGTGACCTGACCGACGGCATCGTCGACCGGGAGCACTTGCCTCCGCCCCTCCCCGAGATCCGGGATTGACCCACGCTGACAGGCACAGCCCGAGCGGACAGCGGCATAGAAAGACGTTGCATCCGGCTTCAACCGCACGGGGCGGCGCCGCTCCGTCAATCGCGGCGGAGTGACGTACTGGCTACGGCACGAGTGTGCGGGCCTAAACGTCCGCTGTGCTCGAGGCCGCATTGAGTGGCGGAACCGACCCACCGCTGACTCCGGGCTGGGCAGGGGTCGGGTGGGGGGGAGCATGGGGGGCTCCTCCCGATGTGCCGACAGGTGCCATGCCGCGAGGGTTGGCCCATGATCACCGTTGACTCACTGACCCGGAGGTACGCCGGCTTCACCGCCGTCGACAACGTCTCCTTCACCGCCCAGCCCGGCCGCGTGACCGGCTTCCTCGGTCCGAACGGCGCTGGAAAGACCACCACGATGCGCGTCACGGTCGGTCTCACCGCCCCGACGTCCGGCTCGGCCACCATCGACGGCGTTCGGTTCGCCGACCTCCCCAACCCCGGCCTCGAGGTCGGCGTCCTCCTCGACGCCTCCGCGCAGCACGCGGGACGCACCGGCCGCGAGATCCTCAGCGTCGCCGCCGACACCATGGGCCTGCCCCGCCAGCGCGTCGACCAGATGCTCGAGCTGGTCAGCCTGACCCCGACTGAGGCCAAGCGCCGCGTGCGCAACTACTCACTCGGCATGCGCCAGCGCCTCGGCATCGCCACCGCGCTGCTGGGCGACCCGAGGGTGCTGATCCTCGACGAGCCGGCCAACGGTCTCGACCCAGCCGGGATCCGCTGGATGCGCGACCTGCTGCGTGGCTTCGCCAACCAGGGCGGAACCGTGCTGCTGTCCTCCCACCTCCTGCACGAGATCGAGGTCATCGCCGATGACCTCGTCGTCATCGGCAACGGCAAGATCGTCGCCTCCGGCACCAAGGAGGAGCTGCTCGCAGCCGCTGGCACCCTCGTCCGCTCCACGTCGCCGCGCGACCTCGCGCACGCCCTCGAGCAGGCCGGGATCCCCAGCACACTCGCCGGCGACGGTTCGGTCCGTACCGACGCCGACCCCGCCCGGGTAGGCGTGGTGGCGCTGGCCGCCGGCATTGCCCTCACCGAGCTCCGCTCCGCCGAAGGTGCTGGCCTGGAAGACATGTTCCTGTCGCTCACTGCCGAAACCCAACGCGAAGGAGTTGCGGCATGACCGCCACGACCATCTCTGCCGGCACGACGGCGGCCATCCCGGTTCGCGAACCGGTCCGCACGATTCCCACGGCTCGCCTGATCAAAGTCGAGCTCCGCAAGATGTTCAACACCCGATCGGGCTTCTGGATGCTGATCAGCATCGGCGTCCTGTCGGTCGTTGCGACCGGCGCCGTCATCATCTTCGCGCCCGAGGACGCAGTCACCTACGAGAGCTTCGCCACCGCGATCGGCTTCCCGATGTCGGTGATCCTGCCGATGATCGCGATCCTCGGCGTCACCGGCGAGTGGAGTCAGCGCAGCGGGCTCACGACGTTCACTCTGGTGCCGAGCCGCGGCCGCGTGATCGGGGCCAAGGCGATCGCGACCTTCCTGGTCGGCATCGTCTCGATGGCCGTCGCCTTCGCTGTCGGCGCCCTGGGCAACCTGGCCGGTTCCGCGCTCGCCGGCGTCGACACGGTCTGGGACATCTCGCTCTCGACCGCGCCGCAAATCGTGCTCGGCAACCTCGTCGGTATGGCAATCGGCTTCACGCTCGGCGTCGTTCTACGCAACTCCGCAGCCGCGATCGTCGGCTACTTCGTCCTATCCCTCGTCCTGCCGGGCATCCTCGTCCTGCTCGCCCAGGTGCGTGACTGGTTCAGCGACCTGCAGCCGTGGATCGACTGGAACTACACGCAGGTCGCACTGTTCGAGGGCGGCACGGACACGGCCAGGGAATGGGCCATGCTCGGCTCGACCACCGCCATCTGGATCGTGCTACCGCTCGTCATCGGGCTGTTGTTCCTGCGCCGCTCCGAGGTGAAGTAGCTCCCTGCCGGGGAGCATGCGCCGCGCTGCACCCAGCACGGTCCTCCATAAGGGGTCCACGCGTGAAGACGGTCAGCCCAGGGCAGGGGCGCCAACAGGGGAAGCGTGCAAACCCCGCTCAGCTTGCCAAGCGAGCGGGGTAGGCGTCACCGGCAAGCAGTCGAAGCCTGCAGAGCCCTGGCTGCTCGGCGGCCATGTCGCGGCGGAAAGACGTGGGTCGTCGATCTTGCGCACTTTGAGTGGAGCCAGAAGGCTTGCGACGTGGCAACGACCGACGACCTGGTCGCGCTGGGTTTCACCTCTTCCAGCGTTGCCGTCGTGACTCTGAATCTTCCACACCCCGATCCATTCGGTATGGGGCCGTTCTGTCGCCTTCGCGTGCAGACGGCAGCCCCGCAGGAACCAGGCGTCTATGCCTGGGTCGTCGACGGGCAGGTCCGCTACGTCGGCAAGGCGGTTGGAGGTTTCGGGCTGGTCCAGAAGGTGAAGGGCCAGAGCCTAGGAAGGGCCTACGACGACTACACCTACTGTCCGCCGTCCAAGGCGCTCAAGCAGTCGCAGACTCGCGCCCGCGTCAACGGGTTACTCAACGCATCGCTCGCTGCTGGTCACGTCGTGGAGTGGTGGTGGCTCGTCGCCGCCCGCCCTGGGGAGGTTGAGGAGTTCCTCATCCAGCGCTGGGATCCCCCTTGGAACATCCTCTTGCGCAAGCAGCAATGAGAGTGTTCGAGCATGGTCGTTCGGATCGACTCGCCCGACTACGGCGGAGTGACGCACGGGAGTCCGTCGTCTTCGAGGCTGGCTCTGAAAAGAAGTTCATATGTACCCTGCTCGCATAGACGGAGACAGACACGCTCCGAACCGGGAAGAGCGCCTTCCGGTGGAACCCACTGTGCCCGGGCCGGCATTTAGCGGGCTGAGCACGCGGCCACGAGGGAATTGTCGCGGTGCTCGATTGCCCGAAGAAGCCCTACGCAAGTCAGTGGGCAGCGGAACGCGCGCTGCATGCCATACAGGACTCCGTCGATCGCCCGGTCGCAAGACTCCAAAAGGGTCATATTGGTGTGGTTCCTGCAGGGCTTGACACCTCACCTCGAAGTCGAAGAGTCGACCTGCCCCTTGGGTCGAAAGAAGGCGATTTCGAGGCGAGGTTGGATGGTCAGGGGCGGCGGAAGTACGTAGGCAGTGGCTTTCTCGATTGCCTCCTTGGGTCAGGATGGGGCATGACCAGTGACGCACTGATCGCGATAGCGCTCGAATCGTTGGCCGGCATGAGGCACGCACACAGCGATGCGGTCCAGCTCGTGCCGAAGCAACCGGGCCTCTATGCGTTCTACGGCGACGACCGCACGTGGTTCGACCTCGGGCTGAGTCCCGCCTATGACGGCCAGCATCTATATGTCGGCAAGGCGGAGAGGAGTCTCAACGGACGTGATGTCGGCACTCACTTTGCGGCTGGCAAGACCGGCTCGTCGACTGTCCGTCGCAGTCTTGCAGCTCTGCTCGTGAACGAGCTCGCTCTTATTGCCGTGCCGCGCAACCTGGCCAAGCCTGATGGCAGCGCCAACTTCGCGCTCGACTCGGCAAGCGAGGTGCGCTTGAGCGGCTGGATGGAGCAGCGGTTGTCATTGGCAACCTGGATTAAGCCCGGGGACGCCATCCTCGACGGTATCGAGACCGGGGTCGTGCGCCGACTACGCCCCCCGCTGAATCTCGACAAAGTCGGGGAGTCCAGACAGCGACTTCGGGAGGCCAGGAAGCACCTGGCAGACGTCGCGAGAGCTTGGCAACCGAGCGATGACCGCGGGGCCGGCCCCGCGATGTGACTCAAGCGCGAAGTCGCGGCGAAATGACGCACGACGGTACTCACGGGACTCGTGCTGGCGGGGCGAACGCAGCTCCCGCGACGGAGTCACCCGCGGAACGTCATCGTCGGGACGTAGTCGTCGAACCCGACGTGGTCGTAGACCGTCGTGTCCGGCATCAGGTTCCAGTCGTGCCCGAGGAACAGCGCCACACCCGCCGGTGCGGCCAGGAACAGGTGCACCCGGGGCGGACGTAACTTTCCGGCCACCCCGCGGGCGCGCTCCCGGGCATGCCGGACCCAGTCCGCCGCCCAGCCCGGCCCGGGAACCGACGTGGGCGTGGCACCTCCCGGCGTCGAGAGCGTTAGCAGTTTGGCAACCGGCAGACCGGCCCCGGTGATGTAGTCCCGCACCTGAGAAGTCGGGTCGTGGGTCAGCCCGATGGCGAGAGCGAGGTCGCCGCCCAGGTCCAGGTCCTCGTCGCACAGCACCTCGACGGCGGCGTCCTCACGTTCAGCGATCGTCGACCACAGCACGCCACGAAGTTCCGACGACAGGACCCAGCGACCCACGTCGGGAACGTCCGGCCGACCGCGAAGTACATCGACAGCCGCATCTCCGCGGCGATGTGCAGGTTCCTGCTCCCGAAGCCCTGGAGGTCCTTCTTGGCCGCCGCCAGCCTCGGCATGACGACCTCGTCCCACGCGGCCGGGTCCAAGAGCTGGCGCCGCTCGAAGGGATCACCGCCACGGTACAGCTCGACGATGTCGATCTCGGCGTTCGGGTGGTGCGGCAGGGCAGCCCGGTCGACCGCGTGGATGGCGAGGACGAGCTCGCCGGCGCGCGCGAGCAGACCCTTGGTAGCCATCTCGGCCTGAATGTCTTCGCGGGTCCGCGGGCCGGCGCAGTTCTTGACCCAGCCACGAACCATCTCCACGCCGCGGACGACAGCGTCGTCGTCTCCCCGGAACCCGGCGTTGCGCATCAGCGCGGCCGCTCGGTCGGCCCAGGAGCTCTCGGACTCCCCGTGCACGAAGATGACCTCGGTCAGGAAGTCCTTCAGGTCATCTATCGGGACCTCGAGGTGCTCGGCCCACGCCGCTAGGTGCTTGCCGCCGGCGCTGTTAGGCCCCAGCCCGTCGAGCTTCCACCGCGGAATCCTGTCGGTCAGGTTGTCGATGAGCCCCAGGATGGGGTCGTTGTGGTCGAAGTTCTTGTTCGACACCAGGCGCAGGATGAACGGCTCGCCCTTCGCGGTGACGTCGACCCAGGTGCGGTGGAAATGCTGCAACGGGCTCTTGCTGCGCACGGTCCGTGTCTTGACCAGCCAGTCGTTGTCGATGACGGTCTCGCGGTACACACCCGACTTCACCTGGTTGTACTCGTGAGCTCGACCCGACGACGCGGTCGCGCGGACCACAGCGTCGTCGAACGCGCCGCCGTCGGCGTCCTCGATGCTGACCGACTCCAGCTCCGGGTCGGTCAGGATCCGGCCGGCATTGTAGAGCCCGATGACGTGCTGGTAGTCGTCGCCTCGGATGGAGGCGGCCCGGGCCGGAAGCGTCACGACGCCGCCATGTCGTTGAACGGCGGCGTCGGGCCGAGGTCCTCCGCGACCGTCAGGAGCAGGTCTGCGGAGAGCGCCGCGTCCGGGTACGCATCCAGGATGGCGGTAGGGACCAGCCGCTGTGTCAGGTCGGAGTAGGTGAAGCCCGGCCGGCCGTCGCCACGGTCACCGGTCGCGACGACCAGCTTCTCAATGGTCTCCTCGGCCAGCTCGAACCCTGCGAACGCGTTCGTGAGGACCTGACGGCGCTGGTCCTCTTTTGGACGTCCGAACTCGAAGATCGCCGCCAACGGTCCGCGGCTTTCTGGGCGGAAGGACACTCGCTGCACGGTTGCCACAGGGCAGCTCCATCGCACGCGGGCAACGCTCTGTCATCGGCATGAGCGGACGTTGCCTGAGCAGAGGTTCGGGCCACGGTGAATGTCGCCCGCCACGGACTCCAGCAGACCAGCCCGATGAACAGTCGAAGAGCACAGGTGACCGACCCGACCTGGCTCGGTCGGTCCTGTTCAGCCGGTGGCAAGGTTCCGCAGCTGCCGCACCCGCTCCGCACTCTCCCCTGCGTCGCCAGCTCCGCCGTCGCTGTCACGGCCGTTGGCGACCGAGGATCCGCGGACTGTTCGGGAAGCTCACACTGCTGACGTCCACGACCTGTGGATCTCCCAGCTCGGCGGCAACCGTAACGAGGTACTGGCCCGGGTCCGCAACGCCCGCGACCACGCCCGTCAGGCCACCCGGACCCGCTCCACACCGACAAGATGACCGGTTCCGGGTGCGCGCTGGCCGTTCCTCGTTCCTGAGCTACGCGCGTGTACGCCGCTCCAGCATCGACCCGGGCGACGCGCGAAGGCGACCGAGGTTGCCTTCGAGGTGGCGCGCCGTCAGCGCTCGCCGCAGCGCGTTGTGCGGGCGTACGGTATGCCCGTCACGGGATGGTGATGGGGTCGTGTACGTCTGTTCGCGTCGGCGATTCGCACTGGTTCTGATGACAGTGGCCTGCGCCCTGAGCCCGCTGTTGCCGGGCGTGCCAGCGGACGCGGCGGTGCGTCCGCCGAACGACGATTTCGCCAGCTCGGTCGCCGTGAGCGGCTCGAGCGGCACTGTGACCGGGAGCCTAACCGGTGCGACTGTGCAGGCGGGTGAGCCTGTCGCCGACTCGGGTAGCGGCACGATCTGGTGGACCTGGACCGCGCCTTCCGACGGCACGTGGCGGTTCTCGGTCGAGCCGAGCGGACAGGGCCTGACGGCGTGGAGCGGTACGGCGGTCGACCAGTTGACCCCGGCGACCACCTCGTACTGCAGGGCAGGGGCGGCCGGCGGGCCGTACATCCGGGCGACGGCCGGTCAGCAGGTTCGACTGCGGGTGCACGGGTGGGACGGCGCGGTGACGCTGTCTTGGTCGCCGGCGAGCCGCCCGGCTAACGACTCCTTCACGGCCGCGGTGTCCATCAGCGGCTACAACGGCGAGACGCCGACATCGACGTGCCTGGCCTCCCGGGAGACGGACGAGCCGCAGTCGACCGTGGCCTCCGAGCACACGGTGTGGTTCCGCTGGCCGGCGCCAGACCGCGTCCGGGTGGTGTTCAGCACAGGGACGGACGACGCGGTGGTGAACGTCTGGCGCGGGACGTCAGTCAGCGCGCTGACCGCAGCCGGGCGACGGCTGAACAGCCGCGAGGTCGAACTGGTACCGGACAAGGGCGTCGTGTACTACCTGCAGGTGGCGACCAGCGCCGACCTCGACTTCTACGCCGGCGTACCGACCTCGCTGGTTTGGAAGCACTACGTCGCGACGAACGACTTCAACTACAACGCACCGGGCCTCCCACCCGCCGAGGTTCCGGACTGGTACCGATCCAGTGTGATCTGGACGGACAACGTCGCCGCCACCCGACAGTCGGGCGAACCGGCGCTCATCACCGGCCAGACCGGCGCGACGCTGTGGTGGTCGGTGCAACCGCTGGCGGTTCCCGCCACCTTGACGCTGGACACCTCAGAGTCGACGCCCGACACCGTGATCGGCGTGTTCTCCGGCGCACCTACCGGGACGCTCACCAGGCTGGCTGTTGCCGACGGCGGCGGCAGGACGCCGGGAGCGGCGCGGCTCGCGGTCGCGCTGACCACCGGGCGCACCTACACCGTGATCGTTGACAGCAAGTCCGGTCAGAGCGGGGCGATCCGGCTCTACTGGCATCTTGGGCACCCCAAGCCGGGCAACGACAACTTCTCCGCCGCCTATGCAATCGGCGGCACGAGTGGCACATCGCGTTCCTGGACGTGGCAGGCGACCCGGGAGTACGGCGAGCCGTATCACGCCGGCGCCCGCACCACCCGCACGGTGTGGTGGCGCTGGACCGCGCCGAAGGCAGGACGGGTTGTGTTCACCGGGCCGGCGTACGGGCCGTTCGTCGCCTACCGCGGTAGCACCATCGGCGGCCTGACCCAGGTGGCCAAGGGAGTGAAGTCGGCCGACCCGTTCGCGCCCCAGCGAATCGAGTTCATCGCCACGAGCGGGCTCGTCTACCGCATCGTCGTCGGCACCGACCAGGAGGTCGGCGGCAATGGCAATCCCGGACCGGTGACGGTGGGCTGGACGCTCTACCCGGTGCCACCGCCCAACGACAACCTGGCCGGCGCGAGGCCGATCAGCGGCCCGAGCGGCGGGATCATCGGTACGACGTACGGCGCCACGCCGCAGCTGGCGGACCAGGTGATCGGCTCCGGCAGTTACCCGTCGACGGTCTGGTACCGCTGGACCGCGCCGGCCACCGGCTGGTGGCGGTTCTCGGCGTGGTACTCCGACGCCGCGGCGTACATCGGCGTACGGGTGCCCTGGACCGAACGGCTCCACGAGGTCGACCGACGGCACCATGAGCCGGAGTTGTGGTCGCCGGCATACCCGGGCCGGCAGGGCCTGGTCTACGTGCGTGCCGTCGCCGGGGCGACGTACAACATCGTGATCGGCACCCCAGGACCGCCGCTGGAGTCGGAGATCCGGCTCTACTGGTCACCGGGACCGCCCAGCGGCACGCCGGCCAACGACGACGTGGCCAAGGCACAGGTGCTCAGCGGGAGCAACGGTGCCGTCGCCGGCCGGCTGGCCAACGGCACCAGCGAGGTCGGCGAGCAGCACGGCTACGAGACCGGCGGTGTCTGGTATCGCTGGACCGCACCGGCAACCGGCCGGATCACCTGGCACACCGCACCGACCGACTCCAGCCAGCACATCACGTTCTACCGCGGTGGCGGTTCGCTCGGCGCGCTCACGAAGCTCGCCGAGAACGCCAACCACCCGAACGCCCGCCAGGCCGCAAGGGTCGACGTCGACGTGGTCGCCGCGACGACCTACTCGATCCGGGTGTCGCAGCTGAGCGTGGGTGACGCGTTCACGTTGACCTGGGGCCGGCCGACGCCGCGGCCGGCGAACGACGACTTCGCGGCCGCGACGACGCTGAGCCCACAGGCGGCCGGCTCGACGGCCGGGACGTTGCTGTGGAGCACGCGGCAGAGCGGCGAGTCCGCCCCGGCGTACCAGGATCCATCGGCCACGGTGTGGTACCGCTGGCAGCCGACCGCGTCCGGACTCGCCACGGTCGGCGTCGACCGGTACCGCTCCTTCGTCCGGGTCTCCGTCTGGACCGGGACCAGCCTGACAGGACTCACGCAGGTCGCCGACACGCCCTTCGAACCGCGCTACACCCGCCCGACGTTCCACGCCGTCGCCGGTCAGACCTATTGGATCCAGGTCGCCGAGGACGGGTACGCCGGACCGTTCACGCTGGACTGGAGCATCGTGCGGCCGCCCTACGACGACTTCGCCGCGGCCCGGGTGATCTCCGGCCCGGCGTCGTACGCCAGCGACATGTCCACCGTGCGGGCGACCGCTGAGCCCGGCGAGCCCGAACTGTGGCCGGGCCGGCCGGCCGAACGGTCGGTGTGGCTGCGCTGGACCGCGCCGTACGCGGGGAGAACCGAGTTCCAGCTCGGCAGCGGCCTGAGCACTCTGTCGGTCTTCACGGGTAACACCCTCACCGCGTTGAGCAGGGTCGGCGGCGCGAGTGCCACGACGTCGGTAACTTTCACCGCGCAGGCCGGCGTCACCTACCGGATCCGGATCGACGGCATGGACGATCAGACCGGCGTCAGCTGGCAGCAGCATTGGGACAGCACCGCGCCGACCGCCGGCGTGCGGGCGGACCGGACGCTGGCCACTACCCGCTGGGTCGGGCTGACGCTCAGCGGGGCCGACGGCAGCAGCGGCCTGCTCGGCTGGTACGTGACCAACCAGGCACCGGTGGGCGGTCAGCTCTACAACACCGCCTGGGTACCGGCCAGCGCGCCGACGCTGACCTGGTCACTCACCCACACGGCGTACGGCGGACGGCCGGTCGACGGACAGAAACGTGTATACGTGCAGGCCGTCGACCGCCAGAACAATCGCTCCACACCGGCCTCGGTCGCCGTCACACTCGACCGCTAGCAGCCCGCCGGGTGCGCGGCAGGCATGGTTGAAGCCAAGAGATCATTCCGGGGTGTGAGAGGCATCCGCCAGATGCCCAACCTCTTCCCTCAGCTCCGATCTCACGCCGAGACTGTCACGCCTCTTCCAGTTCAGTTCATTTCCTGGCGTGTATGGGATGGGTCATTGGAATCAATCATCCAGGTTGCCAGGGCACACAGCACCTGTGCTGCCGTCGCCGCGCCGGCGGCGGGCTTAGCCGATCTTTGTCGTCGTGCAACCCGGCCAGTCGGCCGGAGTGAGCCGTCACCATGCGCACCGATGATGACCACGTGGCCAAGCACGCGGCCGCCACTAGTACGGCAGCCGGACTTCGTGATCGTCATGCGGGCACCACTATCTTCTCGCCCACGCTCGGCTGGCCTGGCTGGGCGACTCTGGTGGTTGACGTGAACGTGCGCACCGAGACGATCGCGGACAGGGACTTCGTGGCGTCTGGGTCATACTTCGCGCGGTCGGGTCAGCAGCCGCTCGGCCGCTGAGGAAGCCTGCTGTTGCTCGACCGTCCGCGTTTTGAACCGCGAGGGACACGCCGACGCATCGCCGGCGACCGGTCTCACCGAGGTTGTGCGGCAGTTGAGGGCGGCGAGGACGCGAGTCGAGCGCAGGCGCCTGCAGGCAGACTGACGAGAAGGGCAGGGCGACCCGCTTCGGCCGGGCACGACGATAATGTTGCCTATAGCAACGTCTCTGGCAATGGCGGTGTCAACGAACGGGAGTCAGGACATGCCACAGATGACAGCCGATGGGTCAGCCTGGGACGCTGTAGACAGCCAGTCGGTGCGAACCAGCGGACTTTAATCCGCAGCTGCTGCGTTCGACGCGCGCGCGGTCGACTGACCGTCGGAGCGATGAATCCCCGTCCCGGCGGCCGTCGCGCCCTGCCAGCGGGACGACCAGGGAACGCATCGCCACGAGCGCCCGGATCGCGGCTGCTTGTTGTATTGCTCCTAGGACCGGTGCCCGGCCAGGCTCGGTCCAGGCGCCCGGCCCATCGCTCTTATCGCGGCTGCCCACGCTGGGTCGTGTGGCTCTCATTTGGCCTGCGTGGGTCGGGCGTCACCGGGCAGGGAGAGGCTCAAGAGAGGTTTGCACTGCTCGAAGCAGCGTTGCCCTCCCGGCTCGACAACCGACTGGATCGAGCAAAGGGAGGACGCAGATGGGCCGTGTCGTGGTCGGGATGGATCCACACAAGCGCTCAGCAAACGATCGAGGTGATGGACGCCGAGGAGACCGTCCTCGGCGGCGGCCGGTACGGCGCGCCGAGGCCGCCGGCTACGCGGCGATGAAGAAGTACGCCGCGCGGTGGCCAGACCGCATCTGGGCGATCGAGGGCTGCAACGGCATCGGTGGCCACATCGCTCGCCGGTTGCTCGCCGACGGTGAGCAGGTCATCGACGTGCCGCCGAAGCTGTCGGCCAGGGCTCGGGTGTTCTCGACCGGGCAGGGCCGCAAAACCGACGCCCACTGCGTCGCGCTGGTGGCCACCCGGATGATGGGACTGTCAGCGCCTCACGGCGCACGTGGATCCGGGCTTAGTCGAAGATGTCAGCCGTCATCGCCTCGAGTCTTGGCGCGAGCCGCACGGCCCCCTGCCGACTCCTGGTCCCGCAGCATTGCCAGGGCCGTCTGGATCCGCCGCATGCGCGTCTCGGGCTTCTTCGCGCCCTCGATAGCCAGCACATGCTCCCGCTTGCGACCGTAGGACAAGCGGTCGTAGGCAGCGCGGGCGACCGGATCGGCGTCCAGCGCGCGAGCGAAGTCCGCGGGCTCGACCACAACACGAGGCTCGGCATCGATTTCCACCTCGACCTCGACCTCGTCGCCGGTCACGACACCGGCGGCTTGCCGGTTGGCGTTGCTGAGGCCGAGCAGGTAGCGGCCACGCATGATGGCCACCCTGCTCCTCCATGAATGCTTGTTGATCGTGATGGTCACCACCGGCCGCTTGCCTCCACCGAGCGCCTCGACAACCTCTGGAGGAACCGCCAAGCCCTTCATGGGCTCCGGAGGCTCGACATACGATCGAAACTTCATCATCTGCTCCTGCCAACTTGTGTCAGCTCGCCGTGCGATCCGGCGCCGCCGGGAGAGACGCCGGCGTCCTTGGCGAGTGCACGGCGGCCGTAGAGAGCGCCAACCTGACCGGACCCGGCGCGGTGGCGACCCGGCGCTTGCGGCCAAGGCCTCGCCACCGCGCGGCCGCGGGCAACGTAGCACCGCCGGCCCGCTACTCCGCGTAGGGCTGGTCCTTTCCCTGGGCGCT
Organism: Kribbellaceae bacterium; assembly: GCA_035650275.1. Classification (GTDB taxonomy): domain Bacteria; phylum Actinomycetota; class Actinomycetes; order Propionibacteriales; family Kribbellaceae; genus DASRHY01. The sequence continues at coordinate 9,313 of DASRHY010000280.1, read as the reverse complement.
GTAGCCGATGTTCCAGATGTAGCCGTCCGGGTCCGCGAACGAACCGCCGTACCCACCCCACTGCAGCTTCGCCGCGGGCTTGAGGATCTTCCCGCCGGCCCTCTTGGCCTCGTCCAGAACTTCGTCGACGCGGCCCTCGCTGCGCACGACGTAATTGAAGACGACGCCGTTGAAGCCGCTGCCGTCCGGACTCGCGCCCACCATGTCGGCGAGCCCGTCGCGGCCGTAGAAGCCGACCAGCGAACCACCGTGTGGAACGAAGAACACGGAGATCTTGTAGTCGTTCTGGACCTCCCAGCCCAGACCCTCTGTGTAGAACCGCTTGGACCGGTCCATGTCCTCGACACCGAGCAGGATGGAACTCACGTGCGCTTTCATGCTTGTCTCCTTTGGGGCTTGGTGGTGATGCATGACAGTCACGCTACGTACGGCTCGGTGATCCGTGCTTCTCGATTCCTGATCGCTTTGGTCACCTGTTCCGCCATGCCCGGTGGCGTCGTGTTGAAGCCCGCTCATCGGCCGTGTGCGGATGTTCGCCCGGCCCCGGTTGCTCGAGGAGCAGTGCATCAGGCCACCCTGACAGGGCCGGTGGTGCTGTACGGGTGGCAGCCTGCTGGTGAGCTTGACCGGGCCTCAGGCGCGATGCGGGCGGGGTGGTGGCTGCGGCGGTGGGACCAGGGTTCACTCGGTAGCGGCCTCAAGGTTGTGGATCAGCCGCGCCGTCACGTTCAGGTAGCTGGCGATTTCCGCGTTGGTGAGTCCGTCGGAGGCCGAGGCGTTCACCAAACGGGCGGCGGCGACGAGGTCGTGTTCGATCGCTCGGGCCTGATCGGTCAGATACACCCGGATCCGTCGTCGGTCGTCCGGGTCGGGGTCACAGCGGACCAGGCCGTCGCGCTGCATGCGCTGCAGGGTTTTTGCCATGGTGGCCTGCTCGATCCGGACCCGGTCACACAGTTCGCGTTGTGTCAGGCCGTCTTGTTCAAACAGCACGAGCAACTGGGCGAACTGCCCCGGGACAACGCCGTATGGCGCGATGTGGGCGGCGAGAGTGTGCGCGAGTAGGCGGGCGAGATGGTTCACCTGATAGCCCAGCGACTCCTCGCGGAACCGCGCGTCGGTCACGACCGGCGTCCCTGCTTGCGAGCCCACCGCCGAACCTTCGGCCATTGCCACATCAACACACCGGACCCGGCCAGGACGGGCAGGATCACCCAGCGGACCGCCGCCTCGAGGGCCGCGCTGGGGCCGCCCGGCACATACACGTAGGCAACCAGCGCCACTCCGGCCATCAGATGAGCCAGGCGCTGCCGATCGCGGATCTTCTTACCGCCGCCGGTGCGGCGGGCTGTGATGGCAGTCATGACAACCTCGATATCAATTCCATAGCTTGCTCTCAGTTTTACATAGCAAGCTATGGATTGCAAGATAAGGTCGACTGTGATCCAGGTGGCGCCTGCCGCAGCCCGTCGGCGAAACCACGCACGTCGCTGCGCTCCGCGCGTTCCCCACGGCCTGCACCGCCGATGCAGGAACCGGAACCACCGCAGTAAGTCGTACGCGTAACCGCGCAGCGTCCCCGCGAGCAGTCCGGCGCTCGAGTTTCCGCAGAAGCGCCGATGCCGCTAGGTGCTTGAGATCCGGAGCACCCCCGCCAGCGCAACCCCGACCGAACGCCGCTACAGAACCCGGCTCCCCAGCTGACACCGGCACACCCTCTCCGTACAAGGAGTGTCCGACCAAGGGTGTAACTGGTCTGGCCTCACACGCCGACCGTGGATTGCCCAGCACATGGTTTGTTCACGGTTCCGTTTGCCGCCGGTGGGGCTGGCTCAAGGCGGTGTTTTGCGACTCGGGGAGGGTGATGGTGACGGTCAGGCCGCCGCCATCGCGAGGTTCGGCACGGACGGCACCGCTGTGGGCTCGGGCGATCGCCTGGACTATGGACAGCCCGAGTCCGGCGCCATGTGTGGTGGTGGCCAGGCGATCGGCGTGGAGGCGGCGGAAGGGTTCAAACAGGCTGGGTACCTCATAAGGGGATATGACTGGCCCGGTGTTGCTGACGGCCACGACCGCGGAACCGTCGGGCTGGGTGCCGGTCGTCACTCGCACCCAGCCGCTCTCGGGCAGGTTGTGCCGTACGCCGTTGTCGACGAGGTTTTGGACGAGGCGTTCGAGGAGTATTGGGTTGCCGGTGGTCGGTGCCTCCTTCGTCTCGGTGAGCACGCTGACCGTGCCGCGCGGAATCTGTGCTGCCACGTGTTCGGCGATGTCGGCGAGATCGACGAAGGAACTGTCGGTGACCTCGCCTTCGGCGCGTGCCAGCAGGAGCAGCCCATCGATCAGCCGCTCGTGGCGCAGGTTTATCTCCAGCATCGTCTCGCCGAGTTCGCGGATCTCGGCTGAGGCGGGTCTGCGATGCACGGCGACCTCGAGGAGGGCGGGCGCGGTTGACGGCGAGCGGGGTGCGCAGTTCGTGGGAGGCGTTGGCGATGAATCGGCGCTGGCTGTCGAAGGCGTGGTCGAGGCGTTGGAGCATGACGTCGAAGGTGTCGGCCAGCTTCTTGAGCTCGTCGTGTGGGCCGTCGAGGGCGAGGCGTTCGTGCAGGCCGCGGTCGGTGGCTGGGGCGTCGGCGATCCGCCGGGCGGTCTCGGTCATCTTGTTCAGTGGTTGGAGCGTCGGCACCGCCGCCTGACGGTCCGCGACGGGTCGATTTCGGCTTAGGTGCGGCACGAAGGTGCCCTAGCCGCGCGGTGGGATGTGTCGCTACCCCGAAGCGGGCCGCCGTCGTCGGCGCATCGGCCGGCGGGCTGCACGCTGACCACCTCGGCTACTGTCCGGCTCTGGATCGCGATCGCTGGCCTGTCGGCCGTCGCGGTGGGTCTGTTGCTGTCGCCGTTCCGGCACGCCCGTGCGGCGGACATGGCGCTAGGGTCGGCGTGAAGCCCTGGCGTGCGGGTTCGTGACCGAGCTGGGGCCGCGACTGACCCGGAGCACAGGAGCTGTCGGTGTCGGTCGGCGACACCGTGGTCCGGGCGCTCGCCTGCCCGCACCTGGTCGGCACCCCGCTGGTCGCCGACCGAGCAGTTCCCCGCCCATGCCCGCGAGCGGGCGGAACAGCCCGGACCCGCGCTACAGCGAGGTCCGGATCGTGTCGAGAGTCTGCACTGATGTCGCGGCCTTCGCTCAGTGGTCTTTCCTCCGCAAACCTGTCGCGGACGTCAGCGGGTGGCCGCCCGGGCGGCGAAGGCTTCGACGACCCGCGGCCATCCGCCGGCCCACTGTCGTGCGAGCGAGCGGCCGTCCGGGCCGAGGCGCTCGAACCCCCGATGCTCGAGTTCCACGGCGGTGCCGCCCTTGACGCCGAGGAAGCGGACGTCAACCTCGGTCTCGGCCGGCCACTCGGGACTGCGCCACGTGAAGACGATGCGATCCGGCGGCGAGCATACGGTGACGGTGCCGACCTGGAGCTCGTCGCCGTCGACGAACCGCTCGTAGAACCGGCCACCCTCGGTGGGTTCCAGGAAGATCTCCCGGGCGCGGTCCCCGCCGTACGAGTAGCCCTCGTCGAGTGGCCACCACTCGCCGATCCCGCCCGTGAACAGCCGGAAGGCGGCATCCGGCGGAAGGTCGACGAGCACGGTCTGTCGGACGGTCGCGCCAAGGTCATCGAACATCGGCGTCACCCTCCTGGTGGGTCGCTGCCCGCTGGGCCGCCCGCTGGTAGCGGGTCAGCGCTGCGGACCAGAACGAGCGCGCATAGTCCTGCAGCGTCTCCAGCCCGTCCGGGTTGATCTGGTAGACGCGGCGGGTGCCGACGGCCTGGTCCACCACGAGGCTCGCCTCCTTCAACACCTTCAAGTGCTGCGACACTGCCGGCCGTCCGACGGACAGCCCCCGGGCGATCTCGACGACCGGCTGCGGCCCGGCCCGGAGCCGCTCGAGGATGGCGCGGCGAGTCCGGTCACCGAGGGCTTCGAGCACCACGTCAGAGGAGTTCATCAGTGCGTCTTGCCTAACCGTGCGTGCAGAATTACCGTTAGTCTGAACTAACGATACACGGTCCCCTGTGTGGCCGGGAGGGAGTGGATCATGCCGGTCCTGCAGATCGAGTATGACGTGTCGGACTTCGGCGGCTGGAAGGCGGTGTTCGATCGAGACCCGTTGGGTCGCGCGACCCATGGGGTGACCCGCCACTGGGTCTATCGCGACGCCGACGATCCGAACCGGGTTGTGCTGAACCTGGAGTTCCCGACTGACGAGCAGGCGAGGGCATTTCGCGACGTCCTGCAGCCCGTCTGGGACGTCTCCGGCGCGCAGAGCGCCCGGATCTTGCAGGAAGCGGACGCAGGCACCGCAAGCGGGTACTTCCTCTACAAGCTCATCCCACCGCGTCCGACCTTTGCCACCGACATGACCGACGCGGAGGCTGCCGTGATGGCCGAGCACGTCCGCTACTGGCATGACCTGATCAGCGCGGGAACCGCGGTGACTTTCGGGCCCGTCGCCGATCCGGCCGGCGTCTGGGGGCTCGCCGTCGTCACGGCCCGCGAGGCGGACGAGGTCCACGCCCTGGGTGCCAAGGACCCGGCGGTCGGCTCCGGGCTCGCCACCTTCGAGGTGCACCCAATGCCCGACGCGATCGCCCGGTCATGACCGGGCGATGACACCGCTGGTTCACCGACGACGCGGCGCGGGCGCATGGAATCGGGTCCTCTGCCTGGAGCGCCCCGGCATCGGGGCATTGAGACAGGCCGCTTTGATGCTGATCTACGGTGGGGTTCGTGGTTGACGTTAGCTGGGAAACTGAAGAGCAAACCGATCGGCGACTGCGCCAGGTGATCGCGGCGGCGGAGCTGGTCGTACATGATGGGTTCTGGCATTTCGAGGAGTCGCCCGCGGCAAGCCCGCCGCCGCTCTCGGGGCAGACGCTCGCGGTCGTGCGAGACGAGGACTCGTGGAGCGCGCTGATTCCCATGATTGACGAGCCGTCCGAGTCCGTTGAGCGCTTCGGTGTGTTCTCGATCCATTTTCCGCCCGGCGTAGACAACAGTGGCTTCGTGGGGTGGCTCGCCACCCATCTCAAACGCCGCCTCGGCACGGGCGTGTTCGTCGTGTGCGGCAGCAATCGCGCCCGTGGCGGCATCTACGACTACTGGGGCTGCCCTCACGACCTGCTCCTCGAGGCCGTCGCTGTGGTCACGGAGTTATCGACACAGTAGGGCCGCGGCACTCGGCTGCTTGTTGTATTGCCGCCTGGACCGATCCCGGCGAGGCTAGGTCCAGGCGCCCGGCTGGTCGCTCCCTGTGCGGCTGCCCGCGCTTGGTCGTGTGGGTCTCAATTGGCCTGCGCGGGCCGAGCATCGCTAAGGCCAGGAGAGGCTCAAAGACGCGCGTGCGCGGCTCGAAGCTCGACCTGCTCGTCGGTGATGCTGCGCGGCACGCCGACCGCCAACGACCACTAACACCGTTCAAGGAATCAACCATCTAGGCCGCAGCGGCGCGCCGGTGGGCGGTTGGTGTCGTACCGCGGACCCGTTTGAAGGCGACACTGAGGGCGAACGCATTCGCATAGCCGACCCGGCGGGCGATCGTGTCGACGGTGTCCGGGCTGTCGCGACGCAGGTCGGCGGCCAGGGTGACGCGCCAGCCGGTCAGGTACGACATCGGTGCCTGGCCGACGACCGCGTTGAACCGCCGGGCCAGGCTCGCGCGGGAGACGCCGACGCGTTGCGCCAGTTCGACCGGGCGAACCAGGCCCGCAGCGTGGTGATCAAGGCGAGGTCGAGCCATCGGTCCAGCACGCTCTGCTGGCCCGGTTCGTCGCGCTGGATCTCGCCGAGCACGATGTCCATCACGGAGCCCGCCACCTCGGGCCCCCGGTACGACGAGGACGGACGGCAGCGCCGTGAGCAACCGCCGGCCGACGCCGCCCGAGGTCGGATAGGTGCCACTGACAACCATCGCCTCGCCCTCGGCTCGTCCGCCGTGCGTGCGCACGCCGAGCCTGACGCTGTAGTCGACAGGTGCCCCAGGCAACGGTTCGCAGAACCGCCCGGTGGATCCGCAGCTGGGGCTCGGTGTCCGGCTGGTCGCCGAGGACGTACGGCGAGGGGCCGGTGAACACCGCGGCGTCACGCTCCGACAACCGGACCGGCTCGATGATGTCGCGCCGGACCCAGGCCGAGCCGCGGACCAGTGTCGCCAGCGCGAGCGGCGCCTCCTCGCAGATCTGCAGCGCCCGGGGCGGATCCATGCTCGTCAGATTGAACACCCGCCGTGCACACAGGTCCCGACCAGCAGGTCGTCGAGCACGTCGAAGACCGACAGTCTGACTCGACGGTGAGCGCCTCGAACATCAAACTGCGCATTTCAACCATGGTTCGTCTCAGGCGGTCGCGGTCGACTGGGGTCATGACAAACACACCGATCCTCATCCTCAGCGGCAAGGGCAAGACCGGCCGCCGTGTCGTCGAGCAGCTCGAGGCCCGCGGCGTGCCGTTCCGGCTGGCCTCCCGCTCGAGCGAGCAACGCTTCGACTGGTACGACGACAGCACCTGGTCGGCGACGATCGCCGGCGCCGACACGGCGTACCTGGCACCTCCGGTCGGCCCGACCGGCCTGAGCCAGGCCGGGCGGTTCATCAAGCAGGCCGCAGCCGAGGGCCTACGCCGGGTGGTCCTGCTGTCGGGCCGCGGCGTGGGCAGCCCGGGCCGCGAGTTCGACGTCTACGAGAGCGGTCTCGAGCTCGAGCACGCGGTCAAGGACGGCGGCGCCGACTGGACCATCGTCCGACCGTCCTGGTTCGCGCAGGGGTTCAGTGAGGACTTTTTCCGTGAGTACGTGCTGGCCGGCGAGATTCGTGTGTCGGCGGGTGACGGCGCCGAAGCCTGGATCGACACGAATGACGTCGGGGACGTCATGACGGCCGCCCTGCTCGACGACCGCCACATCGGCCAGACGTACTCGCTGTCCGGACCCCGCACCCTGACCATGACCGAGGTCGCCGCCGAACTGACCGCCGCCGCCGGCCGGCCGGTCGGCTACGTCGATCTCGCGCCGGAGGAGCATGTCGCCGAACTGGTCGGGTTCGGCCTGATGCTCGAGGACGCGGAGTCGGTGCGCGATCTGTTCGCGGTGATCCGCAACCACCGCTCGGAGTACGTGTCCGACGGAGTCCAGCAGGTTCTCGGCCGGGCTCCGCGCGACTTCACCGATTGGGCCCGCGAGACCGCCCAGACCGGGGTGTGGGCGGCGTAGCGGAAGGCGACGGCTCAGGACGACCGACAGGCACTCCCGGGTCTGCGAGGTCGAGGGATTGGTGCGCTGACCAGCAGCGGCGTACCGGCGAAGACATGTGACACCTCCAGCCGGCCCTTGGCCAGCGCGGCGAGGATCTGCGGTCGCGCTGGCCGGCGATCAGGGCGTGCATCATCTCCCGACCGGACACTCCGATCAGGTCGCTGACCACCGAGGACAGCTTGATCTGGGCGTCCTCGGGCAGCCTCTCCACCCGCTGCATCTCCCGCCCACGGTCGCCGATCAGCGCACGCCGGTAGCGCGTTAGGTCCGGTAGTTGGCGGATCGGTCTGGGCGCACCAGTGACGGGCGGCACATGCCCCATTGGGCGACCCTGGCCAGCCAGACCGCATCGAGTTTGTCGGGTCTTGGGCCGGCCCGGCGCGTTCTTCACGTAGCGGGCTTTGACTAGCCAGCACTCGAACCCGGCGGCCTCGAGCAGGTAGACACACACCATTTGGTCGTCCAGTAGTCGCTGGTCGGTTCCGTCACGACGCGGGTGACACCCCAACTGGCGAACCAGTCGGCCATGCAAGTAGCGCGGCGGTGGTGGTGGCGAAGCCGTCTACGACAATCAGCGTGGCCAGGCACGGGTCAACTACGCAGATCTGTGTACGTACTGCCATCCGCTGTCGGACGACTCGCCCGCGTCGTCGGCGCGAGGATCGCTTGCGTGAAACCACCCGCGGAGGCCTCTCCGGGCTGGTTGCCCGACGGTCGAAGCGATAGGCCCGGTCAGCGCTGAGCGGGTTCCCACCACACCATGTTGGCGGCCGCCTGGGCCACCGGCTCGATGATCTCCCACCCTTCGGCGATCAGCCCATCGTCCAATCGCCAGATGTCGACGCCCGCGATTCCCGGCCCGGCATCGGGAAGCCAGCGCCGCGAGTGCATCACGACGTGATCACCGTCGGCAAGCACGTGATGGACCTCGACGCGCAGGTCGGCGATCGGCACCGCGCGTACGGCGGCGAGCCATTCCGCCTTGGTCGCGGACGTCGAATCCGGCCTGTGATGGACGAAGTCGTCGCTCAGCAACGACTCGAGCGCATCGACGTCGCCGGTCCCGATCAGCTGCGCCAGCGCCCGTTCGACGATGCCCTTGTTGTCTGTGGTCATGGACGCAGTGTCCTTGTGGTCCGCCGCGGTTGTCGATGAACCCGGACTTCATGGCACACCGCCCCCGATCGACGTAGCCTCGAGGATCGTGCATACGGTCGGGGAGCTGTTGCGGGAGTGGCGGCATCGGCGGCGACTCAGCCAGCTTGACCTGGCGATCGCCGCCGACGTCTCGGCTCGTCACGTCAGCCTGGTCGAGACCGGTAAGTCCAACCCGAGCGCCGACATGGTCGTGCGGCTCGCGGATCAGCTCGATGTGCCGTTGCGTGATCGCAACCGGCTGTTGCTCGCCGCCGGCTTCGCACCCCGCTACGCCGAGCGCCCGCTCGACGACGACGCGCTGTCGGCCGCCCGCGACGCCATCGCGAGGGTGCTCCGCGCGCACGAGCCGTACCCGGCGGTGGCCTTCGATCGCCGATGGAACATCGTGATGACCAATCGCGCTGTCGACCCGTTCTTCGCCGACGTTGCTCCCGACCTGCTGCGGCCGCCGATCAACATGGTGCGGCTGGGACTGGACCCGCGCGGGCTCGCTCGCCTGGTCGTCAACCTGGCCGACGTGCGCGCGGTGTTCCGGTCCCGAATCACGCGTCAGCTCGCCACCGCGCCCGACGCCGAGCTCACCGCGCTCTACGAGGAACTGCTGGCGCCCGACTCCGAGGACGCGACGAGCCAGCCGATCGAATCCGATGTCGTGATCCCGATGATCATTCGCGTCGGCGAACGAGAACTGCGGCTGTTCTCGACCATCACCACGTTCGGCACCCCGATGGACATCACCCTGGACGAGGTCGCAATCGAGTCCTACTACCCGGCCGACGCCCAGACCGCCGCCTACTTCACCAAACCCGACCGCGACACTCGACCCGACAACCAGCCACCGGCCCCTAATCA
>DASRHY010000279.1:0-11448 GCA_035650275.1 Kribbellaceae bacterium | reverse complement strand
GAGGACGGTCCGATGACGACGGATGTGCTGATCCTGGTCGGGGTCGACGGTTCGGACGGCGGCCGGCGGGCGCTGCGGTTCGCGCTGGCCGAGGCGGTAATCCGCGGGTGCGCGGTCGAGGCCGTGCGGACTGTGCACGCCGAGGACGAGACCGAGCTCGCGGACCATGAACTGTGGACGGACGTCGAGTCGGTGCGTCGGGAGGTGCCCGGCGCTCCCGCGGTGGCTCGCACCGTGCTCGCCGGCGACCCGGCCGAGGTGCTGATCGACCGCTCCGCCGGCGCCACGCTGCTGGTGGTCGGCAGCCACGGGACCAGCTCGATGATCCACTCCGCGCTCGGGTCGGTCAGCAACGCGGTCGCCCAGCTCGCGCGCTGCCCGGTGGTCGTGCTGCCGAGGAGCGTGAACCCGGGCGGAGGTTCCCGCCTGGACGGGACATCAGCCACGCGGACCCGTTGAACGTGCCCGGCGCGCAGAGACGCGTGATCACCTCAGGCGAACCGACAAGCTGTACTAACGCTCACCGACGAGGCGTGCTCAGCAACGGCACCAGGTCCCGGCGACGCTTTCCCACTCCGCCGCCCAGCAGCGCCGGCGCCACCGGTCTAGCAGGGACCTGACCGACAGGACGAAGAGCCAGATCCCGAGCAGACCTCCGGCGAACATCACCAGGCCCGTCATCGTCCCGACCGCGGCACTCACACCGCGGCTGCGGCGCAGCGAGTTCCGCCCGAGACCCAACCGGCGAGCGGTCACCCGGTACGGGGAGCACCGCGCGCTCATCGTCAGGTCCGCGGTGTGTCCGGGCCGCTGGCCAGCGCGGCGGACATCCCGCGCAGCGCCAGCTCCATCGCCGACCACGCCCTTCCGCCGTGGAACGGACGTCCGGCCTTGAACTGCCACGGCAGGTATAGCCCCAGTGTCTTCTTGCCCAGCTGCCACACCGGTGAGACGCCGACCCGATAACGGCTTCCCGCGTCATCGGCGACCCTGACCGGTCCGGCCGGGTCACCGGTGGTCGCGAGCGGCACCTGCGCGAACGTCGCGGTGTCGAACATCTCCATCACGCACATCGACGTCGGCTCGAAGTCGCGCGTCTCGACGGCGAGCCGCGGGTCGATCCGGGAGGCGATGTGGTCCGCGACAGCATCGGCCTGTAGCAACGCGAGGAACGCCTGCTTGACCGGGAAGTCACCCGCGTCGCCGGGCGCGTAGACGTTGTCGGTCCCGGCCACCAGCCGGCTCGCCGCCTCGGTCCGGAGGAACCCGCGGTCGTCCGCCGGGACGCCCGGGTACTCGACCGCGGCGACATACGGCGGGAACGCGACCAGCAGGTCGCACCCACGGCGGGAGCCGTCGTCGTACAGCACCTCGTCGGCGGACACCTTGCTGACCACCGCACCGGTGTGGCCCTCGATCCCGCGGTCCGCGAACTCGGTCCTGACCACCTCGTGCAGCCGTGGGCCGAAGGCCTGGATGTAGGAATTCTCGTACGTCGTCCAGGTCAGCGTGACCCGGTCCCGGATGCCGTGCCGGCGCAGCCAGGTGTCGAGCATGAAGACGATCTCGTACAGCGGCCCCGCACACTTGTTGCCCGGCGGCACCAGGAACAGCACGCGCCGGTGCTCGCCGCGCGCGGCGGCGGATCGCAGCTCGCCGAGCCGGTCCCCGAGCTGGTGCATCGCCGCAGGCGTCCAGATGGTCTCCGCGTGCTCGGCCAGGCCGGGGACCTCGGTCGGCCGCATCGCGGCGCCGGTCCCCAGCACCAGGAAGTCGTACGGGATCCGCGCGCCGTCCTTCAGCTCGACCCGGTCCTGCTGCATGCCGGTGACGACGCCGTGATGGAACTGGACCAGACGGCGTGCCGCGGGGCGGGCGAGCGGGATGTGCAGCCGCCGCTCGTCGTATCCGAACGGCAGGTAGATGGTGTTCGGCTTGAACAGGAACTGGGTGTGGTCGGAGATGACGGTCAGATCGACCTGGTCGCCCAGACGTTGGCGAAGCGTGAAGGCTGTCTCCAATCCGGCGAACCCGCCGCCGGCGATCGCCACCCGCGGTCGTGCGGTCATCGTTTCGTGTCCTTCCTGCTCGCCAGCGGCAGGAGCACCTCACTGCGGAACCGCATCGCCACCGTGGCCAGCACCGCCGCCGCGCTGAGTACGCCGACCGCGCGGCTCCGCGCCGCGGAGGAGGCCGGATCCTGCAGCAGGTCGGCCTGTGCGGCGTCGATCCGGCCGACCACGGCGCTGAGCTCCTCGGCCATGATCCGGATCAGGTCGCTCGCTGCGTCGCCCTGACCGAGCACCGCGGGCAGCACTCGCTCCCGCTCCAGCGCCAGGTGTGGCAGTACCTGCTGCCGGTAGACGACCAGCGCCCGGCGCAGCTGGAACAACAGCTCGTCCGGCTCATCGGCCAGGTCCGCGTGTCGCTGCACGTCGGTCAGGTCCAGGTTGGCGCGCCACCGCAGCTCTTCGTTGCGCAAGGCATCGAGTGACTCCCTCATGACGTCACCGCCTCGGACGTGCGTGCCGGACGCAGGTAGCTGGCCACCGGACGCCTCGGCGCGTGCTCGCCCATGACTCGCGGCAGGAACCGGATCAGCATGTGCGCGTGGCCGGGGTTACCCGTCACCTTCTGCACCCGGACCCGCAGGTCGTCGTATTCCAGCGGCTGGTTCAGGAACGACGCCGACAGGCCGTGCCGGGTCGCTGTCAGCAGGACGCGCTGCAGGGCCATCCCGGCGACGAGCTGGTCGACGTCGGTGTCGCCCGCGGACGAGAGGACGGCCAGCGCCGGCTGCTTCTCGAACCGCGCCACCGGGCGGAGCCGGTCCAGCGGTGAGACGCCCAGGTCCCGGACCACCGCCGGGTAGGCGGTCGACCGCGGTCCCAGCGCGGCCGCAGGGATGCCGTCCTCGGTGCGCGAGCCACCGACCCAGCGCCGCCGCTCGGCGGCACGGTTCCAGTCGACGAGACCACGGACCTCGGCTTCACGGACGAGCTCGAGCGTCTCGGTCACCGCGGCCTGCGGAAGCCAGGTGAGCTCCGCGTTCTCCGCGCACGCAGCCCGGAGGACCGCGACCCGGATACCGTCCGGGATGCCCACCGGCGGTGCCGGACGACGGTCGGTGTGCCGCCGGGAGACCTCCCGGTAGAGCGCCCGGAGGGCCGGGTCGACAGCCTCGGACGGTTCGAGCACGATTCGTGCCATCAGGTCCGGTTCCTCAGGGCATGGCGCCAGGCCGAACCAGCTGTCGTATCCGAGATGCGCGGCCGCGACCCTCACGTTGAGTACCGCCGCACCGGCCGCAATCCGCATCGCGCGGCCGCTCGCGTCCTCGGCCGGCAGCACCCGGGCGCCGTCCAGGAAAACGTCGATGACGTGGCCGTTCACCTCGAACCGCCAGGGCTGGGTGTTGTGCATCGACGGCGCGGCGGTGGCCGCGCCGAGCAGGATCTCGATCTGCTCAAGCGTGAGCTGCTCGTCCTGGCACATGTCATTGCCTCCTCGACCGCGGCATCTCGCTGCCTCACCTTCAGCGTGTGGCAGTAGCGGCGCGGAAGGCAGATGTCATCGGCCCCGCCCCGGTGGGCCATTCGGCATCAGCGGCGGTGACCACGGACCCTGCCGGCACGCCGCCCGCGATCAGCAGGATCAAAGCAGCGGGATCCACCCGTTCTCGGAAGGAGTAGAACCATGAGCGCCACACACGCTCGGCCGGAGCTCCGGCCCAACCTCGAACCCGACGCCGGGCGTACGGACGCCACGTCGAGGTTCGCCGCCCGCTCGCTAGCAGCGCTGCGGATCGCCTTCGGGCTGACCTTCCTATGGCCCTTCTTCGACAAGCTCTTCGGCCTCGGCTACGCGACCCCTGAGGAGCGGGCCTGGATCAACGGCGGCGACCCGACCGCCGGGTTCCTGAAGGGCTCCGAAGGCCCGTTCGACAGCTTCTACCACAGCCTGGTCGGCGACTGGTGGGTGACGCCGCTGTTCATGATCGGCCTGGCCGGTATCGGCCTCGCGCTGACCCTGGGCATCGGCATGCGGATCGCCGCCGCTGCCGGCACGCTGCTGTACCTGATGATGTGGAGCGCCGCCCTGCCGCCGGAGAACAACCCGGTGCTCGACGACCACATCCTGGGTGCGCTGACGCTGATCGCGCTGGCCGCGACCGCCGCCGGCAACACCTGGGGCTTCGGCCGCATGTGGTCGGGGTTGTCGATCGTCCGCCGGTACAGCTTCCTGCGCTGACCCACTCCATGGTTGAGGAGAACCGTGATGAACAAGTCGACCGTGGTCGTCGGCGTCGACGCCTCATGGCGTGAGACCGGCGCTGTCGACTGGGCCGTCGACGAGGCACGGCGTGCAGGCTCCGGCCTGCACGTCCTGCACGTCATCGACGACCGGTACGGCCAACTGCCCTACCTGCGGGCGGCGGAGATCACCAGCCGGACGCAGGATCTCATCTCGTCGGTGCGCGACCACGTGCGCTCGGAGTCATCCGTCGACCTGACCGCAGACGCGTTGTCCGGCATCCCCGGACAGACACTCGCGCGCAGCGCGGGCCAGTGCCGGATGGTCGTGGTCGGCCGACGTGGCGTCGGGGGATTCAGCCGGCTGCTGGTCGGCTCGGTGTCGGAGAGCGTGGTCAGCCACGCAGACGTTCCGGTCGTCGTCGTGCCGGACGGCTGGCAGCCATCCGCGCACGGCGAGGGGCCGGTGGTCGCCGGCGTCGATGTGTCCGCACCGAGCGACGCAGCGCTCGAGTTCGCGTTCACCATCGCGGCCGAACGCGGCGTACCACTGCATCTGGTGCACGCCTGGCAGGCACCGGCCGGCTACGTCTGGGATGTGTCGTACGCATCGGACGAGCTGCAGCAGTGGGAGCACTACGAACGGCGCACCTTCGACGAGCTCGTCGAGATCTGGATTGGCAAGCATCCCGACGTCACCGTGCACCGCAGCCTGTGGCACGGCCACCCGGTCGACGGCCTGCTCGACACCGGAAGGACGACCGGCGCCCAACTGCTGGTCGTCGGAGGGCACGCGCACAACAGGATCGCGGGGTTCCTCCTCGGATCGGTCGCACGTGGCGTACTGCACCACGCAGGGATACCGGTGGCCGTGGTGCACGACCGAGCCGGCGACAAGACCCGCGAGATCTAGCTGGAGTCCGTTGTCAGGGGCGCGCGGAGCTCCAGCACGGTGCCGTGCGGTTCGGCCTTCTCGACCCTCACGGCACCGCCTAGCGTTCCGGCCCGTTCCTGCAGGTTCCGCAGGCCGCTCTGGCGGCCGTTCGGCGTGATGCCGACGCCGTCGTCGGTGATTCGCGCGACCACGTCCCGACCCGTCACCTCGACCTCGACCCGTACGACACTCGCCCGTGCGTGTCTCACGACGTTCGACAGACCTTCCCGGACAGTGGCCAGGATCTGCGGCCGCACGTTGGCCGGTACGACACTGTCCAGCGGCCCGCGCAGCACGAGCTCCGGCGCGAACCCGAGCGTCGTCGTGTAGTCGTCGACCAGGCCCCTGATCTCGGTCCGCAGCGAGCTGCGGCTACCCGGCTGCTGCTGCAGTTCGAAGATCGCCGCGCGCAGGTCGCGGATCGTCGCGTCGATGTCCTCGACAGCGCGGCTGAGCCGTTCCTGCACCTCCGGACGGGCCATCCGGTACATGCCCTGCAGCTGCAGCCCGGTGGCGAACAGCCGCTGGATCACCAGGTCGTGCAGGTCACGGGCGATCCGGTCGCGGTCCTCCAGCACGGCGAGCGATGCGAGGTCCTGCTGTGCCTGGGCGCGGTCCAGGGCCAAGGTGGCGTGGTTCGCGAACGAGGTGATCAGCTCGGTGCTCTCGTCGCCCCCGCCGAGCAGCATGTCGCGGTGTGCCGCGACGACGAGGATCCCGCCGCTGGTACGAGCACCTTCAGGCAGCGGCACCATCACTGCCCGGCCGAGCTGCTCGATCGCCGGCGTGACCGGGATGTCGCCGCGCTCCTTGGCCATCCGCGCCAGGTTCTCGATCACCACGCTGTGGGACTCATCGAGGACGTCACGGACCAAGGGATGGTCGGCAACGAACCGGGTCCCGGCGAACTCGTCCATGCCGGGTCCGTCGACCGCCTCGAGCACCAGCTCCTCACCGTCGACCAGCAGCACCGCGGCCACGTGGCCGCCGGTCACCTCCTTCGCCCGCCGGGCGATGAGCTGTAGTGCGTCACGGGCTTCGAAGTCGCCCAACAGCAACGCGGTGATCTCCGCGGTCGCCTCGTGCCAGCGGCGCTTGCTCTCGGTGTCGGCGTACAGCCGGGCGTTGTCGATCACGACACCCGCCGCCGCGGCGAGCGCAGTCACCACCTGCTCGTCGTCGGCGGTGAAGTCGGCGCCGTCGCGCTTCTCGGTGAGGTACAGGTTGCCGAAGACGTTGTCGCGGACCCGCACCGGTACGCCGAGGAACGTTCGCATCGGGGGGTGGTGCGCCGGGAATCCGAACGATCGCGGGTGCTCGGCGAGGTCGTGCAGCCGCAGCGGTTCCGGGTGGTCGATCAGCTGACCGAGGATGCCGTGCCCCTCCGGGTACGGGCCGATCGCCTCGATCTGCTCCGCGGTGACGCCGTAGGTGATGAAGCTGGCGAGCCGCTCGCCGTCGGGCCGGAGCACACCCAGCGCGCCGTACCTGGCGCCGGACAGCTCGCAGGCGGCGTGCACGATCCGGTCGAGGGCGCTGTTCAGGTCCAGGTCGGTGCCGATGCTGACGACTGCGTCGAGCAGCGAGCGCAGCCGGTCCTGCGAGTCGAGCATCTCGTCGACGCGGCTCAGCAGCTCCTGCAGCAGCGAGTCCAGCCGTACCCGCGACAGGCCGGCGAACTCCAGCGTGCCCTCGTCCCAGGGTCCGTGGTCGTCACCCACGCCCAGTCACCATGCAACCACCCGCGTGCAGTCCGAAACGCCAGTCGACCCTCACCCTCTGCGTGATCAACAGTAGGGCACGGAGTGGCGTCCGGCGTTACTACTCCGCTGCGCCGCCGCACTTAGTGGGCGGGTTCGGTGGCCGCCGGTATCACCGCGACGGGACAGTGCGCGTGCTGCAGCACAGCCTGGCTCACCGAGCCGAGCAGCAGGCCCTGGAAGCCGCCGCGCCCGCGCGAGCCGACCACCACGAGTCGGGCGTCCTCGGACAGCCGGACCAGCTGCTCGGCCGGATGACCGATCAGCAGAGTCGTGGCGAGCGGGACGTGTTCGTGGCCCGGGACCGGATCGAAGGCAACCGGCACGGGTCCGCAGTGCGCGGCGTCGTCATACACCGTGGCCACCAGGACCTCGAGGTCGTGCCGGTCCGCGTACTCGAAGGCGAAGCCGACTGCGCGGCGAGCCTCCGGCGAGCCGTCGTACCCGACCACAACCCGGTGGCCGGACTCGCCGAGCTGGTCAGGCCTGACCACGACGACCGGCCCGTGCGCGTGCGCGACCAGGTCGACCGTCGTCGAACCGACGAGCACGGTCAGCGTGGCGCCGAGGCCGCGGCTCCCGACGACCGTCAGGTCGGCCTGCCGGGACTCCGCGGCCAGAACAGGGAACGGGAAGCCGCTGGTCAAAGCGGACTCGACCGGCAGCCCGGGCTCGATCTTGCCGGCCAGCTCGACGGCCTCGCCGACAATCTGGTCGGCGGCGGCACGCAGGCCCGGCGCCAGCTCGGACGGGCCGAGCGGTACCCGGAACAACGGCCAGACGAACGCATGTACGACCCGCAGGATCGCGCCGCGCGCCGCGGCCTCCGTGGCGGCCCAGCAGACCGCGGTCTGTGCCGCGATCGATCCGTCCACACCGACGACCACACGCGGTTCGTACACAGTGCCACTCCCTTCGCCCGGTGACACCAGGATTTCCGACGGCCCCGTCACGCCGACAGGGACGAAGGTCCCCCGCGGGACGGCGTCGTACCCGCTGACTCGGTGCCGGCCGCCCCTGCCGTGGCCGCACCCCGGACCGCACAGTCGAAGTGGCGTGAACGACGCCCCCCCGAGGCCCAGGAACGAAGGAGACCGACGATGGGCACAGCACCGCGAACCGGCCCGGTCGTCGTCGAGGTGAAGGGCAACCCCGAATCACTGCGCGTCGTCGACTACGCCGGCGCCGAGGCGCAGCGCTCCGGGGCCTACCTGATGCTGGTCCGGCCGTACCACGCGCCCACCGCGCCGCTGTACGAGCCCGGAGACCCACAGATCATGGCGGAGGCCGACCTCCAGGCCGCCGTCGAGCACGTCCGCCGCCAGGCTGGATCCGGCGTCACCGTGACCACTGCCGCGCGTGAGGGCTCCCGGTTGCGGGTGCTCGCGCTCGCCGCCCGCGACGCACGGCTGCTGGTGCTGGGACGGCAGCGGGCGAGGGGCCCGTACCGCGCGGTCACGGCCCAGCGCGAGCTCCACCTCGCGGCCCGGGTGAGCTGCCCCGTCGTCGTCGTTCCCACAGCGTGGCGCACGACGACCGCCGACCGTGGCGTCTACGTAGGAGCCGACGGCAGCGGCCTGTCCGCCGAGGCGGTCGGCTTCGCATACGCGACCGCGTCCGCGCGGCGCTGCCACCTGGTCGTCGTGCACTCGGACAGCGGTCCGGTGCGCAAGGTCGTGCAGGACGATGGCGTGACGTGGGCGACGACCGCGCAGCTCACAGTGGCGGAGACCTTGGCCGGCTGGAGCGAGCGCTACCCCGACGTCAAGGTCACCCGCCTGGTCACCGGCCGGTCCGCCACCGACGCGCTCGTCGGGGCATCGCCACACGCAGGGCTGATCGTGGTCGGGGCGCATGCCGGCGGGCTACCGCACGACCCGGTCACCCGGCGCGTGCTGGCCTCCGCGTCCTGCCCGGTCGCCGTGGTGAAGCACGAACCGACCTCCGACGAGCGGCGCCGGGCACGCAGCGCGGGCACCGACGTCGTCGTCCCGACGTCCTGACGGCCCCGATGGCCACCGTCGGACCGGCGTGGCTGCGCGAGTACCGGCTCGGCTGGTTGCGCGTGGACATCCTCGCGGGTGTGACGGTGGCGGCGTACCTCGTTCCGCAGGTGATGGCCTACGCCCAGGTCGCCGGCCTGCCGCCGGTGGCCGGGCTGTGGGCCGCGGCCGGACCGCTGCTGGTGTACGCGTGGCTCGGGTCGTCGCGGTTGCTGTCGGCCGGTCCGGAGTCCAGTACCGCGCTGATGACCGCGATCACCATCGGTTCGCTCGCGGCCGGTGAACCGGCCCGGTACGCCGCACTCGCCGCCGCACTCGCCATGCTGGTCGGTCTGCTCTGCCTCGCGGGCCGGCTGGCCCGGCTCGGCTTCCTCGCTGACCTGCTGTCGCGACCCGTCCTGGTCGGCTACATGGCCGGCATTGCGGTGATCATGATTGCCGGACAGCTCGGCCGGGTGATGGGGATCGAGGTTTTCGGTGACTCCCCGCTGGAGCAGATCCGGTACGCCGTCCGGCACGTGGCCGACGCCGACCCGGTCACCGTCCTGCTGACGGGAGGCATGCTGGCGTTCCTGCTGCTGGTGCACCGGTTCGCGCCCCGGCTGCCTGGTCCGCTGATCGCGATGCTGCTCGCCGCCGCCGCTGTGGCGATGCTCGGGCTGGAGCAGTACGGCGTCACCACCGTCGGCGCGATCCCCTCCGGGCTGCCCGACCCGCAGCTGCCGGACGTGACCGGCTCCGACCTGGCCCAGCTGCTGCTTCCGGCGGTCGGTATCACGATCGTCGGGTACACCGACAACGTCCTGACCGCACGTGCCTTCGCGGGTCGCCGCCGGGAGACCGTGGACAGCAACACCGAGCTGCTGGCGCTCGGCGCCGCCAACCTCGCCTCCGGCGCCCTGCAGGGCTTCCCGGTCAGCAGCAGCGGCAGCCGGACCGCGCTCGCCGATGCGGTCGGGGCGCGCACCCAGCTCTACTCACTCGTTGCCCTGGGCACCGTCCTGGTGACGGTCTTCTTCGGCGGGCCGGTGTTGTCGTCGTTCCCGGAGGCCGCACTCGGTGCGGTGGTGGTGTACGCCGCGGTCCGGCTGATCGACATCGCCGACTTCCGCCGGATCGGACGGTTCCGCCGCAGCGAGCTGCTGCTGTCGCTCGCCACCACGGCCAGCGTGCTTGTTCTGGGCGTGCTGAACGGCGTGCTGGTCGCGCTCGCGCTGTCCGTGCTGGACCTGCTGCGCCGGGTCGCGCGGCCGCACGACGGCATCCTCGGCTACGCACCCGGGGTGCCGGGCATGCACGACCTGGACGACTATCCCGACGCCCAGCAGGTGCCGGGCCTGGTCGTCTACCGGTACGACTCGCCACTGTTCTTCGCCAACGCCGACGACTTCCGCCGCCGCGCACTGGCCGCGGTCGACGTCGCACCGGTTCCGGTGCACTGGCTGCTGCTCAACGCCGAGGCGAACGTCGAGGTCGACATCACCGCGATCGACGCTCTCGACGCCCTGCGCGATGAGCTCGACCATCGCGGGATTGTGCTCGCGCTCGCCCGGGTCAAGCAGGACCTGCGCGACGTGCTGGCGCCGTCGGGGTTCCTCGACCGGCTGGGCGCCGACCGCGTCTTCTACACATTGCCGACCGCTGTCACGGCGTACCTGCGCTGGTATGCCGCGCGGTTCGGCCAGCCGCCGGCCGGTGTGGTCGCACCGGCGTCGCCGGCGATAACGCTTGCGCCGGGCAACGAGTCCGGTGCTGAGGAGATCAGGAGGGAGCCATGAGTACCGCGACCTATCCGGTCCGGGTGGACGCGTCACTCGACGACCGGCTGAACCGATGGCTGTGGCTGGTGAAGTGGGTGCTGGTGATCCCGCACCTGCTGGTCCTGGCCGTGCTCTGGATGGCGTTCGTGCTGCTGAGCGTGGTGGCGTTCTTCGCCATCTTGTTCACCGGGCGCTACCCGCGGGCGATCTTCGACTTCAACGTCGGAGTGCTGCGCTGGACCTGGCGGGTGCAGTTCTACGCGTACGGAGCGCTCGGCACCGACCGGTATCCGCCGTTCACGCTCGACGACGTGCCGGACTACCCGGCACACCTGGAGGTGAGCTACCCGCAGCACCTGTCCCGCGGACTGGTGCTGGTCAAATGGTGGCTGCTCGCGATCCCGCACTACATCGTCGTCGGGTTCTTCATCGGCGGCGGCGCCTGGGTCGCGAACCAAGCCGGTGACCGTGTCTGGACCTGGGGCGCCGGTCTGGTCGGCCTGTTGGTCCTGATTGCGGCGATCGTGCTGCTGTTCACCGGACGCTACCCCCGGTCCGTCTTCGACCTCGTGCTCGGCATGAACCGGTGGGTGCTGAGGGTGGCGGCGTACGCCGGCCTGATGGTGGACGACTACCCGCCGTTCCGGCTGGACATGGGTGGCGACGATCCCGGCACGACGATGCTCGGCCGTGGCTCCCCGCCGCCGGCCGGCCCCGCCGGTGCGCCGCCGGCACAAC
>DASRHY010000278.1:0-5022 GCA_035650275.1 Kribbellaceae bacterium | reverse complement strand
CGAGCAGTTCCGGGTCCGCTGGGCGGCGCATAACGTCCGGATCCACACCACCGGCATCAAGCGCTTCCATCACCCGATCGTCGGGGACCTCGAGCTGTCGTTTGAGTCCTTCCCGGTAGCGGCCGATCCGAGCCAGAACCTCCTCACCTACACCGCCGAGCCCGGATCCTCGTCGCAGGATGCCCTGAACCTGCTGGCCAGCTGGGCCGCCACCACCGGCGACGTCGAGCAGCCCATGTCGACCGACGACTCCGAGCAGGCTCGGTGGGTCGAGACACCTGACTGATCGGTGGCCCCCCGCCTGTCGGCATACCCGAGTTTGACGTGGTCAGTAAGGAAACCCTTCCCACTTCAACACATACCGCGACCCGCCGGGCATGCCATGCTCGCCGGGCAGTTGCTCTACCAGTGGTCACACTGTGGGCCGGGTCTCCTGGAGCGGGTCGGCTGCTCCCGATCAGTGCCGCAGCCGCCCCATCACCACGGCATCGAGGTACTCGCCTCGCTTGAAGCCGAACTCCCGCATCACGCCCTCGTGCTGGAACCCGAGACTCTCGTACAGCCCGATCGCCCGCGGGTTGTCGGCGAACACGATCAGGCCGAGCCTGCGCAGGTTCAACCAGTTGTCCGCCAGGTCGATCACGGCCTCGGTGAGTGCCCGGCCAACTCCCCGACCGCCGTAATCGGGGTGCGTGCACACCATGTTGAGCTCGGCGACGTGGGCGTGGCGTGGGTGGGACGGGGATCTGATGAGCTCGGCGAACCCGACAACCCTTCCCGCGATCTCGGCCACCAGCAGGTGCACGCCGTCCTTGGGCTCGAGCCGGCTCTTCGTCGAGTTCAGCGGCGAGTAGGGCAACCGCATCGTGCCCTCGATGACCGCGTCACTGGTGAGTATGTCGTGGACCGCCTGGTGGTCGCGCTCCTCGAGCCCGCGCACCGTCACCACAGCCGCGTCGTCAGGCGTCGTCACGAGTCTCACTCTACGGGCGACGCGCGGTCTGTAGTGTCCAACTGGACCGTCCGCCGGTGACAGCAGCTGGCTCGGAGGGGTGTCCAAGCAGAGCCTCCGGCCGGCTTCTGCTCGGGCTGATCAGCGCGCTCAGTCCGAGGACCAGCAGCAGGTTGACCAGGTTCGTACCCACGAGGATGCCGACCGCCAGACCGGCGCTGCCCTGACGCGCGGCGTCGATGCCGTTGGCCAGTTCCGGCATGCTGGTGCCGAGGGATACGACCGTAACCCCAGTAACGATCGGCGCGCTCCCCAGCCGCAGGGCCAGACCCGTCCCGCCCCGAACCAAGAGCTCGGCTCCACCTATGAGGCCGACGAGACCGGCGATGATCAATATGGCGTTTGACACTCAGACCCCATGAGGCACCTGCTCGGCTTGACCCCGCCAAGGAGCACACACCCACGCGCAGCGACGACCAAAGAGGTCGCTCGGTTTGGTGACGCGACCATCGTCGCGGCCGGTCAGTAATCGACTGGGTCGCGGATGAGCGGGCAGGTCATGCAGTGACCGCCGCCGCGGCCACGGCCGAGCTCCGCGCCGACGATGGAGATGACCTCGATGCCGGCCTTGCGCAGCAAGGTGTTGGTGGTGGTGTTGCGGTCGTAGGTGAACACCACGCCGGGTTCGACGGCGACGGCGTTGTTGCCGCTGTCCCATTGCTGGCGTTCGGAGGCGTAGACGTCGCCGCCGGTCTCGATCACCCGCAGTTGCTTGAGTCCGACGGCGTCGGCCACGACGCTCACAAACGATCGGCTGCCCTCGTCGGTCACGTCGAGCCCGGGTGGCTTGTCGCTGGGGCGCAGGCTGAAGGTGTGGACCGCGTCGATGATGGTGGGGTAGAGGGTGACGACGTCGCGGTCGGCGAAGGTGAACACGGTGTCGAGGTGCATGGCGGACCGCAGCTTGGGCATGCCGGCGACGACGACCCGCTCGGCGGCTTCCTGCGCGAACAGTGCGGCGGCGACTTGCGTGATCGCCTGCCGCGAGGTGCGCTCGCTCATGCCCATCAGCACGGTGCGGTTGCCGATCGGCATGATGTCGCCGCCCTCGAAGGTTGCCTGGCCCCAGTCCTGCTCCGGGTCGCCCCACCAGATCGTGGAGCCGACGAAGTCGGGGTGGAAGGAGTAGATCGCCTTGTAGACCAGGGTCTCGTCGTGTCGCGCCGGCCAGTACAGCGGGTTCAAGGTCAGGCCGTCGTAAAGCCAGCAGGTGGTGTCGCGGGTGTAGAGGGTGTTGGGAAGCGGCGGCATCAGATACTCACGGGCTCCGATCTGTTCGCGAGCGAGCGCCACGTAGTCGCTCTGGAACTCCGCGGAGATGTCGGACACCGCCAGCCCGCCGATCAGATAGTCGGCCAGCGCCCGCGGGGCCAGTGACTCCAGGAAGGCCCGGGTGTCGTCGACGAGGCCGAGCCCGACGATGTTCGGAATGATCTTGCGGTCCAGCAACCACGCCTTCGCGTCGGGAATCTTCATCGTCTCCGTCAGCAGCTCATGCAGCTCGACGACCTCGACGCCACGACCGCGCAACTTGTTCACGAAGTCGGCGTGGTCGCGCTGGGCGTTCTCCACCCACATCACATCGTCGAACAGCAGGTCGTCGGCGTTGGTCGGTGTCAGCCTGCGGTGTGCGAGGCCCGGAGCGCAGACGAGCACCTTCCGCAGCTTGCCGACCTCCGAGTGAACGCCGTGCTTCGTAGGCTCATCAGTGGTGGCGGTCATGCGGATTCCTCTCCTAGATGGTGATCCAACCGGCGGCGAGCGCGACGACGCCGAGTACGGCGCCCGCGATCGAGACCGCGAGGATGACGAGTTCGGTGGTGCTGAACAGCTTCCTGCCCTGCTCGCGGCGGGCCATCACGAACAGGATGGTCGCGGGGGCATAGATGATGAACGAGAGCAGGATGAACTTGGTGCCGGCCGCGAACAGCAGGAACGCGGTGTAGAGCGTTGCGAGCGCGGCGACCAGCAGTTCCCGGCCGTGGCCGTCCGGCTGTGTGTCGTAGGTCTCCCGGGTGAGGGTGAGCTTGAGGGCATACCCGGCGGCGAGCAGGAACGGGATCAGGGTGAGGGCGCTGGTCAGGTCGAGAGCGAAGTTGAAGGCGTTCTCGGAAAACATGACCACCACCAACATGAGCTGAACCAGGAGGGTGCTCATCAGCAACGCCGGGCCGGGGACTTCGGTGGCAGGGTTGAAGGTCTTGAGGAAGCGCGGCATGTCGTCGTCCTTGGCGGCGACGAACAGCACCTCGGCGGCCATCAGCGTCCAGGCCAGGTACGCCCCGAGCACCGAGACGATCAGGCCGAGGCTGACGAAGACCTTCCCCCACTCGCCGTAGGCCGCCTCCAGCACGCCGCCCATGGACGGCTGCCGCAGGTCGGCGAGCTCGGAGTACGGCAGGATGCCGTACGACACGATCGTCACCGACGCGAATACCGCGAAGACGCACAGGAACCCAAGGATCGTCGCCCGGCCCACATCCTGGCGTCGCTTGGCGTGCCTGGAGTAGACGCTGGCACCCTCCACGCCCAGGAAGACGAAGACAGTGACCAGCATGGTGCCCCTGACCTGGTCAAACAGCGAGCCGTAGGCGCCGCCGCTCCAGTTGTCGGCGAACACCTGCGGGTCCAGTGCGAACACGCACAGCGCGACGAAGACCAGGATCGGGATCACCTTGGCGATCGTCACGATCCGGTTGATCACCGCGGCCTCCTGCACGCCGCGGCGGACCAGCAGGTAGAACACCCAGATCCCGGCCGTCGACAAGACCGCGGCCAGGACCGTGTCGCCATCGCCGAGCGCGGGGGCGATCGCACCGACCGTGGACATGATCAGCACCCAGTAGGTGACGTTGCCGACGCAGGCGCTGGCCCAGTAGCCGAAGGCGGAGAAGAAGCCCAGGTACTCGCCGAAGCCCGCCTTCGCGTAGGCGTAGACGCCCGCGTCCAGCTGCGGCTTTCGCAACGCGAGGGTCTGGAAGACGAACGCCAGCATCAACATCCCGGTGCCGGCGATTACCCAGGCGATCAAGGCGCCCGATATGCCGGTCTGCTGCGCGAATCGGGCAGGGAGTGAGAAGACGCCGGCCCCCACCATGCTGCCGACGACCATCGTCATCATCGTGGCGAAGGTCAGCTTCCGCGCGGTCGTAGCGGCCTCGGCTTTGTCAGCCATCATCACTCCTCGTTGAGCGCTCGGGTTCGGATGTGGCCGTCACGGCTGGCACAGTTGGCTCGATCCTCTCGATCTTGAACCCGCTGACGCCGTACATCATGTTCAACAGCGGGCTGAGAATATTGAAGACAGCGCCAGGCGAGCGATCGCATCGGCGAGAGACAGCTGCCGCACTGCCCTGGGTCCGGCGTTCGAACCTGGCACGGAACGCTCCTCCCAGGAAACTGCAGCACCATTCGGCGACAAACGGGTGCGTTCACCAACAAAGTTACAATCGCCGACTACTCACACGTCAACGGCGGTGCATGGGCGTGCACCCGCCATACTGGGCTGGAGCTGGCCGTTCTCCTGGCGATCACCCAGTGAGGTGAACATGTCCCGTCCGTTCCTGCGTGGCGCAGCCATCAGCCTCATCGCCGTCCTGGTCCTGTCCGCGTGCGCCACCAGTTCGGGGCGGAGCGCCGACTACGCCCTTGCCCACACGCCCGCTATCACCGACCTGACCGACACCACCTGGACCGCCGACGGCATCGACGATCCGGACCGCGACATCGTGCCCGGCTCCACGATCCGCCTCACCTTCGACGACGACACACTGACCGCAAACGCCGGCTGCAACACGCTCAGCGGGGGCGCCTCGATCGACGAGGACGAGCTGGTCGTGTCCGAGCTCGCCTCCACGCTCCAGTCCTGCGAGGAGCCACTGATGGCGCAGGACGAGTGGCTGAGCTCGTTCCTGACATCGCGTCCGACCATCGAACGGCAGGAAAACGACCTGTGGCTTAGCCGCGACGAGACAGTCCTCCACTTCGTCGCAGACGGCACCTGACTATGG
>DASRHY010000277.1:0-4750 GCA_035650275.1 Kribbellaceae bacterium | reverse complement strand
CGCTGCTGGAGGTGGTCGTCGGCTATCCCGCGAGCCAGCCGCCGTTCACGCGAGCGAGTCGAGCCAAGCCCGAACGAGTCGGCTCACCAAGTCCCGCGCCTGCTCGATGGGCATGGGGTTCTTGGGCGGCTGCTGCTGGGTGCGCGCGTGTCGGCCCTCGTCGCCGCTCGCCTCTGGATGGTTGGCGGTGTGAGTGAATAGCTTAACGTCGCTTGGCTTAAGCCCGGCTGCCTCGGCGGCTGTGTGGAGCACGCCCGATGCGCGCACGATCTCGTAGACCTTGTACAGCTCTACCCAGCCGAGGGGGGTGGGCTTACCCAGGATGGCGAGTGCTTCCGCGACGTTCGCGTCCTGCACCGCTGCGTGCCGCGGGCCAAGCGGCGGAGGCTGCGGCGTGAGTTTGCCATCTGATGACGTCACCACGGTCGCGGCATACGCCTTTGCCCGGACCTCGATCGTTTCCGCCTGCACGACGTGATGCCGGTGGTCAGGACGACCTTGCCGCCCTGCCCCGCACGCGTAGTACCCGGCGGCCGTGTTCCTCGCCCAGGTCGCCGATGTTGGCCCCGCACGCTTCGAAGCTCCGCAGGCCGAGCAGGCCGAGACGCGCGACCAACGCCAAGTCGTTTCAGGTTGGCCGACCGCCGGGCGGTGGTGATCAGCGCTTCGAACTGTAGATGGCCCAGGCCGAGGGTGGGCGACTCGGCCGGCACAGTGGGCCGGCGAACATAGTTTGCCGGCGAGTGCGGCAGGATGCCGTCGATAACGCAGACCCGATAGAAGCCGACCACGACCGACAGCCGGCGGGAGACCGTAGACGGCTGGTAGCAGCGCACAACCTGCAGCCAGCGCACGTACCGCTCGATATCGACCCGAACAACAGCGCGCGGGTCACGGTCCTGGTCGACGCACCAGCGCAGAAAGACCCCGAGGTCAGACTCGGTATGCAGCCGGATCTGGCCGCGGTAGCGGCCCAGGTAGGCAGACACCGCGGCACGCAAGACAAGCTGGTCAGCTCGCGCGACGCCAGTACCGCGAGCAGAAAAGGCAGCCATACATCACCGTGCGTCACCGGAAGCGATGAACGCCAGTACACCAGCGGCGGCAGATCCGCACACCACGATCAACCCCGCACCGGGAAGAAGACAGCGCGAGCGAAGCGAGCGCGCGCTGTGTAACGCCCGGACGGCGGCAGATCCGTAAAGATCAACCCCGCATCGAGAAGAACGAACGCGAGCGAAGCGATACGACGCGACACGCAGGCCGTGTGACGACCGGACGGCGGCAGATCAGGTCGTCAAGGTCAAGAACGCACCGAGACGAATGAGCGCGAGCGACGCGCGCCGCCCTCCGTAACGAGCGACCAGCGGCATCATGCGGTCGTTCGCGCCGCGCCCTCGGGCCGCCACGTCGGTGCTGCCGACCGCGAGCGGGTCGCGGCGGAAGCATGCCACCCTATTCTGCTTGCGGTAATCAGCCAGCCGATCCGGGAGGACCGGGGGGATGAACCTCGTCGGAGGAGCGCTGAGCTGCGAATCTCGAATATGCGGGCCGGCATGTTTCTATACGGTCCGTGTGATCAGTCGTGGTCGTGTGCTTCCCGCCAAGGCTTGGCGGGGAAAGCAAAGACGATCTTTGCGAGACGCCTGCCAGAATCACACGATGGTTGACGACGCGGGTGTCGCGACGCTTCGCGAGATCGTGTTCAGGGTCGCCTGCACGATCGCCCGCGGAAGCACTCATGCGAAGCTCGATGAGGACCTGGCTGCGGCTGGGTTGCCGCCGTCAGCGGGCGGCGACACCAAGGCCGAACGTGGTAAGAACAGCGCTGCCGCGGTCCCGGACGAACGGCTCCGGGAGGTTGCCATTGGCTTGGTCGAACGGAACACCGGCATCGACATGGTCGACCGCATGACGGTCCAGGACCTCGTGTGGGCCGATGAGCACCCGCCTCCGATCCCGAAACGGACACGGCGCGACCTCGCCCGGGCTTTGCCGGGCTGGATCCTGGTCAATCACGCCCAGCGATTCCATACCCTGCTCGCAATGCTGTTCGATCTAGGTCGCGGCGAACTCTTCTTCGGCATCGAGGACACCAGCCTTAGCGGGCGGATTGACCGGCACTTCTACCGCAACGATGACTGGACCGTCGAGCAGCTGTTCGACGAGCTCGGTGCAGTTGATCGCGCCTCCGACCGCAGATTCGCCCTCTTCCTCGAAGGCATGGTGTCCGGCGATACCGTGCCAGATGAAGTCGCCCAACGCCAGCTGGTCGACGCGATCAATCCGCAACTTGCCGGTATTCGCCTCGAGCTCCGAGAGACGGGCAGCACTGACGGCTACCCGACCTTCCACCTGGTGGCCACCGGCACCAGGACCGGCCGGCCAAAGCAGCTCATCTTCGGGTCCCCGCGAAAGCCAGATCTGCGGCTCATCGACGTTATCGACAGCGACGTCGAGGTGGTGGATCCCACCGGCGAAGTCCTCGTATACGACCGGCCAATCGGCCCTGCTGGCCTCCGCTGGCGCGATCTGCAAGATTGGTGGGCGGACACCCGCCAGGTCGAGGACGACCAGCAGGCCAAGCGCGGGCTGTACCAGCGGCTCGGCAGCAGCATGCCGAAGGGTTCTCCGCATCAGCTGCTCCTGTTCAGGCTTTACCACGACATCTACCGTGCCGCGCTCCAGGAGCTTCCCGCTCTCCTACCCGAGGTTTGGCGCCATTGGGATCCGAAAACGGTGAAGGTCCGCGGCAAGGACGCGTTGGTGCAGTTCCGCATGGATCTCTTGTTGCTGGCGCCGGCCGGCGCTCGAATCGTGCTGGAGGTCGACGGCCAGACGCACTACGCGAGCGAACGGGAGGCCGAAGACGGTAAGCGACACTGGCTCCCGGATGGCA
Organism: Kribbellaceae bacterium; assembly: GCA_035650275.1. GTDB lineage: Bacteria > Actinomycetota > Actinomycetes > Propionibacteriales > Kribbellaceae > DASRHY01. The sequence continues at coordinate 1,851 of DASRHY010000277.1, read as the reverse complement.
ACGAGTACGCGCGCACCGTGGCCGCCAGCCGTGACCTCACCCTCGCTGGATACGAGGTTTACCGGTTCGGAACGCACGAACTTCAGGACGAGGACCAGGCGCGCACCCTGGTTACGGGCTTCTTCGACAGCCTCTTCCGCAGGCACGGTGTCGCCGTGCCCAGGTAAACGACCTGACGCCTTGGTGACGTGCTCGCTCGTCTTCCGGCCCTCGTCGAACGAGAGCATGTACCGGTCAGGGTGTGCACCGTGGTCCGGGTGGCAACGTCACGCGCCAGGCCCGCCGGCCAAGCTGGGCGGCAAGTGCGAACGTCACGGTCAGGCGGCTCTCGGCAGCGCTTCATCAGCGGAAGATCAGTAAATGTGATGTTGGAGGCATTCTCGATGATGCCGGCGCGGGCCGGACGTGCCGCCCGAGCAGGGGCCAGGCGCACAGCAGAAGCGCGGGTCTAAACGGTGCAGCCGTGGGCTGGGCAAACCACGGCCGGGTGGTGATCACGGGCAAATCGATTGTCACCGGTGGCGCGCTCTTGTGAGGTTGTGGGTGTGACCGCCGACCCAGACACCGTCCCGGTTCCGGATCGCCGTCTGGTAGACGAAGGTCTGGTGCGCCGGCTGGTCGCGAGCCAGTTCCCGCAGTGGGCCGACCTGCCCGTCTGGCCGGTGCCGACCAGCGGCTGGGACAACCAGACCTTCCGGTTAGGCCAGCGTTTGTCGGTACGGCTACCCACCGCGCGGGAGTACGCCCTGGCGGTCGACAAGGAACACCGGTGGCTGCCGATACTCGCGCCGCGGGTGCCGCTGCCGAAACCCGTGCCGATGGCGCGCGGCGTCCCCGCTGACGGGTACGGCTTCCACTGGTCGGTCTACGAATGGATCGACGGTGAACCCGCCCGGATCGACGGCATCGGCGACCTGACCAGGTTCGCGGACGGGCTGGCCGCGTTCCTCGTCGCGCTGCAACGCGTCGATCCGACCGGAGGGCCGCAGCCGGGTCTGCACAACTGGTTCCGTGGCGGCCCGCTGCAGATCTACGACCCTCAGATCCGCCGGGCAATCGAGGTGCTCGACCGCCGGATACCCCGCGACATCGTCACGGAGATCTGGCGGTCGGCGCTGAGGGCGGCCTGGGACGGCCGGTCGGTGTGGTTCCACGGCGACGTGGCCCCGGGCAACCTCCTGGTCCGCGACGGCGTGCTCGCCGCCGTCATCGACTTCGGCACCTGCGGTGTCGGCGACCCGGCGGGCGACCTGGCGATCGCCTGGACGCTGCTGTCCGGCCCGAGCCGTGACGCCTTCCGAGCCCGCCTCGACGTCGACCCTGGGACCTGGACCCGCGGGCGGGCGTGGGCAATGTGGAAGGCGCTGATCGTCTACGCGGGTGCACTCCAGGACAAACCGGCCGTGGCCGCAGAGGCCAGCCGCATCATCGACGAGATCGTCGCCGAGTATGCAACGCCAGCCGGTGGGCGGTGACCCGAACGCCCTGGTACCGAAGGGCGGGCGGCTGAGCCCGCCACGAGTGGCCGCTGCGGCGCACTCGTCCCTCGGTAGCCTCCGAGGCTACCTCGATATACATGGGCTGGAGGCCGGTCGGCGCTTGCAGGAACGGCCGCTGGAGAGAGATTGACTCGGAGCTTGACCACGCGGGCACCGTTGGGAACCGCTGGTACGCCGTGCCAAGGGCCGAATTCCCTTGCCACATAAGGGATCCAGGAGGTTAGGAAACCACTGCTCTATCCCCTGAGCTACGAGGGCGAGGCCCGCTCCGATGAGGGGCGTGGCCGCAATCGTTGATTGTACCCGGCCATCCGGTCGTGCTTGCGAGGGCCCATAGCGCCTGGTCAGGACG
>DASRHY010000276.1:0-7741 GCA_035650275.1 Kribbellaceae bacterium | reverse complement strand
TTTGTGCGCCGCCAGGGACTCGAACCCCGAACCCGCTGATTAAGAGTCAGCTGCTCTGCCAATTGAGCTAGCGGCGCATCGCCCTCACGAGCGGCGACGATCGTAACAGGCGGGCGGCCCGCCAGCGAAATCGGCCCCTACGGACGCCTCTCCAGCACGGACATCGCCGCGTTGTGGCCGGCGATCCCGCTCACGGCGCCGCCTCGGACGGCGCCGGAGCCGCAGATCAGGAGGTTGGCGACGTCGGTCTCGACGCCCCAGCGACCCGCTTCCGAGGCATCAAGAGCCCAGGGCCAGGACAGGTCGCCGTGGAAGATGTGGCCGCCGGGCATGCCGACGCTCTCCTCGATGTCGAGCGGGGTCTTCGCCTCCAGGCAGAGCGCGCCGCTCGCGTCCCGGGCGATGCACGGTTCCAGCGGCTCGGCCAGGTACGTCTCCAGGCCCGCCAGCACCCGTCGTACGGCCTCCTCGCGGGCGGAGTCGTGGTTCACCTCGAACAGCCGGGCCGGGAAGTGCACGCCGAAGACGGTGAGCGTGTGGTAGCCCTGCGCGACCAGGTCCGCGCCCAGGATGGACGGGTCGGTGAGCGAGTGGCAGTAGACCTCGGACGGCGGAACCGTCGGCAGCGCACCGGCGGAGGCCTCGTCGTACGCCTTCTGCAGCTGGCCGTAGTTCTCGTCGATGTGAAAGGTACCGGCGAAGGCCTGGGTGGGGTCGTCGCCGGACCGGAGCCGGGGGAGGCGGGAGAGCAACAGGTTGATCTTCAGCTGCGATCCCTCGGGCCGAACCACAACAGAACCGCCGCGCAGCCCGGCAAGCGTTGCCGGTGCGACGTTCGACAGGACGTAGGAGCACTCGACGGTGCGTTCGCCGTCGCCGCCCATCCAGGTCACCGAGGCGCCGGTGCCGTCGGCCTCGACGGACGAGACCGCCGCGCCGGTGACGATCGAGGCGCCGGCCGAGCGGGCTGCGGCGGCCAGCGCGTCGGTGACGGCCCCCATGCCGCCGACCGGGACCCGCCACTCGCCGGTGCCGTTGCCGATCAGGTGGTACAGGAAGCAGCGGTTCTGGATCAGCGAATCGTCGTGCAGGCCGGCGAACGTGCCGATCACCGCGTCGGTCGCGACTACGCCGCGCACGGTGTCATCGGAGAACCGCTCCTCGATCACCGCACCCAGCGGCCGCTCCACCAGCGCGGACCACACCGCCGGGTCGACCCGCGCCGCCAGCTCCCCACCAGGGCGCAAGGGCTCGAGCAGCGTCGGCGCGACCGCCTGCGCCAGCGTCGCCACCTCGCCGTAGAAGCGCTGCCACGCGTCGTACTCGGAGTCACTGCCGGTCAGCCGCGCGAAGGACTCCCGGGTGGCCGCACCCTCGGGGCGCTCGACGAGCAGGCCGAGGTCTTGGCCGCCGCGCTGCACCGGCGTGTACGACGCGACCGAGCGCGAGCGCAGCTCCAGCGAGAGTCCCAGGTCGGCGATGATCTTGTCAGGCATCAGGCTGACCAGGTACGAGTAGCGCGACAGCCGCGCGTCGACACCGGGGAAGACCCGCTCGCTGACGGCGGCGCCGCCGGTGTGGTCGAGCTGCTCGAGCACCAGCGTTGACAGCCCGGCCCGGGCCAGGTACGTCGCCGCGACCAGGCCGTTGTGGCCGCCGCCGACGACCACGACGTCGTAGAAGTCCTTGCTCGGAGCAACCATCGCCGACACCTCCTGTAGCTAGACCGGCCAGGCGAGCTGGTGGTACGCCGCGTCCCAGAACATCCACTCGTACCGGCTGGTGGTGGCGAAGTGCCGGTGGCAGCGCTCACGCTCCGTCGTACCGACGTCGAGCCCATCGGTGACAGCGAGCACGGCCTCCACGACCGCGTCGAACTCGGGCGAGCCGTACGTCGCGATCCACTGCCTGTACAGCGGATCCGGCGACGACCGCTGGATCAGCTCGCGCCCGACGTCGCGGTAGATCCAGTAGCAGGGCAGCACCGCCGCCACCGCCTCCGCGTACGTGCCGGTGGCGCACACTGCGGTCAGATAGGACATGTACGCCGTGGTGGTCGGGCCGGACCCGATCGTGTCGACGTCGTCCGGGGTCAGGCCGAGCCCGCCGAGCAGGCCGGCGTGCAGCTCGCGCTCGACCGCGATCGCCTCCGCCGCGTGCCGGGCGAACATGTCGACCGCGTCCTCGTCCGTCGCGTGCGCGGAGACCATCGACAGGCAGCGCGAGTAGGCTCGCAGGTAGTGGCTGTCCTGCACGATGAAGTACCGGAAGGCGTCGTGGTCCAACGACCCGTCGGTCAGTCCCGTGATGAACGGGTGCCGCAGGATCTCGTCGTACACCTTGGCGGCGCCGGAGTCCCAGAGCTCGGCGGAGAAGGTCATGTCGCACCTCGGGTCGGGGGCGGGTCTGTGCCGACCCTAACCGCCCCCGAAGTTGTCCTGCATGGCAGCACGCCCTACCTGGCGGCGATGCGCGCCACCGAGCGTGACTGGATCGTCCGCCTCGCCGAACGTCTGACGAGCAAGGAGCTGGCATGGCCGAGCGCCACCAAGATGTGAACCCGTGGCGGGCGCTGTGGGCGCTGGTGCTGGGGTTCTTCATGATCCTGGTCGACTCGACGATCGTCACGGTGGCGACACCCGCACTGATGCGCGAGCTAGGCGCGGACGTCAACGAGGTCGTCTGGGTGACGAGTGCCTATCTGCTCGCGTACGCCGTCCCGCTGCTGATCACCGGCCGCCTCGGTGACCGGATCGGTCCGAAGAACCTGTACATGGCGGGCCTGGCACTGTTCACCGGCGCGTCGCTGTGGTGCGGGCTGACCGGCACCGTCGAGCAGCTGATCGTGGCCCGCATCTTCCAGGGCCTCGGCGCGTCGATGATGACGCCGCAGACGATGGCGGTGATCACCCGGACGTTCCCGGCGGAGAACCGTGGCCGGGCGATGAGCCTGTGGGGCGCGGTCGCCGGGATCGCGACGCTGGTCGGCCCGATCCTCGGCGGTGTGCTGGTCGACGGTCTCGGCTGGGAGTGGATCTTCTTCGTGAACGTCCCGGTCGGCATCGTCGGGCTGGTGCTCGCCTGGCGGCTGGTGCCGGCGCTGCCGACGCACAGCCACCGGTTCGACCTGGTCGGCGTTGCGCTCAGCGCGGTCGGGATGTTCCTGCTGGTGTTCGGGATCCAGGAGGGGGAGTCGTACGACTGGGGCAGCGTGGTCTGGTTGACGATCGGCGCGGGCATCGCCGTACTGGCCCTGTTCATCGGCTGGCAGGCGGTCAACCGGTCCGAGCCGCTGCTGCCGCTGACGCTGTTCAAGGACCGCAACTTCTCGCTCGCCAACACCGCGATCACCACGGTCGGGTTCGCGATCACCGCGATGGCGTTCCCGCTGATGCTGTACGCGCAGGCCGTTCGCGGCCTGAGCCCGACCCGGGCAGCGCTGCTGCTGGTGCCGATGGCAGTGATCAACGGCATCCTGGCGCCGTTCGTCGGCCGGCTCACCGACCGGGCTCACCCGCGGTACATCGCCGGCTTCGGGATGCTCTGCTTCCCCGTCTCGCTGGTCTGGCTCAGCATGGTGATGGCGCCGGACGCGCACATCATCTCGTTGCTGCTGCCGATCGCACTGCTGGGCGTCGCGAACGCGTTCATGTGGGCGCCGATCGGGAGCACCGCGACGCGGAACCTGCCGATGTCGCAGGCCGGCGCGGGCGCGGGCGTCTACAACACCACCCGCCAGGTCGGCGCGGTGCTCGGCGGCGCCGGCATCGCCGCGCTGATGCAGACCCGGCTGGCCGCGCACCTACCGGGGATGGGTAGCCCCGCGGAGACCACGGGAGGCGCGCTGCCGGCCGCTCAAGGACGGTTTCAGTACGGCGATGGCCGAGTCGCTGCTGCTGCCCGCGGCGGTCCTGGTGGTCGGCTGGATCGCGGTCCTGTGCTTCGCCGCGCCGACGCACCTGCGCCCCAAGCCCGAGCCGGCCGAGCTGTCACGTGCCGCCCAGTGAGCGTCGTACGGCGCCGTCCAGCGTCGCGCGCGCCGACTGCCCGCTGGCGTCGGTGTCGATCACCCCGAGGCTGAACGCGATCAGTGCCTCGGCGAACAGGCTGGCGTCCTCCCAGCGCAGCTCCTCGAGCTCGGTGGTGTGGATCCGGGTGCGCAGCAGGAATCCGTCCAGCATCGCGGTGACCGCCAGGCCGAATCGCTCGATCGTCCAGCCCGGCCGGAGCGTGAGCCGCAGCCCGGACAGCAGCGACGCGTAGCCCTCGTACCAGGGCGCCCGGCTCTCCCTGAGCCGGCCGACGACGGCCGCGTGCAGGTCAGGGTGCTGCGCGAGCACCGGGCCGATGTGCATCAGCAGGAACGACCGCGGGTGCGCCAGCAGGGCGTCCAGCAGCGAGTCGGCCAGAACGATCGTTGCCGATGACAACGATTCGGCGGCGAGGGCGGCGACGTCGGCGACGTGCGGGCCGTTCGTAGTCGGGTCGGCGGTCGGCGCGTCCCGGTACAGCATTGTGTGCAGGATCGCGTCCTTGACGTAGTCGTCCTTGGTCGGCCACCGGTTGTGGAACGCCTTCCGGCTGATCCCCGTGGCACCGGACTCCTGCGCGACCCGGATGACGTCGTCGACCCGGACCCACTGCAGCGCGGCGGGGAAGTCGATCGACCGCAGCCGCGCCGGCCGGTCGTCCCGGTCCTCGACGAACATCGCGTCGATCAGCTGCGCCCCCGCGTCGAGGAACCGATGTGCCGCCGCGTCATCGCGATGCGGCGTCGGTCGTGGACTCATGATCTCCCCCAGACCCGATACGACACCGCCCCCGTCCCCGGTAGGGGGAGTCGATTGGCACCGTACGACCATTGACCCTGTTCCCGATCCCTTGGGAGGCTCGCATAGCCAGCCGTCGATAACAAGCAGTTACCGACGGTCCGGGGGAGGACGCGCGGTCTGCCGGGGCCGGCGAGGGGAGAGGTCGCGCGAAACGGTGGGTCCGGACAGGTGCCGGACAGGTGGGGCATCGATGCGGTACGTGTCGACCGATCATGCTCGCCGCGGCAGGTGGGCGACGGAGATCGGCGCCGCGGCGGACGAGCCGCCGCGGCTGTCCCATCCCGGACATCACCCGCTATAACGTCAACCGACGTACGACGGCGTAGGCACGGACAGGAGCCGAGCGGTATCTCTGGGTGAGACTCGACCACCCAGGGAGGACTTACCTCCGTGGCTGCGTGACGATCACCGTGGCGACGGTGAACACGGGACCTGGCGCTGCTCGACATGTGCGTGGTCAATACCAGCCAGCAGACGATCACGGCGTCCTGGGACCTCGTCCAGCTCTGAGGCCCGCTCTGGGGCCCGGGCGCGGCCTGTTCACTGCCTCCCCTGGTCGCCATACTCTGACCCTGGGAGGTCCGGATGACTGCACCGTGGGAAACGCCGCTGCTGGCACGGATCCGCGCCTCGGTGATCGGGGACGACCAGGTGATGCCCGGTCCGTACGGACCGCGGCGTGTGACTTATGCGGACTACACCGCGTCCGGCCGGGCGCTGACGTTCCTGGAGGACTTCATCCACGACGAGGTGCTGCCGCGGTACGCGAACACGCACACCGAGTCCAGCGGGACCGGCCTGCAGACCACCAGGCTGCGTGAGGATGCCCGGGCGATCATCTCCGACGCGGTCGGCGGTGACGACGAGACCGCGGTGATCTTCTGCGGCTCCGGCGCGACCGGCGCGATCGACAAGCTGATCGGCGTCCTCGGCCTGCGGATCCCGGCCGAGCTCGACGACCGGTACCAGCTGTCGGCCGCGATTCCGGCGGCCGAGCGGCCGGTGGTGTTCATCGGCCCGTTCGAGCACCATTCGAACGAGCTGCCATGGCGCGAGTCGATCGCCGACCTGGTGGTGATCCCGCAGGACTCCGACGGGCACATCGACATCGACCGGCTCGAGGCCGAGCTGGTCGCGCACGCCTCGAGGCCGTTGAAGATCGGCTCGTTCTCCGCCGCCAGCAACGTCACCGGCATCGTCAGCGACACCTACCGGGTCGCGGCGCTGCTGCACCGGCACGGCGCGTTGTCGTTCTGGGACTGCGCCGCCGCCGCGCCGTACGTCGAGATCAGCATGTACGGCGAGGACCCGCTGTCCTACAAGGACGCGATCTTCCTCAGCCCGCACAAGTTCATCGGCGGACCGGGTACGCCGGGTGTGCTGGTCGTACGACGCGAGCTGCTGCACAACCGGGTCCCGGACGTACCCGGCGGCGGGACCGTTGCCTACGTCAACCCGCTCGAGCACCGGTATCTCGAGGACCCGGTGCACCGCGAGGAGGGAGGTACGCCGGCGATCGTCGACTCGATCCGCGCGGGCCTGGTGTTCCAGCTCAAGCAGGCGGTCGGGATCGACGTGATCCGTGAGCACGAGGACCACTACCTGCGCCGCGCGGTGGCGTCCTGGCTGGACGAGCCCGCGATGCAGATCCTCGGCAACCTGGACGCGGAACGGCTCTCGATCGTGTCCTTCGTGGTCAAAGCGCCGAGTGGCCGGTACCTGCACCACAACTATGTCGTTGCCTTGCTCAACGACCTCTTCGGCATCCAGTCCCGAGGCGGTTGCTCCTGTGCGGGCCCGTACGGGCACCACCTGCTCGGGATCGGGCTGGACCGGTCGCACGAGTTCGAGCACGAGATCATCGACCACGGGTGCGAGGGCATCAAACCCGGCTGGGTGCGGGTGAACTTCAACTACTTCATCTCCGAACCGGTCTTCAGCTACGTCGTGGAGGCGGTCCGGCTGGTCGCCCGGGACGGCTGGCGGCTGCTGCGCGACTACCGGTTCAACCCGGCCACCGGCCTGTGGCGGCACCACCGCGGCCCGGTCGAGCCGCCGCTTCGCCTCTCGCAGGTCGGGTACGACGCCGACGGCCGGCTCTGCTACCCGCACCACGACGACACCGCCCCGGAGTCGGTACTGGAGACCTACCTGGACGAGGCCAGAGCGCTCTTCGCGACCGCGGCCGCCGTGGACCCGACGTACGAGGAAGGCACCGTGAACGACGAGTTCGACAACCTCCGCTGGTTCGACCTCCCCGCCACCTGCCTCACCTGAGTCCAGTCGGCGCCGCGGCGAGCGAGGTCGCGTGCTGACGCGGTCACCTCGGGCCGGGCAGATCCCGGCAGAGCGATTCGGGGAAGGCGGGCTGCGTCTCGCCGACGGACGAGCAGCCGGGGTTGCGGGTGCCGAGCAGGGGTTGCCAGGCGCCGTCGCGGAACTCGAAGAACCAGCGCCGTGCCGAGTCCGCGACGACGTCGGCGATCAGCCAGCGGTCGGTACAGGTTCGGACCCTGCTCGCCGTACCGAGAGTTTCGGTGGCGGCGGACACGAGCCCGTCGGAGCAGTGCGCGGGTACCGGAGCCGCGCAGCCGGACGGGGCGCAGCGACGGTACCCGTTCGGGCCCGGCATCCAGGACTCGCCGTTGACCACGATGGTGCGGGCCCGGAGCAGCCAGCGGGACGAGACGGTGATGGTGCCGCGCACCGTTTCCGTGCAGTCCGGCCCGCTCAGCTCGTACGTCAGCGACACGTGCATCGCCTGCGCGGTCTCCGAGGCGACCCGGGCCTCCGGGTTGCGGACACAGTCCGGCTGGCCGGACGGCACGTCGTACGCGATCAGCGCGGAGTTCTCGTCGGTCCGCCGTACCCCGGTCGGCCAGGCGATGCTGCGCTGCCACGGCTCGTCG
>DASRHY010000275.1:0-20153 GCA_035650275.1 Kribbellaceae bacterium | reverse complement strand
CGAGATCGGGCCGGTCGACATCCTGGTCAACAGCGCCGGCATCGTCGGACCGAACAAACCACTTTGGGAGGTCGAGGACGACGAGTGGCAGGCCACCTTCGCGGTCAACGTCGCGGGCACCTTCCACCTCTGCAAGGCCTTCGTCCCCAGCATGAGGGCGAACGGCTGGGGCCGGATCGTCAACATCGCCAGCATCGCCGGCAAGGACGGCAACCCGAAGCTGGCGGCGTACTCGGCGTCGAAGGGCGCCGTCATCGCGATGACCAAGTCGCTCGGCAAGGAGCTCGCCACAACCGGCGTACTGGTGAACGCGATCGCGCCCGCTGTCATCGCCACACCGATGAACGCGGCGACCTCCCCGGAGGTGCTGGCGCACATCACCTCGCTGATCCCGATGCGCCGGGTCGGCCGGCCCGAGGAAGTCGCCGAGCTGGTCGCCTGGCTCGCGTCGGACCGGTGCAGCTTCTCGACCGGGGCCGTCTACGACATCAGCGGCGGCCGGGCGACGTACTGACCCGGCGCCGGTGGCACCGCGTCAGTGCACCATGCGGAAGGTGAGCGGGTAGCGGTAGTCCTGACCGCTCCCGGCCGCGATCGTGGCCATCACGATCACCACCAGCGCGAAGATGCCGAGGGCCGGGAGCAGGACGAACAGCAGCAAGCCGAAGGTGATGAGGCCCAGCACGACGCTGATCGCGAGGTAGATCAGCAGCGTGATCTGAAAGTTCAGCGACTCGAGCGAATGCCGGCGGATGTAGTCGGACCGCTCCCGGTACAGCAGCCAGATCACCAGCGGGCAGATCAGCCCGAGCGCGATCCAGGCGGAGACCAGCGTGCCGATGTGTGAGGCCATCGCCCAGGTGCGCTCCTGGTCCGGCCGAACCGGCGACCTGTCCTGTGGCGAGATGCTCATACTTGCAGTGAAGCACGGCGGCGGTTGAGGAAGCGCCGTTCGGTCTCGTTCGAGGTGAGCGCGATCGCCTCGTCGTACGCCGCGGTGGCCTCCGCTGCGCGGCCGAGCCGGCTCAGCACGTCCGCGCGGGTGGCGGGCAGGTAGGAGTACGACGCCAGCGCGGGCTCACCGCCCAGCTCGTCGAGCTCGGACAGCACCCGGTTCAGGTCGGCGCCGGGGACCAGGCTGTGTGCGGCGGCGCGGTTCAGCGCCACGATCGGGGTGGGCCAGCGCACGAGCAACGCGTCGTACATGGTGACGACCTTGGCCCAGTCGGTCGCCTCCCAGGTCGGTGCGGTGACGTGCAGCCCGGCGATGGCCGCCTGGAGCGTGAACCGGCCCGGCCCGTCCGGACCCGCCGCCTGCAGCGCCTGGGTAGCCCGGGCGAGGCCCTCGTGCACGAGCCGGAGGTCCCAGCGGGCCCGGTTCTGGTCGGCGAGCAGCACCAGCTCACCGTCGTCGCTGACCCGCGCGTCCCGCCGCGCCTGGGTCAGCAGCAGCAACCCCAGCAGCGCCTGCGGTTCCGGCTCCCGCGGCATCAGCCGGACCAGGGTCCGGGCCAGCTCGAGTGCCCGCCCGGTCAGGTCGGCGCGGGTGAGGTCCTTGCCCGCGGCAACATGTCCGGCGGTGTACACCAAGTGCACCACGGTCAGTACGGCGTCCAGCCGGTCCGGCAGCTCGGCGTCGGACGGGATCCGGTACGGGATGCGGGCGGCGGTGATCTTCTTCTTCGCCCGGGTGATCCGGGCCGCGGCGGTCGACTCGCTGATCAGCAACCCGCCCGCGACCTCGCGAGTGGTCAGGCCGCACATCAGCCGCAGCGTCAGCGCGACCTGGGACTCCCGAGCCAGCGCCGGGTGGCAACACGTGAAGACCAGTCGTAGCGGGTCGGCCGGCTGGTCCTCGTCGTCGTCGCCCGGCTCCTCGATCAGCATCGGCAGCTTGCGGCGCAGGTTGGTCTCGCGCCGCAGCCGGTCCAGCGCGAACCGCCGCGCGACCGTGGTCAGCCACGCGGCGGGCTTTTCCGGCGCACCGTCCGGCCAGGTCCGCAGCGCCTGGACGAACGCGTCCTGGGTGCAGTCCTCGGCCAGGTCCAGGTCGCGGGTGAGGCGCACCGTGGCGGCCAGCACCCTGGCCCAGTGCTCACGGTGCGCCTCGTCGACCAGCCGCGCGACCTCGCGGGCGTCGGCCATGGCGTTCGGTCGGGCCGTCGGTCAGGCCGGCGGCCCGGCACCCTCCCCGGTCTCCATCACCGGCCGGACCTCGATCACCGTCGACGGACACTTCTTGGCCAGCTCCAGCGCCTGGTCCAGGTCCTTGCAGTCGACCACGTAGAAACCGCCGAGCGCCTCCTTGGTCTCGATGAACGGTCCGTCGGTGACCAGCGGCTCGGCACCCTGCAGGTTGCGGACCGTGGTCGCCGTGCTGGACCGCAGCAAGGCCTCGCCGCCCGTGATCTTCGCCCCGGCGGCCTCCACCGCCGCGGTGAAGTCGGCGTGCAGCTTCATCCCCTCGATCCAGGACTGCTCGTCGAGGTCGTCGAACCACTTCTCGTCGTCGAACAGCATGAACATGTACTGCGTCATCGCTGCGCTCCCTCGTTGATCAGGTGCGGGCGGCCAGAACCGCCCTAAGGACATCATCCTGACGATCGGGCCGCAGCGATATCGACAGGCGCCGCCGGATTACATCACCCAGCGGTCGCGGACCGCCTCGTTCCGGCTGCGGAACGTGCCCACCACCACCACCGGGCACCGCCACCGTTGCCCGATCGTGCTGGCGTGCTTGCGGAACCGGATTACCGTGGAGACAGTGCTCAGGGGTGTGAGGTGCCTGCCTGGCTGATCTGGTTGACACTGGCGTTGGTGCTCGGCGCGGCCGAGGTACTCACCGCGACGCTGGACCTCGTCCTGCTCGCGGTCGCCGCCGGTGTCGCCGCCGCCGTCGCCGCGCTCGGCCTCAGCACCGGCTTCCAGTTCGCCGCCTTCGCGGTCAGTGCGGTCCTACTGCTGCTCGTGGTGCGCCCGATCGCGCGCCGCCAGCTCACGCCCGGCCCGCCGGTGCGCGACAACGTCGCCGCCCTGGTCGGGTGCGAGGCCGTCGTGCTGACCGAGGTGACCCGGTCGTCCGGCCTGGTCCGGCTCAAGGGCGAGGACTGGACCGCCCGCCCGTACGACTCGACGTTGGTGATCCCACAGGGCGCGACCGTCGACGTGCTGGCCATCGAAGGGGCGACCGCCCTGGTCTACCCGCAGGAGGAACCGTGGAAGTTGAAATGATCCTCGGCGCGATCATCGCATTGATCGCGATCATCACCGTGTTCCGCACCGTGCGGATCGTGCCGCAGGCGCGGGTCGGGAACGTCGAACGACTCGGCCGCTACCAACGCACGCTCGAGCCCGGACTGAACATCGTGATCCCGTTCGTCGACCGGGTCCGCCCGCTGATCGACATGCGCGAGCAGGTCGTCTCGTTCGAACCGCAGTCGGTGATCACCGAGGACAACCTGGTCGTCCACATCGATACCGTGCTGTACTTCCAGGTCACCCAGCCGCGCGCCGCGGCGTACGAGATCGTCAACTACATCCAGGCGATCGAGCAGCTCACCGTCACCACGCTGCGCAACGTGATCGGCAGTCTGGACCTGGAGATGGTGCTGACCTCGCGCGAGCACGTCAACAGCCAGCTGCGCGGCGTGCTGGACGAGGCGTCCGGCAAGTGGGGCATCCGGGTGAACCGGGTCGAGCTGAAGGCGATCGACCCGCCGGCCTCGGTGAAGGAGTCGATGGAGAAGCAGATGCGCGCCAACCGGGAGAAGCGCGCCGCGATCCTCACCGCAGAAGGCATCAAGCAGGCCAAGATCCTTACCGCGGAGGGCGAGAAGCAGAGCGCCATCCTGGCCGCGGAGGGCGACAAGCAGTCCGCGATCCTGCGCGCCGAGGGCCAGGCCGCCGCGGTCGACACCGTGTTCAGCGCGGTGCACCGCAACGACCCGGACCCGAAGCTGCTCGCCTACCAGTACCTGCAGATGCTGCCGCAGCTCGCGAACGGCCCCGGCAACACGTTCTGGGTGATCCCGAGCGAGGTCACGTCAGCCCTGCAGCACGTCACCGAGGCGTTCGCCGAGGGCCGGACGGACAACGCGCCGGCCCAGCTCAGGGCCGCCGCTAGAACAACGCCGCCATCAGCCGCTGGCGCGCCTTGATCACCCGCGGGTCGTCGGCGCCGACCACGTCGAAAAGCTCGAGCAGGTGCTTGCGCGCGGCGTCCCGGTCGTCGCCGGCGGTCTGCTGCACGGTCCGGATCAGCCGGCTGAAGGCGTCCTCGACGTGCTCGCCGAGCAGGTCCAGGTCCGCGGCCTGGATCTGCAGCCCGACGTCGTCGGGGTTCGCCGCGGCCCGTTCCCGTATGTCGCCGGGAAGGTCCTGAGTACGACGCAGCAGCTCGACCCCGGCCAGGCCCTTCTTCGCCACGGTGTCGTTCGGGTCCTGCGACAGCAGCTCGGTGTACGCGGCGACGGCACTGTCCAGGTCGCCGGCGGCCACCGCCTGCTCGGCACCCCCGTACCGCGCGTCGGCGGCCGCCTCGGCCTCCTCCGGATCCGGCGCCGCGCCGACCGGCTCGGCCCGGCCGGTGATCCCGTTCGCGACCGCGACGGTGAGCAGCTGGTCGAGGTACTGCCGGGCCTCGGGCTCGTCGACGGTGCCCTGGAACAGCGGCACCGCCTGCCCGCGCAGCACGCCGATCACCATCGGCACCGCCTGCACGCCGACCGCCTGGGCCAGGCCCGGGTTGGTGTCGACGTCGACGCGCGCGAGCAGGAACTTGCCGGCGTACTCGGCGGTCAGCGCGGAGAGCACGCGGTCGAGCTGCAGCGACCCCGGCGACCGGCCGGACCAGAACTCGACCACCACCGGCGCCTGCAGCGAGCGGTCGATCACATCGGTCTGGAACGAGGTCTCGGTGACGTCCAGCACATACGACCCGCCCGCCTGGCCACCCTGCTGCGGCGCCGCACCCGGCGGCGTCGCGCTCAGCGACGAGAGATCGATAGCTCCCGGACGCGAGAAATTCGACTGACTCATGGGTCCATCCTCTCCGACAGCTCGGTGGGACGTGGCGCGCGGGTGGCCAGCAGGAAGCGGGCCAGCCCGCTGCGGGTCGCCGCCACCGCGATCGTGCTCCCCGAGCGGACCGTCATGCCGGCATCGGCGGGCCAGCTCCATTCCTGGTTCGGCGGCTGGTACGCCAGCACCCGCAGGCCGCCGGACTCGACCAGGTCGCCGAGCCGGCTGCCGACCGCGTCCGCGCCGGTCTCGACGGCCACCTCGGTGAGCAGCAGTACCCGGCGGCCGGCCGACACGGTCACCTGCATCCGCCGGCCCGACACCGCCGCGACCACGGCCGGGCCGACCAGCATCGACACCGACTTGCTGGTGCCGAGCGCGAGCCGGCCCTCGACCCTGGTGGCCAGATCTCCGTCGAACATCCGCATTGTGATCCGCGCCTCCGCGTTGAGGTCGCGGACCGCCATCGCAGCGTCCAGGTTGGTGATGTCGCCGTCGGTGATCGCGAGCATCGCCCGGCAGCGCTCGATCCCGGCCGACCTCAGCACCTCGGCATGGCTGGTGTCGCCGATGATCACCGGCACCCGGAGCCGGTGCGCGGTCCGCACCCCGGGCGCGTCCTCGTTGTGGTCGATCCCGACCACCGCGATGCCGCGGTCCGCGAGCAGCTCGAGCACCCGCGCACCGACGGTCCCGAGCCCGCACACCACAACGTGGTTGCGCGGACGCCCGCGGACGCCGCCGAGCACCTGGGACAGCCGGGCGCCGATCAGCGAGTCGACGATCACCGCGGTCAGCAGTGCGACCAGTACGATGCCGCCGAGCTGAGCGCCGACCGCGCCGAGCTTCGCCCACGCGGGGGCGGCCGCGAACGAGTCGTCCTCAACACCGGCCGTGGTCACCGTGCCGGCGGCGAGGTAAAGCGCCTCCACCCAGCCGATGCCGCTGCCGTAGTAGTGCGTGACGAGCGTCCCGAACCCGATCAGCACCGCCATGATCGCCGCGATCAGCCGCACCCGGCGGTCGACGACGTTGCGCAGGGCAACGATCCATCCGGCCCGGCGGACGTCCCGGGGACGCCGGGGCAGCCGACGCAACCGGCTGCCCAGCACGATGTCCCCGGCCGGGTCGTCGCTGGACGACGGCAGCAGCTCCGGCGTCGCGGACGAGGTGATGTCGGCGAGCACCAGCAGGTGCGGTTCGGCGACCCGGTCAGCCGGTCCGGCGACCACCCGGCGGCCGCCGATCTCGACCCAGGTCAGCTCGTCCTCGTGCAGCGCCTCGGCCACGAACGCCGGCGCAGCCAGCGACGGCCCCGACACCACCATGCAGTCCCCGAGCAGCGACCGCATCTGCTGGCCGAGCCGCGGGTTGACCATCAGCACGACGATCTTGAGCTTCCGGTCCAGGTCCCGGGCGATCAGTGCCGCATGGACGTTGCGGACGTCGGTGTTGTTCATCAGCACGAGCGCCCGCGCGGTGGACGGGTTGCTCGCGTCCGCGTCCACGCCGGCCCGGCGCAGTACCGACTCGGTCAGCGCGCGAACCGCGATCAGGTGCGCGCCGAGCTCGCTCATCCGCTCCAGGTGTGGCGAGTCCGGGCTGACGATCGCCACCACGCGCTCGCCCGAGTCGACCAGGTCGGACACCACGCGCAGCGTCGTACGGTCGGAGCCGCACACGATCACCGTTCGACCATCAGGCGGAGGCACTCCCCGATCCTAGGGCGCGCCCGGAGCACGCCGAGGTCAGAACCTGGCGGGCTCCCGGTACTCCCCCCACTCGACCCGCAGCGCGTCGCAGATCTCGCCCATGGTGGCCTCCGCGCGCACCGCGTCGAGCATCGGCTCGATCAGGTTCGCGTCGGTCCGGGACGCATCGACGAGGACGCCGAGCGTGCGTCGTACAGCCTCGTCGTCGCGGTGCGCCTTGCGCTCGGCCAGCACCCGGCACTGCTCGACCTCGACCTCGTGGCTGACCCGGAGGATCTCCAGCTCGCCGGTGACGGTGTCGGTCAGCGTGTTGACGCCGACGATCTTCTTCTCGCCCTTCTCAAGCTTCTGCTGGTACTCGAAGGCGGCGTCGGCGATCTCGGCCATGAACCAGCCATCCTCGATCCCGCGCAGGATCCCCGCGGTCATGCTGCCGTCGGAGCTCATCTCCTTGATCCGCGCGAAGATCGCCTCGGCCTCGGCCTCGATCTTGTCGGTCAGCGCCTCGACGTACCAGGAACCGCCGAGCGGGTCGGCGACATTGGTGACGCCGATCTCCTCCATCAGCACCTGCTGGGTGCGCAGCGCGATCTCGGCCGACTCCTCGGTCGGCAGCGCGAGCGTCTCGTCGAGCGCGTTGGTGTGCAGCGAGTTGGTCCCGCCGAGCACGGCGGCGAGCGCCTCGACGGCGGTCCGTACGACGTTGTTGTACGGCTGCTGCGCGGTCAGCGAGACACCGGCGGTCTGCGTGTGGAACCGCAGCCACTGCGCCTTGTCGGTCTTCGCGCCGTACACGTCGCGCAGCCAGCGCGCCCAGATCCGCCGGGCGGCGCGGAACTTCGCGATCTCCTCGAAGAAGTCCAGGTGGCTGTCGAAGAAGAACGACAACCCGGGCGCGAACGCGTCCACGTCGAGCCCGCGGGACAGCCCCAGCTCGACGTACCCGAACCCGTCGGCGAGCGTGTACGCCAGCTCCTGCGCGGCCGTCGATCCCGCCTCGCGGATGTGGTATCCGGACACGCTGAGCGGCTTGTACGCCGGGATCTTCTCCGCGCAGTACTCCATCAGGTCGCCGATCAGGCGCAGGTGCGGCTCCGGCGGGAACAACCACTCCTTCTGCGCGATGTACTCCTTGAAGATGTCGGTCTGCAGCGTGCCGTTGAGCCTGGTGATGTCGCCGCCCTGCCGCTCGGCCGCGACCAGGTACATGCAGAAGGCCGGCACCGCCGGACCGGAGATCGTCATCGAGGTGGTGACGTCGGTGAGCGGGATGTCGCGGAACAGGATGTCCATGTCCGCGGCGGAGTCGATCGCGACCCCGCAGTGCCCGACCTCGCCGAGCGATTTCGGCTCGTCGGAGTCACGGCCCATCAGCGTCGGCATGTCGAATGCGACCGACAGCCCGCCACCACCGGCGCCGAGGATCATCTTGTAGCGCTCGTTGGTCTGCTCGGCGTTCCCGAACCCGGCGAACTGCCGGATCGTCCAGGTCCGGCCGCGGTACCCGGTCGGGTACAGCCCCCGGGTGAACGGGAACTCGCCGGGCCACCCGATCCGCTCCATCCGCGGGTCGTCGACGCCGTCCGGCGGACCGTAGGCCGGCTCGACCTCCATCCCGGACAGCGTGGTGAAGTCCGCCTCGCGGCGGCGCGAGGCGTCGTACCGCTGCTGCCAGCGCTCGCGTCCGGCAGCGATCTCGTCGGCGTTCATGCGTCCAAACTACTAGGACGTCCTACTAAATGCCAGCGCAGGCGCGAACACACATCGTCAGGAGAAGTCGCCCGCAGACCGGCGCAACGGTTCGAGCACGGACCACAGCATTCGCAGCTGGTCCTCGGACAGTCCGCGTACGGCGAAGTCGGCGTCGACCAGGTCCTTGGTGGCCCGCTCGACCAGCTCGCGACCGGCCGGCGTGATCTCGCACAGCACCGCGCGGCCGTCGTCCGGGTGCGGGACCCGGGTGACCAGCCCGGCCGCGGCCAGCCGGCGCACGATCGAGGTGACCGAGGTCGGATGCACCTGCAGCCGCTCCCCCATCTTCCCCAGTGGCAGCGACCCGCGGCGGGAGAAGGTCAGCAGCACCAGCGCCTCGTAACGGGCGAAGGTCAGGCCGTGCGGACGCAGCAGCTCGTCCAGCTCGCCGATCACGATCTGCTGCGCCCGCATCAGCGATGTGACCGCGCGCATCTGCTCCACCGCGCCCCAGCGCCGGCCCCACTGCCGGGACGCCTCCTCGATCGGGTCGAACGGCAACCGCCTCCCGCCGCCCTTCTTGCTCGCCATGACCGGCAAGGCTACTCACGATCTGTCGGCCATCGCTGCCATGCTGGCCAGCATGGCGAGCATGGTGAGGCAGACGCCGCCCGCGGCGTACTTCCTGGAATGCATCAGAGCGGACTCGGCCCGGCTGGCGGAGGTCGCCCGGACGGGGACCGACGCCCTGGTCCCGAGCTGCCCGGACTGGACCGTGGCCGACCTGGTCGAGCACCTCGCCGTGGTCTACCTGCACAAGGTCGAGGCGATCCGGACCAACGCCCGGCCCCACCCGTGGCCGCCGGACGTCTCCGGTCGCGACCCGCTCGAGCTGTACGGCGAGGCGACCGCGGCACTGCTCGCCGAGCTCGAGGACCACAGCCCGTTCGACCCGGCCTGGACCTTCCGGCCCGACGACCAGACCTGCGGGTTCTGGTTCCGCCGGATGGCGCACGAGACCGCGGTGCACCGGGTCGACGCCGAGCTCGCGCACGACGTGGTGACGCCGGTCGACGACCAGCTGGCCACCGACGGCGTCGACGAGGTGCTCCGGATCATGCTGTGTGACCCCTGGTGGAACGACCACGACGCCGACGAGCCGGTCGACGCGGTGGTCCGGATCACCACCGGCGGCCGGTCCTGGACTGTGACCGTGCCGGCCGGGATGCCGACCGTTGCCGAGGGCACCGAGGGCGAGGTGGCCGTCGAGATCTTCGGCGAACCCGACGACGTCTACCTGTGGCTGTGGGGCCGCCGCAGCGTCGAAGCGGTCCAGGCCGCCGGCGATGACGACGTGGTACGACGCTTCCGCCGCCGCCTCGCCGAGACCCTGACCTAGACCGGAACCAGACCAGGTCAGCCGTCGAACGGGTCTGACCAGTTGGTCCGCTCGCTGTTGAAGATGACCTTGTTGGCCGGCGGGTAGATCGTCGCCGCGGCCGGCGCCGGTGTGACGGTCACGCCGGAGCTCTCGCCGGAGCCGTTGTCGGCGCCCTCGGCGTCCTCCTTGACGCTGGCGCGCAGGCCGGACCGCTGGATGACGGTCTGGATGGTCAGGTCGCGCTCGTCCGGACGGCCCACGTGCCTGATCTCGCGGAAGCCCTGCTCCTGCGCCGCGGACTCGAACACGAAGTGGCCGTAGCCGAGTATCCGCCCGGCGATCGGCTTGTGCACCGTGACGTCCAGGATCCGCATGATCGGGGTGGTGGCGATCGACTGGGCGAACACGCCCTTGATCCGGATGACACGCATGTTGGTGACCACGAACCGGTCCCGGTGCTCGTTTAGCGCCTTCCAACCGGCATGCAGCAGCAGTACGGCGGCGATGACCAGGATCACCGGTGCGCTGTCCACCGGACCGAACAGCATCACTCCGAGCAGGAGGAACGCGATCAGGACCTCGAGCATCGGGAAGTCGTAAACCACCCAGTGATGCCGGACCTCATCGATGATCACTTCGCCCTCGGAGCGGATCAGGTGCCGGTCGACCTTCGGGTCGAGAATCCGCCGCAGACCCACCCAGAACATGGGCAGCTCACGCGAACAGAGAGCTGAAGAAGGTGATAACGCTTCCGAATGCGCTTCCAATAGCTGCGGCTGCGCCACGAACGGCGCTTGCCGCGCTCTCAGGCTGCGTGAACAGATAGAACGCAGCGAAGGCGATGACCGTCCAGATCACTAGCTTCTTTGCCACGTTCCCACTCCTCTGTCGTCCTAATCGGTCGACACGTTCTATCACGGACCGTCACTTAATGTCACCGCTTGACTACAGTATGACTCATAGGCCCAACACCGCTTTCCCCTATTGTGCAACGGATGGGGCCGACGGGACGAGGCGGCACGCGTTTCGGACCCCTAGAGGGCCGCAATGAGTTCGTCCGCGGCGGCGTACGGATCCGCGTCACCGTCCGCGACCTTGGCCGCCAGCACGTCCAGCCGGGCGTCGCCGTGCAGGTGCGCGAACCGGGCACGCAACGCGGTCATCGCGATCGCCTCGATCTCCTCCCGGGCCCGGGACCGGCGGCGGCGCTCCAGCTCGCCGTTGCCGCGCATCCAGGCCAGTCGCTCGTCGATCTTGGCGACCAGCTCGTCCATACCCTCGTTCCGGCTCGCGACCGTCTTCAGGATCGGCGGCAGCCAGTCCCCCTCCGTGTGGTCGGCCAGCGCGAGCATGGCGCGCAGGTCGCGGGTCACGGTGTTGGCGCCGTCCCGGTCGGCCTTGTTCACCACGTAGATGTCGCCGACCTCGAGGATGCCGGCCTTCGCCGCCTGGATCCCGTCGCCCATCCCGGGCGCGAGCAGGACCAGCGTGGTGTCGGCCATCCCGGCGACCTCCACCTCGGACTGCCCGACCCCGACGGTCTCGACCAGGATGGTGTCGAACCCGGCCGCGTCCAGCACCCGCAGCGCCTGCGGCGTCGACCAGGCCAGCCCGCCCAGGTGACCCCGGGACGCCATCGACCGGATGAACACCCCGGCATCGGTCGCGTGGTCCTGCATCCGCACCCGGTCGCCGAGCAGCGCACCGCCGGAGAACGGTGACGACGGGTCGACCGCCAGCACGCCGACCCGCTGCCCGGTTTTCCGGTACGCCGAGACCAGCGCCGAGGTGGAGGTGGACTTGCCGACACCGGGCGAACCGGTGATGCCGACGATGTGCGCGTTGCCGGCATGCGGTGCCAGCGCCGCCATCACCTCGCGCAGCAGCGGCGACTCGTCCTCGACCAGCGAGATCAGCCGCGCCACCGCGCGTGCGTCGCCGTCCCGGGCGCGCTCGACGAGCTCGCCGACCGACGCCGTACGGCGTCCTCCCATCAGGCGGTCGGGACCTTCACGATCAGCGCGTCGCCCTGGCCGCCACCGCCGCACAGCGCGGCCGCGCCGGTACCGCCGCCGCGGCGCTGCAGCTCCAGCGCCAGGTGCAGCACGATCCGCGCGCCGGACATGCCGATCGGGTGGCCGAGCGCGATCGCGCCGCCGTTCACGTTCACCTTGTCGAGGTCGATGTTCAGCTCGCGGGCACTGGCGATGCCCACCGCGGCGAACGCCTCGTTGATCTCGACCAGCTCGAGGTCGGCGGGCGAGATGCCTTCCTTCTCGCAGGCCTTGACGATCGCGTTCGCGGGCTGGCTCTGCAGGGTCGAGTCCGGGCCGGCCACGCTGCCGTGCGCGCCGATCTCGGCCAGCCAGCTCAGCCCGAGCTCCTCCGCCTTCGTCTTGCTCATCACTACTACCGCGCACCCGCCGTCGGAGATCTGCGAGGCGGAGCCGGCGGTGATCGTGCCCTCCTTGTCGAACGCGGGTCTGAGCTTGGCCAGCGTCTCCACGCTGGTGTCGCCGCGGACGCCCTCGTCGGTGTCCACCACGAGCGCGTCGCCGCGGCGCTGCGGCACCTCGACCGGGACCACCTCGTCGGCGAAGACGCCGTTCTTCCAGGCCTCCGCGGCCAGCTGGTGCGACCGGGCGCTGAACTGGTCCTGCTCCTCGCGGGTCAGCTTCAGCCCGTCGGTGTTGGCGGTCTCGGTCAGCGCACCCATCGCCTGGTCGGTGAACGCGTCCCACAGCCCGTCGTACGACATCGAGTCGACCAGCGTCACGTCGCCGTACTTGAAGCCCTCGCGCGACTTCGGCAGCAGGTGCGGCGCGTTCGTCATCGACTCCATGCCGCCGGCAACGACCACGTCGTACTCACCGGCCCGGATCAGCTGGTCGGCGAGCGCGATCGCGTTGACGCCCGACAGGCAGACCTTGTTGATCGTGATCGCCGGCACCGACATCGGGACACCGGCCTTGGTGGCGGCCTGGCGGGCAGTGATCTGCCCGCCGCCGGCCTGCAGCACCTGGCCCATGATCACGTACTGCACCTGGTCCGCGGACACACCCGCCTTCTCCAGCGCGCCCTTGATCGCGAAGCCACCCAGATCGGCTCCGGAGAAGGGCTTGAGACCGCCCAGCAGGCGGCCGATCGGCGTCCGTGCGCCGGCGACGATGACAGTTGATGCACGCGAGTCAGCCATGCTGTCACGATAACGCCGCGCGCCCGACGAGGGCCTGTCGAACGCGTCACAGTCGTTGGCGCCGACCGGCCCGGTGCGTCACGCTGACGGCATGTCCAGCGAGCTGTTCGAGGCCATCGACCACGTCGGGATCGCGGTCAGCGACTTCGACGCCGCGGTCACGTACTACGCCGAGAACTTCGGCATGACCATCGCGCACGAAGAGGTCAACGAGGATCAGGGGGTGCGGGAGGCGATGCTCTCCGTCGGCGAGTCCGGGTCGTCGATACAGCTGCTCGCGCCGCTGACGCCGGACTCCCCGATCGGCCGCTTCATCGCCACCAGGGGCGAGGGCATCCAGCAGCTCGCGTACCGGGTCCGCGACATCGACGCGGTCTGCGCGACGTTGCGCGAGCGAGGGCTGCGGCTGCTGTACGACGAGCCCCGGCGAGGCACCGCCGGATCGCGGGTGAACTTCATCCACCCGAAGTCCGCGGGCGGGGTTCTGGTCGAGCTGGTGGAACCGGCTGTCACCGCCCGCTGACGGGCAGTCGCATGGGCGCCGACAGCGCGTGTCCGTCCTATTCTGGAACCGTGGCGACCGATAGTGCGCAGCGCTCGCCGGCGCCGTCCCTGGGCTTCACTCATGAGGCGTACGTCTACGACGACGACCGGGCTTTCGTCCGCGGTACCGCGGACTTCGTCCGGGCGGGTGTCGACGCCCGCGAGGTCGTCGTGGTCGCGTGCTCCGCGGAGACGATCGAGCGACTGCGTGCCCAGATCGGCGAGGGCGTCGAGCAGGTCGACTGGATCGATGTCACCGACACCGGCCGGAACCCGGCGCGGATGATCCCGCTGTGGCGTGAGCTGCTCGGCCGGTACTCAGCGGCGGGCCGCCCGGTGCGCGCGGTGGGGATGCTCGAACCGATCCGGTCCGAGGCACAGCTCGCGGAGGACGTGCTGAACGAGGCACTGCTCAACCTCGCCTTCGAGCATGCCGCGGACTTCCGGCTGCGCTGCCCGTACGACGCCCGCTCGACACCGCCCGAGCTGCTCGGCTGCCTGGACAAGACCCATCCGGTGCTGGTGAACGGTGCCCCGCGGCACAGTGCGGAGTTCGCGCCGGCCGAGGTGGCCAGCAGCACGTTCCGCTCCGCACCCCCGCCGGCGCCCGAGCAGGTCGAGCGCTGGCCGGTCACGCTGCCCGAGCTCGGCGGGATCCGGGAACGGGTGTGGCGCCTGGCCACCGGCCACGGGCTGGACAAGGACCGCGCCGACGACGCCGTGCTCGCCACCCACGAGATCTGCAAGAACAGCATCCGGTTCGGCGGCGGTGGGACGCTCGCGGTCTGGACGGAGGACCGCACACTGATCTGCGAGGTCGCCGACTCGGGCCACATCGACGAGCTGATGGTGGGCCGCTCGCTGCCCTCGCCGACCGCCGAGGGCGGCCGCGGGCTGTGGCTGGCGAACCAGCTCTGCGACCTGGTCCAGGTCAGGTCGACCGAGACCGGAACAGTCGTCCGGCTGCACGTCGTACGGTGAGACCAGTGCGCACGGTGGGCTCACCGCCGTACGCCTGCGAAGTTCGTCACAGATCGCTGCGGGCGCGCCGTACCGGCGGGTAGATTTCCGCCCACACGGCAGCAGACACCGGTGTCTGGACAGCTCCGCTCGGTTCCTTTGGAGGAACGACGTGAAGAACATCCTCGACGCCATCCTGGCCGGCGACACTCCCGCCGAGGAGTTCGGCCGGCTCGCCGTACCGGAGTCCTACCGCGGGATCACCGTGCGAGCCGACGAGACCGGGATGTTCGACGGGCTGGAGTCACGCGACAAGGACCCGCGCAAGAGCCTGCACCTGGACGAGGTGCCGACGCCCGAGCTCGGCCCGGGCGAGGCGCTGGTCGCGGTGATGGCGAGCGCGATCAACTACAACACCGTCTGGACCTCGATCTTCGAGCCGGTGTCGACGTTCGCGTTCCTGAAGCGGTACGGGAAGCTCTCGCCGCTGGCCGCCCGGCACGACCTGCCGTACCACGTGGTCGGCTCCGACCTGGCCGGCGTCGTGCTACGCACCGGCCCAGGGGTGAACGCCTGGACTCCGGGCGACGAAGTGGTCGCGCACTGCCTGTCCGTCGAGCTGGAGTCGCCGGACGGGCACAACGACACGATGCTCGACTCCGAGCAGCGGATCTGGGGGTTCGAGACGAACTTCGGTGGTCTGGCCGAGCTGGCGCTGGTCAAGTCGAACCAGCTGATGCCCAAGCCCGCGCACCTGACCTGGGAGGAGGCGGCGAGCCCGGGCCTGGTGAACTCCACGGCCTACCGGCAGCTGGTCTCCGGCAACGGCGCGAACATGAAGCAGGGTGACGTGGTGCTGATCTGGGGCGCGTCCGGAGGCCTCGGCTCGTACGCGACCCAGTTCGCGCTGAACGGCGGCGCGATCCCGGTCTGCGTGGTCTCGTCACCGGCGAAGGCGGAGATCTGTCGGGCGATGGGTGCGGAGCTGATCATCGACCGGAACGCCGAGGGTTACTCATTCTGGTCCGACGAGAACACCCAGGACCCGAAGGAGTGGAAGCGGTTCGGGGCCCGGATCCGCGAGCTCACCGGCGGCGACGACCCGGACATCGTGTTCGAGCACCCCGGCCGGGAGACGTTCGGCGCGTCGGTGTACGTCGCGCGCCGCGGCGGCACGATCGTCACCTGCGCGTCGACGTCGGGATTCATGCACTCCTACGACAACCGCTACCTGTGGATGAACCTGAAGCGGATCATCGGATCGCACTTCGCGAACTACCGCGAGGCGTGGGAGGCGAACCGGCTGATCGCCAGGGGCATGGTGCATCCGACGCTGAGCCGGAGCTACCCGCTCGCCGACACCGGCCAGGCGGCGTACGACGTGCATCGCAACCTGCACCAGGGCAAAGTCGGCGTGCTCGCGCTGGCGCCGGAGGAGGGCCTCGGCGTCCGCGACGGTGGATTGCGCGAGCGGCACCTGAACCAGATCAACAGGTTCCGCAACCAATAGTTGATATCGAAACCCCGCGCACTGACTGCGGTAGCCGGACGACCCCTTAGGGTGTGTTTGTCCAAGCACCAGGTGGCCAGCGCGAAGGGGACCGCGATGCCGGAAGAGACGAGCCTTCCGTTCTTCGACCGTACGGCGACGGCTGCCGGCGGGTTCCCGTCCAGTCGCCGGGGATACGACCGTGAAGCGGTCGACGAGTACGTGCGCTCGCTCGAGCAACAACTGTCCGACGCGCTGTCCAGGATCGACGAGCTTCAGGACGGCTCGGCGCCGCTGATGCGCCAGCTGGACGAGGCCAAACGCCAGCTCGAGGACCTGGCCACCCCGTCGTACGCGGGTCTCGGTGACCGGGCCTCGCAGATCCTTCGGCTGGCCCAGGACCAGGCCGGCGAGGCACTGGAGGACGCCCGCCGGGAGGGCGACGACCTGCTGGCCGCCTCGGCCAAGGAAGCCAGCGAGATCCGCGCCACGGCCGACAAGGAGGCTGCCGACGTCCGGACGGTGGCGCTCACCGAGGCGGAGTCGCTGCGCCGTACCGCCGAGGGCGACGCCGCGGAGATCAAGCGGATCGCGACCCAGGAGGCGGACGGCATCCTGGCCACCGCGCGGCGGCAGGCCGAGCAGCTCCGGCTCACCTCCGAGCAGCAGGCGGCGACGCTGAAGAACGGCGCGCTGCACGAGGCGGAGAAGATCCGTACCGCGATCCAGCGCGAGTCGGCCGCGCTACGGGCCCGGCTGGCCGACGAGCGCGAGCAGCAGGCCAAGGAGCTCGCCGACAAGCACTCGACGATCGCCACCGAGACCGAGCGGCTCACCGCGCAGCTCAAGGAGCACGCCGAGGAGTCGGAGAAGGGGGTTGCGGACGCGCACGAGCAGGCGAAGCGGATCCGGCAGGAGGCCGAGGAGTCGGCCGAGCGGACGCTGACCCGGGCCCGCCGGGAGGCCGAGCAGATACTGACGGCGGCGCGTACCCGGGCCGACTCCGAGGTCGCCAACGCCGCTGGTGAGGCCGAGCGCGCCCGGATCGCCACCGCCCGCGAGACCGAGCGGCTGGCCAAGCGCCGCGACGGCATCCTGTCGCAGATCTCCGGGCTGAACGAGATCGCCACCAATATCGCCCGGCAGGCCGCCCAGCTGGACTCCGAGACCAACTCGTCCGCGACCGCCTCGTCCGCGGAGGCCGACGCTGAGAGCACCCAGGTGAAGGCCAAGCGGTGACACGAACCGATTCCGGCGACGCAGAGCAGGAGGCGGCCGAGTCCACGCAGGAAGCATCCGAGTCCGCGGCGAACGCGACCGGGTCGGCGCAGGCGGCCGCGTCGGCGTCGCGCGACGCACAGCACGACCGGGACCGGACCGACGCGGTGCTCGACGACCTGCTGATCCACGACCACGAACGGGACGAGGGGCTCGGCCAGCCGGGTCCGCCGATGCACCGCGGGCATCCGTTCCGCTTCGGTTTCCTGGCCGCTCTCGGCGCGCTGCTCGCGTACGGACTGGTGCAGGCGATGGGCAAGGCCCAGTCGGTGCTGGTGCTGCTCGTGGTGTCGCTGTTCCTCGCAGTCGGCTTGAACCCGCTGGTCGAGTGGTTCATGCGCCGCGGGGTCCGGCGCGGGTTCGCCGTCGCGATGGTCTTCCTGCTGGTCTTGACGGCGTTCGCCGGTGTCGGCGTCGCGATCGTGCCGGTGGTCACCGACCAGGTGAACGCGCTGATCCGGAACGCACCCGACTGGCTCGACCTGCTGACCCGGTCCAGGACACTGCGCGACCTCGACGAACGGTACGACTTCATCCAGAAGGCCCAGGACTTCATCACCAACCCGGACTTCGGCAAGCAGGCGTTCGGTGGCATCCTCGGCGCCACCAGGGTGGTCGCGAACGCGCTGTTCTCGGCGTTCACGGTGCTGATCCTGACGCTGTACTTCCTGGCCTCGCTGCCCGGTACCAAGCGCGCGGCGTACAGCCTGGTCCCCGCGTCGCGGCGACCGCGGGTATCCCGGCTGGGCGACGAGATCCTGCGCGGCGTGGGCAACTACGTCAGCGGGCAGTTCATGGTGGCGATCACGGCCGGCATCTCGTGCTTCATCTTCCTGGAGATCATCGGGCTACGGGACTACGCCGTGGCGCTGGCGATCGTGGTGATGTTCACCGCGTTCATCCCGATGGTCGGTGGGCTGATCGGGGTCGCGATCATCTCGCTGGTCGGGTTCGCGGACAGCTTGTGGATCGGCATCGCGTGCGTGATCTACGGCATCGTCTACCAGCAGATCGAGAACTACGTGATCTACCCGCGGGTCATGCGTCGCGCGGTCGACATCCCAGGCGCCGTCACCGTCATCGCCGCGCTGCTCGGCGGTGCGCTGCTCGGCGTGGTCGGTGCACTGCTGGCGATCCCGACGGCGGCGGCGGTACTGCTGATCATCCGCGAGGTCTGGGTCCGCCGGGCCGACGCGTCCTAGCCTTTGTCGCCCTCGTCTACAAACGGCGTCACCGCCGCGAGGAAGTCGTCGAGCCGCTCGGCGTGCACCCAGTGGCCGGCCTCGGGGATCTCGGTAAGCCGTGCGGCCGGGAACAGCTGCGCGATGGTGGCGTGCTGCTCGGGTGTCACGTAGCGGGACTTACCGCCGAACACGAACAGCGTCGGGCCCTGGTACGACGCGGTGACGCCGTCCGGCCAGCCCGAGATCGCCGGCAGCGCGGACTCGATCGCCTGCAGGTTCGGCCGCCAGCGGGCGCCCGCGTCGTCGAGGACGAGGTTCTGCAGCAGGAATGCGCGGGTGCCCGGTTCGGGTACCGCCTCCATCAGCTGCTCCTCCACCTCGGCCCGGCGCCGTACGCCATCGAGCCGTGCGGCCCGCATCGCCTTCGCGTACTCCAGGAACGCCGGTGGGTACTCGACCGGCGCGACGTCGACCACCACGAGCCGATCGACCACCTCGGGGTGCTGCAGCGCGGTCAGCATCGCGGTCTTGCCGCCCATCGAGTGGCCGACCAGCGCGACCGGCCCGAGCCCGAGCGCGCCGATCGCCTCGTGCACGTCAGCGGCCATCTCCGGGTAGCTCATCGAGTCCGTCCACGGCGACGACCCGTGGTTGCGCAGGTCGACCGTCACCACCCGGTGGCCGTCCGACAGCCGGCGAGCAGCCGTCATCCAGTTGCGCCCGGAGCCGAACAACCCGTGCAGCACCACCACCGGCGAACCGTGGTCGCCGTACATCGTCGTCGCGAGCTCCATGCTTGGTTCCGTTCCTCGGTCTCAGTGGCGGCGTTGCCAGCAGCCGGTGTGCCAGTGCCTGCGCTCGTCCAGGGACACGTCGCCGGCCAGCGCGGCCAGCAGGCTCGGATCCTGCGGCCACACCACCACGTGGGGGGTCACCGGCGGAATCAGCTGGTCGCAGCCCGGACACCGGTACGCCTTGGCTGAAGCGGAGCCGGAGACCCGCCGCACCACCCAGTCCCCGTCGGCCTTCGTCTCCACCCGCTGGCTCCCGGCCAGCAGCGGACGATCGCCCACCGCACGGGTGTGCTTCGACGGCTTCCGGCGCGGTGACATGGCAGTTCGACCCTATCCCCCGGCGACCACGCCGATCCTCACCGGCTCGTCCGACCAGCACGGCGTGCGCCGCCGCGCGCCACGAGTCCAACGGCCGCCCGCATGACGGCCCGATCGCCTGCGCGACGACTTCGGCCCGTAGGACGCGGCCGGCACGACGCGATCGGCCCAGCGCCGCCGGTACGACGCGATGGGTGCAGCAGGCCGGCACGACGGGGCGGGGCGCAGCGCGGCCGATACGACGCGGCGGCAGGGCGTTGCCGGTGCTGGGTCGGCGCTGGGTGGAGGGATCGGCTTGTTCGCGCACCTGCACGGACCGCCGGCGCGCTGTCGAGGCAGCGTTGTGGTCCGGGGACCACGACTCGGCGCGTCAGGCGGCGTCGGTGTCCTCGCCGGTGTCTTCGCCTGCGTTGGCGTCGGTGTCCTCAGCGCCGTCCTCAGTGCCGTGGTCGAGGGGGTGGGTGCCGGTGTGGTCGACGCGGTAGCGGTGGCGGTGTGGGCTGGTCCATTCGAACGCGCCGTCGGGCAGGCGGTGGCAGGTCCAGCCGCCGTGGGTCTTCAGCCGGTGGTGCAGTCTGCATCCCGGG
>DASRHY010000274.1:0-6683 GCA_035650275.1 Kribbellaceae bacterium | reverse complement strand
ACAGACCGGTCATCCACTATCTCGTCGACGAGTGCGTGAACGCCGGCGCCAGCGACATCGCAATCGTCATACCTCCAGGCCTGCCTGGCGAGCAGGTAGTCCGCTACTTCGACCAGGA
Organism: Kribbellaceae bacterium; assembly: GCA_035650275.1. GTDB lineage: Bacteria > Actinomycetota > Actinomycetes > Propionibacteriales > Kribbellaceae > DASRHY01. The sequence continues at coordinate 6,565 of DASRHY010000274.1, read as the reverse complement.
TGTTCTTCAAGAGGTGCTTCCGCGACTGACCTTCATCGAGCAACCGACCGACGGGCGGTACGGCACCGCGATCCCGGTCCTGCTCGCACAGCCATTCATCAATAATGACTACTTCTTCCTCCTCAACGCCGACGACCTGATGCTGAGGTTCGACGGCGGATCCGACCTGGCAGGCATGCTCGCATCGCAGCAGCAGTCCGGGACCGAGGCGACAGTGGGCGCCGCCATCATGCCGGGCAGGCGCGCCCGACGGTACGGTGTGCTCCTGACCGCCAGGCGGGCACGTGGTCGCGTGCTCGCCGGACTACGGGACAAGCCGGGCACCCTCCCACGCGGCAGATACCGGGTCAGCGTTGGGCGGATGCTCCTGCCCCCGAAGTTCGCGGTGCACCTAGCAGGCCTGACAGCCAACCATGAGACCGGCGAGTACCAGATAACCGACGCCCTCGTGACATTCGTCGAGCACACCGACGTGGGCGTGGTCACGCTCGCGGGCAGATACCACGACTGCGGGGAAGTAGACGGCTGGCTGGCAGCCAACCTCCGGATGGCTCGACACCGACCCGACAGGAGTACGACGGGCTCACATCACGCTGGGTCATGAGCGCGGCCGGGTGGAGTCCTCTGTTGATGCGCGCGGTTCCACAGAGGGCCGGGGAGGTCTGATGGCCGCCACCCAGTCCACCACGACCGCTCTCGTAATGGACGGTCAGGTCGCTGCGCCCGCGTGAACAGATCCGCAGCATCCAGGCGTAGAAAGGGCCACAACAAACTCGCACCCCGTCGTCCGGCCTAGCTAGTCGATCTTCGAGCTGGAACGATAAGAGCAAATAGGATAGAAGGAGCTTAAGATTCCGATGCCTACGCGCGTAAAGAATCGTCTCGGCGCACTATCCGCAGCGTTCGGGCTGAGCATAGCGGGCCTGGTGGCGGTGCCGTCCGCGGCGTTCGCCAACTCGGCCGACAATGCGGTGGCGTGGGCCGCCGCCAGGATCGGCCAGATGGACTACTACCTGAGATGCCTGCCCTTCGTGCGCGACGCCTACCTGAGCACCGGCGTCGAGATCGGTACCGGCTACGGCAACCCCGTGGAGTACTGGAACGGCCATTCGACCGGTCGGCACACCGACACCACCCCGCCGATCGGCGCGCTGGTGTTCTGGGGTGCAACCGCAACCAACGCTGACGGCCACGTGGCCATCTCGGAAGGCGGTGGTTCGGTCATCTCCAGCTACGAGCGCACGACGTCGGTCATTCACCGGTTCGCCATCGCCGACCGCAACGCAGGCGGTTACCCCTACCTCGGCTGGATGATGCCGCCGGGCGTCGCTGCCGGCATAGGTACGATCGGCAAAGGGGGCGGCTTCGCGTCCAGCTGGTCACACAGCCGTCTGGATGTGTGGACACGCATGCCCGCGCCGGTCAACGGGTCGAACCTCGGCCATCGGTGGTTCCAGGACACCTGGCAGCCGTGGGAGGTAATCGCCTTGCCCGCCGCGCAGCTCATGACGTCGGAACCGGCGGTCGTCAGCTGGGGTGTAGGACGGATCGAAGTGTTCGCCCGTGGGCAGGCCAGCGATCTGATCCACGCCTGGCTCGCAGATGGCGTCTGGCACGGGTGGGAGTCGTTCGGCGGCTGCGTTCTCGGTGCACCGACCGCAACCAGCTGGGAGACGGGCCGGCTCGATGTACTGGTGCGCGGCTGCGACGTGATCAACGGTACCAACCTGGTGCACAAGTGGCTGCCACCGGGCGGTCCGTGGCAGCCGTGGGAACTCATTCCGGCTACCCAGGCCATGGACTCGTCGCCGGCGGTTGTGAGCTGGGGCGCCAACCGCCTGGACTTCTTCGCGCGCGGCGGCAGCGGTGATCTGCTGCATGGCTGGTACGCCAGCGACGGCTGGCACGCATGGGAGGCCCTTGGTGGCTGCATCGTGGGTGCGCCTTCGGCGTCGACGTGGGGTGTCAACCGGCTGGACGCCTGGGTGCAGTCGTGCAACAGCACCGGCGCCAACATCGTTCACAAGTTCTTCGACGGCAACGGATGGCACCCGTACGAGCTGGCACCGCCGAGCGGTGTGCGTGTCGCTGGCACGCCGGCGGCCGTGAGCTGGAGCGAAGGCCGGATCGACGTGTTCGCTCGTGGCGAGGGAGGCGACCTGCTCCATTGGTGGCTCGACGGATCGTGGGGAGGCCCGGAGTCACTCGGCGGCACCGGAGTTTACCTGTAGGTGTGCGCCCAGAAGCAAGTGGCGAGTGGCCAGAGCGCTGTGTCCGCGTTGCTGTTGGTCCCTTCTCCAGGCTAGCCGACCCGTCATGCGCGTTCTTGCGCCGCCAACGGCGGGCTGCCTTCCGCCTTCGCCGGTGTCAACGACGGCCGGAATTTGGCTCTGGCACACATTTGTTGATCGATGGTTGTCGTTCATGCGGTGAGCAGGATCCGTTTACCTGTTGACTGAACTGAGATCGCCGTTTTCCCAGGTCAGTAACCATGTAGGCGGCTCTGTCGTTGGGGCTGCCGTGCAGGAGGTGGCGAGGGATCTGGCGAGGTTGACGGTGCCGTTGGTCGGCGGGCTGCTCTCCGTGGACGACGTGTGGGAGCCATTCCAGCTTGTCGATGGTGATGGTGCTGTTGTCGTGCCGGTCGGCGAGTACTTGCGTGATCTTCAGGCGGCGGGTCGTTCGCCGGCGACGGCCCGGTCATACGGCATGGATCTGTTGCGCTGGTTCAGGTTTCTGTGGGCGGTCGAGGTCAGGTGGGACCGGGCGGGCCGGGTGGACGCACGGGACTTCTGCCGGTGGCTTCAGGTCGCTGGCCGTGCATCTCGTGGGCACTGGCGCCGTTGTGACGGCGGTGCTGCCGGGTTGTGGGTGTCGGGAGGGGCGCCGTTCTCGGCGTCGGTGCGTGCGCATAGCGAGACGGTGCTGCGTAGCTTCTACGACTTCCACTGCGATCTGGGTACCGGGCCGATCGTCAACCCGTTCCCGCTGGACCGGTCCCGACGCGGTCGCCGGGCACATGCCCATCGCAACCCGATGGACCCGCCGCGTAATGAGCGAATCGGTCTGTACCGACCGAGGGTTCCGGTGCGGGTGCCGCGCAGCGTGCCCGATGACGAGTTCAACGAGATCTTCGCGCGGCTGCCGTCACACCGCGACCGGGCGCTGGTCGCGTTCTATGCGTCTACCGGGGCGCGGGCGAGCGAGTTGCTGTCGGCCACCCAGGGCGGCGTCGATCCGGGAAGGCAGCTGATCGCGGTAGTTCGTAAGGGCAGCCGCGAAGTCCAGGAGTTGCCGGCCTCGAGCGACGCGTTCGTGTGGCTGCGGCTCTACCAGATCGAGATGGACGGGACCGTCCCGAAGGGTCGGCGGCTGCCATTGTGGTGGACGCTGCGGTCCCCATGCCGGCCGCTGACCTACCACGCGGCGCATCGGATGTTCGAGCGGGTCAACGCCCGGGCCGGCACGGCCGTCACGTTGCACGCGCTGCGGCACACCGCCGCCTATCGGATGGCCGAGGATGCGAGCCTGCCACTCACCGACGTGCAACTCGTCCTCGGTCACGCCCAATTGACCACGACGCAGCTCTACCTCACGCCCCGCAAGGAGGACGTGATCCGTCGCGTGGTGGCCCATCACGCCGAACAGGCCCGGCAAGCGACCGCCCGCACCACACCGGCCCCGGCGGCCGGGTACCGGCCCGAGACCCTCGACGTGTTGTTCGGCGCGTCGGCGTGACGGCATCGACGACGGTCGTGTCGGCGACCGCGCAACGGGCACGGTCACGCCCGGCGCGGCAGATCGCACGCGACCGGTATCCGGCCCGTCCCGTCGATGCCGACTGGCCAACGACCCGGCTCGGGCGCGAAGAGGTGTGGCGGCTGGCGACCGCGGCACCGTTCGTCCTGGCCAACGCGCAGACGCAACGCAAGCGGCTGCGGGGACTGACCCGGCTGCTGGACTGGCTGCAGGGCCAGCCCGGCGCGACGTGGCAGCAGCGGTGGCTGGCCGGCGGCGCCGAAACGGCGGCCGCGCAGTGGCGCCGCGTGCCGCTGCGTTGGCTCGCCGAGCGCGGCTTTCGCTCGGCATGGCTGCCTTCGGAACTGTCGGGCGCGTTGACGGTCCTGATCGGCGCCGACGTCCTGCGCCCGTCGTTGAGCTGGCTGGTGGCCGTGCCCGGGCACAAGGCCGACCTCGCCGCAACTGTCGCGCTGGGCCGGGACCGGCCGGGCTTCGCCCGCCTGCAGGCGCACAGCCGCAGCGGCAGTTCGCCGTCGACAGCCCGACTCACGGCCGGCCGGGTCGCCGTCATCGTTGCAGCCAAGGGCGGCACGGTCGCGGATATCACCGTCGGCGACGTCCTCGAACTGGCCGATGTCGAAACCGCGACGATGGCGGCGTGGCCGCGTGATCTGCCCGCGTTCTACTCGACGTTTCGAGAGCTGGGAGCCCTGGGGGCCGACGCCCCAGCACGCTGGCGGCAGCTGCGCACGGCCGGACAGCGAACCCCGGACGAGCTGGTCGACCGCTACGACCTCGCCTGCCGGCCGGTCCGCGACCTGCTCGTGGACTACCTGCGCGAACGTCAGCCCGGGCTGGACTACAACAGTCTGCGCGACCTGTCCTACTACCTGGCCTGCCGCTTCTGGAAAGACCTCGAACTGCACCACCCCGGAATCGACTCGCTGCGGCTGGCACCTGAGGTCGCCGCCGGCTGGCGGCAGCGAGTACTGACCAAGCCACTGGCCAAGGCATCCACCGGCGGCCACGAGCCGGGCTTGCGCATCAGCCACCGCGAGTGCCTGGCCAAGGTCCGCGCCTTCTACCTGGACCTCTCGCAATGGGCGATCGAGGACCCGGCCCGGTGGGCCTGGTGGGTCACCCCCTGCCCCGTCGGTGCCGACGACCTCGGGCGGCGAAAGGCCAAACGCCAACACAAGGCACGGATGGACGCCCGCACCCGCGAGCGGCTCCCAGTCCTACCCGTACTTGTCCGCGCCGTCGAACGGCGCCGCACGGCCGCCGAGGAACGGCTCCGCGCTGCGGCGGCAACCGAGCCGGGTGCCAGCTTCACCGCCGGCGGGCAGACACTGACCCGGCCCGCATCCGCCACGACGTCGACTCGGATCTGGGCCGTGGACCCAACGACCGGCCAACGGCGTGACCTAAGCACCGAGGAGGACTACGCGTTCTGGGCCTGGGCCACCGTGCAGGTGCTGCGCCTGACCGGCGTCCGCATCGAGGAAATGCTGGAGATCAGCCACCACAGCCTGGTCCAGTACCGGCTGCCGACCACCGGCGAGATCGTCCCCCTCCTACAGATCGCACCGTCCAAGACCGACGCCGAGCGGCTGCTGGTCGTCAGCCCCGAACTCGCCGACGTCCTGTCAGCCATCATCCAACGCATCCGGCTGCCCACCGGGACCGTCACCCTCGTGCCGGCCTACGACTGGCACGAATGCCTCTGGCGGCCGCCCGCGCCGCTGCTGTTCCAACGCCGCTTCGGCCCAGAACACCGCGCGATCAGCCACGGCACCATCCGCAAGATGCTCCACGCCGCGCTGGCCGACACCGGCCTGGTCGACCCCACCGGCAGGCCGCTCACCTACACACCCCACGACTTCCGCCGCATGTTCATCACCGACGCCATCATGAACGGGCTGCCGCCACACATCGCCCAAGTCATCGTCGGCCACCACGACATCAACGTCACGCTCGGATACAAGGCCGTCTACCCCGACGAGGCGATCCAGGCACACCTGGCGTTCCTGGCACGTCGGCGAAGCCAACGCCCCGGCGAGGAATACCGCGTCCCCACCGACGCCGAATGGGACCAGTTCCTCGGCCACTGGGAACGCCGCAAGGTCTCCACCGGCCTGTGCGGCCGCGCCTACTCCACCCCATGCATCCACGAACACGCCTGCCTACGCTGCTCGATGCACTGGCCAGACCCCGCCCAACGCGACCGCATCGTCGAGATCCGCGACAACCTCCAAGCCCGCATCACCGAGGCCGAACGAGAGGGTTGGCTCGGCGAGGTCGAAGGCCTCCAAATCAGCCTGGCCGGCGCCAACGACAAACTCGCACAGATCGACCGACGAAGGCCCAGCGGCCAGACCGTCGAACTGGGACTGCCGAAGCAACGGCCAACGCCAACCATTCAATAGATAGATCTCAATAGTTCAGAGAATGCGGAGCAGGTCGAAGTTGGCTCAACCGAACATCTGCCTCTTGATCATTTTGATTCTGTTCACGGTGCCCTCGACCGCTCCCGAGCTCCAGCTGAGGGTGAGGCCGGCCCTGACGGCGTCGAGGTCCTTGCGTAGTCCGCCAGCGAAGCTACAAATCTCTGGTATCGGGCCAGCGGACGCCTGATCGATCCACAGTTCAAGGTGTGCCCCTTGCCGTTGCCGGACCAGGTCGGTAAAACCGTGGGCGAGGTCGGCGATGGTGGCGATGTCCGGGCAGCGGGAGCGGGCGTCCTTGAGGGCCGTCTTGTGGTCCTCGTTGAGCTTGTCGGCCGGTCGCATGATCCAAGAGGTGATCGTGCGGGCCGATGGCACCG
>DASRHY010000273.1:0-8112 GCA_035650275.1 Kribbellaceae bacterium | reverse complement strand
GTCGTGTCCCGTCGTAGGTGTGACGGGTGCGGGCGCGACAACTCATCACTTGGGTCGGTCGGCATGGCTGATCCAGTGACGGATCCGGTGGCGGAGCACGACGCGCGGTACGGCGAGGAGGGCGCGGGTCCGCCGGAGGGGCGCGGGCCCGCGACCGCCTGGCGCGTGCCGGGGTCGCCTGGTTCACGACGACGCGGCCGGAGGGCGGCCCGCACATCACCCCGCGGGTCGTCGTGTAGCACGAGGGCGCCCCGTGACTGTGCACCGGCCCCGATGGTGGTACGACCACCACGCGGATCCTGTTGCGACCTCTTCGCACCTGGGACGTGGCTTGGTGCGACACCGTCGCACCTGATGGTTCGACCTCGATGCGGAGGATGCTGGATGGCCGACTACTCGCTGCCCGATCTCGGGCAACTCCCCCCACCGCGCAACTCCAGACTGCAGGAGTCAGCCGACCAGCCTCTTCCGCCCACGTCGCCAACGCTGATGCACTACATTTCGCACCACGACCGGCACCACATCGAGCGCAGTGATGCTGATCTACCCACTCCGAGTCCATCCTGACGAGCGTTCACAGCTGCGCGGCTCCCGTTTCTGCACTGTGAACTCCGGCGTCCGCGGGACACCGCAACTCGTTCCGTGGCTCTACCGAGACTGCCAGTTCAGACCGGGCCAGCACCGCAACTGGCAGCAGAAACCAATGCCGCCGGTTGCAGAGAATCCTGGCGTGCTCAACGGGGCCGTCGGTGCTCTCCATCACAGCGCGCCACCGAATTTCGGCCGGCTCGGCACACTCGGGGCAAACGGTCAGGTCCATGGCTCTTGGCCCAACCCGTGACGGTTCAGCACACCTGATAGACGATCGTCGTGGCCCACGCGCCACGGTCGGATCAGTTGACAGCGTCCGTGGCCAGCAGGTCTTCTCGGTCGGTCAGGTTGCTGCCTGCACTGCCACGAGGCGGCGTCATATGCCCGCTCGACGTCATCGGCGGTTGCCAGCACAAGCGGGGTCCTCGCGGTGTCCTCCATGTCTTACGGACCAGCGGATCGAGCGCCGTGATACACGAATCGCAACTCCGGGCCACCGCCGGGTCGCTGCTGGCCGGCTGGTGCTCGCGCTGGTCTACTACGGGCTGCGGGACGGACGTGTCCGCCGGCTCGACCCGCCTACCCCTCAGCGACGACCGGATCGGACCGCAGCCGATCCGCACGCTCGGATGAACGTTGTCGTCGAGACTCCCAGAACACGCGCGGCCGCCTCGCGGGTCTGATCACCTCGTCGTGATCGAACCGACCAGGTCGCATCCTCACAACAGGTGGCTGCGTCAGCAAGAGACCAGCACGCTACGCGGATCGACATGTATTTCCCGGCCGTGGCGACGGGTCCTACCAAGTAGAGCATCCGCGCCACATCAGCGACGTCGAACTGGGGGGACATCATGAGCGCACTACATCCGATGGCGCCCGGCATCACGCCGGGAACAGACGCGAGCGCGAGCTCAGCAGCAGCCACCAGGCCAGCACAGCCTTCTTCACGAGTGGCGGCCGAACTCGATCCGCACTGGCGAGCGCTCGCATGCATCGTCGGCATTTTGTCTCTCGGCTACGGCGCCGTGCTTGCCTGGCGCGAGGACGCGGACGGGATCGCCGTCGCAGCAGCGTTCGCGGTCGGCTTGGCGAACCTGATATTCGCTCTGGCGGGAGTCGTTCCATCGAGCGTCAAAGTTGGCGATGTGGAGTTCCAGCTCCAGCGGGCCAAAGCAGAGGGCAAGGAAGAAGGCGCGCAGCTCGGGAAGGCTCAAGGCAAGGCGGAAGGCGTCCAAGAAGGAGTAGTGGCCGGCCTCCAGACCGCGGCAGCACTGTGCGAGAAGGTTAAGGATGGCGAAATGCGACCCGCCGAGGTCGAAGCCGTGCTGGCGGAGGCCCTGTCCAGCGACAAGCCCATCGACCTTCCCCTGGTCGAAGGCCCCCCGCTTCCAGTCGCCAACCTAGGCGACGAGGCGCCCGCAACAGCCAACAGACTTGCTCAGGCCTTCAGCACACACACCGAGACCCTTGTCGCCTCAGCCGCGGACCTCGCCGATGCGAGAGGCCTGTCGTAGATGCGAGTCACCGCAGCGAATGCAGCGCGACACCGGCGGCCGAACTAAGCCCACCCGGTCGACGCTCGAACAGGTGACCTTCTATTACGAGTAGGAACTTCAGTGCCTCATACAGCCTCTACCAGCACCAATACCAACGCTGAGCTGCCTGGCCGACGCCGGGGCGCTGAACAGGTGCCGATGGTGAGGTTGCCGGTGTCGCCACGTCGTAGCGCTTCTCGACGTCGGTCAACTCGGACACGATGCGGCGCAGCCCCCGCACCGTCTGCTCGTCGTTCATCACGAAATCTCCTTGCCCGCCGCGAGTGGCCTGCTGTGACCGGTGGACCCTGGCCAACGGCCCGAAGATGGCCCGGGCAGGTCACGTTCGGAGCGGCGTTACAGCCCCTGATGACCTGGTGGTGTGGCGTCTTGGCCGAGGGTAACCGGCCTGGCCTGCAGGCCGGGGTGGCGCAGGAACTTGTCCACCAGGTCGGCCGGTCCACCGATGCAGGTCCAGTCGTCATCCCACAACGTCGAAACCAGCCACGAGCGGTCTGCGGGGAACATCAGGTTAGGCAAGGCGCCTTTCCAAAACGACCAGTCGCCGCTCCGGCGCCAGGTGGCGGCCTGCTCCGGCCCCGCCTCAACCAGCAGATAACGCCAGTCCTGATACAAGGTCACTTTGGGAGCATCGGGGAAGACGATGTCATCGGCGCCGGTGTCGAGATACCCCAGCCACCACGGCTGTCCTACCGACTCCTCGCTCAGCAGCGCGAGCACGGCCCGGTCACGCTCGTCCTGCCCCTCACCTCCATCGGGCAGCACGACCGTGGCGTAGGCCTCGAAGACCGCAGGAACGGCGGCAGTAATAGTCCGGCCCACGGACGCGCCATCGGCGATCCACGCGACCTCAGCGCTCGTCCCGATGCGCCACGTGCTGCCGTCCCTTGCCCTCGTGACCATGCCGTCAGGCTACGTCGGTGAAGGGTTACGCATCGTGGCCCGAGGGGCGGCGATCCGCCTCGCAACACCACCGTTCACCACGACCAGGCGGTCGATGCTGCGCCCTTGCTCCTTCCGCCGCTTGTCGTTAGAGGGGCAGCACTGGAGGGGGACCGAATCCAATTCATCTGATTACGGCTCGACCGTGATCCCCCGTGCGATCTCCAGGACGCGGTCCGCGGGCAGCGGTGCGTCGTGGGTCGATCCCGGAGGCTTCTGTGCGGTGCTGGCGACGTATACCCAGGTCCCGTCGGATCGCACCAGCCGGACCTCGTACTGATGCCCGCCGGCCGCGGTGTAGTTGTGAATGTAGGCAGTCGACCCGCCGGGAAGCCGGCGTACCTCGGTGCACTGATTCACGCCCGGCGTCATGCCGTCGCAGACCGGCGGCACCCCGTGCGCCGTGCCGACCTCCACACTGAAGGCCACCATGTTCCGCCCGTCGGCAACGGGGTACGTCCAGACGCTCTCGGCGCTGAGGTGCCGGTCCGGGGACCCGTCGGGGCGGAACCGTTCGCCGTTGGACTTTTGTGCCTCAGGAATCTGGTCGAGCTCCGGTGCCAGGCGTTCAATTTGGCTCGCAAGCTCGTTGGACTTCTCCGTCGACCTCACCTGGAACGCCTGCGGCAGCCAGCCGGTGGATCTGGTGGACACCGACTCCGACGCCGACGGCTGACCCACTGGTGACACGTTGTCCGGCGCCTGTCCTGGCCGCAGCGCCAGGACGCCGCCGGTGAGCCCGGCCGCGAGCGTGAGACCCACGGCGCCGACCGCGGCGGTGCGGATCCTGCCGCGGCGGCGGCCACGCGCGATCAGGCGGTCCAGGTCGACGGCTGGATCGGGCTGATCCACCACCAGGTCGTCGAGCAGGGCACGTACCTCGGTTCTCACATTGCCTCCTCGAGATCAGAAAGGGTCGTCACGCCGTTCGGCAGCCGTCCGCGGATTGTGCCGAGTGCCCGTGACGTGAGCGTCTTGACGGCACCCGGGCTGCAGCCGAGGATCTCCGCGGTGCGCTCTACCGACAGGTCGTCGTAGAAGCGCAGCACGAGAACCGCGCGCTGCCGGGCGGGCATCTCGGTGAGGAGACGTCTGAGGTCAGCACGCCGGACGACTGCGTCCGGCGTGACATCCGCATCGTACGCAGGACTGTCAGGCACGATGTCGACCGACCGCTCCCGGCGCCACGGACGCCTGGTCTCGTCCAGCCAGGTCCGTACGACGACCTGCCGGGCATACGCCTCGGGGTTGTCGGCCCGACTGACCCGGCGCCAGGAACTGTACAGTTTGACGATCGCCGTGGACACCACGTCCTCGGCCCGGTGCCAGTCGCCGCACAGCAGGTACGCCGTCCGCAGCAGCGCAGACATCCGGGCGTCGGCGAACTCCCGGAAAGCCTGTTCGTCCGACGCCTTCATCGCTACCTCTCATTCGTCCCTCTGTGTGGTAGACGGAACGAACTGGTCCCGAGGTTACGCGGGCTCCGCGCGAGGTGGCGCTGGTCGGCCTAGCGGTGCGGCACACTATCCCGGACGGGCACGTGCCGCGGGTCCCAGAACCGGCCCGGGCCTGGAACAAGCGCCGGACAACCGGTATCTCGCTGGACTCAGCCCCGTGCCTGCCGCTTCGCGTGGTACTGGTTGAGGGCCGCGACGAGGGCAAGCCCGGCGGCTTCCACGACATCCGTGGACGACGCCCGGACCGCAACCCTGCGGCCCGGCAGTTCCACTTCGAGCTCGACCTCTCCGACCGCCTCGCTACCGGGGCCCACCGAGTACGCCCGGAACGCGACGACCCGCGTCTCCACACCCGTCGCCTGCGAGATCGAGTGGCACACCGCGTCGATGAGCCCGGTCCCAGAACCCTCGGCGTGCACCTGTTTCTCAGCCCGGGAGAGCCTCACGTTGGCGCGCGGCCCGTCCTGCGTGCCCCCGGAGTAGGTTATGGCGTCGAGCTGCCAGCCGGTGAACGGCTCCGTCATGCGATGCCCCTTGATGTCCAGCGAAGCGAAGGGTCGGTACGGTCCTCGAAAGCATATAGTGCGCCCAGCGCCCTGAGCCGGAGCCTAATCGGCCTGACGTGCGAAGGGGCCCACGAAGCAGATCTCCGCCGAACTCCGGCCCATCACCGTGCCGACCGCGCTGATCTGGAAGCAGCCAGCCGTGTTGATACATCGGCCGAGGCGACACGACGGCACGGTCAGACTTGATCTGATCGCAGTTGGGCCAGCCCGCCTGTGCCAGCGCGGCGGGCCCGCCAAGTCAAACTGGCCCGCATGGGGCCGCGACCTCGCGCATGGCCATTCTTTGGGTTTACGGATTCGCCGCTGGGTGCGTGCCCGGGTCTGGTTCCCCAGTTGAAAGCCCGTGGGCGACCCAACCTTGGTGTGCAGATCTGCGCAAGGTCGGGCATGCCGCGATCCGGATCGTCATGCCGGATTGCGGATCGGGCTCACATATGCGTTCGGACGTGCCGGAGCACGCCCCGCGTATCCGCCTGAGCCGGGTGCCGTCACGGCTCCAGCGGTTCCAGCCTCCACCAGTCGCCTGCGGCGGCGAGAAACAGCGCCGTCCCCATGAGCACGGCCAGCACATGCGGGAACATGACGTTCGGCATTAGGAACCGCGTGAGAAGCAGGAGCCGGATCCGTTCCGGGGTGCGCCGTTCTGGTGGGTCAGTCCTCCAGTCCGGCTTCCCCTTCTCTCCGCGAAAGCCCCAAGACATGTCAATGCGGGGCGACGACACCTTCCCTAGCTGACGTAGCTCGACGGCGTTCAGCTCGTACGCGGCGACCTCGATGTCCCGCATTCGGCTGTAGGAGCGCATTTGGTGGCCCTTCATGAGGCCGTCGAGGTACCAGAACGCGGCAGCGGTGGCTGCTCCCAGCCCGAACAGCGCGTAGTGCTGCTGCTGGAACCCCAGACCGAGAGCCGCAAGGGACAGGGTCACTGACCAACCCTTCACGATGATCAGGCGGCCGTCTGCGCCTGCGACGACGTCGACGAGCGCGTAATACTCCCGGGTGAGGTCCTCGCGAAGCGCAGTCTCGCGAGCCGTCATGTCGGGTTGCGCTGCCATGGCCTTCATGGTGCGACGTGCGCGACCGATCCTCACGGCAACGCGCCGAGCCCCACGTTGGCCCACCGCCGTCATAGGACACCCAGCGCGCACCCTTCTACCGATGAGCGTGCACGCCGCCTTCAGGTTCCCGCGCGGTCCTCCGGCAACTTGCCGCGACGTCGATCACACTCACTCGCCCGGGAATGGCCGCTCCCCGACCTTCCGATTGCAGGCCTGCGACCCCTCAGCGGCGAGCCTGAGCGCGACGTCGAGGCCGGAGGCCGCGACGATCCAGAGGCCGCCGAGTGCTTATCGTCTGTAGGACACCAATGTCACATGCTTCCGGTCGTGGCCGTTTCGTACTGCGGGCGGCCGGTGGTGCGGTAGGTCTGGATCGTGAGCCCCTTCGGGGTGGACTGCAGGTCGACCAGCTCGAGTCCTGTGTCCTGTCCGGTGGCGGGGAACAGCCGCGTGCCCTGGCCGACGACCACGGGATAGGTGAGCAGGACGATCTGGTCGACCAGCCGGTGGTCGAGCAGCCAGCGGATCAGGGTGCCGCTGCCCCACACCTGCAGCTCACCGCCCGGCTCGGCTCTCAGCTGGCCGACAGCGGCCGCGACGTCACCGGACAGGACGGTCGTGCCCGCCCATCGCGGATCGGTGAGCGTGGTCGAGGCGACGTACTTGGGCCGCGTGTTCAACGCCTCTCCGACGGGATTTCCCGGATCCATGCCTGCCCCCAGGAGCCGGCGAAGATCTCGTAGGTCCGCCGGCCGAACAGGAACGCGTCGGCGCGCTGGAAAGCCCGGCCGATGAACGTCGACGCCTCGTCGTCGAGCAGCGGCGGGCCCCACCCGAAGCGCTCGAACCCGCCGCTGCCGTCCTCGTCCGGCGCGCCGGGTCCGCTCCGGGTCCCTGCATCAATCCGTCGATGTCCCTGCGTCACACCGTCGAGGGAGACGTTCGTGATGGTCGTCAATTTCATGATCGCGGTTCCCTCTCGTTGATGGCGCCCCTCGAGGACGACCCCTCACCGGTGCCACGAACACACCTCAGCCCCGATCCGACACCGCCTCCGGGACTTCTTTCAAGAACCTCCTCGTACGCCGGATGTGAGCGATCCGACACCGCGACGTTCCGGGGCGACTGCGCCCCCACTTCCTCATGCGCGCCCAGCGCGGATGTGCGGGAGAGCTGGCACGTAGCCGAGCGAGCCGAGGTAGGCCAGGTAGTGCGGCCATGGGCCATGTGCATACCGGTCCGACGAGCGGCCCGACCACCTACCCGCACGTGTGCCTGGCGACGCTCGGGCCACACCCGGCGCGTCGCAGTGGGCGCGCCGGGCCGGTGGGTCTAGCGGTTGCTGTGCAGGCGGGGCTTGGACACGGGCGGTAGAAGCTGCCGGGTGTCGATGAGTCGTTGGGCGACGTCGCGTAGCTTGACGTTGTTGTCTTGGGAGTAGCGGCGCAGCACCGCGAACGCCTGGTCGGCATCGAGGTTGAAGCGTTCCATCAGCATGCCCTGGGCCTGTCCGATCAGTTTCCGTGCGTCGATCGCCTGCCACAGGTGGTGCTCGTGTCTGCTATGGGCCAACGCGACCGCCGCATGACGAGCCAGCACATGCGCTACAGCGAGGTCGTCGGCGCTGAAGCGCCGCGGCTGGGCGGCGTACAGGTTCATGGCACCCACCCGGTCACGTGGCGTGCCCAGCTGGATGCTCAACACACTGCGGATGCCCAGCTCGTCGGCCACTCGCTTGCTCCACACCGGCGACCGCTGATCGGTGTGGGTGTCCTCGATCGCCGCACTGTCGGTGTTGTCGCGGGCAGCGTCCAGGCACGGGCCCTCGCCGGTCTCCAGCTGCAGCCGGTCGGCTTGTCCGGCCACCTCGTTCGTGGCTCCGGCGATCTCGATCTCGCGGCCGCCGCGATGCAACAGCATCACACTCACCGCGTCCGCGCCG
>DASRHY010000272.1:0-4422 GCA_035650275.1 Kribbellaceae bacterium | reverse complement strand
AGAATCCGCTGGGTCACCTCGGGCACCTCACCTGCCCCTTCGACCGGTATCACCAGACCGCGTTCGCTGTACACCTCGATCAGGGGGAGGGTCTGCTCGGCGTAGACCTGCAGGCGTCGCCTGATGACCTCCTCGGTGTCGTCGGATCGATGCTCGAGCTCGGCCCGGTGGAGCAGCCGCTGCACGAGTTCGTCGGGGTCGACCTCCAGCACCACGACCGCATCAAGCTGGCTGTCTTGCTCGGCGAGCAGCCCGTCGAGCACGGCCACCTGGTCGAGCGTGCGAGGGTAACCGTCGAGGAGGAAACCTGAGCGGGCGTCGTCGGCGGCCAGCCGTTCACGCACCATCGCGTTGGTCACCTCGTCGGGAACGTATTCCCCGGCGTCGAGGTACCGCTGCGCCTCCCGCCCGAGCGTCGTCCTGCCGGCCACGTTGGCCCGGAAGATGTCGCCGGTGGAGATGGTGGGTAAACCCAGTCGATCAGCCAGGACCTTGGCCTGTGTACCTTTGCCGGCCCCGGGCGGACCCATGAGGATGACGATCGTCATCGGGTCCTCCGGTGGCTCACGCGAGGCTTTCCCTCCGCCCACTGATCCTCCAGGCTAACCGTTTCCCGCCGATCTACCGCCCCCGCCTCGGAGAGCCGGCCCAGGCCGCGGCGCGACGATCCTCGACGGCCAGTTGGCGCGGGCCATCTACTAACACGGGCTCACAGCCCACCGAACAAGACCGGCCTGCCCACTCCGTTTCTCCCGGCGCCCCTGTCGCGGACGGTCGCACCGTAATCCGACCACCTCCACCCCCACCAGGGGTTGAGCAGCGGCCAGCGGGACCGACGGCGTCGACACCTTCATACCGGTTACCAACCCGATCGAGTCGACCTTCGCCACCGTGCGGCTCCGGCAGCGGGTCACCAAGGGCCCGGGCTCGAGGGCCGCGGGGGTCGCGATGGCCTTCAAGCTCATCGAGTCCGCCCAGGCCCGCTGGCGCGCCGTGAACGCACCCCACCTCGTCGCCCTCGTCCGCGCCGGCGCGACGTTCGAGAAGGGCAAGCTCGTCGAACGACCCGACGAATCAGGAGGCGATCAGCAAGTCGCATGACACGCAATCCCGCCGGTCTTGACTATTGCTCATGTGCTCGTGAAGGTGCTCCAGACGAGTGTTGATGACGAGAAAGCTTCGGCGTCATGTCGAATCCATCCCTTCCCGTTCGACGCATGGGTGAGCTGGGGTTGAATCGGTCAATGGGGCTGATCCCGGGCAGACGCGAAGGAGCACAGCGATGAAGGTCATGGTTCTGGGCAAGGCGACGGAGCGGTCCGAGGCCGGCGAGTTCGGTACCGCCGAGGAGTTCGCGGCGATGGACCTGTTCAACGAGCAGCTCGTCGAGGCGGGCGTCGTGCTGGCCGGCGACGGACTCCAGCCGACCAGCAAGGGCAAGCGGGTCGCCTTCGACGCCGACGGCAACACCACGGTGATCGACGGCCCGTTCGCCGAGACGAAGGAACTGGTCGCCGGCTACGCGATCTGGGAGGTCGCCTCGATGGACGAGGCCGTCGAGTGGGTCAAGCGCTCGCCGTTGCGCGACAGCGAGGTCGAACTGCGAAAGATCCTCGACGCTGAGGACTTCGACGACTCCTTCGGGGCCGAGATCGCGGCGGCCGAGCAGCAGCTGCGCACAGAGCCTGCCGCCAACCAGTAGTGACCTCAGCGACCCAGCAGGCGATCGACGCGGTCTGGCGGATCGAATCCGCCAGGCTGATCGCCGGCCTGGCCCGTATCGTTTCCGATGTCGGGCTGGCCGAAGACCTTGCGCAGGACGCACTCGTCGCAGCGCTCGAACAGTGGCCCGAGTCAGGTGTCCCGGACAACCCGGGCGCCTGGCTCATGGCCGTGGCGCGCCGCCGCGGCGTCGACACGATTCGTCGCGCCGTGACACTGCAGAGCAAGGTCGAACTGCTCGGTCGCGAGCTCAGTGATCACGAGACTCCGATGGACGAGATCGAGTTCGACCCCCACGTCGAAGACGACGTGCTGCGGCTGATGTTCACCGCGTGCCACCCGGTGCTGTCGGTCGAAGCCCGCGTGGCCCTCACCCTGAAGATGGTCGCCGGGCTGTCGACCGAGGAGATCGCACGCGCGTTCCTGGTGAAGACGACCACGATGGCAGCACGGATTACCCGGGCGAAGAAGGCGCTCACCGAGGCCAACGTGCCCTTCGAGGTTCCGGTCGGGGAGGAACTCGCCGATCGGCTGAGCTCCGTGCTCGAGGCCGTCTACTTGGTCTTCAACGAGGGCTACACCGCCACCGCTGGCGAGCAGTGGGCACGAGCCGAGCTGTGCCAGGAGGCGATGCGCCTCGGCCGCATGCTCGCCGCGTTGGCAGCCGGCGAGTCCGAGACGCATGCCTTGGTGGCGTTGATGGAGATCCAGGCGTCGCGCCTTCGCGCCCGCACCGGGCCCGACGGCGAGATCGTCACGCTCGACAAGCAGGACCGTGCTCGCTGGGACCGGTTGCTGATCACCCACGGTCTCGCCACGCTGGATCGGGCCGAGGAAATCGGTGGCACCGGCTCCTATGCGATCCAGGCGAAGATCGCGGCCTGCCACGCCAGAGCACCGCGTGCTGAGGACACCGACTGGGTGCGCATCGCCTCCCTGTACGGCGACCTCGTCGCGTTGACCCGCTCGCCGATCGTCGAACTGAACCGCGCGGTTGCCGTGTCGATGGCCGACGGGCCGGCTGCCGGGCTCGCTGTGACCGACGGATTGCTCGACGTTGCTGCGCTGCGCAACTACCACCTGCTGCCGAGCGTGCGCGGCGACCTGCTGGCCAAGCTCGGCCGCTCCATGGAGGCACGAGCTGAGTTCGAGCGTGCCGCCGAGCTCACCTCGAACGAGGCCGAGCGCGCACATCTGCTCGCCCGGGCGAGCGGCTCCTGATCAAGACTGCTGTACAGCGTCCAAGAAGGTTCATCGCCTCAACTGCGAGTCCATGTCCCCGCCGGTGGCCGTCTGATCAGCGTCGAACGACCCGACGAATCAGGAGGGCGATCAGCAGGTCGCATGACACGCCGATCCACAGGTCTTGACTATTGCTCCCGGCCCACCTACCGGGGCGTCGGCTGCTTCCCCACAGGCAGCCGTCCCGCCCGGTTTCTAGTGGTGTCGGCTTGTCTCGTGAGCAAACCGTGAGCATCCCTTCATCACATCCCCACGGGGCCGGGGCTCAGCAGTTCGAGCGGATGTCGAGGACCACAACCCGGAACTCGTCCTCCCGCGTGATCAGCGCGCGGAACGTCGTCGAGAAGGCTCACGCCGTACCGTCGGCCCACTCAAGCGTCCCCTTCGCCCTGAACAAAGGATCCCCCACCAGCCCCACCAACAATGGCACCTGCAACCTCAACCCGTGATCAGCAACCACTAGGGCAATCTGCACTCGCCCGCCAGAGGTTCCGATGTTCCTGGCTCGTCAACGACCGCGTCGTCAAATGGCTGACGGGCGTCGTGGACACCTACGTAGAGACGATAATCAGAGCGGAGAGGACAAGAGATCCCACATTCGCGATCATGGTGATCGTAAGCGGCCACCGCGGCTGCGGAGCCTCCCTGTGACGGTCCAGGAGGCGCCAGACGTGCGCATGTTGGAGATAGCCGACCACGACGAGCGCGGCGCCACTCAGGACGATGAGGACTCCTACCGCGCTGTAGAGGTTCTTGTTCTCGAGGCGGGTCGCGTCGGGCTGCACGATCAGGGCGACCTTCGCGACGACGAATCCGAGGCCGAAGAGGGCGATCCCGGTCCGAAGCCACGCCAGGAAGGTGCGGTCGTTCGCTAGCTCGCTATCCATTGGCGCAGTAGATCACGTCTGCGCCCACAAGCTCGACACGCGACTCCCGCTTCGTTCGCCTCGCACGCGGCGGCGTGTCGGTGGGCTGAACGGCACGACATTTGTGAACGACAGGTACAAACCCGGCTGGTCTGCCTCCCTCCCAACGCATCGGTAAGTGGATGTTCATCTCATCAGGATGATGCTGGCGCCTGGCTGATGTCATTCCATGGAGGCCAAGCGGAACCGAGGGAACGGAAGGACGGAGCCGATGGCCGTCAAGAGGGTCGCCCACCCGAGCGTCGACGACCGCCTAGCGCAAGGCAAGGAGGCGCGCGACCGGGTGCCGGTGTCCCCTCACGGCGGGTGGGTGGCGGCCGGCGACCGGCCCGACCCGGTCGGGTTGCTCCAGGCGCAGGATCGCACCCGGGAGCCGGACCTGGTGCCGGTGCGCCATGGGCGGATGCTGGTGTCGCCGTTCACCTTCTATCGGGGGGCGGCCAGGATCATGGCCGCCGACCTGGCCGCCACCCCCACCGCCGGCCTCAACGTCCAGCTCTGCGGCGACGCCCACCTCTCCAACTTCGGGGCC
>DASRHY010000271.1:0-26192 GCA_035650275.1 Kribbellaceae bacterium | reverse complement strand
GGCGTGCACAGTCCGCACGGCCTCGACCGCGCACCCGCGGATTACCGCCTCGGCCAGCGCGAACCGCAGCGCCCGCCGGCCGCCGTCCGAACCGTCGACCCCGACCAGGATCAGCACATCCGTCGTCATCGGACCGTCCTCCTCTACGCGCCACTTGTACGACGGCCGGCAGCTCGCCGGGCGGTGCCGCCGCCGATGCAGATCGATCCTCCGGTACCGGCGGCCGCGATCGTAGGGGCGGAGGACCTGCAACCCGGGGGTCGATCAGCTTCGGCTGTGACGAACGCGCAACCGTAAGCCGCCGACTGGAGCGGCATTCTCCGAAGCGTGTGTGTGCAGCTTATGATCCGCCCGCGTCTCATCGCTGCCCTCGTCGTCAGGTGCCGTCCAGCTGATCGGTATGCGTGTGCTGCAGGCCTTGTGAACGCTACGACGGCGTCGATCTGTTCGGCCTGCAGCGGTGTGAGTGCCCAGATCAGTTCCCCCAACCACCCAGACACTTGGGTACGACCTGGCCACGATCGAGTCGGCCGGCGGTTTCTCGCCCGGGCGTCCCGTCATCGCTTCGAGGTCGTCGCCCCGGAGGCACAGCGCTGAAGCGATCACCTGCAAATGTGCCGCGCCAGGTACGAGGCGGTCGCCCATCGTGCCTTTGACCGTGGCGAAGGACGACCCCGTGGCATAGGCCAATCCCTTGACATCAAGGTTCCTGACCCTCATCAGCCGGCCGAAAACCGCGCCGAATGTCACCGTCTCCAAGGCCGGCACACCGGCCTGGTCAGCCGCGACATTCGTTGTGGGCAGAGAGCGGGCGTACCCCAGTATCTGGTCGACCTCACGACGGTGGATTCCAGCCATCGCGGTGCCGTAGATCGCCTCCCTGACCTGACGCTGTGCGCCGGGATCGGGGCCGAGCACCGGCGCCAGATCGAGCAGCCGTCCGTTTTCCGGAGCCGTGACCCCTCGATGCGCACAGAGCCGCTGCAACGGTGTCCCCGTCACCCGACGAGCCTAGTGACTGACCGATACGGACGGCATGACCACGCACGCCGCTGGTAAACGCTTCCAACCATAGCGAAATGTGATGCCGCACGACCTTGTGGCCCGGATTCTGCACGACTAGCAGTGGAGATGTCGCAAGGACCAGGTGTCCGCCCTACCTGGTCGTACGCGGACGGCACGGCTCCTTGCGCATGGTTCCGACCGAGTCGAGGAGGGTTTCTCCATGCAGAGAACGCGTCGGCTGGCCTCACGGATCGCGGCGGTTGTCACCGCGACCGGACTGGCAGTCTCAATGGGATTCGCAGCGTCACCGGTGGCGGCGCAGGAGGGGCCGACGGTGGTCGACCCCGATCTCGCCGTCAGGACCGTTGTCAGCGGACTGGTGACGCCGAGCGCCATGGCCTTCCTGGGCCCGAACGATTTCCTGGTGCTGGAGAAGAACACCGGCAATGTGAAGCGGGTCGTCAACGGCGCCGTACAGTCCGTCGTGCTCGACCTCGCGGTCAACAACGCGTCCGAGCGAGGGCTGCTCGGCATCGCGTTGCACCCGGACTTCCCGGCGAACCCCGGTGTCTACCTGTACTGGAGCTGCGTGGCTCCGCCTCCGCCTGCGAGCAGTCCGTTCTTCCCGACCCAGGAGCGGTGTAACGCGACGCCGGAGATGGGGGCCGACAGCGGGAGCCTCACCGCCGCACCACTGCTCGGAAACCGTGTCGACCGCTTCGTGTGGACCGGATCGGAGCTGGTGTTCGACCGCAACCTGCTCATGCTGCGGTCGTTCCAGCACGACGGCGCACCCCAGCCCGAGGGCCAGGGAGACGGTGCGCAGCCGGCGCGTGCCAACCACGACGGTGGCGCCATCGCGTTCGGGCACGACAAGAAGCTGTTCGTCTCGGTCGGCGATCTGGGTCGCCGCGGCCAGATGCAGAACCTGCCGCAGGGCCCGACCCCACCCACGGCCGACGACCAGTTCGGCGGACCCGCCCCCGACAACGCGCACCTCAGCGGCGCCATCATCCGGGTGAACGACGACGGGTCGACCCCGTCGGACAACCCGTTCTTCCAGGTCGGCGCACAGATGGGCGGGGAAGCGGGTGCGAACATCCAGCGGGTCTTCGCCTACGGCCTTCGCAACACGTTCGGGATCGCGGTCGACCCGGTCACAGGCAACCTGTGGGACCAGCAGAACGCCGATGACGCCTTCGACGAGATGAACCGGGTCGAACGAGGCATGAACGGCGGGTGGATCCAGGCCATGGGTCCGGTGTCCCGGATCGCGCAGTTCAAGGAGATCGAGCAAACGCTGCCGCCGTCGGGCGGACTCGCGGGTGCACAGCTGCAGCAGATCAGGTGGCCGGCGTCCAACATCGCCGACACACCAGAGCAGGCGTTGTCGCGCATGTTCATGCTGCCCGGTTCGCACTACAGCGACCCGGAGTTCAGCTGGAAGTTCGCTGTACCACCGGCAGGTATCGGCTTCCTGTCGAGCCGAGCACTCGGGCCGCAGTACACCAACGACCTGTTCGCCGGTGCGGCGACGCCGAACACCAACGGCGGCTACCTGTTCCGCTTCAACCTGACCGGCAACCGGGACAAGATCGGCGTCGACGACCCGCGCCTCGAGGACCGCGTCGCGGACAACAACGCCAAGAACGACATCACCGAGAGCGAAAGCCTGCTGTTCGGCAGTGGCTTCGGCGTCGGGACGGATGTCGAGACCAGCCCGAACGGCACCCTGTTCGTGGTGTCCCTGTCGAGCGGCAACGTCTACGAGATCTTCAGGAAGTAGATCTGGTCGCCACCCCCTCGCCCCGATCAGCCGGGATCGGGGCGAGGGCTACCGCATCGACCTCAAATGCACTTCAGACACCACGCCCAGACCACCCGGAGCAGCACCGGGCCGGTCAGCCGAATTTGGCGCGCCAGTCGGCGGCCTCCCACGGGAGTACATCGCGATACTGGACCAGTTCGCCGTACGGCGAGTCGGTGCCGGCCGGCATCGTCGCCAGCCACCGGACGTCTACCGCGGCGTCGTCCGGCGACTTCGCCCGGGCCAGCGTGGCTGCGTCGAACCACGGCCGGGATGCCTCGGTGTAGACCATGCCCGGGCAGGCCGCGTTGATGAGGATGCCGCGGCGCCGCGCCTCGCCCGCGTACTCGCGGGCCATCACGCGCATCGCCGCGACCTGGCCGACCTTCGAGACGATGTTGGCGTCCGTCGGCCATCCGGCATCGACCGCCGTGCCCGCCTCGACCCGATCAACGAAGTCGGTCATCACGGAGTCGACGTCATCGAGCGTCATCGACGCCGTCTCGAACCGGTTGTGCATCGACTCCGGCAGCCAGTGCAGCGAGCCGAATGCGCTGGCCACCACCACGAACCGCGCGCCGTCGTTGAGAATCGGCCCGAAGGCGTCGATCATCCGCCGGGTGCCGAAGTTGTTCGTGTCGACGAAGGTGCGGATCTGCTCCGACTCGGGCCGCTCCGGCGTACGGCGGGCGGCGGCGTTGGACAGCACGATGTCCACGCCGCCGTGCTCGTCGCGTACCGCATCGGCGAACGAGTCGACCGCGTCGGTGTCACGTACGTCGAGGACACGCAAGCGCGGCGTCAGTCCTTCGTCGCGCAGGCCGGCGACCGCCGCCTCGCCGCGAGCCTTGTCCCGGGCAGCGAGATACACCACAGCTTCGTCGCCCAGCTCGCGACACAGTCCGCGCACCAGTGCCAGCCCCAGCCCTTGGTTGGCGCCGGTCACTACCGCCACGGTCATGCGAAGAGCCTACGACTCAGGGGAGCTGCTGCAGACCGGCGCCGGTGAGCAGGTAGGCGGGAGCGAGGTCGGCGGCTTCTGCCTGTATCAGCTCGACGACGGCGGTGCCGGCGACCTGCGGGGTGACCAGCGGGCCCTGTTGCCGCAGGAAGTCCTCGACGGGCTGGCCGGCCCGCTCCGCGTAGGCGTGGACGGCGGGTCGGCCGACACCGGTCTCCGGGGCGAACCGTGGTAGCACGGTCGTGAAGCTGAGGTCCAGGCCGGCGCGATCGGCTTCGTCCTGGGCGTACCCGGTGATGAAGCGCTGGGTTGCCTTGGCGCCGGCGTATCCGCCGCTCAGCGGTGATCCTGCGAGTGCGGCACCACTGCTGAACACGACCATCCGGCTGCCGGGCCGCATCGGCTTGAGCAGCGCCTCGCGTAGCCAGTGGAACGCGATCCGGACGTCGGTCTGCCAGTTGACCGAGAAGGTCTCCCAGGTCTGCTGGTGCAGCGGGCGCATGTGCGGTGCTGCGCCGGCGACCAAGATGACGGCTTGCGGCTGATAGCGGTCGAGAAGGCTGGCTACCACGGTGGCGTCGCCGGCGTCGGCGAGCTCGGTCTGGATGGTGGCGGCGCTGCCTGCTGGCGCCGTACGGGATACGGCGATCACCGAGCCGCCGGCTTCCGCCAGGGTGGCGGCGATCCCGTGGCCCAGGCCGCGGCTGGCGCCGACGACGATCGCGGTCGTGCCGGACAGGTCGCTCATGATGTCCTCCAAGTCGTCGGTGTCAGCATGAACACCGGAATCTGTCGCTTGACCCTGGACTGGAACTCGCCGACGGAAGGGGCCTCTGCGACCAGCGTCGGCCAGAGCTCGGCGCGGGCGGAGTAGTCCAGTTCCTCCGCCAGCACGGTGAAGGTCTGCGTTCCCAGCTCGACGGTGATCCTGGGGTTCGCCTTGAGGTTGTGGTACCAGTCGGGATGCCTGAGCGATCCGCCGTTGGAGGCCACGACCGCGATGCGGCCGTCTCCCTGGGGCGAGCAGGCCAGCGGCGTAACGCGTTCGCGCCCGGACCTGGCGCCGATGTGGTGGATGAGGATCATCGGGGTGCCGGCCAGTGCACCGCCGACGCGTCCCTCGTTCGCCCGGAACTCCGCGATGATATTGGTGTTGAAGTCGTGGGCCAGGCCGGGAGCCGAGCTCGCCATGATCTGTCTCCGTTCGCCTATGACGCCAGCGGTTCCGGCTGCGCGAGCGCCGATGAGTGTCATGTCTGTTGCTCCAGCTGTCTCGCGTTCGGCGCCACGTATTCGCGGCCTACTGATATAGACCCGCCGGACACTCCGGAATCGCCGCGCGCGCCCGGCCTCTTCATGCAGCCAGACGCGGACGTGGCCGGCGGCCGAGGAAGGCGACGAGTTGGTCGCCGGGGCCGGCCGGACCCGGTAGCAGGACCGGGTCGGCGAACAGTCCGGGCCGGGCGCGCGGGGTGACTAGCAGCTGGGCGATCGGCAGCAGGACGGTCGCCAGGAGCGGCGGGACCGGCCGGCGGGCGCCGACTGCTTCCGAGATGTCCCAACCGTGGACGGTGATCTCGATGGCGCCGGTCACCGCGATCATGTTCGCGGTGAGCTCACGGTCCCCGATGACGACCGGACGCGCTGCCGGCGCCGCCGCGACACTGGTGGCGAGCAGCCTGGCTGCCTGACCGCGCAGGCGCGCGACCGGGTCAGGCCGCGATCCACGGTGACCTGCTGTCGCGCTGACTCTTCCGCTCGCCATCGCCTCGTCCAGCAGCCCGATCGAGTCGCTCACATGTTCCAGCAACATCTCCAGATCCCAGCCGCGGCACGGCGTCGGATGCGACAGGAGCTGCGGAGTGACCAGCGCCGTACCGCCGAGCAGGTAGCCGACAGCCGATTCGAGCAGCTCCAGCCCCCGGCTCAGCGCGGCCACGGGGGGCCCGCCGGTCCGGCGTCAGCGCCGTGTTCCGGGGGCAGGCCGAACGACTCGAACAGGCTCGGGTCGCGGAAGGTGACGATCCGCGCTATCCCCGTCGGGGTGACGGTGAGCAGCGTCACCGCGTCCGCACGGAACGCCCCATCGGCTGCACGATGATAGATCGCGAACGCCGCCTGCCCGTTCGCCATGATCGGAACCAACCGGAAGCCCCCTGGCGCGGCGAACGGAGGCAATGCGGCGAAGAAGCCCACTACGGCCCGGCTACCGGCGAACCAGGTCATCGCCGGCGGCATCTCCAGGGCGACGTCCTCGCGCAGCAGTTCGGCCAGCGCGCTCACCTCGGCGTTCTCGAACGCGGCTGCGAATCGGTCCAGGACCGCCCGCCGCTCCGGCTCGGCGGGCTCGGCAAGCTCATCCTCGGCCGGCAACGTCTGCGCGAGCTGGGCACGCGCCCGCCGCAGCCCGCTGTTGACCGCGGTAGTAGTCGTACCCAGCAGCTCCGCCACCTCGGCTGCCGGCCACTCCAGCACGTCTCGCAGGATCAGCACCGCGCGCTGCCGGGCGGACAGGTACTGCAACGCCGCGACGAAGGCCAGCCGGATACCCGCCCGCGACACTGCCGCCGCGGCCGGATCCTCGTGCTCCGCGGCCAGCAGTACGTCGGGCAACGGCTGCAACCACGGCACCTCCGGCGCGGCGACCACGGGAGTCCCGGGGTCCTCGGTCGGCGCGCCCAGCCCGGATGGCAGCGGCCGGCGGCCGCGACGCTCGATCGCGGTCAGGCACACGTTGGTCGCGATGCGGTACAACCACGTCCGCACCGACGCACGGCCCTCAAACCCCTCGTAGGACCGCCACGCCCGCAGGTACGTCTCCTGAACCAGGTCCTCGGCCTCCTCGGCCGAGCCCACCATCCTGTAGCAATGCGCCAGCAGCTCGCTCCGGAACCGGCCGGTCAGGCTGGCGAACTCCTCGCTGACTGTCATCGACCACCTCAAAGCTCGCGGCACGGGCTGTCCCATATGTACAGACCCCGCGACCGCCGCAAAATCGCCGCCCCCCGTCCCCGGCGTACCGCAGCCTCCGCACCGGCGCGCACGTGCGGCAGGTCGCGCCCTACCCTGACCGGCGGATTCAGCGGTTAGGCTCACGGAATGGGAGAGGCGCGGGGGCGGTGACCCCGGAGGTAGCGGCCCGGAGGCCCGCCGCGATCGCGTGGCTCTGGTCGTGGGCGATGCTCGGCGCGTTGTGCTCGCTGCCTGCGGCATTGGTGGCGCTGCGGAGCCCTTCTGACGGGCTGGCGCTGGCCCTCGGGTGCATACCTGCCGCCGCTGCCGGCGCACGCGGCGGCCGGCGGAGTCGTGTTGCCGTACTCGTCGTCGGCCTATGCATCGGGCTCGGGCTGGTTCTGGGAGCCGCGCTGTCCACGTTCTGGCTGTTGGCGGTGGGCGGGATCTTCGTGCTGGCTCTCGGTGCGGCTGTCATGTCCGCGCACGCCCGTGTCGGGTCCCTGCTCATGACGCTCGCGGTCCCGATGGTGGGTGCCGGGCTGAGTTTCGACGGCGATGTCGACGCCGCAGCCGGTGTGGCCGCCCTGATGGCCGTCGGTGCTGTGTACGGCTGGCTGTTGTGCCTGTGCTGGCCCGAGGAGTCGGTGACGGCACCGGCCCACGCAGCGCTGCCCGGTCCAGCCACGATGGTGGAGTACGGCGTGCGGCTCGGGCTGGCCGGCGCAGCGTGCGCCGCCCTGGGATTCGCCCTCGACCTGGGTCACAAGGGATGGGCGACCGCGGCATGCCTCCTGGTCATGCGTCCCACGGCGGAGATGACCCGGCTGCGAGGTGCCGGTCGAGCGGTCAGCGTCACGACAGGTGCGCTGGCGGCCTGTGTCCTCGCGCAGCTCGAGGTCGACGAGTCGGTGATCGCCGCCGCGATCGTCGTAGCGTTGACCGGGCTGGCTGCGACGCGCCCGAGCCGGTGGTACGTCACAGGCGGATTCACGTCGTTCATTGTGATCTTGCTACTGGTTTATGGAGCGCCCGACGAAGCAGAGCGAAGATTCGACGAAAGAGTGGGCGAAACCTTGCTCGGCATCGCCGTCGCGCTCCTTTTCGGTGTCGCGCTACCCGCATTGAAACAGCGAAACCGCGGACCTTCGACCTGACCTGCGGGGGAGCCGTTCGGTCTCGGCGAGGCTCACGAACGGCGTCGAGACCGGCGCAGGCAACGTCATCGCGACCACCCGCGTGGTGGTCAGCCGCCGAGTCGCTTGGAGTCGATGACCAGTTCGCGCGGCGGAGCCTTGGGTTCGGCAACCGCGTTGTACTCGCTGAACGTGAGGCTGCCGCTGTCCTTGGAGTTGGCCGGTGCGGTGACTCGGATGGGACGAGCGTTGGTGCTGTGCACCCACAGGATGCCGTCGCCGTCGTCGATCCCGATGCACCGGACGCCGTCGATCAGCTTGGGTCCGGTCTTCTTGAGCTTTGCGGGGACGTCGCTGAACAGTTCGGCGACGAAACTGTCCCTGTCGCCGAACTCGCCGAACGAGCCGAACTCCTTGTCGGTCAGCGGCGCCTTGATCCACTTGCCGCGCACCAGCTCGAGAACGGCGTCCGCCTCCTGCTTCGTCGGCGCCTGCTGGCGCCAGAATGCCTCCGACGGCTTGATGTACACCGTCTGGCCGATCACGACGAGCGCGATGCTGGCGCCGCCGATCGTGATCGAGCCGGCTGTCGCCTTCTTGCCGTACCGCAGATCGATCGAGACGGCATCGCCGTCGGATACCACGGTGCCCTTGAGCCGAAGTGTCTCGGCTGCTTTGACCGCGGCCTCTGCCCGCTTCACGATCGTCCGTGCCGGTAGCGATGCCAGCGCCGGCGGTGCCGGGGTGGACGGGGTCGCCGAGGGCGTTGGACTGGGGCTGGACGACGCGGTGGTGGCCGTGTCGCCGGACTCGCCGCATCCGGCGAGGAGCAAGGTCGTGACGAGGACAGCGGCGACGGCGCGGCGGTGGCGGAGCATGGCGGACGGCCTCCCAGGAAGCGCCGGGGCCTGGCGGGCTCGCGGCGATGACAGCGGGTCTCTAGTTCTCTAGATGCCTGGTCGGCCGGATTTGTTGTGCCTGAGAGCAGGACAGCCGGACCGGTTGCCACGCGGTGCGCTAGCCAGGGGGAGGGGTGAGGCGGCGGGTCATGAAGGTGCTGTTGGGGTCGGGGCGGTAGTCGGCGAACGGTGGGCAGGACGTGAAGCCGTACCGGGTGTAGAGCCGTCGGGCCGGTTCGAAGAAGGGTTGGGTGCCGGTCTCGAGGCTGAGCCGGGTGTAGGCGCGTCGTACCGCCTCGGCGATCAGGTGCTCCAGCAGACTGGAGGCGACACCGCGGCCGCGGGCGGCGGCCGCGGTGCGCATCGACTTTGATCTCGCCGTGCACCGCGGACAGCTGCTTCAGCGCCGCACAGCACCTGCGAGCGGGTCAGGTCGTCCTGCTCGATCCGAATGCCGTCCACCTCGCAGGCATCGAACGACGACGCAGGTCGGGCCGGCGACGACAAGGGTTTCACAGCCCGAAGATGCCGGCGATCGAGAACATCCAGACCAGAATCTCGAGCACGAGCAGGACGAGCGCGAGCTGGAAGGCTTCTCGGAGGCGCCGGACGATCCGGCCGTTGCTGTGCCAGTCCTCCTTGATCCGCAGAGCCAGCTCGCGGTGCATGCCGGACATTGTCTGCGGAGCGGTGCCGTCGACGTACCGCTCCAGTAGGTCAGCGGGGTCGAACCGGAACGAAAGGTTGTAGTACGGCCACAGGAGCATGACCGTGAGCACGCCGATCGCCAGCAGCACGACGATGCCCGCCCAGTCCCAGAACCCGAGCCCGTCCGCGAGCGCCTGGCCGCCGAGCAGTGAGCTGGCGAACGACGCCGCGAAGACCAGAGTCGCGGCACGGTTGTGCAGACTCTCGACCGCGGCCTGTTGTTGCACTAGGCCGCGCAGCGCCTCCTGGTACACGAACGCCAGCCGCGGGTCGTCGTCCGACGCGTCGGGAATCGTCATCGCGAGCCTTCTACCTTCGCGAGCTGAACCGTCACGGGTTCTGTGCCGTTCCTGCGCGGATTGCGCCGCTCGGATGGGGGCAGCGTAGTGGTCTTGTTCGAGCTCTGCTGGTGGGATCTGGCCATTCCTTGGAAGGATGAGGCTGATGGCACGCCCCTGGTCTCATCCGCCTCGTTGAGGTCGCGAGTACGCCCGCTCGCGGTGGTCAGAGGATGCCGAGCTGGCTGGCTCGTGACAGTGCCTCGACGCGGTTGCGCGCGCCGAGCTTCTCCAGGCTGCGCTGAAGGTAGGTCTTGACGGTGTTGCGGGTGAGCCCCAGCGCGACCGCGATCTCAGGGTTCGTCTCGCCCATGGCGACGCGCCGCAGGATGTCGTACTCACGCCGGGTCAGGCCGTGTTCGCGAAGCTTGCGGCTCAGTGCCGCGCTGCTGCTGCCGGCGGCGGTGATGCTGAGCACGCGTTCGCCGGCCATGACACGTCTGATGGCGTCGACCAGGTCGTCGCGTTCGGTGTCCTTGACCAAGGCACCGTGCGCGCCGGCCGCCAGAGCCGCGTCCAGCGCCGCGTGATCGGGATAGGCGGTGAACAGGATGATTCTGACGGCGGTGTCACGCGCCCGCAGCGCCTGCACCACCTCGGGCCCGAGCATGTCGGGCAACCGCAGGTCGAGGAGAACCACGTCGGGTTTGAGCCGCTCGACGGCGGCGATCGCCTCGCGGCCGGTGCGCGCGTAGCCGGCGACCTGCAGCCACGGCGTGGTCTGGAGCGCGAGTGTCACGCCGTCGAGCACGATCGGGTGGTCGTCGGCCACGAGTACCCGGACCAGCCGGGTGCTCATAGCGGCACCCAGGCCTGGAGGGTCACACCGGCGTCGTCGTTGCGGCCGATGGTGACCGTCCCGCCCATCCGGGCGATCTGTTCCGACATCGCCGCCAGGCCCAGGCCCTCGGCGCAGTCCGGGTCGGAGTCGAGGCCGACTCCGTCGTCGGAGACGGTCATCGCCACGCCGTCGCGGAGCTCGAAGACGCTGACCACGACGGACTGCGCCCTGGCGTGCTTCTCGACATTCAGCAGGGCCTCCCGGGCGGCGTCCGCCAGTGCGCCGATCCGGGACCGTGGCAGGGTAGGCAGCTCGGTGAGCGTGATCACCCGGGTGTCGATGCCCGTACGGTCCTGGAACGCCCGGCAGTGCTCACGCAACGCCACGCAGAGGGCGACCTGCTCGGGCGGGGCGTTCAGCACTCGCAGCGAGCCGCGCAACGCCGCGCTCGCCTCCACCGCGTGCTGGTCGAGGGCGGTCAGCCGGCTCCGGACGTGCTCGTCGAGCCCGGGCTCGTCGCAGAGCCGCTGCAGGCCGGCGCGAAGGGTGAAGAGCATGGCGCCCACCGAGTCGTGCAGTTCCAGGGCGACGCGACGACGCTCCTCGTGCACGGCGACCTCCGCGGCGTGTCGGGCCCGTTCGGCAACGACCTGCGCTCCGGCGGTCCGGGCAGCGAGCTGTTCGAGGGCACCGGCCGTGCGGTCACCGAAGTCGGTCATCTGGCGATTCGCTCCATACAGCACGCCGAGCAGGTTGCCCTCGTGGAGGATC
Organism: Kribbellaceae bacterium; assembly: GCA_035650275.1. GTDB lineage: Bacteria > Actinomycetota > Actinomycetes > Propionibacteriales > Kribbellaceae > DASRHY01. The sequence goes on along the minus strand of DASRHY010000271.1, from coordinate 14,834 downwards.
GGGACCGCGATCATCGCCCTGACGCCCTCTGCCTCGGCCTGTGTCCTGAATCGCCGGGTGGCGTAGGGCGCGGACAGGTAGTCCCTCACCCACAACGGGCGGCGCTGGGCGAACACCTGACCTCCCAGACCGGTGCCGACTGGAACAACGAGTCCGTCCACGCCGTCGGTGACGACGTTGACGGCATGTTGCAGCACCAGCCCGTCCGCTCCGTCCGGCTCACCCACCCATGCCACGTCGACTCCCGACAATTGCGGCACCCTCGTCACGATCCGTTGCCTCGTGGCGGCTCGGTCGAGCAGCGCGAGGATGCTGGCGTACTCCTCGTCGATTCCGAGCAGCACGTCGGGAGTCACGGCCGCGCTCGGGCGGTTCTGCATGGAATCACCTGGACCCAGCTCCCGGCGCCCCGGTGCGGTTCGCGGAAGCCGCGGCACCTCGGCGCCTCGTTTGACATCCTGCCTCGGCCCGCACGAGGAGCGCCATCTCCAGATGGAGATGTCCGTGCGGCGATCTCCACCTGTGGCTACACGCCGTCGCCACGGCACCGCACTCTGTTCGGCCATACCGCCGAACGAGGAGGACCCGATGCCGACTCTCACCGTTCGCGAACTCCACGTGAGCTATGGACGAGCGATCAGCGCATTGCGGAACGTCTCGCTCGAAGTGCCGGCCGGTGCCGTGGTCGCCGTACTGGGAAGCAACGGCGCGGGCAAGACGACGTTGCTGCGGGCAATCTCCGGCGTACTGGCCGAGCACGGCGCCGCCGCCGATCGCGGCGAGATCCTGTTCGACGGCCGGCCACTGACCAGGCGATCGGCCGCTGCGATCGTCGCGGCCGGCATCGTCCAGTCGCCCGAGGGCCGGCGGATCTTCGAGGGGCTCACGGTCGGGGAGAACCTGCGCATCGGCGGCTTCGCCGTACGCGACGCGGCCGCGAACCGGCGGGCACGCCGATTCGTCTGCGAGCTGTTCCCCCTGCTGCACGACCGCCGCGACGAACGGGCCGGACTGCTGTCCGGCGGGCAGCAGCAGATGCTGGCCATCGGTCGCGCGTTGATGGCCGAACCCCGGCTGCTGCTGCTCGACGAGCCCTCCCTCGGACTGGCACCGCAGGTCGTCGGCCAGATCGCGCAGGTGATCACCGAGATCAACGCGCGGGGCACCACCATCCTCGTCGTCGAGCAGAACGCCGCGATGGCCCTGTCCGTCGCCGCCCATGCCTTCGTGCTGACCACCGGCGAGGTGTCCCTGTCCGGCTCCGCAGATGTACTCGCCGCCGACGACACCGTCCGCGACCTGTATCTGGGTCGCGACACCGAGGCTGCGGTCGACCGGGAGCTGACCGCCGCGGCCGGTCCCCGGGCACAGCTACGGCGGTGGGTCGGATGACGGTTCCCATGATCCCGGCAGTTGCCCCGGCGCTGACCGTCGATGCCGTCACCGTCCGGTTCGCCGGCCTGACCGCCCTCGACGACGTGTCGTTCGCCGTCGCACCGAGAGCCGTCCATGCGGTGATCGGCCCGAACGGTGCCGGGAAGTCGACTCTGTTCAACGTGCTGTCGGGCGCCTACAAGCCGGCGCAGGGCTCGGTGTGGTTCCGCGGCACCGACCTGACCAAGATGCAGCCGCACGACGTCGCCAGGCTGGGGGTCGCCCGCACGTTCCAGAACATCGCGCTGCTGGCGTCGGAGACGGTCGAGGAGAACCTGATGCTCGGCCGCCACCACATCACCCGGACGGGATTCGCCGCAGCCGCGCTGGGGTCGCCGGCAGCCCGCCGGGAGGACCGGCGCCACCGCGCCCGCGCCCGGGAGATCGGCGCCTTCGTCGGCCTCGGCGACAAGCTCGGCGCCACCGCGGGTGCGCTGTCGTACGGCGACCAGAAGCGGGTCGAGATCGCCCGGGCGCTGTGCGTGGAGCCTGAGCTGCTGCTGCTGGACGAGCCGGTCGCCGGCATGAACGCACACGAGACCTCGGTCATAGCGCAACTCGTCCGCGACATCCGCGACGCCCTGCTGATCCCGATCCTGCTCGTCGAGCACGACATGGGGATGGTCATGGCCATCGCCGACCGCGTGACGGTGCTCGACTTCGGCCGGCGGATCGCCGACGGCGCGCCGGACCACGTGCAAGGCGATCCCGAGGTAAAGCGCGCCTACCTCGGCGCCGGAGAGGAATGACCATGGAACAGCTACTGCAGCTACTCGTCGGCGGCGTGTCGCTCGGTGCGGTGTACGCACTGCTCGCGCTCGGTTTCGTCATCGTCTACAAGGCCAGCGGCGTCGTCAACTTCGCCCACCCGGCCCTGCTGATGGTGGGCGCGTACGTCACCGCGCGGCTGAGCGCGGCGGGCGACGTGCCGTTCCTGGTGGCCGTTCTGGTGGGTGTCGGCGGCGCCGCAGTCGTCTCACTGACGATCCAGATGCTTCTGGTGAGTCCGGTCGCCCGAAGGTCCGTCGTCGCAGCGAGCATCCTGACGATCGGAGTCGACGTCGTCATCCAGACCGAGATCACCCGGCGGATCGGCGCGGACATCCTGCCGATGGGCGATCCCTGGCAGAACAGAGTGGTCACGGTCGGCGGTCTGACGATCCCGCAGACGCGCATCGTCGCCCTTGTCGTCGGCATCGCGCTCATCGCCGCGTTCTTCGGCTGGTTCAAGCTGTCGACCTGGGGGATCGCGATGCGCGCCGTGGCCGAGGACCCCGAGACGGCGGCGCTCATGGGCGTACGCCGCCAGCGGGTGTCGGCGCTGGCCTGGTGCCTCGCCGGTCTCCTCGCGGCGGTGGCCGGTCTGTTCATCACCGTCTTCCCGTCGCCCGGCCTCGAGCCCGTGACGGCGACGATCGCGCTGCGTGCCTTCCCCGCCGCGATCATCGGCGGCCTCGACTCGACCAACGGCGCCGTTGTCGGCGGCCTGGTGGTCGGCGTCGCCGAGGTGATGACGCAGGGCTACGCGAGCGAGCTGTCGTTCCTCGGGCTCGGCTTCCACACCGTGATGCCGTACGTCGTCATGGTCCTCGTGCTGCTGGCCCGCCCGTCCGGTCTGTTCGGAACGAGGGAGCTGCATCGTGTCTGAGTCAGGGATCGACGTGAGCCGGGATCTGGCGGTGGCCGAGCCGGCTGTCCGGGACGGCGTCCTCGCCGGACGACGCTCGGCCGCGCGAGCCGCGGGGGTGGTGATTGCCCTCATCGTGGCGCTGGCCGTGCCGCTGTACCTCGACGCATTCTGGCTGCGCCTCGGCATGTTCGCCTTTGCCGGAGTCGCCGCGGCGCTTGGCCTCGGCCTGCTGCTCGGACAGGCCGGCCAGCTGTCGCTGGGCCACTCGTTCTTCGTGGCGGTGGGGGCCTACGGCTACACGTTCCTCGCCGCCGAGGACCGCACCGTCGGCGTGAGCCACCAGGCCGGGCTGGGTCTCCCGCCGGTCGTCGCCCTCGTGCTTGCGGTGTCACTGGCCGGCGTCGCAGGCCTGTTGTTCAGCCCGATCGCGGCCAGGCTGCGCGGGATCTACCTCGGCATCGCTTCGCTGGGACTGGTCTTCGTCGGCCAGCACGTGCTGTTCAACATGGAGGCGCTCACCGGCGGCTTCAACGGCCGCAACGTGCCCGGATTCACGCTGCTGGGCCTGTCCTTCGACGACCTCCCCGGCGAGACGCTGTACGTGCTCGGCGTGCCGTTCGGCCGCGAGGAGAAGCTCTGGTACCTCGGCCTGGCCGTCGCGGCCATCGCCTACTTGACGTGCCGAAACCTGGTCCGCGGGCGGCCCGGCCGGGCGCTGCGCGCGGTCCGAGACCGTGAGCTCATGGCGGGGATCATGGGCGTGCCCGTGACCCGCTACAAGGCGTACGCGTTCCTGGTCTCCTCGATGTACGCCGGCCTCGGCGGGGTGCTGCTCGCGCTGGCGTTCGGCCGGATCGTCCCGGAGACGTTCGGGATGCTCCTAGCCGTCGAGTACCTCGCGATGGTGGTCATCGGCGGGCTCGCCTCGCCGGCCGGAGCGGTCGCCGGCGCCGTCTTCGTGTCCTGCCTGCCCGCCGTCCTCGAACGCTACGCGGCCGTGCTGCCCGGACTCGCTCCGGACGGCGCCGAGGGCATCAGCCCTGCGATCGCCGCCAGGTTCGCCTTCGGCACGGCGATCGTCGCCTTGCTGCTGCTCGAACCGGGCGGTGCGGCAGCCATCGGTGGCCGCCTACGAAGTCGAGCCCGCCGAGCCCGCCGTCCTTGAGTTCATCACCCGACCTAGCCCAGGAGATTCTCATGTCACGCTCATCCGCACCACCGTCCCGCACTCGCCTGTTACTCGCAGCCGCATTTGCCGTCGTACTGACGGCGGCCGGATGCTCGACGAAGTCCGACCAGACCGCCCAGGCAGCCGCCGGCGAGCTGGCGACCGGCCCGGGCGTCACCGATCAGGTCATCAAGCTCGGAGTCCTCACCGACCGCACCGGTCCCTTCGCCGCCGCGGGCAAGTCGGCCGAGCAGGGACGTCAGCTCTTCTGGGACCAGCAGAACGCCCAGGGCGGCGTCTGTGACCGCAAGGTCGAGTTCGTCGTCAAGGACCACGGCTACAACGCTCAGAACGCGGTCACCGCCTACGCGCAGATCAAGGATGACGTGCTCGCTCTCGACGAGCTGCTCGGTTCGCCGATGATCGCCGGCCTGCTGCCCGACCTCGAGTCCGACCAGATGCTGACGATGGCCGCGTCGTGGTCGTCGAGTCTGCTCAGCAATCCGTACGTCGTGATCACGGGCAGCACGTACGACGTCGAGATGATCAACGGCATCAGCTGGTTGATGCAGAACAAGGGCCTGGCCAAGGGCGACACGATCGGCCATGTCTTCCTCGAGGGTGACTACGGCGAGAACGCCGCCGCGGGCAGCAGGGCGGCGGCCAAGGAGTTCGGCCTGGAGCTCGTCGAGCACAAGATCAAGCCGACCGATGCCGACCTCACCGGTCAGATCACCGCGCTGCGCGGCGCGGGGGCCGACTTCGTCCTGCTGACCACGACACCCCCGCAGACGGCTTCTGCGGTAGGTGTCGCCGCGGCGTCCGGATACGGCGCCACCTTCCTCGGCTCCAACCCCTCCTTCAGCCCCGCCCTGCTCCGCAGCCCGGCCAAGGCCGCGCTCGAGCAGCGGCTACTCGTGACCACGTCGATCGCGCCGTTCTCGTCCACCGAGCCCGGCCCGTCGCAGGTCCGCAAGGCGTTCCTGGCGAAGTACCCGGACCAGCTGAAGACCACGTTCGTGATGTACGGCTATGCCCAGGGCGAGATCATGGCGGACATCTTGGCTGCGGCCTGCAAGAACAAGACGCTGACAAGGGATGGTCTGCTCAAGGCGTTCCAGAGCCTCCAGAACGTCCAGACCGACGGGCTGGTGCCTGCACTGGACTACAGCAAGCCGGGTCAGATCCCCGCGCGACAGGTCTACCTGGTCCGCCCCGACGCAAAGGCTGCAGGTGGGCTCGCCCAGGTCCAGGCACTGTTCGCCGCACCCTTCGCCACCGCCTACCAGCCGTCCCACTGACGTCCCGAGGGAGCGAAAAATGCACAGCACGATGCAGGACGTTCCGCTCCAACTCCGACGGATCCTGGAGCATGCGACGACCTTCGGCGGGAGCGGCCGGCTCGTCACCGCCGTACCCGGCGGGCACAGGCAGGCGACGTATGCCGAGGTCGGCCGGAACGCAGCGCGGCTGGCGCACGCGTTGCGCGCCCTCGGCATACACGACGGCGACCGGGTGGCCACCTTCATGTGGAACAACCAGGAACACGTCGAGGCGTACTTCGCGGTGCCATGCATGGGCGCCGTCGTCCATCCGCTGAACATCCGCCTCGGCGCCGAGCAGGTCTGCTACATCGCCGACCACGCCGAGGATCGGGTGGTCATCGTCGACGCCTCGCTGCTGCCGGCGTTCGCAGAGCTGCTGCCCTCGATGCGGACCGTCGAGCATGTCATCGTCAGTGGGACCGCCGACCACGACCTGCTCGACGGGGCGGCGGTTGTGGTCCACGATTACGAACAGCTCGTTTCCGTCCAGCCGGACAGCTTCCCGTGGCCCGACATCGACGAACGGCAAGCTGCGGCGATGTGCTACACGTCCGGAACGACCGGCGACCCGAAGGGTGTCGTCTACAGCCACCGGTCGATCTACCTGCACGCCCTGGGCATCGCGCTACCCGACACGTTCGACCTTTCGGCGCGCGACCAGATCCTCGCGATCGTCCCCCAGTTCCACGTGCTTGCCTGGGGACTGCCGTACGCCGCCTTCATGACCGGCGCCTCCCTCGCGATGCCGAACCAGTTCCTGGCACCGGAACCGCTTGCCGCCTTCATCGCGGCGGCGCGGCCGAACAAGGCCGCCGGGGTCCCCACCGTGTGGCAGTCGCTGCTCACGTACGCCGACACCCATCCGGCCGCCGACATCTCCTCCCTGGAGGAGGCAATCGTGGGCGGCTCGGCCTGCCCACCCGCCCTCATGCAGGCCTACGCCGAACGCCACGGCGTGACCCTGCTGCACGCCTGGGGCATGACCGAGATGTCACCGCTCGGCACCCTTGCCCGCCCGCCTGCCGGCACTGATCCCGAAGAATCCTGGCGATACCGCCTCACACAGGGCCGGTTCCCCGCACCGGTCGAGGCGCGGCTCGTCGGACCGGACGGATCGGTCGTGCCGACCGACGGGCAGTCCGCCGGCGAGCTCGAGGTCCGCGGGCCGTGGATCACTGGCGGCTACTACGCCGAGGACGACCCGGACAAGTTCCACCACGGCTGGCTGCGCACCGGCGACATCGGCATGATCAGCCCCGACGGCTACCTCACCCTCACCGACCGCTCCAAGGACGTCATCAAGTCCGGCGGTGAGTGGATCTCCTCCGTCGACCTGGAGAACCACCTGATGGCCCACCCGGCCGTGCGCGAGGCGGCCGTCATCGGTGCGGCCGACGAGCGGTGGGGGGAGCGCCCGCTCGCCACCGTGGTCGTCGCCGATGGCAAGCAGGTGTCGTTCGCCCAGCTGCGCGACTTCCTCGCAGACCGGGTCCCCAGATGGCAGCTGCCCGAACGGTGGGCGATCCTTGCCGAGGTACCGAAGACGTCCGTCGGCAAGTTCGACAAGAAGGCCCTGCGGCAACGGCATGCCCTCGGTGAACTCGATGTCCACCTACTTCAGTAGGCACTGGGCGTCGCCGGGGAGGAGGTAACCGCCGACATGGGACGACATTCAGCTGGCGCGACGCCAGGTAACCGCCGGACGTTGCCCATGACGCTTTCCGGTCTGCTGGTCCTGGCGCTCGGCGGCGTGTTCGCGATCCGGTCCTTCGGGAGCGACGACGGCAACGCCTCCGGCGCCGGTGCCGGCAACTGCGACGAGCCGATCAGGGTCACCGTGGCCGTCGCCCCCGAGCTGCAACCGCAGATCGAGGCGGCGGCGAAGTCCCTGCACGGCCGCGGCGAAGGCGGCGCCTGCGCGATCTTCAAGGTCAGCGCGACGAGCTCGGCCGAGGTGGCCAGTGCCGTCGCCATTGGCGACAAGAACCGCCCCGACCTGTGGGTGCCCGACTCGACGCTATGGGTCGCACGCGCCGACGACGGCCAGATGCCGCCGGCGGTCGCCGTACCGTCGCTGGCGAGCTCACCACTGGTGCTGGTCGGCACCGAAGAGTCGTTCGCCACGCGCGGTAGCTGGCTGGAGGTGTTCGGCAAAGCCCAGGCGAACCTGTTGGATCCGCTGACCACCTCCGCCGGCGCGGGCGCGCTGTTGGCGATCCAGGCCGAGCGCACCAAGACCAGCGCCTCCGACCCACAGGTCGCGCAGGTGCTCGTACCGCTCGCCCAGCGGCACGGCTCGTTGGCCAAGCCGTACACCGACATCGAAGGGCTGTTCAACCAGGCGGCGGCCGGCGACGGCCCGGTCGTGATCCCCGCGACCGAGCAGGCGTTCGTTCGGTTCCAGCAGAAGCGGCCGGACAGCGGCCTGCAGGCCCTCGTTCCGTCCACCGGCACCCTTGCGCTGGACTACCCGATGGTGGTCACCGCGAAGGACAACGCCAACAAGGTCGGCGAGGCGGGCAAGAGGCTGGCCCAGGAGCTTCGCGCCGACGCGCCCGCCCAGGCCCTCGACCAGGCCGGCTTCCGATCGACCACGAACGACCCGCTGAGCGGCGGCCGCGGCGTCGGCGAAATTACGCTGCTGACCAAGCCGGAGACGCCCGTGGCGCAGAAGACCTTGCAGCGCTGGGCGACGCTGGCGCTGTCCAGCCACTCGCTGCTGGTCATCGACGCGTCCTCCTCGATGCTGACCCCGGTCGGCAACACGACCTGGATGGATGTCACCACCCAGACCGCCCAGGCCGGCGTGAGGCTGTTCCCGGGCAACGCCCAGCTCGGGCTGTGGGTGCTGTCGACCAAGGTCAGTGGGCCGAACCGCGATTGGGCGCCGCTGGTGCCGATCCGCCCGCTCGACACGCGGGTCGGCGCCGGTACGCAGCGGCAGGAGCTCGTCCGCCAGGTGGGTGCCATGAAGGCCAAGGTCGGCGGATCGACCGGACTGTTCGACGCGTTGCTAGCGGCGTACCGCACCGTCCAGGACGGCTACGACCAGCGGTCCGTGAACGCCGTTGTCTTTTTCACGGACGGCTTCAGTCCGAACGTCCGCGGTCTGTCTCTCGCCGACACCCTGAAGACCCTGCAGCACCTGCGGGACCCGGCCCGGCCTGTTCGGGTGATCATGATCGGGATGGGACCGAACGTGGATACTGCCGCCCTGGAGCAGATCGCCCGCACTACCGGCGGCCGCAACTACCTGGCACGGACACCGGCCGACATCAAACAGGTCTTCATCGACGCCGTGGGCAGCCGCTGAGATTGCCGACGGCAGCGCCGCGCAAGAGTTCGAAGCGGAGTTCACAACGGCAGGTGGCGCGCCCGGCGAGTTCCCTCGGCGGGTCTTGACGAGCGGATTCGCTGGTCACACCAGCAGGCGGGGAAGAACCTCGACCACCCGGGCACGGAGATCGTCCGAGGCGTGCTCGTCGCCGGTCAGATAGGCGAGCAAAGCGTTCTCGAAGACTCCGTCGAGCAGGGCATAGCAGGTGCTGACGTCGATGGCCAGGGCATGTCCGGCCAGTTCGGCGTATCGCTCGACGACGCGACCGATCATGTCCTGCAGTGTTGCGTCGATGGCCAGCACGTCGGGACGGAACTGCTCCTCGAACATCGACTGGGCGCGCAGGTCGTACCACAGACGGTGCATGGGCGCCTCGGTCATCATGGTCTCGACCAACTTGTCGGCGAACCTCGTCAGCAGCTCCGCATGGGAGGTCGACTCGGCGACCAGGCCGTCGTACCGCGTCACGCATTGAGCCTTGTAGTAGCGCACGCAGTGGGTGATCAGCTCGACCTTGTTCGCGAAGTAGTAGTGCACGACGCCGTGGGAGAACTCGGAGTTGTTGGCGATTTCGCGCAGCGAGGTGCGCGCATAGCCGAGCTCGCCGAGAGTGGCCAGGGCCGAGATCGCCAGCTGGGTGCGTCTCTCGTCGTACTTGTCGACGGGGGTACGCCGGGTGCCCCGAGCAGTGTGCCGAGCAGTCGGCTCGACGGTCACCTCCTCGGCGCGGGCGCTGGTCACGGGCACCATCGTAGCGGTCCGGGGGAACTTTGCTTGACATCCGTCAAGATTTCTCTTGACAAGCGTCCAGCAGAGGAACAGGGTGGTGACCGCCGTCACAGGGACCGGCACGGAGCCCCGAGGAGTCGCCCGATGAGCGTGTTCGAGCTGTCCGGCCGCAAGGCACTGGTCACCGGAGGGGCGCAGGGCCTCGGGGAGGGGATGGCCAAGGCGCTCGCCGGGGCCGGCGCGACGGTGGTCATCACCGACATCCAGGAGGAGGCGGGCCGCGCTGTCGCCAAGGTTCTAGGAGAGGGCCATGGCTTCGTCGCCCTCGACGTCACCGACGACGCCGGCTGGGAGCGCGCGATCGGAGAGGCGGTCGAGCACCTCGGCGGGTTGGACATCCTGGTCAACAACGCCGGGATCGAGATCACCAGTCTGATCACCGAGATCGACGCCGCCCAGGTCCGCAAGATGCTCGACGTCAACATCCTCGGGACAGCGCTCGGCATGAAGCATGGTCTGCGCGCAATGCGCCCCGGTGGCGCCGCGGGCAACGGCGGAAGCATCGTCAACGTTGCTTCGGTGGCGGCCACCATCGCCTTCCCGGGAATCGCGATCTACTCCGGCACCAAGTCCGCCGTCGACCGGATGACTCGGGTCGCGGCGATGGAGGCCGGCAAGCTCGGGTACGGCGTGCGCGTCAACTGCATCTACCCCGGCCTGGTGCCCACGGCGATGGGTGCCGGCCTCGCCAACGACGTCGCCGAGCTCGGCCTGTTCCCGTCCCCAGAGGCTGCCGTAGGCGCGGTCGTGGAGCTGACCCCCGCCGGCCGCCTCGGCGCCGTCGAGGACATGGCCGACGTCGTGGTGTTCCTGGCCTCCGACGCGTCCCGCTTCATCACCGGCGCCGGACTGCCGGTCGACGGCGGCATGGGGATGTGAGAACGGCATGAACGGCAACCATGGCAAGCCCGTCGTCGTCTACGGAGCCTCCGGCTACACCGGCCGGCTGATCTGCGAGTACCTCCGCGAGTACAACGTCCCGTTCGTGGCCGCGGGCCGCAGCGAGGAGAAGCTCACCGCCTCGATGCAGAGCAACGTGGCGGGCATCGAGACTGCGGACTACGAGGTGGTCGCGGTAGAGCACGACGTCGCCGCGCTGACCGATCTGTTGAAGGGCGCGTCAGTCGTCCTCAACACCGTCGGTCCGTTCGCCACCCACGGCCACGAGGTCGTCGAGGCCTGCCTGAGCGCGGGCACCCACTACCTGGACACCACCGGCGAGCAGAACTGGCTGATCACCTGCGAGGAGAAGTACGGCGCCGACTTCGAGGCCGCGGGCCTGCTGCTGTCGCCGGGCATCGCGCAGATGTACACCACCGGCGAGATCGCGGCCCAGCTGTGTCTGGAGACCCCGGGCCTCGACACCCTCGACATCGCGGTGTTCTGGGGCGGCAGCCCGACCATCGCCTCGACGCTGTCGATCCTGGTCAACGCCGCTCTGTCGAAGGCCTACTACCTGGAGCAGAACACCTACCAGGAGTGGGACCCCGAGGCCGGCCTCTACCAGCTCGTCATCCCCGGCCAGCATGAGCTCGCGCTCGCCCTGCCCTGGGGCGGGACCTCTCACCCGGTGTGGTTCAGGCGCGACCCGCGCGTGGCCAACTGCAAGGTGCTCGGGGGGGTCTTCAACCGGCCGCTGATGCTGGGCGTCCCACAGATCGTGGGTCAGGCCATCGAGGCGACGAAGGACATGGATCCCGACGAGCGGTACGCCGCCCTGACCGCCACCGCCGCCCAGGTGATGAACCAGATGCCGCCGCGCGAGAACCCGCGCATCAACAAGTCGATGGACTCCGTGCACGCCTCCGGCCCTCTCGGCCGCGCACACTGCGTCATCCACGGCAACAGCAACTACAAGCAGACCGGACTGCTGCAGGCGTATGCCGCGTACTCGCTGCTCCAGCGGAAGCCGCTTCGGGCCGGGTTCGCCAGCGGCTGCCAGGCTTTCGGGCACCGCGAGCTGCTCGGCGCGCTGCGCAGCTTCGGGTTGGTGATGGAGCCGGTCCTCACCGTCGAGCGCTGACATGAGGCTGGTCGACTACCTCGACAAGGGGGCCTCGCTTGGGCCAGAGGCCCCCTGCCTCACCACCGACGGGCAGACGCGCAGCTACGCCGAGGTCCAGACGACCTCGCGCCTGGTGGCTGAGGCCCTGGCGAGACACGGGATGGCGCGGGGGCAGTCGGTGGCCATCCTCTCGACCAACGACCCGACGTCGTTCACCTGCGTGTTCGGGATCTCCCGCGCCGGCGCCGTCTGGTGCCCGATCAACCCCCGCAACGAGGCTGCCGAGAACCGCGAGCTGCTCGACCTCTTCGACTGCACCGCCTTGCTATTCCAGGCGGCGTTCGCGCCTCTGGTCGAGGCGATCGCGCCAGACCTGCCGAAGCTGAAACTGCTGGTCTGCCTCGACGGCGAGGTGCCAGGAGCGCTGACGTGGGATCGGTTCCTCGACGGACCGGCGCCCGGCTACGCGGTCGACGGACCAAACCCGATCGCCGAGAGCGGCGTCGCCGACCTGGCGATGATCGTCGGGACCGGCGGCACCACCGGTCGGCCGAAGGGCGTGATGCTGACCAACGCCAACCTCGAGACCATGACCGCGCTGACCTTGATGGGGTACCCGTTCGCCGACCGGCCGACGTACCTCGCACTCGCACCCCTCACCCACGCCGCGGGCGTGCTGTGCTTCCCGGTCTTGGCCCTGGGCGGCGAGATCGTCATCATGCGCACCCCCGACGTCGGCGGCTTCCTCGGGCTCATCGAGCGGCATCGCGTCACTCACACGTTCCTGCCACCGACGTTGATCTACATGGTCCTGGGCCACCCCGACCTCGACTCGACGGATCTGAGCTCGCTGCAGTGCTTCTGGTACGGCGCTGCGCCCATGTCCGTGGCACGCCTCGAGGAGGCGCTGAACCGCATCGGCCCGGTGATGGGACAGCTCTTCGGGCAGACCGAAGCGCCGATGATGGTCTCGATGATGCCGCCGGCGGACCACCTCGGACCCAACGGCATGCCGGCCCGCGGCCGGCTGTCATCGGCGGGCCGGCCGGCACCGTTGGTGCAGGTCGCGATCCTCGACGAGCAGGGCCGCGAGCAGCCGGCTGGGGAGCGGGGCGAGATCTGCGTACGCAGCTCGCTGGTGATGGCCGGCTACTACAAGAATCCCGAGGCGACAGCCGAGGCCGGCAAGCATGGCTGGCACCACACCGGCGACATCGGCTTCCTCGACGAGGAGGGCTTCCTCCACATCGTCGACCGCGCCAAGGACATGATCATCACCGGTGGCTTCAACGTGTACTCGACCGAGGTCGAGCAGGCGCTGCTGGCCCATCCCGACGTCCAGGACGCCGCGGTGATCGGCCTCCCCGACGAAAAATGGGGCGAGAAGGTGGTCGCCGTGGTGCAGGCCTACGCCGGCCAGTCGGTCGACCCGGACGGCGTACGGCTGTTCGTGCGCGAGCGCATCGGCGGGGTGAAGGCCCCCAAGGAGGTGCTGGTCTGGGGCGACCTGCCCCGGTCGAAGGTAGGCAAGGTGCTCAAGGCCGACATCCGCACCAGCCTGCTCACGGACTCCACCTGATCGGGCCTGCCACCACTGCAACGCGTGAGTGAGACTGGGCGGACATCGGCATGACCGCGCGGATCGCGGCGTGTCCGGAGGTTGCCGCAGCCGCCGTGGACGTCGTCACCGTCGCCAGGTGTCCTCTTGTCCGATTGCTCGGCCATATTGCGGTGAGCCACTATGCGGAAATGCGCTTTTCGATCAACATTCCGAACTTTGGGGACTTCGCCGATGCCAGGACGGTGGCGGTGGTGGCCGCGGCGGCTGAGCAGGCGGGCTGGGAGGCGCTGTTCGTCTGGGATCACGTCCTGCATAGACGCCACCGTCGGCCGTTCGGGGATCCTTGGATGCTGCTGACCGCTGCGGCGTTGGCAACTTCCCGGATCAGGCTGGGCACGCTGGTCACCCCGGTCGCCCGGCGGCGCCCGCAGCAGCTCGCCCGCCAAGTGGCGACCCTGGACGCCATCAGCGGCGGGCGGGTGATCTTCGGCGCGGGCCTTGGCGGGCCGATCGAGGACGAGTTCGGCAGCTTTGGAGAGACGACCGACCCGGTCGTGCTGGCCGAGCGCTTGGACGAGGGCCTGGACTTGCTGCGACGCTATTGGTCAGGCGAGCCGGTAAACCATCACGGTCGGCACTACCAGGTCCGGGATGTGACCTTGCTACCCGCCACGGTGCAACGCCCCCGTCCGCCGGTCTGGATCGCCGGATTCTGGCCGCACCGCCGACCGATGCGTCGAGCCGCCCGCTGGGACGGCGCGGTCCCGTTGTTCACCTCAGCCACGCATGGGCATGCTCCACCTGTTGACCAGGTCCGCGACCTGGTCGCCTACGTCCACCAGCACCGCGCCGACCGGCAGGACAGCCCCTTTGAGATCGTCGTTGGCGGCGTCAGTCCCGGCGACCCCGCCAAGGACCACGATCTGATCGAGCCACTGATCGACGCCGGCGCCACCTGGTGGGACGAACGGCAGCTACAGCGCAGCGATGAACTCGACCAGCTCGCGCCGGTGCTGCGCCGCGTAGAGCAAGGCCCACCGGCCCTTTAGTGCCGACCGCGGCATGACCGGACGTTCGATCGGACGCCTTCTACGCTGGGGCTGTGTCCGACGACGACGGCCGGCCCTCCCGGGTCGAGGACGTGCACGAGCTGGCTCTGGCCATGCCGCACGTGACCGTCGAGCACGGGACGGGCGACAATCCGGTCTACCAGGTGGGCGGGAAGTCGTTCATCTTCTTCCGCAATCCCCGGCCGGATGCGGTCGATCCCGACACCGGTGAGCGCTATGCCGACGTGATCGTCTTCTGGGTCGGGTCCGAAGCGGACAAGCAAGCCATGGTTCAGGACGAGTCGTCGCCGTTCTTCACCACGGCGCATTTCAACGGCCACCCGTCGGTACTCCTTCGGGCCAGTCGGATCGATGAACTCACCCGCCGGGAGTTGGCCGAGGTGGTCCAGGACGCGTGGCTGTCGCGCGCATCAGCGCGCAGAGCGGCCGCCTGGCTCCGCGAACATCCCCCGCCGTGATCACTCTTCGCCTCCTTGCCCTGCCTCCGGGGCGGCGTGAGGAGGGCGCAGATACGT
>DASRHY010000270.1:0-6169 GCA_035650275.1 Kribbellaceae bacterium | reverse complement strand
TGCCCGAGGCGTCGGTCAGCGTGACCGTGTCGCCCTGGACGCCGACCGTGAGAGGCTGGCCCTGGACCGTCGTGACGGTCATGCCGTCGCTGAGGTCGCTCGACAGCACCTTGGACGGCACCACGTGGTAGGTGAGGACCGACGTCAGCTGCGCCTGGTTCTCAGGTGCCAGCAGTGTGTCCACCGTGCCGGCGGGCAGGGCGGTGAAGGCGTCGTTCACCGGCGCGAAGACCGTGAAGGGTCCGTCACCGCTGAGCGTGCCGGCCAACCCGGCCGCGTCGACCGCGGTCACCAGCGTCGAGAAGCTCTCGTCGCTGGCCGCCACGTCGACCACGGTGGCGGGCTGCTCGGAAGCGGAACCCTCGCCGGCGTCGCTCATCCCGGAGGTCGTGTCCTCTCCGGCGCCGGCCTCCGTCGTGGCCGGGGTCTCGTCCGCCGAGTCGTCGTCGTCGGCACAGGCGGCGCCGACGAGGGCGAGGGTTCCCGCCACCGCGATTCCGGTCATCCATCGGGAAATCTTCATCTCTGTCTCCTTCGGTCGTGAGGTGCGGTCATGGGGTAGTCCGCCCGAAGGAGATGATAACACTAAGTTTGACTAAATACCACGCGCCGCCACGACAAGTTCGTCCAGCCGCCGGCCGGGGCCGCCGACCAGCACGGGAATGGCCAGTTCATCGGCAGCTCGGTGCGCCGTCGCGGTCGCGTCCGGGTTCGGCATGGTCGTCGACAGCACGAGCAGCTCCGGCCGCTCGCGCTGGAGGAAGGCGGCCAGATCGCCGCTGGGGACGTCGGTCGACAGATCGTGCACGCGCCACCCGTCGTACCGGAGCGCGATGGCCGCCATGTGAGCGGGCAACGCGTGGTGCTCACCGGCCGGTGCGGCCACGACGACGGTGCCCCGGACCCTCGTGCGCCGCGCCGGCAGCCGGGCGAGGAGACGCTCGCAGATGGCGGTCGCCCGGTGCTCGTCGGCGACCGTGTTGGCGCCGGAGGCCCACTCCTCGCCGATCCGGTGCAGCGCCGGAGCGAGCAACTCGTCGCACAGCTCGACCGGGGACACGCCGCCGCCCACGAGCCGGTCCACCAGCTCGTTCGCCACGCGCTCCTCGCCTTCGCGCAACGCGGCGTACAGCCGCTCGACCTGGTGGTCCCAGTCCCGGACCTGGAGGGGGCGAGGCGCGGTACCGCGCTCGCGGCGCTGGGCGAACCGGTCGAGGTCCCGGCGCTCCACCCGGTAGCTCTTGCCAACCTTCACGGCGCGCAGCGCACCCTCGCGCACCCAGCGGTACGCGGTCTGGTAATGCACGCCCAGCTCGCGGGCGGCCTCCGCCAGATCCAGGGCAACGTCGTCCGTAGGCTCGTGCATATTCAGCAGAGTTTAGTCTAATCACATCCCGGACGCTCGCAACGGCGCAGGCTCAGGCCGTTCGAGGGCGTGGTCGACGGCCCGCCCGGCGATCGAGCGCAGCTTGGCGACCCAACCGCCGGACGTAGTCCCGTCGGAGTCGAAGCGCTCTGCCTGCTGGTTGGTTGAAGACCCGAACGTGCGGTGCCGCGTCGGTGCCGGTGCCGCGACCCACTGCCAGCCCTGGCAGTTGGAGGCCAGATCGCCATCCACCAGGTGGCGCAGCAAGAACCGAGCGCCAGTGGGCCCCGAGGGTCCACCCGGCCGAGGACTGAGGCAAAGACCTCCGCCACGTGCCCCTCCGGGCCCCGCGTGGGCGGCGACGGCCAGCAGTGCCGGGTTGTCCGACAGGCGGAGGTGCCTGCGGAACCACACAACCGCATCGGGCACCGCCTTGCGTCTGCCGCCGTCATCCCAACCGGCCGGGTGCGCACTTCCTCACCACGCCAGGAGCCGGTCTGGCCCCCTCGATGAACGACTTGAACCGCTCGAGGTCGCCCTCGGCCCGGCGGCGGACGAAGTCGAGCATGTTCCCGACCTGTTCGACCCAGGTCGTCGGGCCCCAAGTCGTGCAACATGGCCCTGGTGGCGTCGCATGCGGTTGGCCGAGACGAGTGCCCGACGGTGGCTCTCCCGGTGGCTGATGGCTCGGCGGGGCTCGCTGTGGGCGCGCCCGAGGCTCGCACCTGGGTCTGGTGCCCGATGCGGGTCAGCCCGGCGGGAGGGGAGCGGCGGTGAGTCCGTCGACCGGGCCTGCTCCCGTGAGCGTCGCCATGGTGCGTTGATAGGACGCGACCAGCTCATGTCGGAGCTCGGCAGGCGCGGACGGGTCGGCGAGCGTGGCTGTGACGGGCAGCACGCGCCAGCCGCTCTTGTCCATCCACGTCGGCACCGCCTCCACCGCGGTGACGGCGTAACGACCGGTGGCGTCGCGGGTTGCGGTCGCGATCGCGGTCAGCCCGTCGAGCTGGGTCGGGCTGCGCTGGTTGGAGAGCTGGTTCCCGAGGCCGAAGATCACGAACTTGCCGTTGATCCGTTGGACGGGCTGCACCACGTGCGCGTGGTGACCAACGAGCAGGTCGATGTCCGGAGACGCGGCGAGCACGGACGCGAGGGCCTGTTGCTGGGCGTCGGGCGCGGCCTGGCCCTCGGTGCCCCAGTGGAGGCTGACAACGACGAGGTCGGCACCTGCCGCCCGCGCCTGAGCTGCGTCGGCGACGATCCGGGGTGCGTCGATCGGGTTGGCGGCCCAGGGTGCGTCGGGTGGCGGCGGGATGCCGTTGAATCCGTAGCTGTACGAGAGGTGGGCGACCTGCGCGCCCCGCACGTCGTACATCCGGGGGGTGGCGGCCTCGTCGGCCGTGCGAGCAGTGCCCGTGTGGCCCAGCCCGTACCGGTCGAACGTATCGAGCGTGGCCTGGATGCCCGCAACTCCCTTGTCGAGCGCGTGGTTCGACGCCGTCGAGCAGCCGCGGTAGCCAGCGCTCGCGATGCCGGCGATCAGCTCGCCGGGTGCGCCGAAGACCGGGTACCCGCTGGTCTGCCCGGGTGTCGGTGCGAGCGGCACCTCGAGATGGCAGAGCGCCAGGTCGGTGCCCGACAGGATCGCCGCCAGCGGCGCGAACATCGGTGTGTAGTCGTACGCGGCGCCCGACCCGGCGCCGAAGGCGCGGGCTGCGGCGTTGACCGGGCCGTGGGTCAGGATGTCGCCGGCGAATGCCAGGGTGATGGTCTCGGGCCCGGCCGCGGTGGTCGGCGGCGACGGCGCCGCCGTTGTGGGCGGCGCGAGCGAGGGTCCGGCGTCGGGGCGGGTCGTGGCGACCGGGTCGGCCCCGGGGCGATCGGCCTGGATCCCGACCGCGCCGCCGACAAAGGCTGCGCCGGCGAGCGCAAGACACGCGAGCCGGCGGCGTCGGAACGTAGCGTCAGGGACGCGGTGTGTCGCCACTATCCAGAGGGTGCCCAACTCCCGCCCGCCGATCAACGATCCTGCTCGACCGGCACTGGTGGTGGCCCCGGCGGAGCCGCGGTGTCAGCCCTCGCACTGGCCGTCGGCCATCACGGTTCAGGGTCGTGGTGACACCGCAGGACGGTGACGCGGCGACACCGACGATCTCCATGCCGGAGTGGATGTAGTCAGCGATGTCGGCGACGACCCGGCGCGCGAAGCGGCGATAGACGGCGTGCATCCAGGCGCGCGTCGCGACCGAACGCCCGGCGCGGAGGAGCCCGTGGCGCAACGCGGGTGCGCCGTAGAGCCGGACCATGCGTGGCTTGAGGACGCCGCCCCACGCCTGTTGTTCGGGGCACGGCGTCTGGCACAGGCCGACACCCGCGGCGATGTACCGCTGGACGAACTCCCCGACGGCCCTCGGACGCGTGGCACCTCCTAAGTACCGCACGTTCTCGTTGAGCAGGCAGTGCGAGACGAACACGACGCGCCCGCCGCGCTCGTCCCTATTCCGATCCGCGACCATGGCGACCTTCGGCCCGCACACTGGCCCGTCGGCGCTGCCAGCCCGGACAGCCATGTCACGCACTCGCAGTGGGGAACGGCGTCGGCGTATCTGGCGTGGTGGGCTGGGGCTGGGCGTGGGCGAGTTGGTCCCGCAGCAAGGGGAACTTTCAGTCAGCTGTCTCGACCGATTCGGCCCGCGCGGGAGCGCCGACCGATGGCGCCTGCTCGAGGTCGTCGGTGGTAGCGGCCCAACTAGCGAGCAGGTTCAGGGCGTCCTGTGTGGGAGAACCGGGCTCGGCGGTGTAGGTGAGAAGGCTCTGGCTTGGATCGGCGCCCAGGGGAAAGGTCTCGAACGCCAGATCGAGGTCGCCGACGATGGGGTGGTGGAGGCGCTTGACGCCGGTGGTGTGGATCCGGACGTCGTGCGCGGCCCATCGGACCCGAAAGTCGCCACTGCGGGTGGATAGCTCGCCGATCAGGTCCGACAGCTGCCGGTTATAGGGATCGCGCCCGGCCTCAGCGCGTAGCATCGCGACCACCTCGTTGGCGACCTTGTCCCACTCCCGGAAGAACTCGGCCGCGTGCGAATCCAGGAAGATGAACCGGGCGTTGTTGGCCGGCCGGATCGGGTCGGCGTAGATCGGCGCGAAGAGCGCGACCCCCAGAGCGTTGGCGCCCAGGATGTCCAGTCGCCCGTTGAGCACGAACGCCGGTGTGCCGATCATCGAGTCCAGTACGCGCTGGACTGTCGGCCGGACCTGCTGTCGGGTGGGCTGGCGACGCGGTGGGGCAGGACTGGCGGTGCGGAGCAGGTCGACCAGATGTGCCCGCTCGGCGTCATCGAGCTGCAACGCGTGGGTGATGCCGTCGATGACGCTCTCGGAGACGCCGGTGGCGGTGCCGCGCTCGAGCCGGGTGTAGTACTCGATCGAGATGCCGGCGAGGAGGGCGGCCTCCTCGCGGCGCAGGCCCTTGACCCGACGGCGGCCACCCCCGTAAACGGGCAGTCCGGCCTGCTCGGGGGTGATCCTGGCCCGACGTGTGGTGAGGAACTCCCGGATCTGGCTGCGGACGTCGGCACGGATGTTGTCTTGGTCGTCGCCGGTGCCTGCCATGGCTTCCACCCTACGGGCGGTTCGGTGCCGCTGGGGGTCCCTGTGAGTACCCCTTTCGCCGGGTCTCCCACGGGGGTCCGAACGCTGGTTTGGTGGCCGCATGACTGACAAGACCGTTTGGCTTATCACCGGCGCTGCCCGCGGCATGGGCGTCGACATCGCCAAGGCCGCACTCGCCGCCGGCCACGCCGTGGTCGCCACCGCCCGAAACACCGACAGCGTCACCGCCGCCTTGGGGACGGACGAGGACCTCCTCCCCGTCGCGCTCGACGTGACGGACCCCGCCGCCGCCGAAGCCGCCGTCAAAGCGGCCCTCGACCGGTTCGGACGCATCGACGTCCTCGTCAACAACGCCGGCAACTTCTACGCCGGGTTCTTCGAGGAGCTCAGCCCTGCGGACATCTGGGCACAGATCGAGACCACCCTCTTCGGCCCGATGAACGTCACCCGGGCGGTGCTCCCTGCCATGCGCTCCCAGCGCTCCGGGCTCGTCGTCGCCATCTCTTCGACGGCCGGCATCGTGGGCCAGGCGTTCTGCACCGCGTATGCCGCCTCCAAGTTCGGCGTGGAGGGCTGGATCGAGTCCCTGACCCCCGAGATCGAGCCGTTCGGCATCCACACGATGCTCGTCGAGCCCGGGTTCTTCCGCACCGAACTGCTCACGCCGGAGTCCACGACCTACGCCGAGCCCTCTATCGACGACTACGCCGAGCGCACCGCGCAGACCGTCGCCGCCTGGAACGGCATGAACGGCCAGCAGGCCGGCGACCCCGCCAAGCTCGCCGCTGCCCTCCTGACGGTGACCCAGCAGGAGAACCCGCCGCGGCGCTGGGTCGCAGGCGCCGACGCGGTCGCAACCGTCGAGCAGAAGGCCAAGGACCTTCTCGCCCAGGTCGACGCTCACCGCGAGCTCTCCAGCAACCTCGCCTACGACGACGCCTGAACCGAACTTCCGAAGTGCGGAGCGATCGAGACGATTCCTCACCCCTGCTCGCAACCATCTCGAGGAGACCCCAATGACCGCAGAGACGAACAAGCACATCATGGAGTGCTTCACCAGCGAGTTCCTGACCACCGGCGACGCCTCGCTGGCAGAGGAGCTCCTCAGCCCTGACGTCGTCCTGCACTTCGCCGGGCAACAGCTGCGAGGCCGCGACCGCTATCTCGCCGTCGTCGCCGCGAACGGCGACA
>DASRHY010000269.1:0-5535 GCA_035650275.1 Kribbellaceae bacterium | reverse complement strand
GGCGCTCGCGGTGATCGAAGCCGGCCCGTGGGCCCACTTCCCGGAACTCCGGTTCGGCCGTGTCCTGCCCGGCACTCCCGCCGCTGGATCACATAACTTCGGCGTGGCCCCGCGCATCGTGGTTGTTATACAGGGGAGGGGCCATGCGCATACAGATCCTTGCCGCCGCAGCCGCCGCGATGACACTGGCCGTGCCGGTGGCGGTGCCGGTGGCGATGGCCGATCCGGCCGGGACGGTCCCGGTGAACCAGATCCCGACGTTGCGGCCGGGTATCAGCGTCCTCGGCGCGTCGAGTGCGGGAGTGCTGTACCGGGTCGAGCGGCCGCCGTACACGGGTGGCAGCCAGTGGACGTACCTGAAGCCCACGGGCAAGCCCGCGTACCAGGTTCCGAACGAGTTCAACTACCTCGCCGGCGACAAGGCCTACGCGCGGTACACGACTGACGGTCACGTGCACTACCTGATCGTCGGCAGCACCGTGGTACATCGCTGTGACGACCTGGCCCAGCCGGCGCCTGCGTACGTCGGTTCCGGCACCGGGTCCTTCACGTCGTTCGGTTGGCTGTCCGACTTCGACAACGGTGTTCGGGTCGTGGCGGACGCGACCGGCTGCCGCATCGCCGGCAGGGCCCCCGGGGTCGGCAGCTACAACCTCGCGGGTGCCGACGAGAAGGGCTACGCGCTGATCTGGGAGGTCGGCGACAACGAGCGGGCCATGGAGTACCGCTCTTATGCCGCACCGGACAAGGCCGTCGCGATCCAGACCGCCGGCCACACCAAATTCCTCGGCGGCGTCGACCTCGACGGTGACGTCATCACCTGGTCACACCTCGACTACGACGCCCAGGGCATCGAGGCCAGCTTCGTCGTACGGTCCTCCACGACCGGCGGACCCGCCACCGTGAGCCGGGTCGAGGGCGTGCTGATCGGCAACACGGCGATCGCCGGTGACCGGACTGGATGGACCGGGTGCAACCAGGACCACGCCGACTGTCGGATCGGCACGATCGACGGCACCGTCATCCCGGGGTCGTACAGCCTCGCGAGCGACGGCACGCGTTTCCTGTTCGACACCTACGGCAGTTCACCGGGCATCGACGCGCTGGCCGGCGAGCAGCGGACCCGGGTCGCCACGGTCGGGCTCGTCCCGCCCGAGACCTTCGAGGTGTCGATCGGGGCCTCGACGATCGCGTATGTCGACAACCAGCTCGGCATGAACGGTGAGTCGCCCGTCTACACCTTGTCGCGGAGGTCGTTCGGCAAGACCCTCGCGTTGTCCGCGCAGACCCGCCTCGGCCAGGTCGGCACCCGCGTGGTCGGGCGGGACGGCCGCCGGACAGCGTATGTCGACACGGCCGGCGACCTGTGGATCGTGCGCGACGACGGTGTCCGCTCGAAGGTTTTCGACGCCGTCGACGACGTGGCGCAGGTCCGGTCCGGCGTCCGACTGTCCGGACACCGGCTGCTCTGGGTCAAGGGCAACTACACCGGCGACTACTGCCCGCCGTGGGGCTGCAGTCCGACCTACGAAAACCTGCGCCTGATGCTGTACGACGTCCGGACGGGCAAGAGCATCGACCTCGGGCCTCGCACGAACAGCCGTCCCATGACCCTGTGGGGCAGCTACCTGGTCTACGTCGACGCGTCGAACCGGATCCTGCGCAAGGACCTGTCCAGCGGTGCCGTCGTGCAGGTGAAGGGCGCGGGATCCGCCCGGGTGGCCGGACTCGACGTGTACGGCTCACTGGTGGCCTGGTCCACCTGTACCGGCATCGACAACTACGGCGACTGCCAGACCTCGCGGATCGCCTACCGGGTGATGACCACGTCCTCTGTCGTCGAGCGCGCCAGCACGCACTCCGGTGCCGTCCGGCTCAGCGGCGGGTACCTGGTGCACTCAACCCAGCAGACGCTCGACGACACCCCGTTGCTCAAGGTCTGGCGGCTGGGCTCCCAGACCGTCACGACGATCGGCCCGCTGGGCAGCCCGCTCGGCGACATCCACGACGAGACGCTCGCGTGGATCGGGTCCGACAGGATCGCCAGACTGACGCCGCTCGCCCCGTTCACCGCCCGGCCGCGCTACCTCGGCAACGCGCTCGGCTCCGTGTCCTTCGCCCCCGGCAAGGGTCAGGCGTGGACGCCGGAGTTCGCGATCAGCAAGGCCCTGCCGAGCTGCACGGTGACCATCACCAGCGGTACGGCGGTGCGCCGGACGATGTCCTGTGCGACCACCGTGGGAGCGGCGCGGGTCACGTGGAACGGCCGGGACTCCGCCGGCCGCCTGCTGCCCAAGGGCCGCTACACCTGGACCCTGACCGGTGCCGACTCCGACGGCTCACTGCTGTGGTGGACCGGCTCCGCGAACCCCATCCGCGGCACCGTCACCAACACCTGACTCGATGCACCACGCGTTAGCGGAGATGCGTGGCGTGGAACGCCTCGCGCACGTCGACCCGGTCCAGCGAGGCCGGGTCGATGCCGAGGGCGCCGAACAGCGGCTTGCCCGCGCCGAGCAGCACCGGGCATCAGGTGGACGAGGACTGGGCAGTTCGCGCATGTGCTGGAGCGGGCCAGGCAGGACGGCGACGACGCCGCCCAGCGTGCGCAGGCCGAGGCGGACCCGGCCGCGACCGTTGTCCGGGTGATCGACGCACCGGCCTGGAGCGACCTCGGCCAGACGACGTCGAGCGCAATCTCAGCGCCCGAGAGGGGCACTGATCACGGCAGATCCGGGCGTTGGGTGGCGACGACAAGTTCTGGGCTACGTCGATTCGATCGTGAGCTGGCCGAGGTGCTGGGGGTCTGCAACGATGTCGATCGCGACGATCGTGCCGTTGTTGATGGTGAAGGTCATGACCATGGCGAGGTGCCCGCGTGGTGTCACCAGGATCGCCGGAAGGCCGTTGACGAGTCCGGTGTGGGCGTGCTTGGCCCGGTGCGAGAAATCCAGCGCCTGCCGCGCGATTGCACGGGCGCCGCGGAGGCGAGTGGGCGTCCCTGGGGTTGCTGCTGAGGCGTCGACACGCACTGTGACGTCGGGGTCGAGCAGGTCGAGCAGCGCGGCGAAGTCGCCGTTGCGTGATGCGGCGAGGAAGGCGTCGACGACCGCCCGCTGCCGGTGTCGATCGGTGTTGGGCATGGCCGAGGCGCCCACTCGGTGGCGCGCGCGGCTGGCCAACATCTTGGTCGCCTGGGCCGAGCGGCCGACGATCGGCGCGATCTCGCGGAAGGGCACGGCAAACATGTCGTGCAGGACGAAGGCCAGCCGTTCCGCGGGGGTCAGCGTGTCCAGCACGACCAGCAGGGCGAGCCCGATCGAGTCGGCCAGCATCGCCTCCTGCTCTGGGTCGGGGCTGTCCGCGGGTTGCGGCGTGTCAAGGGGAACCTCATGCCGCGCCTTGCGCGAGCGCAGCATGTCCAGGCACACGCGCGCCACGACGGTGGTGAGCCAGCCTCGGGTGTTTTGGATGCCATTCGGGTCGGCGCGGGCCAGCCGCAGCCACGCCTCTTGGACCGCGTCGTCGGCTTCGCTGCGCGAGCCGAGCATGCGGTAGGCCACCGCGCGCAGGTGGCTTCGGTGCGCCTCGAACTCGTCCACCGGTTACCTTTCCGCCCCACACTCCGTCATAGCACTGACGAGTGAAGGCAGGCAGAGGTAACAGGAGGACCGATGGAACCGCTGGTTTCCACGATCGAGATCGCGCGCCCGCCGGAGGAGGTCTTTGCCTTCGCGACCGATCCGCTGCACTTCGCCGAGTGGCAGCACGATGTGGTGAGCGTCCATATGCTCGAAGATTCGCGGTTCACCACGACCCGGCGGATCAGCGGCGCCGAGCGCACGATGACCCAACAGATCACCCGCAACGACCCCCCTCGCGGCTGGGCCGCCCAAGGCATCGACGGCCCTATCCGCCCGCACGCCACGATCACCATCGAGCCGGTCAACAACGGTGCGCGGTCACGAGTGACCTTCGCCCTCGACTTCGAAGGTCACGGACTCGGCGCACCCCTGGTACCGCTGGTACGCCGGCAGGCACGAAAGGGTGCTCCGAACAGCTACCGGAACCTCAAGAGGCTTCTTGAGAGCGACCAGTAGTAGGGCAAGCATCCGGACCCCGCACGCACCGACGCCGAGCTAGCGGAGGGCGCGCACACGGGCCAGGTCCGCAGGATTACCGGCAGAACCCGGATGAGCGGACGTCCGCGACTCGGCATCAGCGAACGTTCGCGCAGCACCGGTTGCTCGACGAGCGGTGCCCCAGGCGACTCTCGCAGCCCAGCACGGTGAACTGTCGCATGACCGCAGGTGACCGAACCGATGAGCCCTAGGGTGGTCATGGTCGGCCGGCGGACGCGCCGACAGCGCGTGGTGCTGTTCGTGGTGCGAGATGGAGGCAATTCGTGCGGATTGTGGGGCGTGGTGCGGCCACCCGCGTTGGTATTGGTGCTGGTAGAGACCGTATGAGGCACTGTCCTTCCTACTCGTAGTGAGAAGGTCCTCGGTTCGATCCGCCGGGCGGCTCACGACGAAACCCCAGCGTCGCGATGCGATTGAGCAGTTCCTGAACGGACAGCAGCACCCGCTCATCGGCATGACCGCGCGGACAGCGGCAGATGAGTGCGTCCATGGCGCGACGGGCTACCGGAGTTGGCCGCCGCCTTTTGGCCCGCTGATATCGGCGACGAGTGCGACCCGGGCGCCAGGTCTGACGTCGACGTCCGCGCCGAGGGCGCGAAGCGGCGACGCGATCGACTCGGGGTCCGGGTGTTCGATGTGCATCGATTCCAGCATGAGGCCGACCGGTGCGGCTGCGGCCGGGTGCGCCGTGTCGCCCCATCTGATCAGAAAGGGGATGACACCGGCTGTGCGGGCATTCGCGGTGACGCGCCAGCGATGCATCGTCCCTGACGCGGTGAGTCGGTGGCCTTCGATCACCTCGCCCGGGTCGTAGCCGGCCGCGCGCGCCGCCTCGAGCGAATCATCGATGTTGTCGCACGCGATCGCCCAGCCGACCAGCCCGCTGTGCGTGATCCCGTCGACGCCGTACGGGCGCGGATCCGGCGGCTCGGGCTGAGTGGGGTCAGGAGCGATGATCTCGAGGTACGCGGTTGGCCCGAGCGCCAGCAGCTTGTTGTGGGTGCCCTGACCGAGGTGTTGTCCGCCGCCGTCGGCTCGGACGCCGAATCGCTCCTCAATCTCCCGGACGCCATTCTCGAGATCCGGCGCCGCGTAGATGAGGTGATCGATGTGGTTCATAGGTTCGAACGCTAGCGCTCACGCGGCTGCTATAGCGCGGCGCACAAGGCGTTGGCGATCGGTCCACGGATAGTGCAAAGCAAAATGGCTCGATCGTGTCGGCGCGCGGCCGGCGCCGTCGACCATGACGACATGAGTTACGGTCCGCCTACTCCTTCGGCACCATCGCGTTGGCCGCGCGGAGGACGCCGCGCTTCAGGCTGCGCGCGCCGACTCGGGTCATGGCCGTAGGGCGAGACGGCGAGGCAGGCCGGCGTACCACGATTTCGTCACC
>DASRHY010000268.1:0-8224 GCA_035650275.1 Kribbellaceae bacterium | reverse complement strand
ATCGCCGGCGGCGGAATCTCGAAGCTCGCCGGCGACCCGGTCATGGTGGACATGTTCGCCGACATCGGGGCTGGCCAGTGGCTCCGGTACCTGGTCGGAGCGCTGGAGGTCGCGGGAGGGGTTGGACTTCTGATCCCGGCTCTGGCGGGCCTGGCCAGTCTCGGGTTGGCGGCATTGCTGACCGGTGCTGTCATCACCGATCAGTTCGTGCTCGAGCAGAGCCCTTGGCTGCCGCTCGCCCTTCTCGTCGTGGCGGCCGTGATCGCAAGGGCGCGGTGGTCGCGCACCGAGGCCGTCGTCGGCACGCTGCTCAGGCGCTGAGACAAACCTCTCGAACGGAGATGTGAGATGAACGAGATGGCCTTTCGCGTGACATCAAACGATGGCACCACCATCGCCTACGACCGGAAGGGAAGCGGCCCGGCTGTCGTCCTGGTAGGCGGCGCACAGGACGACGGAGCCGAGAACGCTCCCTTGATACCTGCTCTCGCCGAGCACTTCACGGTTTACAACTATGCCCGTCGGGGACGCGGCGCGAGCGGCTTCACCGAGCCCTACGCCGTGGAAAGGGAGATCGAGGACCTGGATGCGTTGATCGCGGAGGCGGGCGGCTCGGCACACCTGTTCGGGGCGTCCTCAGGCGGCGCGCTGGCGCTGGAAGCCGCCGCGGCCGGGTCAGCCATCGACACGATCGCCGTGTGGGAGGTGCCCTACGCGGTCGGGGACGACATACGCCCGCGATTCGAGGAGTACGTCGCGGACACCCGACGCGCCTTCGACGCCGGGCGAGACGAGGAGGTTCTCGAACTGTTCATGCGCATGACCGGCGCCTCCGACGACAACATCGCGGCCAGGAAAGCGGCAGGCAAGCAGACGGCGCATTGGGCGCATTCGGTCGCCCTCGCGCCCACGCTGGTCCACGACAGCGTCTTCCTCAACCGCTACCAATTGCCGGCCGATCGACTGGCAACGGTCACCCAACCGGTCCTGGTCACCACCGGAGGACCGATCACGGTCCCCTACATGGCAGGCCTGCCCTCGGACTTCTTCGACCGCGCAGCCGACGAGCTTGCAGACCTACTACCCCACGCTCAACGGGAGACCCTCGAGGGGCCGGATCACGTCGTCGACCCACAGACCGTCGGCCCGCTGTTGCTACGGTTCTTCAGCAGCGAACACTGAGGGGCCCGCTAGGTGTTGCGGGAAGACCGATTAGGCACCGCGCAAGCAGATCTTCGTCGCGCCAGGGACACGGGGCGGACAGGTGGTGTCGAGGTTAATGTCGTCGGCGGCATCACAGGCCTGACCCTGGGCGTGCTCGTCACCAACGTCTTCGTCACCACGCAAGGCCGGGCCGTCGTACTGACCTGGGCTTCAGTGGGACTCGACCTGGCCTACTCGCTGCTCATCGGCTCCGTCGTCGGTCGTACCCCGCACTCCGGGCCGACTCAGTACCGCCCACCGAAGCCCTGCGCAGCACATGACCAGGCACCTCGGTAGGGCCAGTGATTCCGGGCTGTGGTCGCATGCGGTCACCGTTCCCGGGGCGGTGGCCCGGTGCCGAAAGTCGTGCCCACGGCGTGCTCACGTCAGGAGTGCCACCGATGACGCAGCCGCGTTCGCGGGTCGACCTGTACGCGGCGATCCGACGGGATGCCCGATCTGGGATGTCCAACCGCGCGCTGCAGCGCAAGCACGGCGTCGGCTTCCGAACCGTGACAGCGGCGCTGGAATCTGCATGGCCGAAGGAGAGAAAGCAACCGCCCAAACGCGGCTCACGGATTGACGCGTACCGAGTGGTGATCGACGACTGGCTGCGCTCGGACCTCGACGCGCCGCGGAAGCAGCGACACACGGCGAAGCGGATCTTCGATCGACTGCTTGACGAACATGACGGGGCCGGGGTGGTGTCGTACTGGATGGTCCGCGAGTACGTCGCCACCCGACGCCGTGAGATTCGCGTCGAGGTCGGACGGGAACCTGCCAACGCGTTCATCCCGCAAGAGCACCTCCCGGGCCGCGAGGCCGAGGTTGACTTCGGCGACGTCGCCATCCGCCTGCGCGGCGAGCTCGTAACCTGCGCGCTGTTCAGCCTTCGGCTCTCCTACTCGGGCAAGGCCGTGCACAGGGTCAGTGCCTCGGCTGGGCAGGAAGCCTTCTTCGAGGGTCACGTCCACGCCTTCAACGTGCTCGGCGGGGTGCCGACCGGGAAGATCCGCTACGACAACCTCAAGGCCGCCGTCGCGAGCGTGATCGGGTTCTCCCGCCAGCGGGTCGAGGCCGACAGGTGGACCGCCGTCCGTTCCCACTACGGCATCGAAGCCTTCTATTGCCAGCCCGGAATCCAAGGTGCGCACGAGAAGGGCGGCGTCGAGGGGCAGATCGGCTGGTTGCGACGCAACCACCTCGTCCCTATCCCCGAGGTCGACTCCCTAGACGAGCTCAACGCTATGGTCGACGCAGGGGACGAAGCCGACGATGCCCGGCGGATCGGGTCCCGCGCCCGCACGGTCGGGGAACACTTCGCCACCGAGCAGCCACTCCTCGCGCCCCTTCCGACCGAGCCGTTCGAGACCGGCCGCTGGTTCACCCCGCGCGTGGACCGGTACGCCCAGGTCACGGTCCGGATGAACAAGTACTCCGTGCCCGCGCGCATGGTCGGCCGTCAAGCCCGGGTGCTCCTGAACGCCAGCGACCTGGTCGTGTTCGACGGCAGGACCGAGATCGCCCGCCACGAACGGCTCATGACCAAGGGCTCGACCCGGGTCGACCTGGACCACTATCTCGAGGTCCTCCTCCGCAAACCGGGCGCGCTACCCGGTGCGACAGCGCTGGAGCAGGCCAGGGCATCCGGGCGGTTCACGTCCGTTCACGACGCCTGGTGGGCCGCGGCCTGCAAGGCCCACGGTGACGCCGACGGCACCCGTGCCCTCATCGAGGTCCTGATGCTGCACCGGCACCTTCCACACGACCACGTCGTCGCCGGACTCGCGACGGCGCTGCGTGCAGGCGCGCTCACCGCGGACGCTGTCGCGTTGGAAGCGCGCAAGTACAACGACACAGCAGATGGCGGAGCCGACGACACGACAGCGGACCACCAGTCCCTGATGAGCGGCGACAGGGCACGCGGAGAAGGCGAGATCCCTGCCGTGCGATCGCTGACCGAGCGCCGGCTCCGCGCCCACATCCCGGCCGACACTCGGCCGCTGCCGAGCGTGGAGAAGTACGACCAGCTGTTGGCCAGCCGACGTGACACCCCGAACGAAGGAGCCGCACCGTGACCACCAAGCGCCGTGGAATGACCGAAGAAGCAGCCGACGCCGCGATCGACCAAGCGTGCCGGATGCTGCGAATGCCCACCATCCGCAACTCCTTCACCGACTACGCCGACCGGGCAGGGCGTGAGCAGATGTCTTACCGCGGGTTCCTCGCCGAACTATTGCTTGCCGAGTGCGACGATCGCGCCCGACGCCGGTCCGAACGCCGGATCAAGGCCGCCAAGTTCCCCCGCGAGAAGTCCCTGCGGGCCTTCGACTTCGACGCCAACCCCAACATCGATCCCGCCGTGATCCACACCCTCGCCAAGTGCGAATGGGTCCAGAAGGGACAGCCGCTGTGTCTGATCGGGGACTCCGGCACCGGCAAGTCCCATCTGCTGATCGCACTCGGCACCGAGGCCGCCATGGCCGGCTACCGGGTCAAGTACACCCTGGCGACCCAGCTTGCCAACGAGCTCATCGAGGCCGCCGACGAGATGACGCTGGCGAAGACCATCGCCCGCTACGGCCGCGTCGACCTGCTGTGCATCGACGAACTCGGCTACATGCAACTCGACCGCCGCGGCGCGGAACTCCTCTTCCAGGTCCTCACCGAGCGTGAGGAGAAGGCCTCGGTCGCGATCGCGTCCAATGAGTCCTTCGGCGGCTGGACCAAGACCTTCACCGACCCCCGGCTATGCGCAGCCATCGTCGACCGACTCACCTTCGGCGGCACCATCCTCGAGACCGGCACCGACTCCTACCGTCTGGCCCAAGCCACAAAGCAGCGGACAACCTGACACCCGTCGGGCGCGGAAGCGGTGTCGACGCAAACCAACATCCGCGGCACCGACACGTGCCCGGCGGTGTCAGAACTCGCCAACAAGCAGTGTCGGACGAAACCTCCGCAGCCAAGCGCCGGACACCGGATGACAGGTTGACATCGACTCAGGCCAGACGATGGCAGCGCATGCTGATCGTCGCCAGCCAAGCCGCGCTAGGCATGGCCGTTCAGCAACGGAGCGACGGGGCACGGCCACCTTGGTTCGCGGCGGCCTCGTCTTTGATGATGCAGACATTCGGGGTGGTTTGGGCTGAGACTGGATATCGTGGGCGGGTCGGCAGTGACGCGGTTGCCCGGTATCGCTGGTCGGATCGAGGAACAGGTGATCCTCTCGGCGGCGATCGAGGGTGCTGCTGACGGGCGACCGTGTGCGGTGTTCGTGCACGGAGAGGCGGGCGTGGGTAAGACCCGCCTAGTCAGAGCCGTGTGTGACGACGCGAAATCGAACGGTACGGCGGTGCTGTGGGGGCGCTGCGTCCGTTTCGGTGCTGTGGATACGCCGTACGTTGCGCTGGTCGGTGCATTGGAGGGCTGGCTCGAGTCGGCCGAACCATCCGAGCGGTCCGCCGTGCTGGCCGCGGTTCCGGCCGCGGCTGAACTGCTGCCATCACTGGGCGGGCAGACAACGCGGAGTATGGTCCGGTTACTGCCGGTGGTCGATCAGTTGATCCAGGCGATGGTCTCGCTGCGGCCGACGGTGCTGGTCTTGGACGACGTGCAGTGGGTCGACCTGGCCTCGCGCGACGCCATCACCTATCTGGTGGCTGGATTCCGCAGCCAGCGACTGGTGGTGCTGGCGACGTACCGGGATGAGGATCTCTCCGTCGGTCATCCGATGCACGCCTGGCTGGCCGATCTGATGCGGTTGTCGTCGGTCTCGTCCCTGCGTCTGGACAGGCTGAGCCGTGACGAGACCGAGGAACAGTTGTCGGAGCTCCTGG
Organism: Kribbellaceae bacterium; assembly: GCA_035650275.1. Lineage (GTDB taxonomy): Bacteria > Actinomycetota > Actinomycetes > Propionibacteriales > Kribbellaceae > DASRHY01. Next base: position 3,182 of record DASRHY010000268.1, on the reverse strand, counting down.
GTGGTCGCCCTGATCCTCACCTGGTGGCCGCGGTGGAACGCCGCTCCGACGGCAACCCCTACCTGAGCGAGTTGCTCCTTAACGGAGTCACAATCGCGGACAACGACCTGCCTCCTGATCTGCCCGAGGAGTTGACCGGTGCCCTGTTGGCTGCCTGGCATCGATTGTCGGCCGTGTCGCGCGAAGTGATGCGGTTGCTGGCGGTCGGCGGGCGTCCGGTCTCGGTCGACGATCTGACAGAAGTCGCCGTGGAGCGTGGCATCGGCGCCGAGGCCGTGACGGTGGCGCTGGTCGAAGCGACGAACAGCGGGATCTGCGTGGCGCAGGGTGCCGAGATGTGTTGGTTTCGCCATCCGCTGCTCGCGGAGGTGTTGGACGCCACCTTCGTGCCTGGCGAGGCAGTGCCGATCCACGCGGCCTGGGCGAAGACGCTGGAGCGGCGCTCCGGCACCGGTATCGGCGAGCTAAGGCGGATGGGTGACCTGACGCTGCACTACGAAGGTGCACACGATACCCACGCTTGCCTGGAGGCCTCGCTCCGAGCCGCCGACCTGGCGAACCAGTTGAAGGCGCTGCCCGAGGAGGTGGTCCACCTCGGCCGGGCAGCACGCCTGTGGCCGACCGTCCCCCACGACGAGGCCGAACAGGTGGACGGCGAACTGGATCTCCTTGAGCGTTTGGCGTACGTGGGCAATCTCGTCGGCGACGGCGAGGTTCCATTCGCGGCCTGGAGCCGCTCCCTTGAACTCGTAGATCAACGAAAGACACCACTACGCGCAAGCCGTATCGTGAGGGAACAGGCGTACTACGCCTGGCTAACGGGCCACAGCGCCGGCGAACCATTCGACGCCTCACAGCGCGCTGTCGAACTCTCCAAGCCATACCCGAATAGCCCCGAGTACGCCGTCGCACTCGCCGACCTTAGCGAGTGCTACTACTGGACCGACTTTCTCGAGGTTTCTGAGGTTTCGCAGCGCTATGCCGAGGAAGCGGTCCAGGCAGCCCATCGGTCAGGGTCACACGAAGCGCTGACACGCGCCTACCGGGCTCGGGCACACGCATACATCCGGGACGAGCGTGCCGACATCGATTCCGCCGAATCCTTACGTCAAGCCCAACTGGCAGCCGTACCGGACCTGGTCCTGTCTGCCCGCGTGGCCAGACACAACTACCTGGAGCAGCAAGGGCGCCTCGCCGAGACAGTAGAGCTCGCCTCCGACGGGTTAAGCGAGGGACTCGATACAGGAGCCCCGAACCTCGCCGCCTTCCACGCCGGCGCCCTCGGCCGCGGCCTGCTCGTACTCGGACGCTTCCCAGAGGCCGACCAAGCCATCCGTGAAGGACTCACCCTCGCCAGGGTGCCGCACGCCGGCGCTCAGGTCCGGCTGGGCGCGGCCCAGTTGTCTGTACGCCGAGGAGACCTCGATCGAGCACGCTTGCATCTGCGGCGGGCGAAGGAGCTGATACCAGACCTCGAGGACCGCCCAGGGCTGTCGGCCCCGCCGATCCTCGCCGAATACCTAATCGCCACCGGCCGGCCAGAGCGCGCCCTCGACATGCTCGCGCGCACATTGATCGTCCAGTCCGCCGACCCCCGGGTCGTCGACGAGATGCTCATGTGGGCCGCGCGCTCAGCCGCTGACCTCACCGAATACGCGCGCGACCGCCGAGACGGCGAAGGCGTCACCCACGCCCGACGACTGCTCGAACACATCGTGAGGCTCCGCCACGATCTACAGCCCCCGCCCTTCGAGACCATCGCACCCGAGGACTTGATCCTCCCAGCTATCGAGGCCCTCTACACCGCCGAGACCGCCCGCTGCCGGTCAGATTCACCGTCTTCTGCCATATGGGAACAAGCGGTACACCGGTGCGCCGCATGCGGGCTGCGGTGGGAAGAAGCGATCGCGTCCCACCGATGGGCGCAGGCCCTCCTCCAGGAGGGAGCGAGCCGCGCAGCAGTCACCGTGCCGCTGCGATCGGCGTACCGCCTCGCTGCCGAGATGAGTGCGAGTCCATTACAACACCAGGTCGAAGAACTGGCAGCGCTCGGCAAGATCTCGCTCGACGAGCCGTCGGCGGTGGTGGTGGTCGATGTCCCGGAGGCATTCCGTTCGCTGACGCAACGGGAGCGCGAGATCCTAGCCCACCTGGTCGCGGGCCGAACATACGCCGAGATCGCCAAGGCACTATTCATCAGCCAGAAGACCGTCAGCGTGCACGTGTCGAACCTGCTCCGCAAGACCGGCACGTCATCGGGGCGCGAATTGGCGGCGCTTGCCGCCAGGCTCGGCTACCCGTGACCGCGGCGAGGCGCCGGCAACGCCGAACGTCGCCCCACCCAGGTATGTCTTCGATCAGCACCACGACATCCTTGGGGTCGAATCAAACGCCCGCAACTGCCGCAATGCGCGCGGTCCTGCCGATCGTGGGGACCCGAGCGCCGCTGGCCCCGTTCCACACCCCGACGGCCCACGGCCGATGCGCTACCGTGCCAGTCTTGGCGTACCACCGAGGAGCCGCATGCAGGGCGCAATTACCCACCTCATCGCTGGTGTTCCTGTATCCGAGCTGGGTGCCGCAATCGATTGGTACACACGGCTCTTCGGGCGACCGCCGGACCTGCGCGCAGGCGAGGAGATCCTCTGGGACATCGACGAGCACGCCACACTCTTCATCGAGCCGGACGCAGCACGGGCGGGCACGGGCCGTGTCACCCTCGTCGTTGCCGGACTCGACGCGCTCCTGGAGCGCCTGGCCACCGCAGGCATCGAACATGAACCAATCGAGACTTACTCGAACGGTGTCCGCCACGTGAAGGTCCCGGATCCGGACGGCAACGCGATAGCGTTCGCCGAGCTACCGCAGTCGTGAATGCCTTGTAAAGCGCACGGTCGGCCGCAACGCGCACGGGGACGTTCTGACATGCGGTCACGGCGCGCGAGCTCATCCATGGTCGCTAAGAGGTAAAAGCCGACGTCAGAAGCGCCTCTGCCTGGGCTTGGTCGGGTTTGCGCGCTCGGAGGGATTCGCACCCCCAGCCTTCTGATCCGTAGTTGCACGGCCTGTACCGACTGCGCTGTCTGCACGCTCAGAATGTTGACGTAGCGGCTGTCTCTCGTGTCATCTCTGCATGATTCGGCTCCTCTGCATTGACAGAGCCATTGACAGATAGGTTGCCA
>DASRHY010000267.1:0-23174 GCA_035650275.1 Kribbellaceae bacterium | reverse complement strand
CATCACCATCACGGTGACGCCATCGTGCTGAACCACCAGACCGGGCTGACCATTCACCGAACGCTCCAGGATCGTCAGCTCGAACGCCCGATCGGCGACGTCGACAAAGAAGCGGGCGACCTGCGCACCACCCTCGATCGGTCGCAACACCGCGCTGACCAGACCGCCGCGCGCTCAGGCCCGGATCGGACCGGCCATCACCCGGCCCGGATCGACTGGTCACGGCGCCGACCACTCCCTCGCTCGCAACTGCCCCACACCACTTCGACGAAACACCACACCCAACTGTGAGGTCGACCCGCCACCTCACAATCCGCGGCGTTGCGTCGTCGTACAACTGAGACGAACACCCTGACCACGAAGGACTCTGACTGTGGAACCCGTGAAGGCCGCAATCATCTACTACAGCTCCACCGGCACCGTGCACGCCTTGGCGCGAGCCGCCGCCGAGGGCGCGGAGAAGGCCGGCGCACACGTGCGACTGCGCAGGATCGCCGAACTGGCACCACCGGCGGCGATCAACACCAACCCGGCCTGGCGCCAACACCTCCAGGACACCGCCGACGTCGTCGAGGCCAGCCTCGACGACCTGGCCTGGGCCGACGCAGTGCTGTTCGGCACCCCGGCCCGCTTCGGCAACCCGGCCAGCCAGCTCAGGGCGTTCATCGACACCACCGGCCCCTTGTGGCAAGGGGGCAATCTCGTCGACAAGGTGTACTCGGCCTTCACCTCTAGCAGCACGGCCCACGGCGGACAGGAGTCGACCCTCCTGGCGCTGGGGAACACGTTCTACCACTGGGGCGGCATCATCGTGCCCCCCGGCTACGCCGACCCCGTCCAGGACCAGTCAGGCAATCCCTACGGCACCTCCCACGTGGTCGGCGATGGCCCTCCCGGCGACGTGTCCCTCGAAGCGGCCCGCTACCAGGCCCGGCGCGTCGTCGACACCGCCGCCGCACTCAAGGCCGGCCGCGCCGCCTGAGGCTACAAGAATCAGACGAGAGATAACGCTGATGGGATCCGCTGCTGCGATTTGGTTGCGGCTCCCGGAATGGAGGACACAAATGACTTCGGCCGAGTCCGAGGTAAGCGCACTGTTGGACAGTCGATCCGAGGCGGCGCGGATCAAGGACATTGACCAGCTCATGTCACTTTATTCTCCCGACATCATCTATTTCGACGTCGTACCTCCGCTCCAATACATCGGATCCGATGCGCTCCGGGGCAGGTTCATGAACTGGTTCGACGGCTTCGAGAGCTCGATCGGCCAGGAAATCCACGACTTGACCATTCAGGCGAGCGGGGATCTCGCGGTCGCGTCCATGCTCGTCCGATCAGCCGGAACCCTGACGAACGGGCACGAGGTCGAACGGTGGGTACGTGTGACCTCTAGCTGTCAACGGTCGAATCACAGGTGGTTGATCACGCACGAACATGTCTCACTGCCCGTCGATCTCAAGAGCGGGAGTGCGGCCGCGAACCCTGTTTCCTGAGTTGTGAATATCACGAAGTACTAGACCGCCCGCGCGGTGTAGCGCGCGCCGTTCCGGCTCAGCTCCAGCTGCAGCCCGAACGCTTCAGAGATGGTCGCGGACGTGAGCGCGGTCTCGATCGGCCCAGCGGCCACGATCCGGCCCTGCCGCAACAGCAGCGCGTGGGTGAACCCGGGCGGGATCTCCTCGACGTGGTGGGTCACGAGCACGATCGCCGGCGCGTTGTCGGTGACCGCGATGTCGCTGAGCGAGCCGACCAGCTGCTCGCGGCCGGCCAGGTCGAGGCCGGCCGCCGGCTCGTCGAGCAGCATCAGCTCCGGGTCGGTCATCAGCGCCCGGGCGATCTGGACCCGCTTGCGTTCCCCCTCGGACAAGGTGCCGAAGGTGCGGTCGACGAGGTGGCCGATGCCGAGCTCGGTGAGCAGCGCCTTGGCCCGGTCGTGGTCCATCGTGTCGTACGCCTCGCGCCACCGGCCGAGCACCGCGTACGACGCGGACACCACCACGTCGGACACCATCTCGTCGCGCGGCAGCCGGTCCGCCAGTGCCGCACTGGTGAGGCCGATGCGGGGCCGCAGCTCGAACACGTCGACCGCGCCGATCAGCTCGCCGAGCAGCCCGACCATCCCGGTCGTGGGGTGCAGCTGCGCGGCGACGATCTGCAGCAGGGTGGTCTTGCCGGCACCGTTCGGGCCGATCACGACCCAGCGGTCCTTCTCGTCGACCACCCAGTCGATGCTCTCGAGCAGCCGGGCGTCACCCCGGACCACGGAGACGTCGGCCAGCTCCACCACGGCAGTCATGGACAGCAACCTACGTGGTGCGTCCAGCACGCCGCGACGGACCTCCGCTGGACCGCCTGCAGGCCGGCAGGGTCCGGCGGGCACGGTGACCCCGCCATCGCCGACCGGGTGGCATGCTGGGCGCGTGATGCAGTCCACCGCCGCCGTACGGTTCACCGTCTGGACGAACGCGATGCTGCACGCTGCCTGCGACCCGGACACCGCGGCGCGGCACATCGTCGGCGACGACGTCGGGCACCACGTGAGCGGGCTGCCGTCGCACCCGGAGCCGGCGACGCTGCCGGTGGCGCTGAACCTGCTCCGCCGGGCCGGCGGGCGGGAGGCTCACCTGGCACTCCCGGTGCCGGGCCATCCGGTCGGCCTGGCCGGACCACCCGCGTTCAACGAGGCCGCGCTGGACGCCGGCGAGGCGGTCGTCGTCGGGGGCGCGGCGATCGGGCTGGTGCCGGCGTACGTCGGCCCGGCCGTGCAGTGGCAGGCGCTCCCGGCCGACCCGCCACCACCGGCCGACCTCGGTGAGGCGGATCGCACACTGCGGGCGGCGCTGATCGAGGCCGCCCAGGCGCTGGCGTCGCTGGACGTGGCCCGCTGGAAGCCGGAGATCGCCGACGAGCTGATCGACATCCGCCGGATCGGAACCGGCCGCGGCGACGACCTCGCGCCCGGGTACGACGGCCGGGCGGTCCGGACCGCGGCGACCGCCCGGCGCTGCCTGGCGATCGCGGACGCCGCGCTCTCCGACGACGGCGGCGCGATCACCGTGGTGGACGCGGACGCCCGCCGGCGCGCCGTACTCGACCTGGCCACCGCTGCCCGCCGGGCCCTCGTCGCGGCATGCGGACCACCGGTCAACGGCTGAGTCCGCTCTAGTAGCGTCGTGCGCGCCATGAGCGAGCCCGTGTCACAACCACCGTCACAGCCACCGTCACAGCCACTGTCGCAGCCGACGCTGCTCGTCACCCTGACCGGGACCGACCGGCCGGGCCTGACGTCCGCGATGCTGAGCACGCTGGCGGGCAAGGGCCTCACCGTGATCGACGCCGAGCAGGTGGTGCTGCGCGGCCGGCTGATCCTCGGCGTGCTCCTGACCGCACCGCGCGACGACAGCGGGCTGCGGACCGAGCTGGCGCGGCTGGCGAACGCGCTGGACGTCCACATCGACGTGTCCCGCGGTACCGGCGACAACGAACCGCGACGCAAGGGCCGTAGCCAGGTCACTGTTATCGGGTACCCGCTGACAGCGGCCGGGCTGGCCGCGATCGCCGGCCGGATCGCCGACACCGGCGCGAACATCGACCGGATCAGCCGGATGGCCCGCTACCCGGTGACGGCGCTGGAGATCGCGGTGTCCGGGGCGGACCCGGACGCGCTGCGGACCGTGCTCGCCCTCGAGGGCGTCGCGCAGGGTCTCGACGTCGCGGTCCAGCCGGGCGGTCTGCACCGCCGGACCAAGCGGCTGATCGTGATGGACGTGGACTCGACCCTGATCCAGGGCGAGGTGATCGAGATGCTCGCGCGGCACGCCGGGCGACTCGCCGAGGTGGCCGCGGTCACCGAGCAGGCGATGCGCGGCGAGCTGGACTTCGCCGACTCGCTGCGGCACCGGGTCGCAGCCCTCGCCGGGCTGCCTGCGTCCACGCTGGACCAGGTGTACGACGCGATCCAGCTCGCGCCGGGTGCGCGGACCATGGTCCGGACGCTGAAGCGGCTCGGGTTCCGGTTCGCCATCGTCAGCGGCGGGTTCAGCCACATCACCGACCGGCTGGCCGCCGACCTCGGCATCGACTATGCCGCCGCGAACCGGCTCGAGATCGTGGACGGCAGGCTCACCGGCAACGTGCTCGGCGACATCATCGACCGGCCCGGCAAGGCGGTCGCGCTACGCCGGTTCGCCGACCAGGCGGGTGTGCCGCTGTCCCAGACGGTCGCGATCGGCGACGGCGCGAACGACCTCGACATGCTGGCCGCGGCCGGGCTCGGGGTCGCGTTCAACGCCAAGCCGGTGGTGCGCGCGGCGGCCGACACGCATCTGTCGGTGCCGTACCTGGACACCATCCTCTACCTGCTCGGCATCAGCCGGGACGAGGTCGAGGCCGCGGACGCCGACGCGGGCCTGACGACACCCGCTCCCCCGGTGTGACCCGCAACCTGCCCCCCGCGATCGAGGCGGGTGTCATTCCGCTGTCGCCGCGTCGGCGAGCACGGCGAGCGCGCTGCGCTCGGCCAGGTCCGCGGCGTACGACGGGATCCTGGTGCCGGTGCGCAGGTGCCGCCTGACGATGCCGTACGGGATGTCGAGCACGGCGACGGTGACCCGCTCGGCGGCCGCGGGTGTGGTCGCGCCCAGCCGCCGGGCGAGCGCCCGGACGGCCCGCAGGGTACGGCGGTTGCCGGTCGTGAGCCGTCGCGCGGCGGCATCGGGCCAGTCGTCGCGGCCGAAGTCCGCGGGGCTGTACGCGAGCACCGCGGTGAGCTCCGGGTTGCACCGGCTCCAGTCGACGACGTGCCGGGCGGCGGCGGCCGCGGCGTCGTACGGGTCCTCGAGCGCCATCGCGTCGACGTACCCGGCCTGGAACGCCTCCACGGACCGCAGCCAGACCTCGGCCAGCAGCACGGACCGGCCGGCGAACCGGTGGTACACCGAGCCGTTCGGCACGCCCGCTGCCTGCGCCAGTGCGGACATCGTCACGGCCGCCGGACCGCCTTGCACCACCAGCTCCGCAGCGGCGTCCAGCAGCTGCTGGGTGTCGTACTTCACAGGCCGGGCCATAGTTGTGGAGACTACACTCCACAACTATTGGAGCGGTATCTCCAAAACGATCTCCGGAGGTGTACGACGATGGCGGTTCGCAACGTGCACGAGAGGTTGCTGCGCGGCGTACCAGCGGAGCAGGTGGGTGCGCTGGTCGACGGGCTCGCCGGCACGGACGACCGGCTGTGGCCCGGCCGGCATTGGCCACCGATGCGGCTGGACGGGCCGCTCGCGACCGGAGCCGCCGGCGGTCACGGGCCGATCCGCTACACGGTCGAGGAGTACGTCGCGGGCCGGTGGGCGCGGTTCCGGTTCGACAACCGGCGCGAGGTCGACGGGTTCCACGAGTTCACCGTGCACGAGCAGCCGGACGGCACGCTGCTGCGGCACACGCTGTCGGTGAGCCTGCATGGTCAGGCCCGGCTCGGCTGGCCACTGGTGATCCGCTGGCTGCACGACGCCCTCCTCGAGGAGCTGCTGGACAACGCCGAGCGCGCGACCACCGGCACGGTCAGGCGGCCGGCCCGCTGGTCGTCGTACGTCCGCGTGCTCCGCCGGGTCCTCGGCATCGACCAGCGGGCGGTCGCCGGTGTCCGATGACTTCCTCCGGCAGCGGCTCGCCGCGCACCTGGACGGCCAGGGCCTGATGCGGATGTACGGCGCCGAGCTGGGCGACGTCGGACCCGGCCGGGCCGAGCTCAGTGTGCCGTACCGGGAGGAGCTGACCCAGCAGTACGGTCTGTTCCACGGCGCGGTGATCGGCACCCTGCTGGACAACGCCTGCACCGGCGCCGCCGGGACCCTGGCGCCCGACGGCACGGCTGTGATCACGGTCGAGTACAAGGTGAACTTCCTGTCGCCGGCGCGCGGCGAGCGGCTGCTGGCCCGGGCCCGGGTGGTGAAGGCGGGCCGCACGCTGACGGTCGCGACCGGCGAGGCGTTCAGCGTCGGCGCGGACGGCACCGAAGACCTGGTCGCCACCTCGCAGTCGACGGTGATGCGAATCGCCGGGCAACCGGGTCTGCCGTGACCCATCCTCGGCCGCGTCAGGCCGGGCCCGCCACCACCACCTCCGGCCCTTCCGGAACAACCACGGGAGCCTTCAGCACGTCCATCTCCAGGCCCTTCCACAGCCAGGACACCCCGAACGCCAACAGCGCCACCACCTCACCGATCAGCACCGAGTAGTCGTCGAACCAGCCCGACACCTTCGTCAGCACGATGAACGCGACCGCGAGCGCGATCACGGACGCGCAGATCCAGTGGAACCAGCGCCAGAACCCGGGCGGACGCTTTCCCTCGGCGGGCGGCCGTCTGCCTTCGCGGACACCGAAGAAGTAGCTGATCACCGCCAGCGACACGATCGAGACGGCCGCGAACACGAAGTGAGTCCTGGTGACGTTCGACTCGCCGAACTGGTCCTGCAACGGTGTCAGCGACAGGGGGCTCCCGGCCGGACGACCGGTCGGGAAGAACGCTACGCCGAGGATCGCGAGACCCGCGACGGTGCTGAGTGTGTTGTCCAGGTTGTGCTCGAACACCTTGTAGGTGATCAGGAACAGCGCGATCGCGCACAGCCCTCCGACGAACAGGTCGCGCATCCCCGAGTGGTAGTACGCGCTGAGCGACCCGCGCACCCGGACGTCACCGTCCAGGAACGTCCAGTCGCCGAGCAGCAGCGCGGCCGGCAGCAAGATCCCGATGAACCCGATCACCGCCCGCATCACCAGGTACGACTTGAGGTACAGGTCCTTGCCCTGCTTCGGGCTGATGCTCGGCCGCGGCGACGTCTCCGTCTCCGGCTTCCAGTAGCTCATGGTCCCCTCCCATGAACGGCGCCGGCCTCGACCGGCGCTCCCCCTTGGTCTGGCGGTGTCAGAACGCCTGTGGCGGACACCGCTCGACTCCACGGTCGCGCCTCGGATGGCCGGCGGTCAATGGGTCTGCAACTAGAGTGCGGCTATGTCAGAACGGGCGGAGACGGCGCACGGCGTACCGGGGCCGTTGTTCGCGATCGGCGGCGCCGAGGACAAGCTGAAGAAGCGCACCGTGCTGCGGGAGTTCGTCGCGGCCGCGGGCGGCGACCAGGCGCGGATCGTGGTGATACCGACCGCATCGGCGCTCGGCCAGGAGATCGTCGACCTGTACGCCGCCCTGTTCGGCACGCTCGGCGCCGCGGAGGTCAGCTCGGTCCGGCCGGAGACGCGGGCGGACGCCGAGGAACCGTCGTACGTCGAGCCGCTGGCCGAGGCGACCGGCATCTTCATGACGGGCGGCAACCAGCTCAAGCTCAGCGGCGTGGTCGCCGGTACCGCGTTCGGCAAGGCGATCCTCGCCGCCCACGAACGGGGCGCGGCGGTCGGCGGTACGTCGGCGGGCGCCAGCATCCTGGCCGAGCACATGATCGCCTTCGGCCGGGCCGGCACCACCCCGCGGCAGCGGATGACCCAGCTCTCGAACGGGCTCGGCCTGGTCAAGCAGGCGATCATCGACCAGCACTTCGGGCAGCGCAACCGGTACGGCCGGCTGCTCTCGCTGGTGGCGCAGTCGCCGGCGTTGCTCGGGATCGGTGTGGACGAAGACACCGCGGCGGTCATCCGCGGCGATCGGCTGGAGGTGGTCGGGCGCGGCGCGGTGACGATCTTCGACGGCAGCAGGATCACCTCGAACGCCCACTCGGCGCGGCGGTCGGCGGCCCTGCTCGCGTCCGGCGTTGTCTTGCACGTGCTGCCCGAGAGTGCCACCTTCGACCTGAGCACGCGGTCACTGGTCGGGTTCGGCGGTGAGCCGGCGCCCGGTGAGGTCGCCGTGCTGCAGGCCGCCGTGGACGACCTGCGCGAGCTCGCCGCCCAGATCGCCGCCGAGGGGGTGTCGCCGAGCTACTACGCCGAACGGCGACGACGCGCCAGCAAGCAACCGCGACCAGCAGACAGGCCGAAGCCATGACCGACAGCACCACCTCCGCCAGCACCACGGCCAGCCCGAGCCCGGACCTGAAGATCGTCGAGACACGCGTATTCCGCGGGCCGAACGTGTGGAGCTACGACCAGTGCATCCACCTGGTCGTCGACCTCGGCTCGTTGGAGGACTTCCCGACCGACACCATCCCCGGCTTCACCGACCGGCTGCTGAGCCATCTCCCCCGGCTGGACCAGCACCACTGCTCGCGCGGGAAGAAGGGCGGCTTCGTCGAAAGGCTCCGCGAGGGCACCTGGCTCGGACACGTCGCCGAGCACGTGTCGCTGCAGCTGCAGCAGGAGGCCGGGCACGACATGCGGCGCGGCAAGACCCGGCAGGTCAAGGGCGTGCGTGGCCGGTACAACATCATCTACGCGTACGCCGAGGAGCAGGTCGGACTGGCCGCGGGCGAGCTCGCCGTGCGGTTCGTCAACCATCTGGTGCAGCCGGAGCCGGACTTCGACTTCACGACCGAGCTGGAGCGGTTCATCGTACGGGCCGAGCGCACCGCGTTCGGACCGTCGACGCAGGCGATCGTCGACGAGGCAGTGTCCCGCGACATCCCGTGGATCCGGCTGAACAAGTACAGCCTCGTGCAGCTCGGCCAGGGCGTGCACGCGAAGCGGATCCGGGCCACGATGACGTCGGAGACCGGCTCGATCGCCGTGGACGTCGCCAGTGACAAGGACCTGACCACCCGGCTGCTCGCGTCGGCCGGTCTGCCGGTCCCGCGCTCGGAGTCGGTTCGCTCGGTCGGCGACGCGGTCAAGGCGGCGAACAAGGTCGGCTATCCCGTGGTCTGCAAGCCGCTGGACGGCAACCACGGCCGAGGCGTCTGCCTGGACCTGCAGGACGCCGGTGCCGTACGGGAGGCGTTCCCGATCGCGGCAGAGCAGTCACGGCGTGGCTGGGTGATCGTCGAGTCGTTCATCACCGGCAAGGACTACCGCTGCCTGATCATCAACGGGCGGATGGAGGCCATCGCCGAGCGGGTCCCGGCGCACGTGATCGGCGACGGCCAGCACTCGATCGCCGAGCTGGTGGAGATCACCAACGCCGACCCGCGCCGTGGCGTCGGGCACGAGAAGGTGCTGACCCGGATCCAGGTCAAGGACGCGGCGGTCGAGCTGATCCGCAGCCAGGGCTTCGAGCTGGACGACGTGCCGGAGACCGGCACGATGGTGAAGCTCACCCTCACCGGCAACATGTCGACGGGCGGGATCTCGATCGACCGGACCTTCGAGGCGCATCCGGAGAACGTCGAGATCGCCGAGGAGGCCGCTCGGATGATCGGCCTCGACATCGCCGGCATCGACTTCATCTGCCCGGACATCGCCGAGCCGGTCCGCGAGACCGGCGGCGCGATCTGCGAGGTCAACGCCGCACCCGGGTTCCGGATGCACACGCACCCGACGATCGGCGATCCGCAGTACATCGCGAAGCCGGTGGTGGACATGCTGTTCCCGCCCGGTGCGCCGAGCCGGATCCCGATCGTGGCGGTCACCGGCACGAACGGCAAGACCACCACCGCGCGGATGATCAGCCACGTCTTCAAGGGCCTCGGCCGCAAGGTCGGGATGACGTCCACCGACGGGGTCGTGGTGGACGAGCGGCTGGTGATCCGCGCCGACGCATCCGGACCGAAGTCGGCCCGGATGGTGCTGCAGAACCCGCGGGTCGACCTCGCGGTGTTCGAGGTCGCCCGCGGCGGCATCCTGCGCGAGGGCTTAGGTTACGAGCGCAACGACGTCGCGGTGGTGCTGAACGTCGCACCGGACCACCTCGGGCTGCGCGGTATCGACACCCTGGAGCAGCTCGCTGACGTCAAGGCGGTCCTGGTCGAAGCGGTGCCGCGCAACGGCGCCGCGGTGCTGAACGCGGACGACCCGCTGGTACGCAAGATGCGCCGCCGCTGCTCCGGTGAGATCGTCTGGTTCAGCATGGCCGAGGCGGGCAGCGAGGTCCGCGAGGACATCGACACGCACTGCCGGCACGGCGGCAAGGCTGTCGTACTTGACCGCTCCGAGCTGGGCGACATGATCGTGGTCAAGCACGGCCGCCGGTCCATGCAGCTGGCGTGGACACACTTGCTGCCGGCAACGTTCGGCGGCCGGGCGATGATGAACGTGCAGAACGCGATGGCCGCGGCCGCCGCGGCGTTCGCCGCCGGCGCACCGCTGCACGACATCCGGCAGGGCCTGCGCACGTTCTCCACGTCGTACTACCTGTCGCCCGGGCGGCTGAACGAGCTAGAGGTCGACGGACGCACCGTGATCATCGACTACTGCCACAACGCGCCGGCGATGCAGATGCTCGGCGACTTCGTGGACAAGCTCGGCGACTCGCTCGGTGCCTCCGCGGAGGCGGCCCGGCCGTCCCGGATCGGTGTCGTCGCGACCGCCGGCGACCGGCGGGACGCCGACATGCGGGAGCTCGGCGAGGCCGCGGCCCAGCACTTCGACGTGCTCGTGGTCCGCGAGGACGCTCGGCTGCGCGGCCGCAAGCCGGGCGAGACGGCCGCGCTGGTCGCCGCCGGCGTCGAGACCGCGATGGCGGCCGGCGCCCGCTGCCGCCGGGTGGAGACCGTGCTGGACGAGCTCGAGGCCGTCCGGCACGCCCTCGACCGCTCCAACCCGGGCGACCTCGTCGTACTCTGCGTCGACCAGCACAAGGCCGTGCTCACCGAGCTCGAGTCGGTGTCGCACCAGGCCCAGGCCGGCGCGCGGTCCCGGGACGAGGGCGGCGACCCGGACTTCGTCCCGGCCGAGGAAGGCAGCGGCTAGCCGACGGGTTCGCGGCGCGGGACCAGCCTGCGCCGCGGCTCCGGCCGGTCGATCCAGTCCAGGTCGTCGGGGATGAACGCGTCGTTGCTGCGCGCGTCGTACGGGATCGCCGGTTTGACCGGTGGGACCGCCCGGATCTTCAGCGCCACGATCATGATGGCGAGGAACACTGCCGCGACCAGCCAGGACCAGTACGTCGCCAGGAACGGCCGGAACGCGTGCACGAAGGTGTCGGTCGCCGTCCCGGCGACGGTGTCGGTGGTCTGCGCGCCGGCCGTGTAGCGGTCCGCCACCGCCTCGGCCGTGGTCATCACCGCGAACGCGACCAGGTACACGCCCGCGACCACCGGCCAGGACGACACCGCGGGCCAGCCCGACCGCCAGCACGCGACGTACAGCAGGATCGCGAACCCGGTCGCCACCAGCAGCCCGTTCACCTCGGTCACCCAGACCTGCCCATCGAGCTTCCGGCCCGGCATCAGCGCGTACGACGCGACCGGCAGCGCCACCGCGACCGCGGCCAGCACCGACCGGTGCGCGCCCAGTACACCGAGGATCGCGCCGAGACCGGTTGCCACCAGCAACGTGATCAGCACGCCGCGCTGCTCGGTGTACGACGGCGGGTCCGCGACGTACACCAGATGCCGGCGGGCCAAGAACCACAGTCCGGTGCCCAGGGCAACGGTCAGCGGTACCGCGATCCGCAACCGCCGCACGACCAGGCCGGCGACCACACCTGCGATCACTCCCCCGATCGCGACGGTGTCGATCCCGGCACCGGACAGCGGCAGCACCTCGCGCTCCGACCACGGCGCCATCGCGTCCTGGGACCCGAAGAACCACGGCCCGAAGCCGAGGATGTACCAGGCGACCGTTGCGCAGGGCACCGACCAGAGCGCTCGCCTCATCAGCGCACTCCTTTCAGTGCCGCGCTCGTTCGACCTTGCTCCTCAAAACCTCCGGTGAGTCGACCGTAGCCCCTCGATCCCGCAACCAGCCGTCAAGACGCGCCCGATCCTGCAGACACATCACGGCAACGACGTCGCCCGGACCGGCGTCGTCGACCAGTGCGGCCATCGCGTCCAGCTCCGTCGGGTACGACGGGACATCCTCCACGCCGACCGACGCGGCCGCGGAACGCAGCACCTCGTCGATCTCGGCGGGGTCCCGGCCGCGCAGGTACTTGGCCTTGTGCCCGATCACCACCCGGTCGGTGCCCCGGGCACCCATCGCGCCCATCGCGGTGACCATGTCGTCGGCCCGGTCGCCCGGCGTGCCGAGCGCGAGCATCAGCCGGGCGCCCGGCGGGCGGACGCCGGCCATGATCTCCAGCAGCGCCTCCAGCCCGGCCTCGTTGTGCGCCAGGTCGATGATCACCGTGACGTCGTCGAGGGAGTAGACGTTCATCCGGCCCGGGTTCAGGTCCGGGCCCGGCACGAACGTGGTGAGACCGTCGACGACGGCCTGCTGCGGCAGTCCGAGCCCGAGCGCGGCCGACGCCGCGGCGAGCGCGTTCTCCACGTTGAAGTGCGACAGCCCGGCCAGCGTCATCGGTACGTCGACCACCTTGCACAGCGGCACCGGGTCGCCCGCCTTGTCGAGCACCGTGATCCAGCCGTCGATCACGGTCGTGGCGCGACCGCCGTCGCTGAGCACGGCGCGGATCGACGGCGAGTCCGGGTCCCGCGAGAACACCCACGACCGGCCGGGCGAGTCCAGCCGCATCGCGAACGTGCGCGGGTCGTCGCCGTTCACCACGCACCAGCCGCGCTGCCGGGTGATCCTGGTGACCACCGCCTTCACCTCGGCGAGCTGGTCCAGGGTCTCGATCCCGCCCAGGCCGAGGTGGTCGGCGGAGATGTTGGTGACCACCGAGACGTCGTTGTACGCGACTCCGATTCCGCGCCGTAGGATGCCGCCGCGGGCGGTCTCGGTCACCGCGAGCTGCAGCCCGGGCTGCGCCAGCACCCGGCCGGCGCCGCTCGGCCCGGAGTAGTCACCGGCCTCGACCAGCTCACCGTCGAGGTAGATCCCGTCGGTACTGGACCAGCCGACGTGCAGCCCGGCGGCCCGGCCGATGTGCGCGATCATCCGCGACGTCGTGGTCTTGCCGTTCGTCCCGGTGACCGCGACGACCGGGACCTTCGGCCGCAGCGTCGGCGGCGCCGCACCCTCCGGCGCGTCCCGGACCTGCCGCGCCGCCGACGCGAGCACAGCGGGCAGGTCCGCGCTGCCGAACGCGTCCACGACGCCGGCCACCGCCTTGCCCAGCGCCTCGGCGCGCTCCTGGTGCGCCCACGGGTACGCCGCGACCAGCTCGCGGACCCCGGACCCGGACCGGACCCGCACCCCAAGCCGAGCGATCCCGGCGTCTCGGGCCACGCGCCGTACCAGCTGGGCCAGCACCCGCACGGCGAACCGCTGCCGGAATCCGCTGCCGGCCCGGCCGGGCCGGGTGGCGCCGAGGCCGATCTCCGACGCGAACGTCTTCGCCGCCGGAGCGGGCGCGTCGATCAGCACCGAGACGTCGAGAGTGAGCTTGACCGCCGCCCGGGTGAAGTACAGGTTCGCCCCGTTCAGGATCCGGAGCTCGACCAGGGACGTGCTCACGGGGTCTCAGGCGCCCATCGCGTGGTAACCGCCGTCGACGTGCACGATCTCGCCGGTGGTGCCGGGGAAGAAGTCGCTGAGCAGGCCGACGATGGTCCGGCCGGTCGGCTCCATGTTGGTCGGGTCCCAGCCCAGCGGCGCCCGGTCCAGCCATGGCTCCTCGAACTTCTCGAAGCCCGGGATCGCCTTCGCCGCCAGCGTCTTCAGCGGCCCGGCCGAGACCAGGTTGCAGCGAATGCCCTTCGGCCCGAGGTCACGCGCCAGGTACCGGCTGGTCGACTCGAGCGCGGCCTTCGCCACGCCCATCCAGTCGTACCCGGGCCAGGCGACGGTGGCGTCGAACGTCACCCCGACGACACTGCTGCCCGGGCCCATCAGCGGCTCACAGGCCATCGCGAGCGACTTCAGCGAGTACGCCGAGACGTGCAGTGCGTTCGACACGTCCTCCCACGGCCCGTCCAGGAACTTGCCGCCCAGGATCGTCTCCGGGTTCCCGTACGCGATCGAGTGCACCAGCCCGTCCAGACCGTCGACATGCTCGCGGAGCTTGTCCGGCAGTGCCGCCAGGTGCTCGGGATCGGTGACGTCCAGCTCGATCACCGGGGGCTCGGCCGGCAGCCGCTTGGCGATCCGCCTGGTGATGTTCAGCGCGCGGCCGAAGTTCGAGATCAGGACGGTCGCGCCCTGCTCCTGCGCCACCTTGGCGGTCGCGAAGCCGATCGAGGTGTCGATCGTCACGCCGGCGACCAGGATCCGCTTGCCGTCGAGAATGCCCACGTTCACTCGCTCTCTGGTTGCTCGCGTCCGAAGAACCTCGCGCGATGACGCGACCTTCTTCGGACGCAACGGGTTGGACGGGATCAGTGGCCCATGCCGAGGCCGCCGTCGACCGGGATCACCGCGCCGGTGATGTAGCCGGCCTCCTCTGACGAGATCCAGCGGACCACCCGGGCGACCTCCTCGACCGACGCGTACCGGCCGAGCGGGATCTGGCCGAGGTACTGCTTGCGGGTCTCCTCCGGCAGCTCCGCGGTCATGTCGGTCTCGACGAAGCCCGGCGCCACCACGTTCGCGGTGATGCCGCGGCTGCCCAGCTCGCGCGCCATCGAACGCGCCATCCCGACCAGCCCGGCCTTGCTCGCCGCGTAGTTCACCTGCCCCGGTGAGCCGAGCAGCCCGACCACCGACGAGATGAACACGATCCGGCCCTTCCGCAGCCGCAGCATGCCCTTCGCGGCCCGCTTGGCGACCCGGAACGACCCGGTCAGGTTCGTGTCCAGCACGCTGGACCAGTCGTCGTCGCTCATCCGCAGCAGCAGCGTGTCCCGGGTGATGCCGGCGTTGGCCACCAGCACCTCGACCGGCCCCTGCGCGGCCTCGATCTCGCCGAACGCAGCGTCCACCTGCTCGCCGTCGGTCACGTCGCACTTCACCCCCAGGAACCCCTCGGGTGGCTCCCCGCTCCGGTACGTCACGGCGACGGAGTCACCCGCCTCCGCGAAGGCGGACGCGATCGCCGCCCCGATCCCCCGGTTTCCCCCGGTCACCAGCACCGACCTGCCCACGCGTCTCCACCTTCCGGCTCAGCAGTTCCAGCCCGAACGCTATCGTCCGAGCGCCCCGCGTGGTGCCGCAGGAGGGTCAGGAGTCCTCGAGGCGGAAGCCGACCTTGAGGCCTACCTGGACGTGGTCGATCTGGTTGTCCACGATGTGGCCGCGGATCTGGGTCACCTCGAACCAGTCCAGGTGCCGCAGCGTCTCGCCGGCCCGGCGCAGGCCGTTGCGGATCGCCGCGTCGACCCCCTCGGTCGAGGTGCCGACGATCTCGGTCACGCGGTACGTGCGGTCGGTCATGGCGATCCCCTTCGTTCGAGGTGCCCGCGCGGTCCCGTGTCGGCCGGCGGCGTACCGTGGTCTGCAAGGAGGATAGATGTCGCTGCGTGGGTCCAGGCGTCGTACGAGCGAGGACGAGCACGTCGTCTCCGTGACCGACGCGCAACCGGGACATTCCGAGGAACTGGAAAGCCGGATCGTCCGCTATGCGTGGATGATGTCGATTCGGATCGTGTGCTTCATCCTGGCCGTCCTGACCCCGTCACCGTGGCGCTGGATGTTCGTGGTCGGCGCCGTCTTCCTGCCCTACGTCGCGGTCGTGATGGCCAACGCGCGCCAGAGCAACAGGCACCAGACGCTGGAACCTTTCACCCCGGTGTCCCACCCCGAGATCGACACGAAATCTTGATGTGCCCTGGGACTGGATTCCCGCCTGAGATCCATGCCAGAATCACCGGCAGTGCTCTGATACGCAGTGCACTGCTGCAACGCGGACACAGAGCGTAGAGATGCGGCGTCGGACGGCTCCCCCCGTGGCTGTCCGACGTCGCTTCTTTTGCGCCCAGGTGGGTGTCGAACGTTCAAAGGAAATGGCTCATCGCTGATGTCGGATAGCGAACCGCAGACCCCGATCTGCTCCTCCAGGGGATGCTCCAGCGAGGCGGTCTGGCAGCTGCTCTGGAACAACCCGAAGATCCACACCCCGGACCGCCGCAAGGTCTGGCTGGCGTGCGACGAGCACAAGGAGTCGTTGAGCGATTTCCTCGGGCGACGCTCGTTCCTGCGCGACGTGGAGCGGCTGCGTGCTTCTTAGCCGCCGATCGCTGACATCGGCCGGTCCGGCTGCAGGAAGGTCGGGTCGTTGATGCCATGACCAGGCAGCTTGCCCCGGACCGCGGTCCGCCAGCGCTCGGCCAGCTCGTCGTCCGACGCGCCATCGCGCAGGGGCGTCCGCAGGTCGGACTCGGTGCGCGCGAACAGACAGTTGCGGACCTGCCCGTCGGCGGTCAGCCGGACCCGGTCGCAATCGCCGCAGAACGGCCGGGTGACCGACGCGATCACACCGACCACGGCCGGTCCGCCGTCCACGGTGAAGGTCTCCGCGGGGGCGCTGCCGCGCCGGGCCGCGTCGGTCGGCTCGAGTGTGAACACCTCACCCAGCCGGGCCAGGATCTCCTCCGCGGTGACCATCTGCTGACGGTTCCAACCGTGCTGGGCGTCCAGCGGCATCTGCTCGATGAACCGCAGCTCGTACCCGTGGTCGAGGCAGTACGCCAGCAGCTCGGCCGCCTGGCCGTCGTTGACGCCCCGCAGCAGCACCGCGTTCACCTTCACCGGGCGCAGCCCGGCCCGCTCAGCGGCCGCCAGACCCTCCATGACGTCGGACATCCGGTCGCGCCGGGTGATCTGCTGGAATGTGTCCCGGCGCACCGTGTCCAGGCTGACGTTGACCCGGTCCAGACCGGCTTCCGCGAGCGGACCGGCGAGCCGGGCCAGGCCTATGCCGTTCGTGGTCAACGAGACCTGCGGCCGCGGCGTCAGCGCGGTGGTGCGCTGCACGATACCGGCCAGACCCTTGCGCAGCAGCGGCTCACCACCGGTGAAGCGGACCTCGTCCACGCCGAGCAGGCGGACCGCGACGCCGACCAACCGGACCAGCTCGTCGTCGGTCAGCAGCTCCGGCTTCGGCAGCCAGGCCAGCCCTTCCTCCGGCATGCAGTACGTGCAGCGCAGGTTGCAGCGGTCAGTCAGGGAGACCCGGAGGTCCGTCGCTACCCGGCCGTAGCGGTCCGTGAGCCCGCCGGCGATGAATTCGGTCACGTGCACCTCGCCCTCTGCGTTCCACCCTACGTCGACGGGCTAGGTTCGAGGTGTGCTCGCTCGCCTGCTGACCGTTCGCTGGCTCGCCTTCGCCCTCGCGGTGCTGGTGCTGGCGGGCCTCTGCATCGAGCTCGGACGCTGGCAGCTGCACCGGCTGGACGAGCGGCGGGACCGCAACACGGTCACCCGGGCGAACCTCGCGGCCGCCAGCGCTCCGGTGGACGATGTACTCGGGCCTGACCGAACGGTCGGCCGGGACAAGGAGTGGCGCAGCGTGGTCGCGACCGGCCGGTACGACGCCGCGCACCAGGTCGTGATCCGGTACCGCAACGTCAGGGACGAGCCGGGGTTCGAGGTGGTCACCCCGCTGCTGCTCGCGGACGGCACCGCGATCCTGGTCGACCGCGGTTTCGTGCCCCGGGCAACGAACTCGTCGCAGGTGCCGGAGCTTCCGCCGCCGGCGCCTGGCGAGGTGACGGTGACCGGCCGGCTGCGGCACAGCGAGCGCGGGGACGACAGCGCGACCCAGCCGGTGAACGGCCAGGCCCGGCTGATCAACGCGCCCGCGATCGCCGCATCGACCGGGCTACGGCTGGCCGACGGGTACATGACGGTGGACGAACAGGTGCCGGCGCAGGCCGAGGGACTGTCCGGCCTGCCCGGACCGGAGATCGACAGCGGGCCACACTTCTTCTACGCGTTGCAGTGGTTCTTCTTCGCACTCCTGGCACTCGGCGGGCTGGTCTACTTCGCGAGAGAGGACGTTC
The DNA here is from genome assembly GCA_035650275.1 of Kribbellaceae bacterium. Classification (GTDB taxonomy): domain Bacteria; phylum Actinomycetota; class Actinomycetes; order Propionibacteriales; family Kribbellaceae; genus DASRHY01. The sequence continues at coordinate 5,354 of DASRHY010000267.1, read as the reverse complement.
GAGGTGGCAAGAGTGACACCGCGACGCAGGATCGAGGACTACGCCCTGATCGGCGACACGCAGACCGCGGCGCTGGTGTCGACTGACGGCTCGATCGACTGGCTCTGCTTCCCGCGGTTCGACTCCCCCGCCTGCTTCGCCGCTCTACTCGGCTCGGACGAGAACGGGCACTGGCGGCTGGCACCGCGCGACGCCGAGGCGCGCAGCGACCGGCACTACCGCGGCGACACCCTGGTGCTGGAGACCGAGTGGTCGACGCCGGACGGCTCGGTCCGGGTGATCGACTTCATGCCGCCGCGCGACTCCGCCCCGGACGTGGTCCGGATCGTGCAGGGCATCTCCGGCCGGGTCGCGATGCGCTCGGAGCTGCGGCTGCGGTTCGACTACGGGCACCTGGTGCCCTGGGTACGCCGCGACGACGGCCAGGTCGTCGCCGTGGCCGGGCCGGACGCGGTCTCGCTGCGCAGCGACGTGCACCAGTACGGCAGGGACTTCGCGACGTACGCCGACTTCGAGGTCAGCGCGGGCGACCAGGCCTGGTTCGTGCTGACCTGGCACGCGTCGCACGACCCAGCCCCCGAACCGGTCGACGCGCTCGCCCAGCTGCGGCCGACCGAGACGTACTGGACCGACTGGATCCGGCGCTGCCGGGACTCCGGGGCGGCGTCGGCGGAGGTGAATCGGTCTTTGCTGACGCTGAAGGCGCTCACCTACTCGCCGTCGGGCGGCATCGTCGCCGCGCCGACCGCGTCGCTGCCCGAGCAGCTCGGCGGCGAACGCAACTGGGACTACCGCTACTGCTGGCTGCGGGACGCGACGATGACGCTCGCGGCGCTGATCCGGTCCGGCTACACCGATGAGGCGACAGCCTGGCGCAACTGGTTGCTGAGGGCAATCGCCGGCTCTCCGCAGGACATCCAGATCATGTACGGCGTGACCGGCGAACGGCGGCTCACCGAGCTCGACTGTGACTGGCTGCCGGGGTTCGCCGGCTCCAGGCCGGTCCGGATCGGGAACGCCGCGGCGGACCAGCTCCAGCTGGACGTGTTCGGCGAGGTGATGGACGTGCTCGCGCTGGCCCGCGAGACGATGCTCGGCGCCAGCGACGACGCCTGGGCCGTGCAGCGCGGCCTGATGCGGCACCTGTCGAAAGTCTGGACCGAGCCCGATGAAGGGATCTGGGAGGTCCGCGGCGGCCGGCAGCACTTCACCTACTCGAAGGTGATGGCCTGGGTGGCGTTCGACCGCGCGGCCCGCGCCGTCGAGCGGTTCGGGATGCCCGGCCCGGCGGCGGAGTGGCGGGCCACGGCCGCCGACATCCACCGTCAGGTCTGCGAGCAGGCGTACGACGCGGAGCGGAACACGTTCACCCAGGCCTTCGGCAGCAAGGCGCTGGACGCCGCGGTGCTGCTGATCCCGCAGGTCGGGTTCCTGCCGCCGGACGACCCGCGGGTGATCGGCACCGTCGACACCGTGCAGCGCGAGCTCGCCACCGACGGGTTCACCCGGCGCTACAACACCGACCACACCGACGACGGACTCCGTGGCGAGGAAGGCGCGTTCCTGATCTGCTCGTTCTGGCTGGCTGACTCGCTCGCCCTGATCGGCCGGCACGGCGAGGCGCGCGACCTGTACGACAAGCTCGTGGCCCTCCGCAACGACGTCGGGCTGCTGGCCGAGGAGTACGACCCGGTCTCGCAGCAGATGCTCGGGAACTTCCCGCAGGCGTTCTCACACCTCGGCCTGGTGAACACCGCCTGGCACCTGTCCGAGGTCGAGTCCTACCGCCCGGTGCGGCCGTCGGCGTACTAGTGGAGGGTGTCGCCGCCGCGGCGCGACACTCATACGGCAGGATTGGCCCGTGGATCTAGGACTGCGCGATCGTGTCTACGTCGTCACCGGCGCCAGCGGCGGGCTCGGCCTTGCCACCGCACAGGCTCTCGCCGACGACGGTGCGAAGCTGGTGATCTCCAGCCGGGACGAGAAGTCGATCACCCGGGCGGCGGAGTCCCTCGGCTCGCCGAACGTCGTCGGCATCGCCGTCGACAACGCCGCACCCGACGGCGCCGAGCGGCTGGTCGCCGCGGCGATGGCCAAGTGGGGCTCGCTCGACGGCGCGCTGATCAGCGTCGGCGGCCCCCCGGCCGGCCCGCTGATGGACAGCGACGAGGACGACTGGCGCCACGCCTTCGACACCGTCTTCCTCGGCGGCCTGCGGATCGCCCGGGCGGTCGCGACCGCGGGCGGCGACGGTACGTCGATCGCGTTCGTGCTGTCCTCGTCGGTGAAATCGCCGATCCCCGGCCTCGCCATCTCGAACGGCCTGCGGCCTGGGCTGGCGATGGTCGCGAAGACGATGGCCGACGAGCTCGGACCGAAGGGCATCCGGGTGAACGGGCTGCTGCCGGGCCGGATCGCGACCGACCGGGTGGCCGAGCTGGACGCCCGCTCCGGCGACCCCGCGAAGGCCCGCGCCGCCTCGGAGCAGAGCATCCCGCTGCGCCGCTACGGCGACCCCGAGGAGTTCGGCCGGGTCGCCGCGTTCGTGCTCAGCCCGGCCGCGTCGTACCTGACCGGCACGACGATCGCCATCGATGGCGGCGCGCTCCGCACCCTCTAGTCGGGCTTCGGCCAGTTCGCCGGGTTCTTGCGGCTGGGCTGGACGCGGGGCGGCTCGCCGGGCATCTTCGGGTACTCCGGCGGGTAGGGCATGTCGCCCTCGTCGCGGTCGCGTTCGTCGCGTGCGACCCACTCCAGCAGCGGCTCCAGCGAGTACGCCTGCCCGGCCACTCCCGCGTGCAGGTCGCCGACCTCGGCGAACCTGGCCGGCATGGTGGTCACGTCGAAGTCGTCCGGCATCACGTCGGCGACCTCGTCCCAGCGCAGCGGCGCGGACACCCTGGCCCGCGGGTTCGGCCGGACCGAGTAGGCCGAGGCGATGGTGCGGTCCCGGGCCATCTGGTTGAAGTCGACGAAGACGCGTTCGCCGCGCTCCTCCTTCCACCAGTTCACCGTCACCTGGTCCGGGAGCCGGCGGGCCAGCTCGCGGCCGACGGCGATCACGGCCCGGCGGGCCTCGATGAACGACCAGCGCGGCTGGATCGGCACGTACACGTGCAGGCCGCGGCCGCCGGACGTCTTCGGGAAGCCCTCCATCCCGGCCTCGGCCAGGATCTCGCGCAGCACCGGCGCAACCTTGGCGGCGTGCGAGAAGTCGGTGCCGGGCTGCGGGTCCAGGTCGATCCGCAGCTGGTCCGGGCTCTCCAGCTCCGGGCGCCGGACCGGCCAGGGGTGGAAGGTCAGGGTGCCGAGGTTGGCCGCCCAGGCCACCACCGCCAGCTCGGTCGGGCACACCTCGTCCGCGGGCCGCCCGCTCGGGAAGGTGATCGTTGCCGTCTCCACCCATTCGGGCGCGCCCTTCGGCACCCGCTTCTGGTAGAACGCGTCGCCGCGGTTGTCCTGCCGGGTGGACAGCTTCGCGCCCTCGAACACACCACCCGGCCAGCGCTCCAGTGTGGTCGGCCGGTCCCGCAGCGCCCCGAGTATCCCGGGGCCGACGGCAACGAAATAGTTCACCACGTCGAGCTTGGTCAGCCCGCGCTCGGCGAAGTACGGCTTGTCCGGGCTGCTGACCCGCACCGTACGCCCTGCCACCTCGATCTCCACCGCTTTGACGGCCACGGCCCGACCGTACCGCCCGCGATCGACGTGTGCGGGAACTCCCCTGTTCAGCCGCAAGCCTGGCTACGGTCGGTAATCGGTCGGGTGCGATCCGCGCCGTGATTTCACCCGCCCGATGACGGCGGGTGAAAGAGGCAAAGAGTTCATCCGGGGTTCTCGACGCCCGCAGTTTGCGGTGTAAGACTCCGCGCATGTCTGCCCTGTCAGTGCTGCCAGGCCGGCGTTCCGTCGCCCTGCTCGCCACCACCAGCCTCGCCCTCGCCGGCGCGGTCGTCACGACCGGAACCCCGGCGGCGGCCGCGTCCACCTCGATCATCGTGACGGAGGTGTACGGCGGCGGGGGTAACTCCGGCGCGCCGTACACGCACGACTTCATCGAGCTGACCAACATCGGCACCACTCCCGTCGACGTCACCGGCTGGTCGATCCAGTACGCGTCCGCCGCCGGCACCTCATGGGCCAACAAGATCAACCTGACCGGCACCATCGCGCCGGGCCAGGCCTACCTGGCCCAGGGCGCGAGCAACGCCCCGGTCGGTCAGCCGCTGCCACCGCCGGACGCGACCGGAAGCGTCAACCTGTCCGCCACGTCCGGCAAGGTCGCCGTGGTCACCACGACCACCAGCCTGACCTGTACGACGGGCTGCGCCACCGCGGCGGGCGTGGTCGACTTCGTCGGGTACGGCGCGGCGAACGACGCCGAGACCGCTCCGGCGCCGGGCACCTCGAACACCACCTCGGCAACGCGCAAGGACCCGACGAAGGACCTCGACGACAACGCGGCCGAGTTCGCCGCCGCGGCGCCGTCGCCGAAGGTGCTCACCAGCACCCCGCCGGAGCCGGACCCGGTCGACGCGCGGATCCACCAGGTCCAGGGCAGCGCGCATCTGTCCCCGATGGCCGGGACGAAGGTCCGGGTGCCGGGGGTCGTGACGGTCAGGTCGTCCAACGGGTTCTGGTTCACCGACCCAGAGCCGGACGCCGACCTGGCGACGAGCGAGGGCCTGTTCATCTTCACCGGCTCCGCCCCGTCGGTCACGCCGGGCGACGCGGTCAGCGTGGTCGGTACCGTCGCCGAGTTCCGGCCCGGCGGTTCGGGCGGCACCAACAACCTGACCACCACCGAGCTGACCGGCCCGGTGGTCACCGTGACCGGCACCGCGTCGTTGCCCGCGGCAACGAAGGTCGGGCCGGGCGGCCGGGTACCGCCCTCGACCGTGATCGACGACGACGCCACCGGCAGCGTGGAGACCTCAGGGGTGTTCCAGCCAGCCACCGACGGCATCGACTTCTGGGAGTCGCTCGAGGGCATGGTGCTCGCGCTGGACAGCCCGGGCGTGACCGGGCCGAGCAGCGCCTTCGGCGAGATCCCGGTGGTCGCGGCCGGAGCGAGCGTACGTACCAACCGTGGCGGCATCGTGCTGCGCAGTGGCGACAACAACCCGGAGCGGTTGTTCATCGACGACGTGCTCGCGCCGACCCCGGTGGCGAAGACCGGTGACACCCTGACCGGCACCGTGACCGGTGTCCTCGACTACTCGTTCGGGAACTACAAGCTGCAGGTCACCGCCACTCCGGTGGTGAGCGACGGCGGCCTTCAGCGCGAGGTCACCAGGGCGTCGTCCAGGAACGAGCTGTCCGTGGCGACCTTCAACGTGGAGAACCTGGACCCG
>DASRHY010000266.1:0-2038 GCA_035650275.1 Kribbellaceae bacterium | reverse complement strand
TTTAATCCGCGGGTAGTGGGTTCGAGTCCCACGGGGCCCACCCAGCCTGACCCGCAATTATCGCTGTGAGAAGCGACCGGACGTCGAGGAGCTGGCACGGCAGCTGGCCGACCGGCTGACCGTTCGGGAGGCGGCCGGACGGTTGGGGTTGGACGATCGCCTGTCCGGCAGTTGCTGCGCGGCCGGGTGTTGCCGCGGTACCCGGCCTGGGACCGGCCGATCCTGGCCCATCACATCCAGCAGCTGCTGGAACAGCGGATGGATGCCGCCGACCGGTCTGGTACATGAGGGGCGAGTGCCGGCCGTCGATGCCGCGCGGATCCTCGGTGTGTGGCGAGACCGCGTGACGCAGCTCGTCCGGGAGGCCGGGTGCCGGCGGTGAAGGACGCGCGGGGTGCGTGGTGGTTCGGCCCGAGCACCTGGAGGCGATAGCGCAGGCGAGCGGTGCGAGACGGCCGGTCGGCTGAGCCTGCCCGGGGCTGAACCGGCCGTCCCGCGTGTCGGTTGAGGACGCCGGGCTGTGTCTTGCATCAAGAAAGTTGGTAGGACGGCCGTGCAGGCCAGTCCGTAGGCGGATCGCTAGCCGGGTGTCCCGTCGCGCTCGCTTCTTTGGGCGAGGCGCTGGAGTTGCCCCGCGTGCACGTCGCTCACCCATTCCCAGCCATGCTTGGCCGATGGGCCGATCCGCGGGTCGTCGGGAACACCGCCGTCACGCAGGGCATGCATGTACGCGCGGTCCTGTTCGATCCGTGCGCGTGCCTGATCAGGTCCGCCGACGGACCCATGACCCGGGATGAGGACATCGACGTCGTCCGCCACTCCCTCGAGCAGTCGCAGTGCGGCGAGGTAGTCCTCGATCGGGTCAGCGGTGTCGTTCAGGTCGAGCATCGGGATTAAGACATCGGAAAGCATGTCGCCGGCGATGAGAACCCTGCGTTCCTCGATCAACAGTGCCGCGTGGCCCGGGGCATGCGCATTATGCTCGATGATCCGGACCTCCGGACCGTCCCAAGGAATGTGTGTCGCCTTAGCGGGCAGGCCGGTGATGAGGCCGAGCAGGTCGAGCGGTACATCTCCGGCGACCTCCGGCGGTAACTCCTCGGCGATGTCGTCCTTCCAATGCGGGTTCGACAGAAACGCTTGGATATCAGCCGCGCAGCGGGCTGTACCGTAACGGGGCGCTTCGCCGAGCTTGGCGTGCCAGAGCACGTGATCCCAATGCGGATGCGTCGAAAACCCTGCCACAACGGGCTGGCCCAACTCGCGAAGGTCGTCCGCGATGGCGACCATTTCGTCGCCAGTTATCCCGGCGTCGATGAGCAACACGCCAGCCTTGCCGTGCACGACAACGGCGTTGCTCCGGATGCACTCGCTCTCGTGGACCAGTACACCCTGTGCGACTTGCCTCAGCACATGGCTCCTTCCACTTGTGGTCTGCAACCACTCGCCGGGACCGTAGTACCTGCCGGTAGTAGCTTGCAAGCACCATGGGTGAAGCGTATGAGCCGCGGTCGGGTGCCCGATCAACGCCGCCGTCGAGGTGTTCGGCGATCGCTGGAGCCTGCTCGTCCCCGCGACACTCTTCGGAGACCGCCGCTATTTCCGAGAGACGTCGTACTCATGGACGTGCGCATGCCCGGCTGGCCGGAATCGAGGCGACCCGGCGGACCGCGCGGTGGCCGGCGGGCAGGCGGTCGCGGCCCCCGGTCGAATCAGCTGCAGCTGGCCACCGTCACCGGGTCGATCGCTGAGGGGTTACACAATCTCAGCACGTGCCGCTTTGAGCCGGTCTAGCAGCGCCCGGGTGGCCGGCGGCACGTGCTCGGCCGCGGCCGGTGCAACATATCCGCCCATCCGCCGCCGGGTGGATTACGAACCGCAAGGTACAGCCGCGAACGAGGGAGGCATACGTGGGCGCACTGGGCCGGGTCGTGGTCATCGGCAACAGCTTCGCGGGCTTGCTGACGGCCTCGGCCCTGGCCGACCACGCCGACAACGTCACGATTGTTGATCGGGACCGGGTCCCGGATGAGCCCAT
>DASRHY010000265.1:0-6605 GCA_035650275.1 Kribbellaceae bacterium | reverse complement strand
CGTAAAGGGTGGGTTCGCGGTCGGATTCGCCGAGATCGAAGGCAGTGTGAGTCCCCCAGAGATTGACGAGCGGGCGGCTGGGTTCTACTTCTGGGAGTGGGTCAAGAACGGCATGTTCTTCTGAGGCGGTCCGCCTCCGGCGGATCGAGCGTCATTTTGCCGCTAAGAGGTCAGTTCAGAATGAGTTGGCGGAGGCAGATCACTGAGCAGGCAAGGCTGATCAGGGCTTGGTGGATGTCGGCTCGGCGTTCGTAGCGCACGCGCAAACGTTTGAACGCGTGTAGCCAGCCGAAGGTTCGCTCCACGTACCAGCGGTGCACGCCCAGGCCGGAGCCGTGCGGGGGTATTGCCCGTGTGTAGTGGTCGGCGTGTAGGAGGGTCGCCTCGGCCGCCTGATCCGACCTCAACCCTGTCGGGCCATCCGGACCTCGAACTCTTGCTCGTAGTTGTTCACGCTGCTGTCCGGATCGACTGCCATTTTCAGGTCGCCTCCTGACAGGTGTGTGAAGACCACGGTCCACGGGTTGCAGGTCTGGTTTCCGGGGGCGAAGCGCATCGTCAGCCGGGAGTCGGTGGCGTCGGCGACAGTGAGCACGCCGTTGTAGCACGATGAGGCGCCGCTCGCCAATCGGCCCAGATGCAGATCCTTCCCGAGCGTGGCCGTGAACACCGCTCCAGAGTCGCGGGTCGTGGTGGCCGTGCCCTGCCACTGGCCATCGAACGACGCCGGGATCGTCGTCGAGTGAGCGGCCTGATCGAGCACCCTCCATGTGGCCACGCCACCCACGAGCAGGGCCGCGGCCGCCAGTGTTGCCACGATCACTCGTCCTCGGATCGTCCCCGGCCACCAACGCGTCCCAGACCGCGTCGTCGGTGTGGTGCGTCCCGGGTGGTGACGCGGCGTCATTTCCGTCGACGGGCGTCGGATCGGCTCCGCTGGAGTCGGCTGCGGCGGCACCTGCGCCCGGTGAACGGGCGGTTCGCGGCGCGTTGTAGCGACCGTCTGCGGGGCTGCCTCTTGTTCCGGTGTGTGGACCGGCGGCGGCGGCGGGCTCGACTGCTGCTTCGGTCCGGCGGCGAGGGCTTCGCTCGCCGCGGCGATGACGGCGCGGCTGTCGTCTTCAGCGAGTTGTTCCAGGGCCAGCCGCGCGGCCAGGGCCAAGCCGGCGTGCTGGCTGCGCATCAGGCGGGCCAGCTCCTGTATCGCGCCGACACGGATACCAGCGATGGGGTGGTCGATGGCCTGCTGCAGTTCGCTTGGCAATGGCACCGGTGTGGTGACTGGCCGGGCACGGCGGGCGACGTAGATGTCGCCCTGCACCCCGAAGGTCCACTTTCCCGGCGTCTGGTTGGGCGTGACCACGCGGACCTTGTCGTACACGTAGTCGTAGAGCTCGTCGAGCGAGACTTGGCCGTCCTGGTCACGATCGGCCTCGCCGGTATCCAGCCCTTCCACCAGGGCACTGGTGAACACCGACGGGGCGAGCTCGTGTGCATCGGCGAGCCGGTCGCCTTCGAAGGCGTACTCCATCGAGCTCGACGCCGTGATCACCGCCCGGCCCCGGCCCCCGAACTGCTCTTCGATGTTCACCGTCGTACCGGCCCTGGCGGTCATCCCACGCTCGAATGCCCCCGCGTAGCAGCAGTCCAACAGCAGCACGATGCGCCGCGACCGGCTCCGGCTCATACGCCGGTTGACGAAGTCCGCGGCCACGGCGGTCGCGCCGAGCCGGCGCAGCTTGGTATTCGACGTGGCGAAGTACAGCTCGCCACCCTCGTCCTTGACACCGTGACAGGAGAAGTGCATGAGCAGAAGGTCATCCGGGCTGCGGTCGGCGAAGAACTCCTCCACCGCCTCGCCGATCTCATACGACGGCGCGTCCAGCAACGTCGTCACGTCGAAGCCGCCGATCATCGGGTCGCCCAACACGCGGGCGAGCGCCTCGGCGTCGTGAGCCGGGGACCGAAGTTGACCCAGCCCCGGATCCTGGTACCCGCGGCTGGCAATGATCAACGCACTTCGGGTACCGGTCAACGCGCTCCCATCCGCAGCCCGGCGCCGAAACCACTCCTCGGTCAGCCGCTGGCGCTCCTGGGACGGCAGCCCGCTGAGCTCAAGAACATCACCGTCAACGTCGATCTTGACGACCTGGTTCCGGCGACGTGTCAACCACATCGCTACCGCACTGACAACCGCGGCAAGCACGTCGGACCCGGCGAGAGTAACCACCAGCGTGCCCAGCGCCGCGACGTCGAAGGCCCTGCTGCCCGGCGGCGCCTCCCCCGCCGACAGCCGCTCCACCGAATCGACGTCAAGGTCCAACAATTCCTGGCGCAGCCCGTCGATCAGCTCGGCCAGTCCTTCCTGGTCACCCTGCTCATCCTCGACCCGTAGCACCAGTCGCGTGATGTTCTCCGCCATCGGAGCATCTCCCCAACGAGTTCGCACCGCAGGCACCGAACCCAGTACCAACTCGTCATCTTCAGTTGCGGCATTCTAGGCTCGCGCAGCACAGGTACAGAACGGCCGACGGTGTCGGATCGGTGACCGCTTCACGCGATCAGATCCAGATCGCGATGCTGGCCGCGCAGCACCGTGTCATCCTTGTCGACCAGCAGGGGCACGGCCGGACCGCCGACATCGACCCCGCACAGCCGCACCAACGACTCGGACCGGCCATAGCAGCCGCGTGGGGTGATGTCGGGCAACGCGCTCCGCGGCTAGAAGCGGGGTCGGATCGACTATGTGGTTGAACTGCGGACCTTCGAATCCCTACAAGATCTGTGAGCGATTCATCCGACAATGCCGATGTGCTCACACACCTTTACGCGCCAGGATCCACAGGTAGCTCACCGTCGTCTCGCCTTCGACCTGCTCGTCGATCGACTCGCGGACGATGTCGAAGCCGGCCCCGGCGACCAGCCGGCGCGTCTCCTCCGGTGCGTAAGAGCTGAAGAACATCGGCACGCCGAGCCACTGCCCTACCAGGCCGGGCTCGTCGCCGGTCTCGACGGAGAAAAGGAACCACCCCGCGTCGGCGAGCCACTCGTGCACGAGGGCGAACATCTCATTGAGCCGCTCGCGTGGCAGATGGTCGAAGGTGTAGCAGGCGACAACAGCGTCGAACGAGCCCGGCGCGTACCGCAGCTCGAGCGCGTCCCCCACGACGAACTCGGCCGCCGGCACGTTGGCACGCGCCAACTCGATCTGCCGGGCGGACACGTCAACACCGGTGGCGTGGTGGCTCTCCGCGATCCGCGCTGTGGCCGGAACACCGTTGCCGCAGCCCAGGTCCAGCACGCGTGAACCGTCCGGCAGCCGGGTCACCACCTCCTCCACCCACCGCATCCGCGGCCACGGGACCGCGCTCTCCAGTGCCGTGTACTCCTCCCCGACACGGTCATACCCGCTGGCCACGATGTGCCGTGGTTGGTCCTGGTTCATCGTGACCCCCGTCCACGTCGTACGTGTCGATCGCGTGAATGATCTGTCATCGGCGCTGCCGGAGCACGGGCACGGTGCCTCGCCGTCGCGGCGCACCCAGACGGCAACACGGTACCGCCTACGCGGTCGCCCGGTTGACCACGCAGGGCGAACGGGTCACGTTCTGCTCGACCTGTGTACACAGACCAGGATCGACGGCATGCACCCCAGGCAGGTCCGCTGTGCGAAGCCGCGGAGCGGGCGCGGTACACCCGATCAACGACACAACGTGGAAGACAGCAGCCAAGAAATGACGCGAGAAACGAGCGCATCGCGGCAGACCGCACCGCCGCGCGGAGCGCGGCAGACATCCGGATGTCCTTCGGTCGAAGCGGTGTCACTTTGGCGGCAGCGAACGGGCGTAGCTGACGCCCCGGGACACCCACGACGCAAGCTGGCGTTTCGTAGCCAATCCGGACGGATCAATCCGGAGCCAGCCATCCATCTCCCGGCCGCGCATCTCGAACCGTCTGGCCTCAGGCCGTTGCACCAGAGCCGGGGTCTGAGTCGGGTCGACCCGCAGCAGCATGCCGCCCTGGCCGCTGGCGCTCACCGCCATGTTGCCGTTGATCAGGAACGCCAGCCCGCCAAACATCCGCTTCTCTGTCAGGCCCGGTTCGTCCTGCACGATGTCCCGGATGCGGCTGGCAAGGTCCTGGTCGTAAGCCACGACGACAGTGTCGCACCGCGGGGCGGCGAGGAAGGGCCGCCGGGAGGCGCCGGAGCGTCGGCAGGTGCCGGGTCACCGGCTTGCCCGATGCTCCGACGCCCCCGACGGACCAACAAAGTCGGCGCACGCCCGGCGGCTGATGAGCGTGCGTTCGGACGCTCGCGACGAGGCGGGTCCGGCACCGCTGCTTTGCATCATGCAGGACGCCGTCCCGTACTCCGTCGACTGTCCGGGTCCGTCCCAGTACGTCGCCGAACCGCGCCCTTCCCGGCTGACGGGCGTACGAAAAGGTCTTGGAAAGGATCCGGCCGCTGTCGAAATCCGTGTCCCGCCGTTCGTCGGAAGGGTGTCGGACCAGAATCGGTAGCTAGAGGAGGATTCCATGGCCAAGTACCTGATCTTGATTTACGAGTCCGAGCAGGTGTGGGAGAACGCCAGCGAGGCGCAGTGGCAGGCCGCGATGGCCGAGCACGAGCGGTTCGCCCAGCAGGTGCCCGAACAGGGCGGCAAGATCCTCGGTGGGGAGGCGCTCCAGCCGACCAGCACCGCCACGACGATCCGTGGCGACGTGGTCACCGACGGCCCGTTCGTCGAGACAAAAGAGGCCCTCGGAGCCTACTACGTGGTCGAGGCCCGTGACCTCGACCACGCCATCGCGTTGGCCAAGCTCTGCCCCGCCGGCACCGGCGGCGTGGAACTCCGCCCGATCATGGAGGTCGACGGCTGAACAAGGCGGACATCGCGCGAGCAGTCGCCGACACGCACCGTCGCGAGTGGGCTTTCGTGCTCGCCGCGACGGTGCGCGTCACCGGCGACCTCGACCTCGCCGAGGAGTGCGTGCAGGACGCGTACGTCATCGCGCTCGACGCCTGGCTGCACGACGGCGTCCCGGACAACCCCGGCGCCTGGCTGACGACGACCGCACGGCGGCGGGCCCTCGACGCCCACCGCCGCGAGCGCACCCTGCGCGCCAAGCTGCCGCTGCTGGCCGAACTCGAGGAGTCCACGGTGGAGGACATCACCGACGACCGGCTGCGCCTGATCTTCACCTGCTGCCACCCGGCCCTCGCCCGGGAGGCACAGGTCGCGCTCACGCTGCGGCTGGTCTGCGGGCTCAGCACCGCCGAGATCGCCCATGCGTTCCTGATCTCCGAGGCGACGATGGCGGCCCGGGTCACCCGGGCCAAGAAGAAGATCGCCGCGGCCCGGATCGCCTACCGCGAGCCGGCCCCCGAGGAGCTGCCGGACCGGCTGGACGCGGTACTGACCGTGGTGCACCTGCTCTACACCACCGGGCACACCGCCCCGGCCGGCGACCGACTGCTGCGGGTGGACCTGGTGGAGAAGGCGTTCGACCTGGCCCGGATGCTGCGGACGCTCATGCCCGACGAGCGGGAGGTACGCGGGCTGCTGGCCCTGCTGCTGCTCACCGACGCCCGCCGGGCGACCCGTACGGCTACCGACGGGCGGCTGCTCCTCCTCGCCGAGCAGGACCGCGGCCGGTGGGACCGGGCCGTGATCGCCGAGGGCGCGGCGCTGGTCCCGGGCGCGCTGCGCGGCGGGGCCGGCCGCTTCGCGCTGCAGGCGGCAATCGCGGCGCTGCACGCCGAAGCACCCACCTACGACGAGACCGACTGGCGCCAGATCGTCGGCCTGTACGACGTACTGCTGACGGTCTGGACGTCACCGGTGGTGGCCCTGAACCGGGCGGTCGCTGTGTCCATGGTGGACGGACCGGCCGCCGCCCTCGCGGCCCTCGAGGCGCTGGACGCCGACGGCCGGCTCGCCGGCTACCGGTACCTGCCAGCGACTCGGGCCGACCTGCTGCGCCGGCTGGGCCGACGCACCGAGGCGGCGGCAGAGTACCGACAAGCGCTGGAGCTGACCGACAACGCAGCCGAACGCGGCTTCCTTCGACGCCGCCTGGACGAGGTCAGCCGCTAGGGCTGCACCGCTCACGGTCAGCCACCGCCGCGGTCGTCGAACGAACGCGCCCCGGGCCGGTCACGACACGGTCTAACTGCGCAGGCCAGGCTGGATTCGCCCATCCTTTGCACACAACAACACCGGCAGACGGCTCGCGGTTCGCACCCGCCCGGTGATGAAGGCGCCTCGACCGCGCCCGGGTGCGCGTCTGCCTCCGCGTTTCGGGTGCGTTCGCACCCACGTTTGCTGTGGGCGATACTGGGATCGAACCAGTGACCTCTTCGGTGTGAACCAGGACGCTGCGACCCCTCTGACCAGGCGAAATACGCTGACCTGCAGACGCGTAGGAGCAGTTGGCGGCAGTCCAGCGCATCACGGAGCCGTTCAGAGCCGTTCCAAGCGACGCGTTGCTCCCCGCCCGCTCCCCCGACCGACACCGATGCGGCAGCAAGGCCGACCCGTAGAGGTGCGACGTGTCGACACGTAAAGATCAACTCCGGCGACAGGCCGCGGGGTGTGATCTGC
>DASRHY010000264.1:0-11830 GCA_035650275.1 Kribbellaceae bacterium | reverse complement strand
GGCAGATGCGCTGGCCGTGGCCGCGCCGGCTGGCTGCCGGACCTCGTCCCGCCGCGGACCATCAAGTGGTGGCGACGAGCTGGGCTCGCGGACGTGCATGCCTGAGTCTGCGCGGAACACCCAGGCAGTCATACGGCTTCCCGGCCGTCGAGCGCGCGGTATCGCTCCGGCCCCTTGAACTCGATTTACATCATGAAGCCGTTGCCGGCTCCCGCAGAGGATAGGCGAAGCTGTTAGGACGTTCTGGTCACCGTGCCGGCCACGGCACGCAGGCTGCCGTCGTAGTGACGCAGCCAGTAGCCGTCGTCGTCGCGGCCGGAGACCCGGTAGGTGTACGTGCCAGCCGGCAAGCGCGCTCCACTGTCGGTGCGGCCGTCCCACACCACGCTGACCATGCCGATGGTATTGGCGCAGCTGAGGAGCCGGACCGTCGTCGTACGCCGGTAGATCGTGACGGTGCACGTCGGCAGCGCCTTCGACACCGGCACGGCGATCGCCCACCGGGTCGAGAACGACGCCGGTGCGATCGCGTTGCCCAGGTACCGTGGCGGGTCGATCGACGGCGCCAGCGCGGCGATATGCCCGTGGTCATCGCGGCCGATCCATGCGACCAACTCGTCCTCGACGTCGAAGTGCCGCGGCTCGGACCCGAACATGTCCGGGCTCATGCCCCATTCGGGGTACAGCTGCAACAATCCGATGGACGTCATCGTCGACGTGCCGAGGCGGACGGTGCGTAGCTCCCGGCTGTCCGGAGCACCGGGAACGGCGTCGAATGCCAGGTCACCCCCGGAGATGTCCAGGCCGAGAGTGCCGCGGGTCGGGATCAGTGTGACGGCGCCGGTGGACAGGTTGCGGATGGTCAGGTTCTGCTGGCATGGCCAGGCCGAGCAGTCGGTGACCCAGGCGACCCACGTTCCGTGGATCGCGACGGCCCGGATCGGACTGCCGGGTGGACGGACGACGATCTCGCGGCCGATCTGCCAGTCCCGACGCGTCACGGAGCCGTCCGCACGGGCGCGCAGAAAGTAGTTGCCGTCGACGTCCTGCGGGCCCTGTGGCCAGGCCGGCGACGGCTGCGGGAGGTCTGGCGCCGTGGCGCCGGTGTTACGTACCTTCTGGGTCTTGGCGTCGTACAGGTCGGCGTAGCTGGTCTGCTCGAGCAGCGGTCCGTTCCAGTCCTGCACCAGCGCCCGGTTGCCCGATGCCGCCCGGCCGAGCAGCGCGTTGCCGCCCATCGACCGCACCTGGCCGGTGTACGTGCGGGCCTGCCCATTGAACACCAGCCGGCCCGACGACGCGGCGATCGCGTTGTGCGTGACCGTGCCCAGCGCCTGCTCGGGACCGAGCTGTGGCGCCCCCGCGACCCGTGTCAGTGGCCGCAGCACGAGTCGGGTCTCGCCGGCGCTGTGCGTCGTGTAGTACAGCTGTCCCGGCGACAGCGCGACGCTGAACACTAGGTCGCCGTACCCGACGCTGCCCGGCGGATCCGCGTGCAGCGTGCCGACAGGCAGCCCGGACACGGTCAGACCGATAAGCAGTGCCGCCGACAGTGCCGTGTACCTGCGTGGCCTCATGATGAACCTCCTGCCTCCACTTCGAACGATGCGGCGATCGGCTCAGAAGTTTCGGCCACCCAAGGTTCCGGACGGAGAGTGTCCGGCTTCGAGGCTACGGAGGCGGGCATGCGCCAGACACCCTTGGGGACTGGCCCCTACCGGAACCAGGTGAGCATCTGTCGCCGCGGGCCGCCGCGGCCCGGTTCACCGCACGAGGTGTAGGGCGGGCACCGCGACGGAGTGGGCGAGCATCAGACCGGGGGTCGGCAGGTGTCGCCGGTCGCCGGCGCGTAGATGGAACGCGACTGCAATGAGGATGAGGCCACCAGTCGGCCCGAGTAGGACCACGCCCGACGCGATTCCGTCAAGGCCAGCGTGGGATCTGGAGTGTTGGTCGTGGCGTGGACCGGCCCAACCAAGCGGCTCGGCTAGGCGGTCTGCGATGCCGAGGCAACCGATCGGCAGCAATGCCGACACCGCGCCCCTGGCCGACCCAACAGTCAATTGGTGATGCCAGAGACCCCTGGAGACCTGGCCGATGACACTCCTGCACGCTCGAGATACGTCCTGTACGACTCGAGATTGTGCCGCCGGAAGGACTCGCTGGAGGCCGGATCGCAGTGACCGACGGGGCTTGGGGAGGATGAGCACATGAACGAGGACGAGGACTTCGCGGCTGAGCAGGCGCATCTCGTGAGAGCCGAAGCCGAACGCATCCGGCAGGAAGTCGAAGACGCCGCCTCCGACCCGGCGGCCCAGGTGGAATGGATCCGTCAGTCGAACCTGATCTACGGCGGACTGGCGGGCGCCGGCCTGGTGGTGGTGCAGCCGTTCCTGACCGCGACCTCGCTCGACCCGTCTGCGATGGTGTGCGTCATTTCGTTCGCCGTCTCGATACCGTTGCTTGCAGCGCTCCTGGTGTTGAATCGGCAGGAGGAGTTTCGGCATCGGGCGAGCAAGTCGCCGTTCGTCGGGGTGGCCAAGGCGGTCGCACAAGCCTCGGCGTTTGTCGGCATCACGGCGGCTTTCTGGCACATCTCCATCGTTGCGGGGATCGTGTTCGTGGCCGTGGGGTTCGTCGCGGTGGGAGTGCACTCCTCGGGATATGTGCAGCTGGAGTACGACTCAAAGTTCCGCTCGAGATTCCGTCCCCGCAAGGCACCCGAGGCGTAACCAACGCGATTCGGCACAGCCGGCGACGCTGTCGGTGGCGACACCGGGCACCGGTTGCTCGATGTTGTCGAAGACCGTTGCGGGCAAGCGTTTCCGGCTGGCTGGCGGGCGACGCCGTCGAGACCGACGCGCGGACCGCATGCCGGGATACCTGAACGGACGACGTGCCGCGTTCGCCGACCGCGCTGAGCGCGGCTTGCCTCGCCCCGGTCTACGTGGTCGACCAGGCCGGAGGCCACCGGCGCGCAGCAACAGGGGACCACCAGCGCCGTTGTCTGGGACTCGTCGATCTATGCTGCCCGACGACACCGATCTGGAGACTCGCCAGCGGCAAGTCGACGTGTTTCTGACGACTGGCGCTTGGCCGGACCAGTAGCGGGAACGGCCCCAACTGCCGCGATCCGCGCGTCCCTGAACGACGCGGTCCAGATCAAGCCGGCAGTCGCCCTGCCGGTCGCGTGGAGTACCGGATCGGAAGGACGCATCACCACAACGCACGTATCGATGGAGTTGCAGCGAACTCAGCACCATGGGCTGCGCAGAAGTCGATTCAGTTGGCCGCCGATGCGGCGACCAGCGCGGGGTAGTCCTTCAGGTCGATGTCGTTGGCGGCGTTGTCCGCGTACTTCAGCATCAACGTGAACATCCAGGAGCTCAGGAACCAGTTGCGCACCGTGATGCCGAGCGCGGTCTTCGGGGCCAGGAAGCGGCCGGCATTGCTGTTGCCCGCGATCTTGGCGTAGCGCTTCATGATCTCGTCGTAGCGGGCGAAGGCCACCGCGTGATCGCCGCCGGCGATGGCGAGTTCGCCCGCGAGGACGTATGCGCCAACCACGGCGAGCCCAGTCCCGAAGCCGCCCAACGTGTTTCCGTAGGCCGAGTCGCCGACCAGCGCCACCCGCCCCTTGGTGTAGCCGCCGTTCATCCGTACCTGGCTGATCGAGTCGAGGTAGAAGTCGTCGAAATCGGGGAGCTCGTCGAGCATGCGCGGCACCTCCCACTTCACCCCGGCGTAGACCTCTTCGATGATGCGCCGCTGGGCGGCGGTGTCGTCGCGGCGGTAGTCGAGTTCGGGGGAGGCGAACAGGTACAGCTGCTGCGCCTTCGGGCCGCCGCTGATTGCTAGCTTGCCCGGGGTGTTGTGGCCGTGGGCGATTACGCGCTCGCGCGGACCGGTCGCATCCTTGCTCCACGGGCTGGCGCCAGCGACGCAGTAGTAGTGGCCCAGGTACTTCACCAAGTCCCGCTCCGGTCCGAAGGCCAGCCTCCGCACCCGGGAGTGGATGCCATCGGCACCGAAGACGAGATCGAAGGTGCGCGCCGGGCCGCGCTCGAACTCGACGTACACGCCGTCGGCGGTATCGGTGAGCCCGTTGATTGAATTGTCGAACAGATACTCGCAGCGCTCGGCCGTCCGCTGGTGCATGATGTCGGCCAGGTCGCCGCGCAGGATCTCCACGTCGCCGCCGGTGAAGTCGCCGGCCATGACGGCCAGACGCTTGCCGTTCTCGTCGACAAGGACCGTGTCGGTGGTGCCGGTCTGCCGCTCGGCGATCTCGTCGAGGATGCCCATCCGCTCCAGCACCGTGAAGTGGGTGCGGCCCTTGAAGTCGATGGCCTGGCCGCCGGGGCGGAGCGCCGGGGCGCGCTCGACCACGGTGACGTCGAAGCCGTAGCGGTGCAGCCAGTACGCCAGGGCGGGGCCCGCGATGCTGGCGCCGGAGATGAGGACGGTCTTGGTGCGCACGGCGTCTCCCTGAGGCTCTATATCTGTGTCCAGAAGATTCTGTTTCCGTCGGACACACTTTAGCGTATGGTAGACACTGTTTCAGGTCAAGGCGCATTGCGGAGGATTTGGTTATGCCGACACCGACCACGGTCGAACTGCTCTGGGGCACCCAGCCGCGGCCCAAGCGGGGTCCGAAGCCCGCGCTGTCCCTGGAGCGGATCGTTCCAGAAGCCATCGCCTTGGTCGATGCCGAAGGGCTGGCGAACCTGTCCATGCAGCGACTGGCGGAGCGCCTCGGATTCACCAAGATGTCGCTGTACCGGTATGTCCCGGGCAAGGCCGAGCTCACCGCACTGATGCTGGACGTCGCTATGGGCCCGCCGCCGGATATGTTTGTGAAACCCGGCGATTCGACCGAGGGAGCCTGGCGAACCGGGCTGCGCCTGTGGGCCGAGACGATTTTCGAGCGCTACAGCGCGCATCCCTGGGCGATCGAACTCACGACCGGGGTACGCCCCATCGGCCCCAACGAGATGGGATGGATGGAGGCCGCGCTCGTCGCGCTCACCGGCACCGGGCTGACCGGTTCCGAACGGCTCGACACCATCGTCCTGCTCAACGGCCATGTCCGCAGCCTGGTCCAACAGATCTCGTCGCTCGGCGGCGGTGACTCGGCCGGACAGTTCACTGCTCTGTTCGCCGAGATGATGATCGCAGCAGGCGATCGCTACCCTGCGGTGATCGCCGCCTTCGCTGAAGAGGCGTCCGCGACCGCGCTACCGCCTGACGCCGACGGGCCCAACGACGCTCTGAAGTTCGGTATCGACCGCATTCTCGACGGTCTGGCTGTCCTCATCGCTCGCCGAGCCTGACCGCCACCCGCCGACCGCCGATCAGCTCACCTCAATGAGGTCGCCCAGGTCGAGGCCGGTGAGCTCGTCTGCCACTGATCGCGCACCAGAATGCCGACGAAGGGATGTCGAAGAACGTCACTACATGACATGCCGCCACGCCGGCGGATGTAGTGGATCGGCACTTCCCGACTGCCCAGATCGGCGGAAAGATCTGAACCGTGTCAGCGCGCGCTGAGATTCGCTGGGGTCGGCTCAGGAAGGCCAGACGTGCGGTGAAGACCCAAGGATGAGCGGCAAGGTAGGCGTGAACAGGGGTATGTCGCTTGACGGCTTCAATGCCGGTCCCGGTCATTAGATGGACTGGGGATGGTCGCGCTCTCGCCGACCTCGTGGCACCGGACGATTTCGCGCGGAGATCGCGGCTCCGGCACGGCATCCGCGCCGTACCAGCGCCCATGGTCACTGACCAGTAGAAAGAGCGGTATGCGCTCATGCCCGCCAGCTGCTGCCATCCGTCGCAGCAGCCACCGCGTACACGTCGGGTGTGCCTACTGCAGCCATGCGGGAGCTGGCGAACTGTTCAAGGCACAAGGCCCACGTTACGGCGCCCTCTCGATGACCTTCGCGTGCAGGAGAGTTCCGACGAGCTCGATGCGGAGACGGGGATCGGCAGCGGGGTGCTTGGAGCGGAGCTTGAGCTTGGAGTAAGTGAAGTTGAGCCCGTCGGTGTCGATCAAGATGCCCGGCGCGTTGACGATAAGCAGCCTTTCGTGCGCCATGTCCGTCTCGATTCGCAGCACGCGGGAGGTGATGACCGCGTGGGTGAAGTCGAAGCTGACTCGGCACTCTCGTGTTCGAAGCTCGATGCGCGGGTACCGACCAGCGCCCGTCCCGTATGTAATTTCACGGCCCTCGACCGACAGGTCACCGTCGAGGGTGACCACCATCCGCAGCCGGTCAGGCATCACGTCCGCAACGCCCTTCGCGATCGCTGAGCCGCTCGGCGTCGGCGACCGCGGCCTCCGCGATCGCCGCGCCGTAGCTCCGGCCCACCAAGATGACGTCGCGGGGGTCCTCGAACCAGATCAGGCTGGCGACGTCGTCGATGTGCGTGGTCAAGCCCGTGCTCGCCGTACGCAGATGCGATCGATCGCCAAGGCCGGTCAGCGTCGGTGCATACACCTCGTGTCCCGCCGCTCGTGGTGGCGTCGAGGGAGAACTGCCGTGCGAACAGTTGCCGCCTGACCCCCAGCGGCCCGCTTCACGCGGAAGCGGGCCGACGCGGCGGGTGTTACCCGGGCTAGGGGGTGACGAGGAGGGTCTCGCCGACCACGTGCGAGCTGTCGAAGGGTGCGGCGGCGTTGCTGATGAGGCGCGCCTGGGGCTCCAGGATGTCGCCAACGCGACCCGCCGTGGCCGTACCTGGCACGGTGAACGTGAAGGTGTTGAGTCCCGCGTTCGGCCAGTTGGCGTCGCCGTAGTTCCCGGTGACGTTCTGGGAGTCCACGAGCGCAGGATTCGTGGTGTCGGTCATCGTCATCCGGACCTGGTACTTCCCGCCGGCGCCGTGTAGGGCTGCTCCAGCTTCGGCCCTGACCTGGAAGCTGATGTTGGACCCGGCTGCGAAGTCCTGGTCGTTCGTCTCGACGGCGAGAAGGTTGACGTCGTTCGGTGCGATGGGCATTGTGATATTCCCCCTGGTTAGGTGGTGCAGTTTGAGAACCCGGCGCGTGCCGGGACCTGTTGTACTCACGGAGCATTTCTTGACAGCGTTTGATACCTCCGCCACCTACCCAAGATTGCAACACCAGCCCAGCAACAGCCGCCGGCTCCGCTCCGGTCGAGCGGGCCGGGCTCAATGCGGCTCGCGTCCGGGAGGCCCCCGACCCCAGCCCCATCTTTGTAGGACACCGGTTTGGACGGGGTTTGATCGGTCGCGATTCGCGATTGCAGCAGCGCGTTCGTCGAGACCGAGAACTGTGGCCAGATCACATGCTCGGTGTGCACCAGCAGGCTCGGGGCCGCGGGCTAGCGAGGTTCTTGCTCCGCGACGCGTTCGCCCTCGACGCAGCTGTCGGTTCACCCTCGTCGGGATCACCGGGCTGTTAACCAGGGCCGGCAAAACAGCGACGGCGAATGGGTCGACGCCGAGCTGACCCGCCATGTCGTGCGGGCGTTCAAGACCCTGGCGAACAACATCCTGGAGTCGTTCGCGAAGGGTGACCGGGTCTTCGTGCACGGGACCGTGACGACCGAGGCCTGGACCGACACCCTGACCGGCGACAAGCGAACCGCCCAGCGTGTGTTGGCCGACATCGTCGGGCCGAGCCTGCGCTGGGCGACCACTCGCATCACAAGACCACCCGCACCCCGGCCACGACAAGACACCGCACGACGTCAGCGGGCAGGAGGGCTGATCAAGTCGGGGGAGGGCGCCCATCGATGTCCACCCCCGGGCGCCCTCTCCCGCCAACGAGCCAGCGCAAACGAATGGCGCCGCCGCGTGACACGGTTCGTGACGCGAAATGCCGTCACCCGGTGGTAAATCCTGGGGCCGTTCATGTGGCTGGTGGAGACCGGTGGGATCGGATACGACGGGTAGCTGCGGCCTTTTAATCCGCAGCTGCTGCGTTCGAGGCGCGCGGTCGACTGACCGTCGGAGCGATGAATCCCCGTCCCGACGGCCGTCGCGCCCTGCCAGCGGGACGACCAGGCGCACGCGTCGCCACGAACGCCCGGATCGCCGCATATGAGTGCGTTTCCGGGACGCGGCTTGACCTTGACGTAGGGTCAGGGTTGCACGCTGGTTCCATGAACACGACATCAGCAATCGAAGTCGCCGGTCTGACCAAGTCCTTCGGCGACAACGCGGTCCTCCGCGGCGTCGACTTCGAGGTCGCGGAGGGGAGCATTTTCGCCCTGCTCGGCTCCAACGGAGCAGGCAAGACCACGGTCGTGCGGATCCTGTCGACGCTGCTCAGGGCGGACGGCGGCACTCTGACGGTCAACGGGTTCGACGTGGCGACGCAGGCTGCTGGCGTCCGGGCCTCGATCAGCCTGACCGGACAGTTCGCGGCGGTCGACGAGGTCCTGACCGGGCGCGAGAACCTGGTCCTGATCGGCCAACTGCGACGCGTGGAGGACCCGCGCGCCACCGCCGCCGAACTGCTCGCCCAGTTCGACCTGGTCGATGCCGGCGGGCGCAAGGTGGCGACCTACTCCGGCGGCATGCGGCGCCGGCTCGACATCGCCATGAGCCTGATCGGGAACCCGCCGGTGATCTTCCTCGATGAGCCGACCACGGGCCTGGACCCGCAATCGCGGATCGAGGTCTGGAGGACGGTCAAGGGATTGGCGGACCGCGGCACCACGGTTCTGCTCACCACGCAGTACCTCGATGAGGCCGAGCAGCTCGCCGACCGGATCGCGATCCTGCACGACGGCGTGATCATCGCCGACGGCACGCTCGCCGAACTGAAGGCGTTGCTGCCCCCGGCCACGGTCGAGTACGTCGAGAAGCAGCCCACCCTTGAGGAAATCTTCCTCGCGATCGTCGGTCACGACGGCGCCGGCACCGAAGGAGCACTCGCATGACCACCACGTACGTCGTCGGTGACACCGCCGTCATGCTCAAGCGGTCGCTGCGGCACATCCTGCGCAGCCCCGACACCATCATCACGACGGCCGTCACGCCGATCGCGATGCTGCTGCTGTTCGTCTATGTGTTCGGCGGCTCGATCGACACCGGCAGCGGGCCGGGCGAGAAGTACGTCAACTACCTGCTGCCGGGCATCCTGCTGATCACCGTCGCATCCGGCGTTGCGTACACGTCGTACCGGCTCTTCCTCGACCTGCAGAGCGGCATCTTCGAGCGGTTCCAGTCGATGCCGATCGCGCGGTCGGCGGCGCTGTGGGGTCACGTGCTGACCTCGCTGGTGGCGAACTTCATCTCGCTCGCGCTGGTCGTGCTGGTCGCGCTGGCGATGGGCTTCCGGTCGGGTGCCGGCGTGTTCGCCTGGCTCGCGGTCGTCGGCATTCTGGTGATCTTCACGCTGGCCCTGACGTGGCTGGCCGTCATCGCGGGACTCGCTGCCAAGACGACCGACGGTGCCGGCGGCTTCGCGTACCCGCTGCTGTTCCTCCCGTTCCTGAGCTCGGCGTTCGTGCCGACTGAGAACATGCCGGGACCTGTGCGCTGGTTCGCCGAGAACCAGCCCGTCACCTCGATCGTGAACACCATCCGCAACCTGTACGCCGAGCAGCCGGTGGGCAATGACATCTGGATCGCCCTCGCCTGGTGCGTCGGCCTGCTCGTCCTGGCGTATGTGCTGGCGATGCGGACCTACCGCCGCAAGTTCGCGTGAGAATGGGCGCATGCTGACCATCGGCCAGCTCGCGTCGTATGCGGGCGTCACCGTGCGGGCGGTCCGGCACTACCACTCGACAGGCCTGCTGCCGGAGCCGGCGCGTGACCACTCGGGCTACCGGCGGTACGACGCCGCCGCGGTGGTCGATCTCATCCGGATCCGGACCCTGGCCGAGGCGGGAGTGCCGCTCTCGCGGGTCCATGAACTGCTGGGTGCTGACGTGGATGAGTTCTCGGCAGCAGTCGACGACATCGACCGCCGCCTGCGCGCCGAGGTCCGTGAACTGCAGGAACACCGCCGGCGGATCGCGCAGCTGGCGGCGGGGGACAGCCTCGCCCTGCCGCCAGAGGCCGTCGCGTACCTGGAGCGGCTGCGCGAGCTCGACTTGCCTGAGGAACTGGTCAATCTCGAGCGGGACGCCTGGATCCTGGTGGCCGCGCAGATGCCCGAGCAGATGCCCACACTGATGACGTTGAAGTCCGAACAGCTGAACGACCCGGCGGTGATCGCGCTGTATCGAGACCTCGTGGAGGCGCTGGACTGGCCATCGGGGGACCGTCGCCTCGACGCCCTCGCCGACCGACTCGTCACGCTGTTCGAGGTCGGACAGGACGACTGGGAGGAGCACGCCGAAGACTTTCCGCTGCCCGACGAGCTCGTCGAACTGCTCGACTCGGTGTTCCTCGCCAACGCGCCATTCGCGCCGCGCCTGCTTGCCCTCCTCGAGGCGCGCGGCTGGAAGGGCTGGACCCGCATCGAGCGCATCAAACCGCTCTAAGAGTTGGCGGGCGCCTTGCGGCATGTGAGTGCGTTCCCGTTTCGTGGCTAGGAGATGATCCGGTGGTGGACGACTGGCGGTTGATGGGACAGGAGACGTACCCGCATGATCGCGCACTGTCCGCGGCAGATGGGCGCGTTTCGCCTCGGCGCCCACGCTGTTCCCGCATACGGTCGGTCTGTGGCCAACATCTGGGCTACTCGACCAGCACGCGAGTCCATCTCCACTCCCAGACCGTGCCAACCTCGGGGTCGTCCTGGTCGGCGACGTGCTCGAAGGCCAGCGACACGAGCACGCCCGTCGACGCGTTCGGACCGGGCAGCGTATGCGCGATGACGTGGTCGACGTCGCCGCTGGCCACAGCACGCTCGACCAGAGCCCGGGCAGCAGCGATCCCGAACCCCTGCCCACGGAACTCGGGGGCGACTTCGAAGCCGATCTCTACAGTGCGCTCGACCGGCGGGGCGGCGAAGCCCCCTGAGCCGAGCAGGCGTCCGGTCGCGTGGTCGACGAAGAACTGCATCGACCACGAGCGGTCAGGCTCCGGCGCGTTCTGGAGATGCTCCAGCGTGAAGCCGATGGCTTCTGGGAACTCGGGCCAACCGTCCGGGACGGGTGAGCCGATCAACTCGCAGAACAGGGTGCGGTCCTCGTTCAGTGCGTTGAGCAACGGCACCGTTGCGGGGACAAGCCGGACCTGCGGATGAAAGGACATGCGGAATCTCCAATCGCGATGGGACGGCTGCACGACCTGGAGATGCGAGAGGAACCATGAGCAGGAGCACAGCCGAAACGAAGGCACGCCAAGGAAGACACCCTGGCGGTGACCTGGCCACGTCGATGCCGATCGTCAACGCGTTCACTGCGCTCCCTCCACTCTGCCTGGGCTGCGACTCCTTCCTGCCGTCCTCGCCCTATCAGCGGTGCCAGTTCGTCAGTTGTTCGGCGGTGGGTGGTCGGCGGCTTCGGGGTTGTAGCCGCACAGCTGCGGGTCGCACGCGGTCTTGTGGTCTCGACCCCACAGGTAGGTGCCTCGTTCGGTGGCACGAGCACGGTGAACGAGTCGCACTTGTTTCCTTCGGGTCAGGGTCGAGGGCACGGCGGTGAAGGTTTCTGGGAGTACGGCGACCATGCTGCTGACCTGCTCGCCGTCGTACATCCGCAGTAGGGCGGTGCATTGCCACCAGCGGATCGTCCCGCCTTGACTGTCGGGGTTGCCCGGCCAGCAGTAGCTCGCCGGGTCCGGGACCAGGTAGTGGACGCCGTCGGGGTCCAGGCGCGCCCGCAGCCATGGTCCGCCTGCGCCGAGGCCGAGTCGGTGCCGTCCGCCTCTTCGTGCAGGGTGCAGACCGCGTCGGTGGACAGAGCTT
>DASRHY010000263.1:0-3696 GCA_035650275.1 Kribbellaceae bacterium | reverse complement strand
CTTGGCCGTCTTCTTCGCCGCGGACTTCTTGGTGGTCTTCTTCGCGGCGGCCTTCTTGGTGCGCTTGACCGGACCGCGGGCACGCTTGTCCGCCAGCAGCTCGGCGGCGCGCAGCAGCGAGATCGAGTCGATCGAGTCGTCCTTGCGCAGGGTCGCGTTTGTCTCGCCGTCTGTCACGTACGGCCCGAACCGGCCCTCCTTGACCACCACCGGCTTGCCGGACTCCGGGTCCTCGCCCAGCTCCTTGAGCGGTGGCGCCGCGGCCCGGCGGCCGCGCGTCTTCGGCTGCGCGTAGATCTTCAGCGCCTCCTCGAGGGTGATGCTGAACATCTGCTCCTCGGAGTCCAGCGAGCGCGAGTCGCTGGCCTTCTTCAGGTACGGGCCGTACCGGCCGTTCTGCGCGGTGATCTCGTCACCTGAGTCCGGGTCGACGCCGACCAACCGCGGCAGCGACAGCAGCTTGAGCGCGTCGTCCAGCGTCACGGTGTCCAGCGACATCGATTTCAGCAGCGAGCCGGTCCGCGGCTTGGTGCTCTTCGGCGCGTCATCCGGCAGCACCTCGGTCACGTACGGCCCGAACCGGCCGGCCTTGGCGACGATCGTCCGGCCGGTGTCCGGGTCCGCGCCGAGCTCGTGCTCGACTCCGGCCGGCTGGCTGAGCAGCTCGCGGGCCCTGTCCACGGTCAGCTCGTCCGGGGGCAGATCCTCGGGCACGTTGGCCCGGCCGCCGTCGCCGTTCTCGACGTACGGTCCGTACCGCCCGACCCGGACCACGATGCCGTCGCCGATCGGGAACGTGGACATCTCGCGGGCATCGATCTCGCCCAGGTCGTTCACCATCGAGTGCAGGCCCTCGAGGTCGTCGTCGCCGAAGTAGAACCGGGCCAGCACCCGCTCGCGCGCTTGGTTGCCGGCGGCAACCTCATCGAGCACGTCCTCCATCGTCGCGGTGAACGCGTAGTCGATCAGCCGGGTGAAGTGCTCCTCCAGCAGCCGCACCACCGCGAAGGCCAGCCACGCCGGGACCAGCGCGTTGCCCTTCTTGTAGATGTACCCGCGGGCCTGGATGGTGCCGATGATCGATGCGTACGTCGACGGCCGGCCGATCTCGCGCTCCTCCAGCTCGCGGATCAGCGTCGCCTCGGTGTAGCGCGCCGGCGGCTTGGTCTCGTGGCCGGAGGCGACCACCTCGTGCGCCGCCAGCACATCTCCCTCGGCCACATCCGGGAGCCGGGTCTGCTGGTCGTCGGTCGCCTCGGACGGGTCGTCCGCGCCCTCGACGTACGCCTTGAGGAAGCCGTAGAAGGTGATCACCCGGCCGGACGAGGTGAACTCGCACTGCTCGCCGCCCGCGGCCCGGGCGTCGATCTTGATCGAGACGCTACGGCCCTCGGCGTCCTTCATCTGGGACGCGATCGTGCGCATCCAGATCAGCTCGTAGAGCCGGAACTCCGCACCGGACAACCCGGTCTGCGCCGGTGTCTGGAACACCTCGCCGGCCGGCCGGATCGCCTCGTGCGCCTCCTGAGCGTTCTTCACCTTCGAGGTGTAGATCCGCGGCTTGTCCGGCAGGTAGTCGGCGCCGTACAGCTCCCGGACCTGGGACCTGGCCGCGGTCAGTGCGGTGTCGGACAGCGTGACCGAGTCGGTCCGCATGTAGGTGATGTTGCCGTTCTCGTACAGCCGCTGCGCGACCTGCATGGTCTGCGACGCGGACATCCCGAGCTTGCGGGACGCCTCCTGCTGCAGCGTGGTGGTCCGGAACGGCGCGTACGGCTTGCGGGTGTACGGCTTGGACTCGATCGAACGCACCGTGAACGAGGAGTCCCGCAGGCCGGCAGCGAGCGCGGTCGCCGCCTGCTCGTCGAGGTGGACGACGCCGTTCTTCAGCTCACCGGTCGACGTGAAGTCGCGGCCCTGCGCGACCCGGCGACCGTCCACCGACACCAGCCGGCTCGGGAACAGCCGCGGCTGCCGGCCCTCGCCGGCGTCCAGCGTCGCGTCCAGGTCCCAGTACGTCGCGGTGCGGAACGCGATCCGCTCCCGCTCCCGGTCGACCACCATGCGGACCGCGACCGACTGCACCCGGCCCGCCGATAGCTTCGGCATGACCTTCTTCCACAGCACCGGCGAGACCTCGTAGCCGTACAGCCGGTCCAGGATCCGCCGGGTTTCCTGCGCGTCGACTAGCTTGCGGTCGATATCGCGGGGGTTGGCCACCGCTTCCCGGATCGCATGCGGGGTGATCTCGTGGAACACCATGCGGTGGACCGGGACTCGTGGCGCCAGCACCTCGGTCAGGTGCCAGGCGATGGCCTCCCCCTCCCGGTCCTCATCAGTGGCCAGGAGGAGCTCGTCGGCCCCACTGAGTGCTTTCTTCAGCTTCTGGACCTGGGCCTTCTTGGTCGACGGCACCACGTACAGCGGCGTGAACTCACTGTTCACGTCGACCCCGAGCCGTGACCAGGGCTCCTTCTTCAGCCGGGCCGGGATCTCTGCGGCCCCGGTCGGCAGGTCCCGGACATGGCCGATGCTGGACTCGACGTCATACCCGCGACCGAGGTAGCCCGCGATCGTCTTCGCCTTGGCGGGCGACTCGACGATGATGAGACGCCGGCCGCCGCCGTTCGGCCCGCTGTTTTCCGACACGCGCGTTTACTCCAGTGGCACTACGTGATCTCGCACCCTGGGAGCGAGAGTCTGCCCCCATGATGTACACCGATGTCAACCGACGCAGGGATCGCGCGATTGCACGAGAGCGAACGCTAGCGTCCGCCCGGCCCCCGTGTCCGCTAGACCGTACCGGTAGCCCGTCCCGATCGGCCACCGCGGTGTACCTCGATCACCATGCACGATTTCTGAGTACCGCCGATTCTGAGCGCCGCCGACCGGCTTGGCCAACCTAACGGTGGTCCACCGGCTCACTCCGGTCCGCCGACTCGGTTGAGTCGGTCGGCACGGGGGCGTCGGCCGAGGTGGACGCACTCGGTCCAGCCGGATCGCGCGGCTCCCCCGACCCGGCCGCAGAGTCCTCGCCAACGACGATGGTCCGCCGCTTGGAGATCACCAGGGCGGTGACGATGATCGCTACCGCGACCAAGGTGATAAGGACCCGCAGCGCGTCGTTCTCCCGGATGCCGATGCTGTACTCGACGACCGCGGCCGCGATCAGCAGCGAGACCAGGTTCATTACCTTGAGCAGCGGGTTGATCGACGGACCCGCGGTGTCCTTGAACGGGTCGCCGACCGTGTCTCCGATCACCGTGGCGGCGTGCGCCTCGGAGCCCTTGCCGCCGTAGTTGCCGTCCTCTACCAGCTTCTTCGCGTTGTCCCAGGCCCCGCCGGAGTTCGCCAGGAACACCGCCATAAGGGTGCCGGCCGCGATTGCGCCGGCGAGATAGCAGCCGAGCGGGCCGACGCCGAGGCCGAATCCGACCGCGATCGGCGCCATCACCGCGAGCAGGCCGGGGGTGGCCAGCTCGCGCAGCGAGTCGCGGGTGCAGATGTCCACGACGCGGGCGTACTCCGGCCGCACGGTGCCCTCCATGATTCCGGGGTTCTCCCGGAACTGGCGGCGCACCTCGAACACGATCGCGCCCGCGGCGCGGGTCACGGCGTTGATCGCCAGCCCGGAGAACATGAACACCACGGAGGCACCGATGATCACGCCGACCAGCGTGTTCGGCGCGAACACCT
>DASRHY010000262.1:0-11675 GCA_035650275.1 Kribbellaceae bacterium | reverse complement strand
TCGAGCTCGACGTCCGTGCCGGCGAAACGGTCGTGGAACAGCACGGTCGGGCGGTCGGCCAGGTGCGGGTAGGTCCGGTCGCGTCCGCAGCTCGCGTACAGGTAGACCTGCGACTCGACCGGCTCGCCGGCGACCTCGCGGAGCCGGTCACGTTCGTCACGGCCGAGCAGCGACTGCCCGAACCCATCAGTCCCGTATAACGCGTGCGCCAGCCCGACGGTCTGCAGCTCGGTGGACGCGCCCCAGTCGGCCAGCCGCTCGCTGGTCCGGGTCAGATGGGCGAGCAGGGAGCCGCCGGCGTGGCCGATCCGGTCCGCGCCGAGCTCGACCAGCAGGTCGCGGACGGCTGCGGTCGTCACTCCTCGACCGTTTCCGCGGCCTCGGCCTTCATCGCGGCGTCGAGACGTCTGCGGGCGCCGTCCAGCCACTGCTGGCAGATCGCGGCCAGCTCCTCGCCGCGCTCCCAGAGCGTGAGCGACTCCTCGAGCGTCGAACCGCCCGCCTCGAGCTTGCGGACCACCTCGACCAGCTCCTCGCGCGCCTGCTCGTAGGAGAGCTCCGGCCGCTCGGGTGCCTTCTTCGCCACCACTACTCCTTCCCTTTCGGACGCAGCACCTCGACGTCGAACCGGCCGTCGCTGACCCTGGCGTGCAACAGGTCGCCCGCCGACACCTGGCCGACCTCGCGGACCGCGGAACCGTCCTCGCGCTGCAGTACGGCGTACCCGCGCTCGAGCGTGGCCTTGGGCGACAGTGCCCGCACGCTCGCCAGCCGGTGCTGCAGGTCGTCGCCCGCACGGTCGAGCCGGTGCGTGAGCGTCCGCCTGCTTCGATCGACCAGCGCCGCGACCTCGTCGGACCGCCGCCGCAGCCCGTCCACCGGCGCCGCCAGCGCCGGCCGGCTGCGGACCGCGGCCAGTGCGTGCGCCTCGCGGTCGAGCCAGGCCCGGATCGCCCGGTTGCCCCGCTCGCGCAGCTGCCGGACGCCGTCCAGCTCCTCGCGCACATCCGGCACGACGCGCTTGGCCGCGTCCGTCGGCGTGGATGCGCGCAGGTCCGCGACCAGGTCCAGCAGCGGCGAGTCCGGCTCGTGCCCGATCGCGCTGACCACCGGTGTCGAGCACTTCGACACGGCCCGGATCAGTCCCTCGTCCGAGAACGGCAGCAGGTCCTCCAGCGAGCCGCCGCCACGGGCGATCACGATCACGTCGACGGCCTCATCCGCGTCCAGCCGACGCAGCGCGGTCATCACCTCGCCGGCCGCGGACGGCCCCTGCACGGCGGCGTACTCGACCCGGAAGGCGACCGCGGGCCAGCGGCGCTTCGCGTTCTCGAGGACGTCCCGCTCGGCCGCGGAGTCCCGCCCGCAGACCAGACCGATCGTGTGCGGCAGGAACGGCAGGCGTCGCTTGCGGTGCGCGGCGAACAGCCCCTCGGCCGCGAGCAGCTGCTTCAGCCGCTCGATCCGGGCCAGCAGCTCGCCGATGCCGACGTGCCGGATCTCGCTGATCGCCAGCGCGACGGTGCCGCGGCGCGGGAAGAAGTTGGTCTTCGCGCTCACCACCACCCGGGCGCCGTCGGCGACCGGCGGGTCGACCGCGTCGAAGATCCGCCGGTTGCAGGTGAACCGGATCGACACGTCCGCGTCGGTGTCCCGCAACGTCCCGAAGACCGTGCTGGTGCCGCGGTTCGCGGAGATGTCGGTCAGCTGGCCCTCGACCCAGACCGCGCCCAGCTGGTTGATCCAGCTGGCGATCCCGTTCGCGATGGTGCGAACGGCCGCCGGCGCTTCGGGTGAGGTCTGCAGAGCCACGTCGTGACTCTACGGGGAACACCCGACGCTCCGGCGACGTTGGGGCCGGTGACGCCGATGAGGGGAGTCCTCGGATGTACCTGGTGGCCGGAGCGACAGGCAACGTCGGATCGGAGCTCGTCCGCGCACTCGCGGGCGCCGGGCAGCCGGTACGGGCACTGACCCGGAGCGCGGGACGGGACTGGCCGGACGGCGTCGAGGAGGCCGTCGGCGACCTGAACGATCCGTCGACCCTGACTGGCGCCTTCGACGGGGTTCGCGGCGTCTTCCTGCTCAGCGGGTACGCCGACATGCCGGGCCTGCTCGACCTGGCGAAGCGGTCCGGTGTGGAACGCGTCGTACTGCTGTCGTCGAGCTCGGTACCGGGCGGCGACCTGGACAACGCGGTCGCGCGGTACCACATCGAGTCCGAGCAGGTGGTGCGCTCGTCGGGGCTGGACTGGACGATGCTGCGGCCGAGCAGCTTTATGACCGGCACCCTCGACTGGGCGCCACAGCTGAGGGCCGGCGACGTCGTCCGGGCACCGTTCGCTTCGGTGCCGGTCGCAACGATCGACCCGTACGACGTGGCCGCCGTCGCCGCGGTCGCGCTGACCTCGGACGGGCATGCCGGGCAGGCGTACCGGCTCAGCGGACCGGAGTCGCTGCGGCCGGCGGACCGGCTGCGGATCCTCGGCGAGGTGCTCGGCCGGGAGCTGGTGCTGCAACCGCTGTCGGACGCGGAGGCACGGGCGGACATGACCGCGTCGGGGATGCCCGCGCCGTACGTCGAGGCGTTCCTGAGCTTCTTCGCCGACGGCATGCTGGACGAGTCCCCGGTGCTCTCCGCGGTCGAGGACCTGACCCGCCGGCCACCGCGCTCATTCAAGGACTGGGCGACGCTCAACGTCGGCCGGTTCGTCGGCTAAAACCCCTTTGACGCAAGGGATCGCGACCGCCATGGTGGCGAGCGTGAACCGGATCCAGCACCAGCAGCAGGCGATCCGCCTCACGCGCCTCGCCCTGTCGGCGCGCCTGCACTTTTACCTGGGCAGCGGACCCACTCGGTTCTGACCCGAGGTCCCGCAGGTTCGAGCCCTGCCCTGGCAGCTGCGCGCTTCTACTGCAACCTCGGTAGACAGACCCGGTTCAGGACCGGGCCGGCCGGTGAGCCTCCTCCTGCGCCATGCTGTCCCGACGCGACGGACAGGGGATGACCGCGATGGCCGAGAAGACCAATCCGACGAAGCTGCTCGAGCAGGACGTGATCCGCCTCCGCCAGGAGCTGTCGGACCGTGGCGTGGCCGCGGCGTACGCGCGGCTGTACGGTCCGCTCGCGGCCGTCTCCGTCGTGCTCGCGTTCCTGCCGCTGCTGGAGGAGGAGTACGGCACGCTCTGGGCGATGGCAGCCCGTCCGGCCGGCGGTCCCGCCGTACTCGGCATCATGCTGATGCTGGGACTGGTCGGCTGCCTGGTGTTCGCCACCATCCGGCCGGCGGCGACCGCCGGACTGCCGGTCGCGATCGTGGTGCTCGCCGCGGTGATCGTGCTGATGCTGGTCACGAAGCCGGGAACCGGCGAGCCGACTCCCGGACTGACGCCCGAGGGCCATGCTGCGATGGCGGTCGCCGTGCTGACCGGCCTGCTCGGTGTGGCGCACGCCATACAGCTGCGCAGCCGTCGTCGAGGCGTCGCGCACGGTCCGTACGATGGAGGCCGTGACTTCCCTCGCTGAGACCACCGGTACGACGACCAAGCGGGTACTGCTCGCGGCGCCACGCGGGTACTGCGCCGGCGTGGACCGTGCGGTGGTGACGGTGGAGAAGGCGCTCGACCTCTACGGCCCGCCGGTGTACGTCCGCAAGGAGATCGTGCACAACAAGCACGTCGTACGGACCCTGGAGCGGCGGGGCGCGGTGTTCGTCGAGGAGACCGACGAGGTGCCCGAGGGCGCCACGGTGATCTTCTCCGCACACGGCGTCGCGCCGGTGGTGCACGAGGAGGCCGCGCAGCGGCAGCTGAAGACGATCGACGCCACCTGCCCGCTGGTCACCAAGGTGCACATCGAGGCGAAGCGGTTCGCGAAGTCCGACTTCGACATCCTGCTGATCGGCCACGAGGGCCACGAGGAGGTCGTCGGCACCAGCGGCGAAGCGCCCGAGCACATCGTGATCGTGGACGGGCCGGAGCACGTGGACGAGGTACAGGTCCGCGACCCGGAGAAGGTGGTCTGGCTGTCCCAGACCACGCTGTCGGTGGACGAGACGATGGAGACGGTACGACGCCTGCGCGAGCGGTTCCCGAGTTTGCAGGACCCCCCGAGCGACGACATCTGCTACGCCACGCAGAACCGCCAGGCCGCGGTGAAGAAACTGGCCCCGGAGGCGGATCTGATGATCGTGGTGGGCTCGCGGAACTCGTCGAACTCGGTCCGGCTGGTCGAGGTCGCGGTGGAGCACGGCGCCAAGGCGGGCTACCTGGTCGACTTCGCCGATGAGATCGACGAGGCCTGGCTGGACGGCGTCGACTCGGTCGGCGTGACCAGCGGTGCGAGCGTGCCCGAGGTGCTGGTCCGCGACGTGCTGTCCTGGCTGGCCGAGCGCGGGTACGGCGACGTGCAGGAGGTCACCACGGCGGAGGAGAGCCTGATCTTCTCGCTGCCGCGCGAGCTGCGCGCCGACCTGAAGAAGAAGGGCCTGGAGACGACCGGCGTCTCAGACCACGCCTGACGCCTTCTGGAACCGCGCCAGCCGCTCCTCCGTACGGTCTGCCTCGCCGAACCACATCGCCAGCGTGTCCGCGCCGGCGGCCGCCACCTCGTGCGCGAAGCCGATCGCGCGATCCAGCCCCGCGTCGCCGCCGGTCCACTCGAACCTGGTGCCGATCCGGATCGGCCGGTCGGTCAGCTCCCGCAGCCGGGCCGCGACCCGGGCGAACCCGGCCGCGTCCAGGCTGACCCCTTGCCACTCGTCCGCGTACCTCGCGGCGCGCCGCAGGGCGCGTTCCGACGTACCGCCGACCATCACCGGTATCGGTGCGAGCGGACGCGGCTCGAAGACGCCGCCGTCGTGCTCACCCGCGAACAGGGCCCGGATCACCGCGAGCCCTTCGTCGGTACGACGACCGCGGCCGCTGTACTCCGCGCCGACCGCGGCGAACTCGGTCTCGTCCCAGCCGGTGCCGATGCCGAGCACCAGCCGCTCGCCGGACAACCGGTGCAGGGTCGCGGCCTGCTTGGCCACGGCGTACGGGTTCCGCAGCGGCAGGATCAGCACCGACGTGCCGAGCCGGATCCGGTGCGTCTGGGCCGCCAGCCAGCCGAGGGTGACGAGCGGCTCGTACACCCCACCGTACGTCGTCCCGAACGGTTCCGGCGGCAGCAGGTGGTCGGGCAGCCAGGCCGTCCGGTAAGCGAGCTCCTCTGCGGCGACCGCGATCTCGGACAGCCGTACGGGCGGCATCGCGGCGGACTGGTCCGGCAGCACGACCTCAAGCTCCACGCGCCCCAACCTATCCACCCGTCCTGACGGCGGTCAGCCCTCGCCGTCGAAGCGTTCGCGGGCGGCAGTGATCTCGTGGACGTGCGACTCGGCCCACTCGCTGATCGCGTCGAGCGGCGCGATCAGCGAGCGGCCGAGCGTGGTCAGCTCGTACTCCACCCGGGGCGGCACCTCCGGGTAGATCGTCCGGGTCAGAATGCCGTCGCGCTCGAGCCGCCGCAGTGTCTGCGTCAGCACCTTCGGCGCCACGCCGCCGATGCGGTCACGGAGCGCGGAGAACCGCAGTGCGCCGTCCTTGAGCAGCTCGACGACCAGCACCGTCCACTTGTCCCCGATCCGATCCAGTACGACGCGGGTCGGGCACGCCGGGTCGAACATGTCGCCGCGCCAGAACCGCCCGTCAGTCATGGTAACCATCAGGTACTTATAGCACGTTGAAGTAGCCAGTCACCGATGGTTACTGTCTCGAGGCAGGTAACCACGAGAAGGAGTCAGCGGATGAACATCGCGGTATATGGAGCGAGCGGCATGCTCGGCAGCCGGGTGGCGGCCGAGGCCGTGCGGCGGCGGCATGAGGTCATCGGTGTCACGCGGTCGGGTGGCGTGCTGCCCGACGGCGTCAAGCCCGTGACCGGCGACGCGGGCGACCCGGAGACGGCCGCGGCGGTCGCACGCGACGCCGATGCCGTGGTGGTCGCGATCGGGCCGAGCCGCACCGGCGAGGACCACCAGATCTACCTCGACGCGCTGCGCACCCTGGCCGAGAGCGCGGGCGACACCCGGCTGGTGGTGATCGGCGGAGCCGGCAGCCTGCTCGTGGACGGCCGGCGGCTCTTGGACAGCCCCGGCTTCCCCGGAATCTACAAGGCCGAGTCGACCACCGGTGCAAAGGCGCTCGAGTACGTGCGCGGTCTGGGCGACGACGTCGACTGGACGTTCCTGTCGCCGCCCCCGGTGATCCAGCCCGGCGAGCGCACCGGGTCGTACCGCGCCGGTCTGGACTCGCCCGTCGGCGAGTCCATCTCCGCCGAGGACTTCGCGGTCGCGCTGCTCGACGAGCTCGAGAACCCTGCCCACCGCCGCAGGCGCTTCACGGTCGCGAACTAGACGCCGCCACGAAGCGGCCCAGCACGTGGTCCCAGCCGGTGACGTAGCCGGTGCGGGCCCGGACGCCGTCGGGGCGGCGGTACCAGTCGGTGTGGGTCAGCACGACTTCGGTGCCCTCGGCAACGGCCGTGAACGTCACCGACACCTGGGTGGCCTGCGCCGGGTCGGTGCCGGGGTGCCAGCTGAACGCCACCGCGTTCGGCGGGTCCCAGACCGAGACTGTGCCCCACACCCCCAGTGGGCCGTCGTCGCCGTACTCGACCAGCCGCGCACCGACGCCTTCGCCGATCTCGATCCGTCGCGCGTCCTGCTCGCCGACCGAGTGCGTCACCAGCGGCCACCACGCGCTCATCTCCGCGGTGAAGAGGTAAAACGCACGGTCTGGCGTGGTCGGCACGGTGACCGTCTTGACCAGCGGTGCCAGCCCGGTCGTGTCGTTCAGCGTCATGGTTGCCTCCGGCCCCTAGTGGTCTCGGTACGACGGACGTGCTCGGCGTACGCGTCGAGTGCCTCGCCCCAGAACTGGTCGAGCCACTCGCGCAGCGAGCTCAGGCCGTCGCGGTCGACCCGGTAGATGTGGCGGGTGCCCCGGGCCTCGTGGTCGACCAGCCCGGCCTGCCCGAGCACCTTCAGGTGCTGGGAGATCGCAGGGCGGCTGACCGGCACGTGCTCGGTCAGCGCAGCCACCGAGCTCGGCCCGCGGCGCAGCGCGGTCAGGATCGCGCGCCGGGTGGGGTCACCCAGAGCGTCGAGCACAGTCTCAGCGTCCCGAACTGCGTAAGTCGCCACGAACCGTAAGTTGCCACTAACCAATAGCCCGCGTCAAGAGCTGAGTCCCCAGGAGATGACCCGGTCCGGGTGGATCCGGATCCGGCCGCCGTCGTCCGGCAGCGCCTCGGCCCGGCCGCGGACCTCGACGCCACGGACGTGCCACGGGTTCACGCTGACCAGCTCGTCGACCACGATCGCGGCACGGCCGGACCGGGCGACGTCGCGGTACTTCTTCGTGCGGGCGA
This sequence comes from Kribbellaceae bacterium, assembly GCA_035650275.1. GTDB lineage: Bacteria > Actinomycetota > Actinomycetes > Propionibacteriales > Kribbellaceae > DASRHY01. The sequence goes on along the minus strand of DASRHY010000262.1, from coordinate 4,261 downwards.
GCTCGATCCCGCCGACCTCGATCGCGGACTCGTCGGCGGACAGGCTCCAGCCGACCGGGGTGACGTGCGGCGTGCCGTCCTTGCCGACGGTGGCGATGCGGCCCAGGCGTCGTTCGCGCAGGTAGGCCAGCTCCTCGGTGGTGAATGCGCTCATGCCCGCCTCCGGTCGGTCGCGGTACGCCGCAGGCGCGCCGCGAGCACGGTGAGGGCGCGAGTGGTCCGGGTCGAGCGTCGGGCAGCCGTACCTGTACTGGACATGCTGATGCTCCTCGTTCGATGGATCCTGATAGTAAGGATCCTAACTACCTGGCACCGTACTATATTCCCGGTGGACGACGGGAGGACCTCGTGACCGGACCGATCCGGGTGAGCGACGATCACACCGAGCAGTACCCCGGCGCCGACAAGCTCGCCACCGAGGCGGTGCTGAACCTGATCCGCACCACGGCCACGGTGGAGAACCGGCTCGCCGCCGTGTTCCGGAAGCACGGCCTGACCGGCGCCGGCTACAACGTGCTGATGATCCTGGTCGGGGCGGACCGCCCGCTGGCGCCGCGCGAGCTGGGTGAACGGCTGCTGGTCACCCGTGCCACGGTCACCGGTCTGGTGGACACGCTGGAACGGCAGGGACTGGTCCGCCGCGAGCCGTCCCAGCAGGACCGGCGGATGTTCCTGATCGAGCCCACCGACGCCGGGCGGGAGCTGCTGGCGGACGTCTGGCGAGAGCACTTCCCGGCGCAGACCGCGATGATGTCGGTGTTGTCCGATCGCGAGAAGCAGACCCTGATCAGGCTGCTCGGCAAGCTCCAGACCGCGCTATCCGGCTGACCACCGGCGGGTGTCCGGGTCGTCGTCCGCGGCGAGCAGCTCGGGGGCCGTGATCGGGCGGACCGAGGCCTCGATCGCCTCCATCGCGGCCAGCTCGGACTGGGTGACGTGCAGGTCGCGCAGCCGCCGCGCGGTGCTGAAGACCCGGCTCTCCACCGAGCCGACGCAGCGGTTGTACGCGTCCACCGCGGAGGTCAGCGAGCGGCCGACCCGACCCAGGTGGTCGCCCATCGTGCCGAGCCGCTCGTACAGCTCGCGGCCGAGGTCGAACACCTCGCGCGCCGACTCGGTCAGCGCGGACTGGTTCCAGGCGAACGCCGCGGCCCGCAATGTCGCGATCAGCGTGGTCGGGGTGGCCAGCACCACCCGGCGCTCGGCGGCGTACTCCAGCAGGGACGGCTCCACGTCGAGCGCGGCGGACAGGAACGACTCACCCGGCACGAACAGCACGACGAACTCCGGGGTGGACTGCAGCCGGGCCCAGTACGTCTTCGACGCGAGCTGGTCAACGTGCGTGCGCAGCTGCCGGGCATGCGCACGCAGCCGGGCGTTGCGGTAGACGTCGTCGTCGGTCTCGGCCGCCTCCAGGAACGCGGCCAACGGGACCTTCGAGTCGACCACCAGCTGCTTGCCCTCGGCCAGCCGGACGACCAGATCCGGACGCAGCAACCCGTCGTCGGTCGCGGTCGACGCCTGTTCGGTGAAGTCGCAGTGCTCGATCATGCCGGCCAGCTCGACAGTACGGCGCAGATGCAGCTCGCCCCACCGACCGCGGACCTGCGGCTTGCGCAGCGCGGTCGACAGGGCCGCGGTCTCGCGCCGCAGTGCCTCACCGCTCAGCCGTACGTCGTCCACCTGCTGGCGCAGCTGGCTCTGCCACGCGGCACGGTTCCGCTCCAGCTCGCGGAGCTGCTCGTGCAGCCGGTCCAGGCTGTCCTTCACCACCGCGGCGCCGGTCAGCTCGTCGCGGGCGTCGCGGCGCTCACCGGTGAGCTCGACCACCCGGTCCTGTGCCGCGTCGCGTTCCGCCGTGGCGCGGGCCAGCAGCGAGGCCGATCGACCCCTGGCCCACAAGCCGCCCACGATCGCACCGAGGAGGAGCCCGACCAGCAGCATCATCAACGTCGTACCGTCCATGTCCCGATACTGACGGTTGCCGCCGACAAGCCGGTTCAGCGACGCTCCGGCACCTGCTTCGTGGCCAGCGGTGCGGGATCGACCGCGGTCGCCCGCGGTGTGGTGACGGTCGCCGGCGCGCCGCGGTGGTACAGCCGGCCCTCCAGACCCTTGACCGAGGCAACGAGTACGAAGCTCATGCTGACCAGCAGCGACCAGGCGCCGAACTTGGCAGGGTGCACCAGCCGCCACACGCTCACCTGGTCCGGGTAGTTCCACGCGTCCAGGAACGTGCCGGCGTTCTCCGCCAGCCAGAGGAAGAACCCGATCAGCACGAACGACACCGCCAGCGGCATCCGGTACCGGCGCGGCCCGACCGTGTAGAACACCCAGGTCCGGCGCAGTACGACGAGCAGCGCGACCGCGATCGGGATCCGCAGGTCCGGGAGCCAGTGATGGGTGAAGAAGTTCGCGTAGATCAGCGCCGCGCCGAGCGTGGTCAGCAGCGGCCGGTAGCCGCTCACCCGCAGGTCGAACCGCCGCCACGCCTGGCAGATGTAGCTGCCCACCGCGGCGTACATGAAGCCGGCGAACAGCGGCACGCCACCGAACTTCGTGTACGCGTCGCCCGGGTACGACCACGAGCCGGACCGCACCTTGAACAGCTCCAGCCCGAGTCCGACCAGGTGGAAGCCGCCGACCACCGCGACCTCCCGCCAGGTCTCCAGCCGGACCAGCCAGAACCCGCCTGTGAGCACGAGGCAGTACAGCAGCAACGCGTCGTACCGGGGGATCGGCAGCGGCACCACCTGCGAGACCGCGAGACCGGCGAACAGCGCCAGCGGGAACAGGCAGGACACCGCCTCGGTCCAGGCGAACCGCAGGAGCTGCATCGCTCGGAACCTCACTGCCGACTCCTCAACCCTTGGCGTTCTCGGGGTACGACGCGCGCCCGCATCCTACGGTTGGGAGCTCGTCTGATTCGTCCGCGCGGGCGGCCGCCCCGTACCCTTGACGCCCGTGGCACTCACCATCGGAATCGTCGGTCTGCCGAACGCGGGCAAGTCGACCCTGTTCAACGCCCTGACCAAGAACGACGTGCTCGCCGCGAACTACCCGTTCGCGACGATCGAGCCGAACGTCGGCGTGGTCGGCGTACCCGATCCGCGGATCGCGGTCCTGGCGGAGATCTTCTCCTCGGAGAAGCAGATCCCGGCGACGGTGCAGTTCGTCGACATCGCCGGCATCGTGCGCGGCGCGTCCGAGGGTGAGGGCCTGGGCAACAAGTTCCTCAGCCACATCCGCGAGTCCGACGCGATCTGCCAGGTGACCCGGGTGTTCCGCGACGACGACGTCAGCCACGTCGACGGCAAGGTGTCGCCGGCCGACGACATCTCCACGATCCAGACCGAGCTGATCCTGGCCGACCTGCAGACCGTCGAGAAGGCGCTGCCGCGGCTGGAGAAGGAGGCCCGGCTCCGCAAGGAGAACGTCGCGATCCTGGAGGCGGTGCGCGAGGCGGCCAAGGCACTGGAGGCGGGTACGCCGATCCACTCGACCGCGATCGACCGGGCGCTGCTGCGCGAGCTGATGCTGCTCACCGCGAAGCCCTACCTCTACGTGTTCAACTGCGACTCCGACGAGCTCGCCGACTCCGGGCTGAAGGACCGGATGCGCGAGCTGGTCGCCCCGGCCGAGGCGATCTTCATGGACGCCAAGATCGAGTCCGAGCTGGTCGAGCTGGACGACGAGGACGAGGCCCGTGAGCTGCTCGCCGAGATGGGCGTCGACGAGCCTGGACTGGACGTGCTGGCCCGGGTCGGCTTCGAGACCCTCGGCCTGCAGACGTACCTGACGGCCGGCCCGAAGGAGTCGCGCGCCTGGACCATCCCGCGCGGCGCCACCGCACCGGAGGCGGCCGGGGTGATCCACACCGACTTCCAGCGCGGCTTCATCAAGGCCGAGATCGTCTCGTACGACGACCTGGTGGCGGCCGGCTCGATGGCCGCGGCGAAGTCGGCCGGCAAAGTCCGGATGGAAGGCAAGGACTACGTCATGGCCGACGGCGACGTCGTCGAGTTCCGCTTCAACGTCTGACGCCAACCACGCATGCGAGACGAAACCAACCGAACCTGTCCGGTGAGTGGGTTCGGGTCAGTGGCTGTCGGGTCCTCGGTGATTAGGGGCCGGTGGCTGGTTGTCGGGTCGAGTGTCGCGGTCGGGTTTGGTGAAGTAGGCGGCGGTCTGGGCGTCGGCCGGGTAGTAGGACTCGATTGCGACCTCGTCCAGGGTGATGTCCATCGGGGTGCCGAACGTG
>DASRHY010000261.1:0-15053 GCA_035650275.1 Kribbellaceae bacterium | reverse complement strand
TACCTGCACATCCATCACGTCGTGCACTGGCCGCATGGAGGACCTACCGATCTGTCGAACCTGATCCTGCTGTGCACGGCGCACCATCGAGCTGTACACGAAGGCGGTATACGCGTCACCGCAGCCGACGATCGGTTCGTCTTCCTTGCCCAGAACGGCCTCGAGGTGCACCCGGTACCGCTCACCGCTATGAAGACCATCCCGATCGAGGCACTGGGCGGCCCGCTCCACCTGCCGCCGGCTGTCGACCGCGAGTCGCTCGGCGGACGCTGGCAAGGCGACCGCCTACACCTCGACGAGGTGGTGGCCGGCCTTCGCCATCGCCTGCGGCCCGCACGCGCCGATGCGAACGCATCCGCCGCCTGAGCCCGGTTTCAGCCAACCGGTCCGGGCGCCGGACTGCGAACTGGAACAATGGCCGGGTGAGCAACCAGCAGAGCAAACCACCGGTCAGCCCGTTGCGGGCCAAGATCACCAAAGCCAGCTACCCGGTCATCGCCAAGCTGCACGCGATGCCGAAGCTGACGCTGCCGGTCGCCTCGCTGCTGCTGGTGCTCATCGGAGCCTTCGCACCAGTGGGTGTCGCGGTCGTCGCGCTGCTGCTGCTCGCGCTGCTGCTCGGCTGGCTCGGGTTCCTCTCCTGGCCGGTGGTGTCGACAAGCAGCCGGCTGCTACGGGTGTTCGCCGTACTCGTGATCGTGTTCTTCGCCATCTCCCGGATCGTGGCTGACGGGGCTTGATCGCCGTCTCCCCGGGCTTCCGCGTCGCGTGTTCAGTGCCGCGCTAACACGCGTCCGGCGGCGAGCAGCAGGTCGCGGACCGCGGTCGGCGGCACGATGTCGTCCGGCACCGGCAGCTTCGGGTCGGAGACCAGCAGCACCGGGCCGTCGTCCGGGTGGTCCGGCAGCCGGCCGTGCGAGCCGCGGACGCAGGACGGGTCCAGCGGAACTACCCGCATCGCGTACCGAAGTCCCAGCTTCTTGCGCAGCAGGTACGACGCCGCGCGCGGCTTCGCCAGCGGGTCGGCCGGGTCGAAGAGCAGCTCGGCCGGGTCGTACCCGGGCTTGCGGTGGATCTCGACCGCCCGGGCGAAGTCCGGCGCCCGATCGTCGTCCAGCCAGTAGTAGTACGTGAACCACGCATCCGGCTCGGCGACGGCGACGAGCTCACCGGCGCGTTCGTGGTCCAGCCCGTACGTCGCCTTGCCGGCATCGTCGAGCACCTCGGCCACGCCCGGCAGCCAGTTCAGCAGCTTGGCGACCGCCTCGACATCAGCCGGGTCCTGCACGTAAATGTGCGCGATCTGGTGGTCCGCGACCGCGAACGCCCGGGACGTCCACGGATCCAGGTACTCCATCCCGTCCTGCGTGTAGACCTCGAGCAGCCCTTCGCGGCGCAGCAACCGATTGATGTCGACCGGCCGGGACGCGTCCGTGATGCCGTACTCGGACAGCACCACCACGGTCGCGCCGGCTGCCGCCGCGTCGTCCAGCAGCGGCGCGAGCACCACGTCCAGCTCGGCCGCGGCGCGCGCCGCGCGAGGCGAGGACGCGCCGTACCGCTGCAGGTCGTAGTCCAGGTGCGGCACGTACGTCAGCAGCAGGTCCGGCTGGTCCTCGCGCAGAATCTGCCGCGACGCCTCGACGATCCACCGGGACGACTTGATCCCGGCGGTCGGGCCCCAGTAGGTGAACAGCGGGAAGTCGCCGAGCCGGCTGGTCAGCCGGTCGTGCAGGTCGGCCGGCCGGGTGTAGCAGTCCGGTGCCTTCCGGCCGTCGGCGTAGTAGATCGGCCGCGGCGTCACCAGCAGATCGGTGTCCGCGCCCATCGCGTACCACCAGCACACGTTCGCGACCTTGTACGACGGATCGTTGCGCCGGGCAACATCCCACACCTTGTCGCCCTGCACCAGCCGGTTGTGCTGGCGCCAGAGGAGAACCTCGCCGAGGTCGCGGTAGTACCAGCCGTTGCCGACCACGCCGTGCTGCCGAGGCAGCGTGCCGGTCAGGAACGTCGCCTGCGCCGAGCAGGTCACCGCAGGCAGCACGGTGCCGAGCGGGCGCTGCGAGCCGTTCTCGGCGAGCCGTTGCAGCCGCGGCATGTGCGCCAGCAGCCGCGGTGTCAGCCCGACGACATCGATCACGACTACGGGGTGGGTCATAGCGCCTCCAGTCCGAGGGAGTCCAGCCGGTCGCGCAGCCAGCCGAGCTCGCCGGCGATCCCAGCGGCCAGCTCCGCAGTGTCCCGGGGTGGCTCCGGCATTACCGACCAGGTGTAGGTCTCCGACTCCAGATGGTGGGTCCGCGGCGCCGGTCCGCCGACCAGCTCGCGCAACGCGTCCTCGAGCACGTTCGTGGTGCTGGCCAGCGGCGGGCTAGGTGCGGCGTGCACCGGCACGTGGAAGTGCACCCGCCACGGGTTCCGGCCGGGCAGCCGCGGCTCGTCCAGCGTCTCGGCCAGGTCGTCGACGCCGCGCAGCCGCGCACCGCCCGCCTCCCGGGTCTGGTGCAGGAACTTCGGCTCGGCGAACCCGGCCAGCACCTCCCGGGTCGCCGGGTCCGCCGGGTCGGCCACGTGCAGCGCCGCCGAGACCTGGCTCTTCACCACCGCCACCCCGGCCGCGTCCAGCGCCGCAACGACCTGCGATGGCTGCTCGAACTGCACCGCGAGATGGCAGGTGTCGACGCAGGCGCCGACCCGGTCCCGCACCGGCGCGCCGTACGTCGACAGCCAGTCCGCGACCTGCTGGTTGGTCTCGATCACGCACCCGGGCTCGGGTTCGAGCGCGACCCGGATCCGGCGCCCGGTGCGCTCCTCAGTCTCGGCCAGCCGCTGCGCGAGTACCCGGACCGCGTCCCGGGCCAGCTCGTCGCGGTCGGCGAACCACGGCGTGCGCCAGCCGAGCGGCAGCGTCGAGATCGACCCGTACGACGCGTCGGCCGGCAGCAGCTGCGCGAGCACCTCGACCAGGTCGAGCGTGTACGCCAGTCGCTCCGGCTGCGACCAGTCCGGCAGATACACCTTCTTGCCGACCACCGCGTCGTGGAAGCCGGCGTACGGGAAGCCGTTGAGCGTCACCACCTCGAGCCCGCACCGGTCGAGCGTGTCGCTCAGCCGCTTGAGTGCGGCCGGGTCGCGGGCGAGCTGTGCGGCGAGGTCATGCGCGAGCCACAGCCCGACGCCGAGCACCGGTACGCCGAGCCGCTCGCGCACCGCCGCGGCACAAACCTCCAGCTGAGCCACCACGCCGTCCAGGTCCTCGGCCGGGTGCACGTTGGTGCAGTACGACAGATGGACGACGGATCCGTCCGGGTGGCGGAACCTCATACCCGCGCTCCGCGCAGGATCGAGTTGCCCTCGAACGTCTCGGCGACCTCGGTCTCCTCCAGCACCAGCCGGCCGGACTGGCCGTAGAACGCCACCGGGTTGCGCCACAGCACCTGGTCCACGTCGTCCTCGGAGAACCCGGCCGCGAGCATCGCCTGCCCGGTCGCGTAGGTCCGCAGCGGGTCGGACTTGCCCCAGTCCGCGGCCGAGTTCACCAGCACCTGGCCGGTGCCGTACTGCCGCAGGATCACGACCATCCGGTCCGGGTCCATCTTGGTGTCCGGGTAGATCGAGAACCCCATCCAGCAACCCGAATCCTTGACCTCCTTGACCGTCACCTCGTTGAGGTGGTCGACAACGACGCGCGACGGTTCCAGGCCGGAGTCGCGCACCACGTCCAGCGTCCGGGTGGTGCCCCTGGCCTTGTCCCGGTGCGGCGTGTGCACCAGCACCGGCAGCCCGAACCGGTCCGCCAGCTCCAGCTGCGCCGCGAACACCTCGTCCTCGTCGGCGGTCATTGCGTCGTACCCGACCTCGCCGACCGCGACCACGCCGTCCTTGTTCAGGTACCGCGGCAGTACGTCGAGTACCTCGCGGCAGCGCGGGTCGTTCGCCTCCTTCGGGTTCAGCGCGATCGTGCAGTGGTGCCGGATGCCGAACTGCGCGGCCCGGAACGGCTCCCAGCCGATCAGCGAGTCGAAGTAGTCGATGAACGAGCCGACGTTACTGCGCGGCTGCCCGAGCCAGAACGCCGGCTCCACCAGCGCCTGCACACCGTGCCCGGCCATCGCGGCGTAGTCGTCGGTGGTGCGCGAGGTCATGTGGATGTGCGGGTCGAAGATGCGCATGGTGTCGTCACGCCTCCAGGTAGCGCCTGATGTCGGTCGGTACGTCGCGGCCGGCCGCGGACCGCTCGGCGGCGAAGTCGGCCATCATCCGGGCCAGCTCGTCGTCGGCCCGGTCCGGCAGCCCGTCCACCAGGTCCAGCGGTACGCCGGTGAACACGCACTTCAGCACGGCCTGGCGGAACGCGGCGTCGTCCAGGTGCTCGGTGGCGTATGACCCGAGCGCGGCGGCCAGCAGCCGCTGGTCGTTGGTCCGGATCGCGTCCGCCAGCAGCGGCAGCGCGCGGTCGCCGAGCCGGTCCGCGACCTCGGCGACTGCCAGTGCCCGCAGGGCCGCGCGTTTCTCGGCCGCGTCGCCGTACCGGTACACGCCGGACAACGCTGTGGCCAGGTCGTCCGGAGACTGGTCGGCCGCGAGCGCGGCGACCAGCGAGGCCCGGGCCGCCTCGTCCACGGTCCAGCCGTCGCCGAGGCCGGCGCGGCCGACCGTGCGGGCCACCGCCGGGAAGATCTCGCCGAGCCGCTCCGGGCGGCGGACCACCTCCGCACGCCGGCTGACCAGCCAGTCGGCGGTGGTCCCGTCGAGGGCGGACGCCAGCCGGGTGTCCAGCCCGATCCGGTTGCACCGCCCGACCTGGGTCAGTTCCTTCACAGCCATTCCGACGCCTCCTCGGCCGTGCGCAGAAAGTCGATCGAGTGCCGCGCCACCAGCGGCGCTGCGTGCGAGTGCCGGGGCAGCTCCACCGCCACCAGGCCGTCGTACCCGGCGTTGCGCAATGCCGCGAGCACCGGCGGGAAGTCCACCTCGCCCCTGCCGAACTCGAGGTGCTCGTGGACGCCGCGACGCATGTCGTCGATCTGCACGTTCACCAGGTACGGCGCGCCCTCGGCGATGCAGGCGGGCGGCGGCACCGGCTCGTTGCAGCGCAGGTGCCCGATGTCGAGAGTCAACCCGAGCGACTCGCTGCCCACCCCGGCCCGCAGCTTCAAGTACCCGGCCAGGTCGTCCACCAACATGCCCGGTTCCGGCTCGAAACCGAGCGGGACACCGCGCTCCTCCGCGTACGACGCCAGCTCGGTGCAGCCGTCCACCAGCCGGCGCCAGCCGACGTCCGGCGCCACGCCGGCGGGCAGCGCTCCGGACCAGAACGACACTGCCTCGGCGCCGAGGTCGGCGGCGACGTCGACCGCCCGGCGGAGCAGCTCGAGCCGCCGTTCGGCTCCCTCGGCGTGCAGCAGCGTCGGCGCGTGCTTGTGCATCGGGTCCAGCACGTACCGGGCCCCGGTCTCGATCACCACCGCCATCCGGTGCTCGGCGAGCAGCGCGCCGACCTCCGCGGTACGACGGGGCAGGTCGAGCGCGAACGGGTCAAGGTGGTCGTGGTCCAGGGTCAGCGCGACACCGTCGTAGCCGAGTTCCGCGAGCACCCGGATCGCGTCGCCCAGCCGGTGGTTGGCGAAGCCGTTGGTGCCGTAGCCGAACCTCATGTCGGCGACACCTTGCGCGCCAGCGCCCGGGCCAGCGGCAGCGCCGCGACCAGCCCGGCACCCAGCCGCGGTTTGCCGCCGCGGGCGCACCAGGCGGCCTGCAGCGGGACCAGCCCGTGGATGCCGGCGCCGACCGCGGCCCGCATCCGCCCGGCGCTCGGCTGCTGGGCCGCTGCCAGCTGGGCCGGTGCGACCGCGGACGCGAACAGCCCGGCCAGTCCGGCGGTCACCATCCGGGCGGGGCCGAGCGGTCCGCCGGCGCTCGTGGCCGCCGTGATCGCGGCCGTGGCGGCCAGCGCACCGCGCGGTGCCACCGCAGAGCCGCCGTGCACCTCGTTCCGGGATACCGCGGTGACACCCAGGATGTGCGCGCCCACCGCGACGGCGGGTCCGATCGCCCGGCGCCGACCGCTACCGGCGCCGACCAATACGTCGAGTGCGCGGGCGGTGGCCATCAGCACCGGTCCGGCGGGAGTGTTCTTGCCGCCCAGATCGTAGGCCCAGGCGGTCGCGGCCAGTACCGCGGAGGTCCGCAGCGCGGCACCCCGGCCGGCGACCGCGGCCAGGCCGAGCCCGGCCGCGGTGAGACCGGTGGCGAGCGTGAGCGCGGTGTCCGCGCGAACCCGGCCGGACGGGATCGGCCGCTCCGGCCGCTCGGTCGCGTCCACCTCGCGGTCGGCCCAGTCGTTCAGCGCCATGCCGGCCCAGTACAGGCACACCGAGGACGCCGCCAGCCCTGCCACCCGGGCGGGCCGGAGGTTGCCCGCGGCAACGGCACCGGCGATCACGTCACCCGGCACGGTCAGCGCGGCCGGCGCCCGGACCAGCTCGACCAGGTCGGCGACCCTCATCCCCGCACCCACGCGACGAGCTGGTCGTACTGGCGGACCAGCGCATGCTCCCGGCTGCCGATCGGGTCCTTGAAGAAGAACCCGAGGAACGGCATCGCGCCGATGTGACCGCGTTCCAGTGCCTCGGCGGAGAGCCGGGCCAGGTCCAGCACCAACGGCGCGGCCAGCGCGGAGTCGCAGCCCTGCCAGGTGAACTGCATGGTCATCCGGACCCCGAGGAACCCGGAGAACACGATGTGGTCCCAGGCCGTCTTCCAGTCCCCCATCGGGTCCACGTAGTCGATGTGCACCTGGCCCGCGACGTCGCCGAGCATCTCGGCCAGGCCGCGCTCCTTCGAGCTGTTCTTGGACTCCGCGGCCTGCGGGTCGGCGAGCGTGGCGCCGTCGCCGCCGCCGAGCAGGTTGGTCCCGGACCAGGCGTGCACCTGCAGCGCGCGGGAGGAGAACATCGGCGCCAGCACGGTCTTCACCAGCGTCTCGCCGGTCTTCGCGTCCTGGCCGCCGAACGGCATCCCGCGGTCCACGGCCCACTGCCGGACCGCGTCCGGCCGGATCGAGGTGGACGGGGTGAAGTCGACGAACGCGGCGCCGGCCTCGAACGCCGCCAGCGCCGCCACCGAGCTCGCCGGCAGCACCTCGGTGTGCCGCGTCATCGCGCGGCGCAGCGCGCCGAGGTCGGCGTGACAGTCGTGGGCCGGGTACGGCGCCTCGGTGGAGGCGACATTGATCGCCACCACCCGGCCGAGCCCGTGCCGGCGGGCGAACGCCCGGATGTCCGCGGCCAGCAGCTGGACACGCTCGTGCTGGCTCATCGGCCGGTCCGGCAGCGTGACCAGGTCCTCCTCGGTGGCAGCCAGGTCCGCCGCGACCAGCGCGTCGATACCGTGCGGCAGCACTCCACCCGTCACCAGCCGCTCGAGCCGCTTCACCAGCGGCGTGTCGACCACGTCGTGGCCGCCGAACACCAGCTGGTCGGTCGGCACCAGCCCGGCACCGGCGAAGTCCGGCAGCTCGGTCACCACACCGACCGGGGCGCCGCCGTGGCGCAGCGCCGCGGCCCCGGCGATGGTGGTGGTCGCGACGGAGCCTCTGGCCCCGAACAGCCAGACTCCTACCCGCTCGTCGTCACCTCGGGGCACAGCAGCAGCCATGGCTACTCCTCGTTCGGTGCCAGGCCGTCGCGGGTCCTGGCGGGCGGACAAACATCGGAGGACCGGGACTCAGGATAACGCTTTCCGCAGCCGTCTCGCAGCGACTCACCCCGGCGAGACCTCAGACGCGGGCACGGTCGCCGACCGCCATCGCGGCCAGCGCGGTGGTCAGCGGCACGGCGGCGATGATGCCGAGACTTCCGACCAGGCCACCGATCACCTGGATCGCGACATCCTCGGTCGAGATCGTGTAGGTGCTCGGCGCGTTGCTGGCCGCGAACAGCAGCAGCAACGGCAGCGCGGCCCCGGCGTACGCGAGCATGAGCGTGTTCACCACCGAGGCGACGTGCGCCCGGCCGATCCGCAGCCCGGCGCCGATCAGCGACCGCCTGCTCGCGGCCGGGTTCGCCGCGGACAGTTCCCAGACAGCGGCCGCCTGGGTGACCGTCACGTCGTCCAGGACGCCGAGCGACGCGATCACCAGCCCGGCGACCAACAATCCCTGGACGTCGATGTTCTCGACCAGGGTGCCCAGCGTCGACGCGGACTCCTGGCCCAGGCCGCTGATATGGGACACCTCGATGAAGACGGTGCCGAGCACCGCGGTGAGCGCCAGCGCCCCGATGGTGCCGACCAGCGCGACCGAGGTCTGCGCGTTGACGCCATGGGTGAGGAACAGCGCAAGCACCATGATCAGGGTGCCGCCGACGACCGCGACCAGCAGCGCGTTCGTCCCCTCCAGGATGGCCGGGAGCACGAACCGGGTCAGCACCAGGGCGGTCACCACCAATGCGCCCAGCGCGGCCAGTCCGCGCCAGCGCGACAAGGCGACCACAGCGACCGCGAACAGCCCGGCGAGCAGCAGCAGCGGACGGCTCCGGTCGTGGTCGATGAACTGGTACTGCCCGTTCGGCCCCGCGTTCGGCACGATGCCGAGCATGATCCTGTCACCGGTGTGCACGGTCGGCGCGAGCTTGCCCTTCGGGATCTGCACCGGCACCTCCATCCCGGTGTCGCCCACGGAAGCGTCTGTCACCCGCACCGTGGCCAGGTCGCAGTTCGCCGCGTCCTTGCCGGGGCAGGGCACGATCTTGGTGACGACGCCGCGGCCCTGCTCGGTCAGCAGCGCGTCGTTGGTGACCTTGCCGTTCGGCCAGAGCGCGACCGTCAGCGCGACCGCGGCCAGCACCAGCGGTATCAGCAGGCCGACCACCACGGCCCGGACCCGGCGGGCGACAACCGCGTCCGCGTCGACCTGCGATGTGTCAGCGGCCTCCCCGTGCCCATGGCCGTGCCCGTGACCATGACCATGACCGTGACCGTGTGCGGCGGCCTCGATCCGGTCGGGCCGCCTGCCACGCGCCCTTGTCGCGCGCCTGCGCCCTGCCCGCCGCGCCATCCACCAGCTCCCTGTTTTGACAATCAGTTCCATCTAAATGAAAATGATTGTCATGCCATCGCGTGCACGACTGCTTGCCGCCACAGCCGTTCTTGCCGTCGTCACTCTGGCAGGTTGCGGCAACTCCGACGGCACCGGCTCCAGCGACGGGGACAAGCTCGACGTGGTGACCTCCTTCTATCCGCTCGAGTTCATCGCGATGAAGGTCGGTGGCGACCGGGTGAACGTGACCACGCTTACCGCTCCCGGCGTCGAGCCGCACGACCTCGAGCTCACCCCGAAGCAGGTCGGCAGCCTCACCGAGGCGGCGCTGGTGGTGTACGAGAAGGGCCTGCAGCCCGCCGTCGACGAGGCCGTCGAGCAGAACGCCACGGAGGCCGGCTTCGACGTCAGCGCAGCCGCCAAGCGCATTGCGACCGGCGCCGAGCACGAGCACGCGGGCGAGGAGACGCCCGGCGAGCACGAGGGCGAGAGTGAGCTCGACCCACACTTCTGGCTGGACCCGACCCGGCTCGCCGACGTCGCCGACGCGGTCGCCGCCGAACTCGGCAAGCGCGACGCCGACGGCGCCCAGGGCTACCGGGACCGTGCCGCGGCGCTCCGCAAGGAGCTGACCACGCTGGACAGCGAGTTCACTACCGGTCTGTCGACCTGCAGGCTGAAGTCGTTCGTGACCACGCACGAGGCGTTCGGATACCTCGCCAAGCGGTACGGTCTGGAGATGGTCGGGATCGCCGGGCTGTCCCCGGACGCCGAGCCGAGCCCGGCGCGGATCAAGGAGGTGCAGGACGTCGTCCGGCGCGAGAAGGTGACGACCATCTTCTACGAGGAGCTGGTCAGCCCGAAGGTCGCCGAGTCGATCGCCCACGACCTGAAGGTGAAGACCGCCGTGCTGAGCCCGGTCGAGGGTCTCACCGACAGCAACGCCACCGACGACTACCTATCCCTGATGCGCACCAACCTGAACGAGCTCAAGAAGGCGAACAGCTGCACGTGACCGCGTCCGACCCTGGGCACCCGACCACCGCCGTCGAGGTTCACGACCTGTCGGTCGACCTCGGCGGCCGGTTGGTGTTGCGCGGCGTCGACCTGTCAGTACGCACCGGCGAGGTCGTCGCAGTGCTGGGCACCAACGGATCCGGCAAGTCCACACTGATCCGCACCATCGTCGGACTGCTGCCCACGGCCCGCGGCGAGGTCCGGCTGTTCGGCACGCCGGTTCCCCGGTTCCGCCAGTGGCAGCTGGTCGGATACGTGCCGCAGCGGGTCACCGCTGCCAGCGGCGTACCGGCGACCGTGCAGGAAGTGGTCAGCTCAGGCCGGCTGGCCAGGCGGCGGTGGTTCGGTGCCATGACCGCCGCCGACCGGGCCGCGATCGCGACTGCCCTCGACGCGGTCGGGCTGGCTGGCCGCCGCCGCGACGCCGTCGCCGAGCTCTCCGGCGGCCAGCAGCAGCGGGTACTGATCGCCCGGGCACTGGCCGGTGAGCCGGACCTGCTGATTTTGGACGAGCCGACCGCGGGCGTGGACCTCACCAGCCAGGCCGTGTTCAGCGACGCCGTCCGCACCCTGGTCGGCCGCGGCACCACCGTGGTCCTCGTCAGCCACGACCTCGGGCCGATGGACGCGCTGATCGACCGCTGCGTGGTGCTCCGCGCCGGCCGGATCGCGTACGACGGCCCGCCGCACGCGACCCAGACCCACGCCCATGTGCACCCGCACGGCCCGGAGGACGACACCCCGGGGTGGTTGCCGTCATGACCGAGCTGCTGTCGCTGGACTTCATGCAACGGGCGCTGGTCGCCGGCCTTCTCACCGGGCTCGCCGCGCCCGCGATCGGCACCTACCTGGTGCAGCGCCGGCTGGCACTGATGGGCGACGGGATCGGCCACGTCGCGATCACCGGTGTGGCGCTCGGGCTGCTCACCGGTACGGCGCCGGTGCTCACCGCGATCGCGGTCGCCATCGTCGGCGCCACCGCGATCGAGCTGATCCGGTCCCGGGGGCGGACCAGCGGCGACGTCGCCCTGGCGCTGCTGTTCTACGGCGGCATCGCCGGCGGCGTACTGCTGATCGGGCTGGCCGGGCAGGGTGCCGCCACGCTCAACACATACCTGTTCGGCTCGCTCACCACCGTGTCGCCGTCGGACCTGTGGGTCGTGGTCGGCCTGGCCGTCGCCGTGCTGGTGATCGCGGTCGGACTCGCGCCGCAGCTGTTCGCGGTCTGCCAGGACGAGGAGTACGCACGCGTTGCCGGGCTGCCCGTCCGGCTGCTGAACGTGCTGATCGCGGTGATGGCGGCGGTGACCGTGACAGTCGCGATGCGTACCGTCGGGCTGCTGCTGGTCAGCGCGCTGATGGTGGTGCCGGTGGCCACCGCGCAGCAGCTCACCCGGTCCTTCCGCGGCACGTTCGTCGCCGCCTGCGGGCTCGGTGTGGCCGCATGCCTTTCCGGCATCGTCACCTCGTACTACGCCGACGTCGCGCCCGGCGCGACCATCGTCGTACTCGCGCTGGCCGGCTTCGGCGTCGCGGCCGCGCTCGGCGCCGTGGTACGACGCCGCCGCGGCACCACTGCCCCGGTCGCGGACGAGCCCGACCCGGAGGTCGTCCTCGCCGATGACCCGCACCAGGTCGCCGGGAGCCACCGGCACGACCACGACGACGAGTGCGAGCACCCGGCGGTACGGCACGGCGACCACGTGGACTACGTGCACGACGGTCACCTGCATGCGGCGCACGGGGACCACTGGGACGAGCATTGATCAGCCTGTGAGAATAGGGTCGCCTAACCAACCCGAGGAGAGGACGTCAACCGTGGCCATCGGTACCCGCTCAACCCGCCAGCGCGCCGCCGTCTCCTCCGTGCTCGACGAGCAGGACGAGTTCCGCACCGCGCAGGAGATCCACGCCGCGCTGCGCCAGGCCGGCGAGGCGGTCGGGCTGACCACGGTGTACCGCACCCTGCAGGCGCTCGCGGACTCCGAGGAGGTCGACGTCCTGCGCAACGCCGACGGCGAGACCGCATACCGGCGCTGCTCGAAGGGCCACCACCACCATCTGGTCTGCCGCGATTGCGGCCGTACCGTCGAGGTCGAGGGCCCCGCGGTCGAGCGCTGGGCCGACAAGGTCGCCGCCGAGCACGGCTACTCCGACGTCAGCCACACCCTGGAGATCTTCGGCACCTGCGCCGACTGCCGCCGCGCCTAGGGTCGTTTGACCTTGCGGGCCAGGCCCTCCTGCTTCTCCCGCTCGTGCACCAGCCGGTCCTGCAGCCAGTCGCGGGCCAGCTCGTCGAGCGGTACGCCGCGCGAGTCCGCCGCCGCGCGCAGGTCGGCAAGCAGGCTGCCGGGCAGCATCAGCTCGAGCGTCCGGTCGGAGTCGTCCGCCATCGGGGCCTCCCTTCTCCGGATCCGAGCCTACGGCGGGTCAGGCCTGCGCGCCGCCGTACCGCCGGTCGCGTTGCGCGTACAGCTCGATCGCCCGCCACAGGTCGCGCCGGTCGAAGTCGGGCCAGAGCGTGTCCAGGAACACCATCTCGGCGTACGCGAGCTGCCAGACCAGGAAGTTCGAGGTCCGCTGCTCCCCCGACGACCGCACGAACAGGTCGACCTCCGGCACGTCCGGCGCGTACAGATGCCGCGCGAGCGTCTGCTCGGTGACGCGGCCCGGCTTGAGCTTGCCCTCGGCAACCTCTTGCGCGATCCGCGCGGCCGCGTCGGCGATCTCGGCCCGGCCGCCGTAGTTCACGCAGAACTGCAACGTGATGACGTCGTTGTCCCGGGTCCGCTGCTGCGCGTCCTCTAGCTCGGAGATCACGCTCTTCCACAGCCGCGGGCGGCGCCCTGACCACACCACCCGCACACCCATCGCATCCAGCTCGTCGCGGCGCCGGTGGATCACGTCCCGGTTGAAGCCCATCAGGAAGCGGACCTCCTCCGGCGAGCGGGACCAGTTCTCGGTCGAGAACGCGTACGCCGACAGGTTCTTCACGCCGATCTCGATCGCCCCCTTGATCACGTCCAGCAGCGCCGCCTCGCCCATCTCGTGCCCGGCCGTCCGCGGCAGCCCGCGGGCCTTCGCCCAGCGGCCGTTGCCGTCCATCACGATCGCGACGTGGTTCGGCACCAGCTCCGGCGGGATCGCCGGCGGCCGCTCACCGGACGGGTGCGGGTCCGGCGGCACCGGCGTACGACGCTGCGCTGGCGCGGTGGATCGGCGGCGGCGGGACAGAGCGGGCACGTCCGCGAGTCTATGCACATCACAGCCGTGGACTGAGGGCTCCACCTACAGCCCACGCACTGTCCACAAGCAGTCCCGCAGGAGCGAGCCGAATCCTGCAACCCTTGTTCAGAACCGTCCGTCACCACGAAGGGATATACAGTTGAGTGCTGCGGAAGTTTACGAGGGAGGTCCGGTCGTGACGAAAAGCTTGATCAACGTCGACGACGATCTCCTCGCCAAGGCCACCGAAGAACTCGGCACTGACACGCATGAGGACACTGTGCACGAAGCACTGGCCCGCGTGGTCCGCGTCGCCGCTTTCGAACGGCAGGTCGAGTTCGCGAAGGCGGGTGGATTCGACGATCTGCTCGATCCCGACGTCATGAAGCAGGCATGGCGGTAGCCAACTACCTGGTCGACAAGAGTGCTCTGGCGCGGCTCCGGCGGGAGAATGTGGCCGCTGTCCTGGATCCCCTGGTCGACGCAGGTCTGACTGCTGTCTGTGGAATGGTGCTACTCGAGTCGCTCTTCAGTAGCCGCGATCGCGCGGATTTCGAACGCGTTTGTGCCGACATGCGCGCCCACGAGTGGCTACATAGCGAAGACGACGACTATATGCGCGTCGTCGATGTGCAGGCCGCGCTCGCGACCAAAGGGTGTCTCCGCGGAGTTTCGCTTCCGGACCTGTTGATCGCGGCCGTCGCCGAGCGACACCGGGTGACAGTGATGCACTATGACTCGGACTTCGAACTCATCGCAGAGGTGACCGGTCAACCTACGCAGTGGGTGGTGCCGCGCGGTTCCGTGGCCTGAGCAGGCCGGCTGGCGTCAGGCGGTCGAGGCGTTACTGGCTTGCGAGTCGCGGGTGAGGTCCAGGTGGGGTAGGGAGCGGAGGCCGCGGTCGAGGTGCCAGGCGACGAAGGCCGCGACCAGCCCGCTGGCCTCGCGCCGGGCCCGCGGCTCGGCCGCCTCGGCCACCGGCCAGTCGCCGGTGAGCAGTGCCCCGAGTAGCTCGACCGTGGGTGCGGCGGGCATCGCCGACGCGGGTGGCCGGCAGCCGCCGCAGACCATCCCGCCGGCCGGCGGGTTGAAGGCCCGATGCGGTCCCGGCCGCCCGCACTTCGCACACTCGTCGAACGACGGGGCGTACCCCGCGATCGCCAGCGAGCGCAGCAGGAACGAGTCCAGCACCAGGCCCGGTTCGCGGTCACCGCTCGACAGCGCCCGCAGCGCCCCGACCAGCAGCAGGTGCTGCTGCGTCGCCGGCTCGTGCTCCTCGGCCACCAGCCGGTCCGCGGTCTCCAGCAGGACCGTGCCGGTGGTGTACCGGGCGTAATCGTCGACGATCCGCTCGCCGTACGCCGCGATCGTGACGGCCTGAGTGACCACGTCGAGCGTCCGGCCGGTGGCCAGCTGGAGGTCGACGTGGCTGAACGGCTCGAGCCGGGCGCCGAACCGCGACGACGTACGACGGACGCCCTTCGCGACCGCGCGGACCTTGCCCCGGGACCGGGTCAGCAGCGTGACGATCCGGTCGGCCTCGCCCAGCTTCTGCACCCGCAGCACGACGCCGGTGTCGCGGTACAGGGCCATGACAAGAGCCTACGACCCGGGCCTACGATCGGTGGTGAACGCCGACCACGGGGAGCCTCAGCATGTCGAGTCCGCACCAGTCCGACGACGGACCGGACTACACCGTCTCGCTGGGCAAGAACACCCCGCCCCCGCCGCCGAGCGCGTACCCGCCGCCGCAGCAACAGCAGCAGCA
>DASRHY010000260.1:0-4930 GCA_035650275.1 Kribbellaceae bacterium | reverse complement strand
CGGGCGGCTGCGGACTCAGTGCGGACCAGGGAGGCAACCGGGCGGGTACTACCGTTCGCTGCTGGCGAGGGCACCCGCCGTGACCAGGGGTTCGTTGGGAGCCCGAGAAGGGAATCGAACCCTTGACCTACGCATTACGAGTGCGTTGCTCTGCCGTCTGAGCTACTCGGGCGGGACGGACCACTCTAGCAGCGAGCCTCTGGGCTCCCTGAACCCGTTGTTTGACCAGGTCAGCCCACACGAGCCGCCACCCCGCCGAGGCCATCGTCACCGTCGTCCTGGCCCCCGTCAGCGTCCTCGTCGAAGCCCTCAGACCCCGCGTTGGGACGCGCCTGGGACGCACCGCCCGCCGTTCGGGCCGCTGCGTCGAGCCGATCGGCCACGTCGTCGAGGTCCGGATGAGGGTTGCCACGGCCACTCTGTGAGGGCATGAGGCTTGCCACGGCCACTCGGTGCGGGCATGCTGTCCCCGCGGGGCGGGGGCGCGGGCGGTCACCCCGCACAAGGAGGCGCGGTGCGTGCCGTCCTCGTGGGGCGTGTGTCGGCGCCCTTCTGTGTTGGCCAGTGTGTCGCCTGCCTGGCGCGCAGCTGGACCGCGAGCGCTACTGGTTCCAACGGCGTCACTCCGCCGGTACCGAGCGCGGGCCACCAGTCACAATCCGCCATGTCGATGTTCTCCGGGCGGCTGACGCTCGAGCAGTGGCGCGCGTGATCTGACGATCACGGTGTGTCATGCCCAAGTCCTCTTGAAGGGGTTGCCATCATGAGACGGATCCGGTTGATGATTTCAGCAGTGGTCGTCGCCGCCGTCGTCGTGCCCGGCGGAGCGACCGCTGGCAGTGCGGATGCTCGAGCATCGGGACCGCCGGACACGTACGTCACGGACTGGGACTTGGTCGGTACACAGGCCTTCACCGCGGCGGGCCTCACACCCGCAGAGGGCCACACCATCTTCGCCTATGTCGCCATCGCGGTTTACGACTCTGTGATGGCGATCGAGGGCGGGTATCAGCCCTTCGCGAACGATGTCGACGCACCTGCCGGTGCCTCGGCCGAAGCCGCGGTTGCCGCCGCCGCCCATGGCATTCTCGTCCACTACCTGCCCGCCCAGGCGGCGGGGATCCTCGATCCTGCCTACGTCGCATCGCTAGCCACGATCCCTGACGGGCCGGCGAAGACGGACGGCGTGACAACGGGCGAGCAGGTCGCTGCTCTCCTCATCGCCGAGCGCGCCGACGACGGCTTTCGAGCGACGGTGACGTACACGCCGCCGGATCCACCGATCCCCGGAGTCTGGATCCCGACGGCGCCCACGCCCCCGATCGGCACCTACCTCGGTCTCATGCGGCCGTTCAGCCTCGACACCGCCGACCAGTTCCGGCCAAGCGGTCCCCCAGCACTCGACAGCAAGACGTGGGCCCGCGACTACAACGAGGTCAAGGAGATCGGATCGAGCACGAGCACGACGCGAACCGACGAGCAGACGCTCGCGGCCCGGTTCTGGGGGGAGCCCCCGGTCCAACAGGCACGCGGCTCTTTCCGCAAGTTCGTGCTCGATCATGGCCTGGACGTCGTGGACGCGTCGAGGTTCATGGCGATGATGTCGGTGACATACGCTGACGCGCTCATCGCCTGCTTCGACGCCAAGTACCACGAGGCGTTCTGGCGCCCGATCACGGCCATCCGGGCCGGGGACACCGATGGCAACGAGGCGACGGTGGGCGACCCAGCCTGGACTCCGCTGCTCCCGGCGACACCGAACCACCCGGAGTATCCGAGCGCACACTCGTGCATCACCCCGACCGGAGGGCGCGTCGTCAAGAACTTCCTGGGAACGGGCAAGATCGACTTCACGGTCCCCAGCTTGACGGGCCTCGGAGATCGCCACTTCGACCGGGTCAAGGAGCTGGAGTTCGAGGTCAGCAACGCCCGCATCTGGGGCGGCATCCACTACCGCTCCGCGGTCGAGGACGGAGTCACGATCGGCAGGAAGACGGTGAACCACGTCCTTGCTCACAACTTCCAAAGGTCGTCCTAGCCGGACGTTCGCCGTTACTCAGGCTCGCTGTCTCGTCGCCGACGCTCCTCGACCTCGTGGAGCAGCTCGGCGTGCGCCTCGATGCACCTGCCGCACACTGCGGCGAGCCCGTCCCTCGACTGCACCAGCAGCTTCGCCGCACCGCTTCCTGAGGCTGAGCCACCGCAGAACGAGCACGCCCGGATGCTCGGCTCCGTCATGCCTACAGCCTGCCCGGCCGTCGAGCCGTCGATCGTCCTGGGCAGCATGCATGGCCACCGGCCAGGACACAGCGGAGGACACGCCATGCCCGGCCGCCGGACGAATCCCCAGGAGCCGACGCGCAGGGCTGGCCAGGACGTGACACGGGGTCACGCTTCGTTCACTACCGGGCCAGCACCGCGCAACCGCGATGCGTACGATTGTCGGTAGCGGGTACTTCACGGAGCGCCGCTGAAAAACATAGGGGCCGCCATGTCGGGACCGAGAGCGCTGGGTCTGCGCCGGAGGGCGATCGTCCTGGCGATCGTGCTGGCGGCGCCCGTCGCCCTGTTCGGCTGTGGCGGCGACGGCGACTCGAGCGGTGCGGCCCACCTGACCTGGTACACCAACCCCGACAACGGGGGCCAGGCCACGCTGGCCAAGCAGTGCTCCGAGCAGTCGGAGGGCGCCTTCACCATCGAGACGCAGGTGCTGCCCAACGAGGCCGACGCCCAGCGGGAGCAGCTGGTGCGCCGGCTGGCTGCCCAGGATGACTCCATCGACCTCATGAGCCTCGACCCGCCGTTCGTGGCCGAGTTCGCCAACGCCGGCTATCTCCTGCCCATCACGAACCCGGACGACGTCGCCACCTTCACCGAAGGGGTGCTCGACGCGCCCCTGGAGACGGCGTACTGGGACGACCAACTCGTCGCCCCGCCGTTCTGGGCCAACACCCAGCTCCTGTGGTACCGAACGTCGGTGGCCCGCGCCGCGGGCGTCGACCCCACCGCCCCCGACTTCACCTGGGAAGAGATGATCCAGGCGGCCGAGGACCAGGGCAAGCGCATCGGCGTGCAGGGCCGGCGCTACGAGGGCTACATGGTGTGGATCAACGCGCTGGTCGTGTCCGGCGGCGGGCAGATCATCGAGAACGTCGACCAGGGCGCCGACGCCGACCCGTCGATGGCGGGGCCCGCGGGCGACGCGGCCGCCGACATCGTGGGCACACTGGCCCGCTCGCCGGCCGCCCCGTCCGACATCTCGACCGCGGGGGAGGAGGAGGCCCGCTCCGTGTTCCAGGGCGACGACGGCTCGTTCATGGTCAACTGGCCGTACGTCTACAGCGCGGCCCAGGAGTCGGTGGCGGCCGGGGCCATCGACCAGTCGGTGGTGGACGACATCGGCTGGGCCCGGTACCCGGAGGTGGCCGCAGGGGAGCAGAGCGCTCCGCCGCTCGGCGGCATCAACCTGGCGATCGGCAACTTCACCAACCACCCCGACGAGGCGCTTGCCGCAGCCAAGTGCATCACCTCGCTGCCCAGCAACGTCCAGTACATGATCGAGTCCGGCAACCCGGCGGCCCGGTCGGCGGCCTACGACGACCCCGAGGTGCGGGCGGCCTACCCGATGGCCGACCTGATCCGTGACTCGATCGACTCTGCCGGCCCGCGACCGGTCACCCCCTACTACGGCGACGTGTCCACCTCGGTGCAACGCACCTGGCACCCCGCGTCCGGCGTCAACTCGCCCGACACCCCCGAGAACACCGACAGCTACATGTCCGAGGTGCTGAGCGGGGACCGGCTACTGTGACCGCCACCGTCGAGACCGCACCGCCGCCCGTCGAGGCCCCGCAGAAGGCCAAGTACTCCGAGCGCACCCAGCACGAGCGCCGCCTCGGGCTGCTGCTGTCCGCGCCGGCGTTCATCGTGATGGTGGTGATCACGGCCTACCCGCTGGCCTACGCGGTGGTCATGTCCACCTACCGCTACCGGCTCACCGACCCCGAGGGCAAGGAGTTCGTGGGGCTGGCCAACTACCTCACGGTGCTCACCGACCCCATCTGGTGGGGCGCCTTCGGCACCACCGCGATCATCACCCTGTTCAGCGTGGCCATCGAGCTGGTGCTCGGGTTCGCGTTCGCCTGGGTGATGTACCGCATCATCCGGGGACGCGGGTTCATCCGTACCGGGATCCTCATCCCCTACGGGATCATCACCGTCGTCTCCGCCTACATCTGGCGCTACGCCTTCCAGCTCGACTCCGGCTTCGTGAACCAGTGGTTCGGGCT
This sequence comes from Kribbellaceae bacterium, assembly GCA_035650275.1. Classification (GTDB taxonomy): domain Bacteria; phylum Actinomycetota; class Actinomycetes; order Propionibacteriales; family Kribbellaceae; genus DASRHY01. Next base: position 641 of record DASRHY010000260.1, on the reverse strand, counting down.
CGGCGACTTCAACTGGTTCGGCCAGCGCTGGTCGTCCCTGTTCGTCATCACCTTCTCGGAGATCTGGAAGACCACGCCGTTCATCTCGCTGCTGCTGCTGGCCGGCCTCGTGCAGATCCCCGGGGAGCTGATGGAGGCGGCTGTGGTCGACGGCGCCACGCCGTCACAACGGCTGTGGAAGGTGATCCTGCCCAACATGAAGGCGGCCATCATGGTGGCGCTGCTGTTCCGGACGCTCGACGCGTGGCGGATCTTCGACAACCCGTTCATCATGACGGCCGGCGCCAACGACACCGAGACACTGTCGTTCCTGGCCTACCGGCAGAACGTCACGCTGGTGAACCTGGGAGCCGGCTCGGCCGTGAGCGTGCTGCTGTTCTTCACCGTGGTGATCATCGCCTTCGTCTTCATCAAGGGCTTCAAGACCGACCTGTCGCAGGTGAGGGGGGACTGAGCGATGGCAAGCCGCCGATCGGCCAACTGGTGGACCCTCTGGGGCCTGCTCATCCTGCTGTGGGCGCTGTTCCCGCTGCTGTGGATGGTGTCGCTGTCGTTCAAGGACCCGGGCACGTTCCGCGGCTCGACGCCCCAGTTCTTCCCGGAGGAGTGGACCTGGAAGAACTACGACACCGTGTTCTCGG
>DASRHY010000259.1:0-5166 GCA_035650275.1 Kribbellaceae bacterium | reverse complement strand
CGGCTCGTGGGGTTCGCTTCCGAGGGCACACGCAACCACCAGGGCAGGCTCGGTCCGACCAACCCGGTCCTGGCGCGCCTTGCCATTCAGGTATCGGCCTCCGGCATCCCGCTGATCCCGCTCGCGGCAGTGGGCACCTACGAGTGCCTGCCGCGCGGCGCCCTCATCCCGAAGTCCGGCAAGGTGAAGGTGCTGATCGGCCCGCGCTTCAACCTGGGCTACCTGAAGTCGTGGCCACGGGATGAGGGCGTCGAGGAGGCTCGTCGGATCATCCGGGATCGGCTGTGGGCGATGATGGAGTCTGGCCTGCCGCTCGCCCCGCGCGTGTCCGAGCACGCGCACCCCTGAGCGATCCGCCGACCCGGCCGTCCGGCCGACTGCGCGTGGCCTGCCTGACCGACTTCGCGTACTCCTCATCGAGCATCGTCGTCATCGCGTCATCTTCGTGTGGCTTGTCCCGGTTTGCTTCGCTGTTCTTGTCCTCGACGTTCATCGCTTCCACAGGTTTCTACCGACCGGCGGTAAAAACCTGTGACGACCGGTGTTGGTCTTGCAGCCGCGCCTCGTCCCGAACGGTCGCTCACTATGTGCCGGCCGATCACCAGGCCGGGGTATGCCCAATCCCGTGCGATGCCCCCATGTCCATGTCGGGTCGGCGGCGCCGTGGCACTCAGGGACAGCCAGAGCGACGAGGAGGAGGCTGCAAGCGAGCGCCCGGAGTACCACGGCGAGAACCGGTGGACCGCGCCAGCTATGGAGTCGGCGGAGGGATCAGCACTATCTTGACCACCTACTATTGTGGGTGGTCTTCATCGGAACGTCGTGGGGCTGCTGGAGCGCGGCGAGATGTGCCTACGTTGCGGACGGTGGACCGGCTCGCGGAGGCGCTCGGCATCCCGCCTCGCGACCTGTTGAGCGAGATGGCTGACGAAGCTGCCGGCGTCGATCCCCAAAGTGACCGAGGTCACAGGCTGTCTTCCTAGGGCCGTGCTATCCTGACCCATCGTGCGGCAGGGCAGCGAGGCGGAGGATGCGACGATGAGCATCGGGTGTGTGAGCCGCCGTCTGGGGTCTCGTGATGGCTGACGACGCCGCGCGGATCGCACAGCTTGAAGCTGAGGTTGCCTCGCTGCGCGTCGAGCGCGATGGCTTGGCAGATGAGGTTCGACTTCTCCGGCCGGCCCTGACCGAAGCCCTGGAGCAGCAGACGGCCACCGCCGAGATTCTTCGGTTGCTGGCAAGCTCCCCGACGCATCTCCAGGCCGTGCTCGACGGCGTGGCTGAGCAGGTCGCCCGCCTCTGTCGAGCGGCTGACGCGCAGGTCTTCGCAGTAGAGGGTGACCTGCTCCGGAAGATCGCCAACTCTGGTGATCGCCCGGCTACGCCAGTCGGGTACACGCTGGCGCTCGACCGTGGCTCCGCGGCCGGTCGAGCCATTCTGGACCGATCTGCAGTTCACGTGCCTGATCTCGCCGCTGCCCTGGACGAGTTTCCGACCGTTGTCGGAACCCAGCGCGCCCTGGGGCACCGCACCGTTGCCTCGGCACCTCTGCTCCGGAATGGCGCCGCGCTGGGAGCCATCCTGATCCGACGGTTCGAGGCAGTGCCGTTCGTTGACGAGCAGATCAGGCTCCTGGAGTCATTCGCGGACCAGGCCGTCATCGCCATCGAGAACGCCCGGCTGTTCTCGGCGCTTCAGGAGGCGAATATCCAACTTGCCGAAGCGAGCCAGCACAAGTCGCAGTTCCTGGCGAACATGAGCCACGAGTTGCGCACGCCGCTGAACGCCATCATCGGCTACTCCGAGATGCTCCAGGAGGAGGCGGAGGACCTGGGTGAGCAGACCTTCCTGCCCGACCTGCAGCGGATCAACGCGGCCGGGAAGCATCTCTTGGGGCTGATCAACGACATCCTCGACCTATCAAAGATCGAGGCCGGCCGCATGGACCTGTTCATCGAGCCGTTCGAGGTCGGTCAGCTCGTCCAGGACGTCCAGGCCATCGTTCAGCCACTCATGGACAAGAACGGCAATACGCTGGTCGTTGCCTATCCCCACGACGTAGGAACCATGCAGGCCGACCTGACCAAGGTGCGCCAGACGCTCTTCAATCTGCTCTCCAACGCCGCCAAGTTCACGGATCACGGCACGATTAGCCTGACCGCCGCCCGTGAGCCGGACGACTGGCTCAGGTTTGCCGTCAAGGACACCGGCATCGGGATGACCGAGGAGCAATTGGGGCGGCTGTTCGAGGCGTTTTCCCAGGCCGAGGCGAGCACGAGGAGCAGGTACGGCGGGACCGGGCTGGGGCTGGCGATCAGTCGCCATTTCTGCCAGATGATGGGCGGTGACCTGACCGTCGAGAGCGTCCACGGCGAGGGCTCGACGTTCACAGTGCGGCTGCCGACAGTAGTCAAGGAGCCGGAGCCAGCCCTGACTGGCTAGGGCGGAGTGCTCCTCACCTTGGCCATGATCGCCCGGGCCGCCAGGGCGCTCGCCCGGCGCGCGCCCTGGCCCCATGGAGAGTCGCCGCATCTGAGGCAGGCGTCGGGTGTGACCAGGATCACAGACGAGCCCTGCCGTGTCGGCTACCGTGGTCGCATCGGGAGGGCACGACGATGGGGATCGCCTTGCACATCGGCGTTCATCGACAAGGGCACGACGTCTTCGCCGCCCCCGGCTCGCCGCTTGCCGACGGGGTGTACGACGCGGCCCTCGCCAACTTGCTGGCCCATGCGATCCAGCGTCCCGGCAGGCTGCATCGGCTACGGCGGACGAGGTGGGCGGACTTGAGGAGTCTCCTCTGCCGGTGGCGGGACGAGATCAACAGGTTCCCGCCGGAGTACTGGTCCATGTAGGCGAACAGGGTCGGTGCCTCCATTCCAGGAACCGTAGAGGCGGGCTGTGGGATGCGGTCATCGGCCGGCGGTCAGGCAACTGCCGCCAAGCGTGTGACCCCCGTCACAGCGCCCCGTCCCGCCCCGTCGTACACTCGCTCGGGGCCGTGCGGCGCTCACCTTGACATCGGCGGACGGGCGCGGGATAGTGCCGCCGTCCGTCTTCAAGTCCTGAGGCGGGCTCATCGGTCGCTGGAGCGACAGGGAGCGTTCGGAGGGGCGTGATGGGTGATGACGCCGCGACGGTCGAGCAGCTCCGGGCCGAGCTACGGCAGGTTCGGGATCACCACGCTGCCGAGATTGAGTGCCGCGACCGAGCGCTCGCCGAGGCGCTGGAGCAGCAGACCGCGACCGCCGAGGTGCTGCGGGTCATCGCCTCATCCCCAACCGAACTCCAAGCCGTGATGGATGCGCTCGTCGAGAGCGTCCATCGGCTCTGTGGCGCCGACGGCGTGACGCTTCGAGAGGTCGACGGCGAGGTGACGCGGCTGGTCGCCGCCTCCGGGCTGCCGACGAGGATCAGAGTGCTCGGCGATGAGCAGCCGTTGTCCCGCGATTCACAGCTTGGTCGGGCGATCCTGGATGGAGAGATCCTGAACGTTGCAGACCGGCAGAGCCCGGGATCCCTCGCCGAGTTTCCTCTACGGCATCAGACCATCCCCCGGTCGACGCTCGCGGTCCCGCTCCGGAGTCACGGTGTCGTCATCGGCGTCCTGGTAATCGGCCGCATCCACGTCGAGCCTTTCAACGAGCGTGAGGTTGCGCTCGCCGAGACCTTCGCGGACCAGGCCGTGATCGCCATCGAAAACGCCCGCCTGTTCGAGGAGCTGGAGCGGCGCAACGCCGAGCTGGGCGAGGCCCTGGAGCAGCAGCCTCGACCTGCGCGCTGATGGCCCCCACACAGAGCACCGGCCGCATAGCGTGGGGGCGCAACCCGAAGCCTGACACGTAGAAGCGGCTGGCGGGCCGTCATTCCACCAGCCGCATCGCGCCGCGACGGGAGTGACCACCGAAGCGGCGAGCAGAGGATATCTCAGAAGAGCCCCGGGGTCAACCGCGCCACTCACACCGGCCGGCGGGGCGACCTGCCGGCCCGTCTTCGTGTCCGGGCGCTACCATCGTCGACATGGTGGTCGCGTGCGAGTACCCGACCTGCCGTGAGACCGCGACGTTTGTGGTCGTGATCGAACTCGGCCTACTCGCCGGCCGTAGCTTGTTCCAGAGGCTCCTGTGCGACATGCATGCCGAGCAGGCTCCAACGTTTGCGAAGCAGCTTGATGGGATCGCGTACCGGCTACGTCGGTTGGCCTGACCCGACCGCCCCGCCACCACGGCGCCCCACCGTGGCAAGTGTTCTGCGCTGTCTTCTGTCAGGCGAAACAGCGCACGAGCTAGCTATCGATAACGTCTATCAACATCAGCGCCCCGGTCAGATGCCAGGGCGCTTCTGTGGTCCCTGGCCTATTCCTCCTCGCCCGGGTCGTCGACCTCGAGTAAGGGGGGCTCAGCAACTGTGTTGGTCTCGGTATCTGGTTTGCTCTCGGGGAGATATTCGCGCAGTCGTCGCATGGTTCAGACTCCTTCCCCGAGTCAGTCTAGGCGATCCGCATGTCCCCAGCAGCCCCATCCTGCGCGCTCGTGGCCCCGGGAGCGACGCACGGCCCGGATGGCACCTTGGGGTGGTGGCTTACTGTCGGCTGAGAACCCGATCAAGCTCGCTCGTGGCGACCTGACGGACCCGTCCGAGGCGGAGCACATCGCTCATGTCATCAGCCTGCCGCCGCTGCTTGTCCTGTAGCACGGCGACGATTGTCCTGAGGATGTCAAGCTCCGAGCGGTCCAGGTCACAGGCCAAGACATCGGTGAATGCGCGGAGGTGGTCGGTATCGGCGAGCAAGTCGAGATCATTGATCGTCACGGGGGCTCCGAAGGCCGGGCGCGTTGGAGTGGGAGTCGGCCGTCCGCCGGGTCGGGCGGGCGGCCGACTCATGCGGCGGAGCGGTGGGGCGAGCCCGTCGCCGCGAGCGGGTGGAAGAGGCCCTTTCCCACCGACTCTGCGACCAGCGTCTCACGGCCACGGAACTTTGTCATGAGCATTCCGTCATGCCGCTCTGACCTCTAGCAGCCCCGTACTGCGCGCTGGTGGCCCCCACAGCGACGCACGGCCCGGATGGCACTTGGGGTGGGGGGCACTCTTGGCTGGCGGGGGCCGGTTACGCGCGTACCCCGCCCGCTTGACGCGCCACGACCATACATCCACACTAGAGGGGC
>DASRHY010000258.1:0-6510 GCA_035650275.1 Kribbellaceae bacterium | reverse complement strand
GGCCATCTCGCCGGGGGGGCGCCAGCGGGCGTGCCCGGCGTCGAGGTAGACCGAGTGCCCGGCGCTGGTCAACGCCTTGACCGCGCGGGTGAGGAGTTTGCCGCGGGCGGCGTTGTAGCAGTCGGCGGCGGCTGCGTCCGGTTCGAGCACGATCACCGAGGAGACCGCGCCGAGGGCGTCGACCAGGTCGCGGAGATACGCGTCGTAGGCCGCGGAGTCAGGCGCGCCCTGTTTGAAGTCGGTGCAGCCGCGGTTGGGGATGTAGTAAGCCACGAAGACCGGGAGTTCGCCGCGATCCCTGGCGCGGGTGACCAGGCGTGGCACCCCGGCCAGATCACGGGGGCCGTTGATCCAGCGGGCCTGGGGCCGGCTGGTGATCGGATCCAGCCAGTCCGCGCCGTGCGCCTGCTGCCAGCGGGCGGCGGCGGTGTTGGTGTCGACGTACAGGGTCGCGTCGTGGAAGGGGTGACGCAGGGGTGCATACCGGATGTTCGGCGGGTCGGGGTGCAGGGAGGTGTCGGGCTGGTGTCCGCATCCGGCGCCGAGCGCCGCGACGACGAGGCATGTGACCAGACCGGTGACCAGTCGGCTGCGCGGGCCGGTCATGACGACGGCTTCCAGTGGTCGCTGACGCGGAAGATCTGGACCCGGTCGGAACCAGCGCCGAAGGTCGCCACCACGACGGCGTGCTTGCGTGCCTCCACCAGGGTCGGGTACTTCTGCGCCGCGTCGCCGATGAGGTAGTACCAGTCGGGCACGACCAGGTAGTCGACGCGTCCGAGGTTGTCGCGGACCGCGGGGTCGCTGTCCAGCTTGTAGATCATGATCGGCCGCGGGTTGAAGCCGTAGCGGTGGACGAGGTCGGTCCAGATGCTGTCGTGTACGACGATGACGTTGTTCCGCGGGACGTTGTCGGCCAGCCAGGTAGTGGCCGAGCGCAGCGGCTGTTCTTGGGTGACGGTCATCATCGGCTGCAGGCGCGGCACCCAGGACACGCTGGTGACGGCGACCAGGCCGACCGTCAGCACTACGGCGACACCGACCCGTAGGCGGTGCGCGGCGCCGCTCGCTGCTCGCAGCCATCCGGTCGGCACCAGGGTCGGGCTTCCGGCGATGGTGCTGACGGCGCCGGCGACGAGCAGCGCGCTCCACGGCAGCAGGTTGATGACGTGCATGAACGGTACGTATCCGCCGCGGACCATGACCAGCCACTGGATGACCAGCACGAGTGTCACGGGGCGCAACCGACGGACCAGCAGTGTGAGCGGGATCGCGGCCAGGCCGAGCAGCAGCAGCCACTGGTCGTACTGCAGCCAGTTGTGCAGCTGGTTGGTGGTCGCGCTGTGCGGGTCGAGCACCGAGCCGCTGGCGGCCCGGTCGGCGAGCTGCCACATCGCGGTGCCGATCAGGCTGTTGTGTCCGGGGCCCGGCAACAGCTCGCCCTTGAACAGGGCCAGCAGGGGGTACAGCGCCATCAGTAGGAAGCCCGCGAAGGCCGAGGTGACCAGTAGGTGGGCCCGGTTGCGCCGGTCCAGGTTCTGCGCCATCGCCCAGATGAACGCCGGCAGCACCACGAGCGCCGTCTCCTTGGTGAGCGCGGCCATCCCGAACGCCAACGTGGCGCCGACCGCGGCGGCGATACTGCGGCGCGGCGAGTAGGCCAGCACGAACGCCAGCAGCAGCCACGGTGTGACCAGGTTGTCGAGGTAGGTCCACCGTCCGTAGACCAGTTCCAAGGGGCACAGGCCGAACAGCAGGGCGGCGCCGGTCGCCGCGATCCGGCCGAGGCCGAGCCGGCGGCCGAGCACGAACAGCAGCGCGGTACTGGCCACCTTGGCGATCAGCATGCACTCGTTGCCGAAATCGATCGCCGAGTCGTGCCGGTTGAAGCCGTTGGTGAGTGCGGACCAGGCTGCGAGCTGGATCCACCCCGCGGGGGCGTGGTCGTAGAAGTACGAGTACGGCGAGAGCCGCTGCTCGTATTGCAGGGACCAGGCTTGCGACAGGTAGGTCCCGGGGTCGTCGACGTACCGCGGGTAGGTCGCCATGCCGAGGCCGTGCACCATCCCGACGATGGCGAGAAGCGGCAGCAGGACCAAGATGCTGATCCAGTGCCGCCTGATCCACGTCCGAGCGCCGCGCCGGATCCGGCCGCGCAACGACGGCGCCCGGGCTTCGGTGACCGGCGGCACGACCACCGTGGTCGCGCCGGTCATGCGGCCTCCTCCGGCGCCGCTGTCACCTGGGCGCCGGCGCGGTCGGGTGCCGTCGTCAGGTGCGCGCCGGAATGGGCGGTCTTCACCCAGTTGTTGCGCCCCTGCAGGTGCCGCAGCAGCGCCCACGACCCCGCCACCGACAGCACGAACTGGTACGGGTAGGCGCCGATGGCGACACCCAGGTAGTCGCGCAGCCGTACCTTCTGCTCGAAGGTCCGGCCGAACTGGTGCAGCATCAGCAGGTCCAGCGCGATCGTGAGCAGGCTGATGCCCAGCGGGAGGCAGGCCAGCAACGCCACCGCGATCGGGGCCTTGTGCCACAGCGCGAGGGCCAGCGCGAACGGCGCGAAGACGATCGCGAAGGCCTGGAAGAACTGGAACCCCAGGACGTAGACGGCGAGCACCTTCTGCCACGGCCGGGGCAGCGCGAGCCACTCACCCTCGGTGAAGACCTGGATGAAGCCCTGCATCCAGCGCACCCGCTGCCGGACCAGGCCGCCCAGGGTGTCCGGAGTCTCCTCGCGGGTGACCATCTCGTCGACGTAGACCACGTCGACGTCGTAGCCGAGCACCGAGGCGACGATGCCGATCTTGCAGTCCTCGGTCAGGCAGTCCTCGTCCCACGAGGCGCCGTACCGCTTGTGCAGTGCGTCGAGGAACGGGCGCCGGAAGAACACGGTGTTGCCGCCCAGCGGCATCACCTTGACGGCGGCCTGCAGCTTGAGCCGGGACTGAAACCACTTGTAGTACTCCAGCACGTTGGCCGCGCGCCACCAGCCCGACGTGTTGGCCCGCAGCCAGCGGCGCAGCCGCGGCAACCGACCGGCCGGCAGCGGCATCTGGCCCGGGTGGGCACTGAAGTTCATGAGCTGCACGCCGCATTGCACGATGCCCGCGCCGGTGCGGCGGAACCGGTAGTCGACCATGCGCAGCAATCCGGTGTGGAACAGGTCTTCCGCATCGGCGATGCCGATCCACTCATAGTCGATCTCCATCGCCTCGAGCTGCCGGACGGCGGCGTTGAGGCCGATCGGCTTGTTGTGCCGGTCGGTGTCCTCCGGGTACGGCGCCACCAGCACCCGATCCGGGTACTCGGCCGCCTTGGCATGCGCGATCGCGGCCGTGCCCGGATCGTCCGGGTGATCGATGATCGGCATCACCCGGTACTCGGGATGGTCGAGGTTGGCCAGTCGCTCCAGCGTCTGACCCGCGACGGCCTCCTCGTGGCGCATCGGCACCAGGATCACGCCCGGCAGCTGGGGAGCGTCCGGGTCGCCGTACCGTCCCGGATCGTTGTTCTGCGGCCGCCACCACTTGTAGAGCTGGAACGCCAGCGTGGTCACCGCGACGAGCAGCATGAACAGCGAGACCACGACAAGGAACGCGTCGACGAATGCCGCAGCCGTCCCGACCAGCACGACCAGGACCGCCAGGCCGGCCGCCACCCGGACGGCAGGACGGCTACGTGCGCGGTGATCAGCGGCAGGAGCCTCCATGGGTCCACCTGAGCTGTCTCGGGATCGATGGGTGAACGACCAGAACCGGTCGGTGCAGAAATTGGCGACCGTCCCGCACGCGAGCAGACCCCAGTACGCCGCGGCCGTGCCGACCACCGGCGACAACAACGGAAAGAAGGCCAGGCTCAGTACCGCGCTGGCACTGCGGGCGGCCTGGAACCGCCACCACCGGCTCAGCCGGCGAGGCCGCCGTTCGTGCGTACGCCACCGCCAGGTCAGGGCGTCGTGGGCCACGAAGCTGAGCTGCAGCGTCACCACGATCTGAACCGCGTTCGCCACGCCGGGCACCACCCCGAGCCCGATCAGCAACACCAGCAAAGCGTGGCCGAGCACAGCGATGCTCCCACCGATGAGGAGGAAGAGTGTGGCTTCGCGCTTGCGCACAAGCACACGCAGGGATCGCACGGGGCTCCTTCCAATGTTCCCTTGTTGCCCCGTCGGTTTCTGGTACCCCGGAGTCCGGATTGCAATCGACGAAGTGAACAACGGTCACGAAGCCACGAGTCCGCGGGCGCCAAGTCGGCGTACCCGACGGTGAGCGAGATCTTCCCGCTGGAGACGCCGCTTAGACACGCCGAGCGTTGCGTGGACATGGTCCGTGTGATCGGCTTGCAGGCACAATCGCGCACCGCAGGTTCCGCCCATATCCCTCCGGGCCGGCTCCGAGGAGTTCCGACCCCGCCGTTCGGAAGGGAGTCGAGATGAGCGTTCGCTCGCCCCGTCTACCAGCTCTGTTGCTAGCCGCCTTGCTTCCGGCAGTGCTGGCCGCGACTTTCATCACAGCGGCGGCGACCGCCGCGCCGTCAGCAGACGGCGCCGCATCGCCGGTGACCGGATTCCGCGATCTCGGCGACACATTGATCCTCACCGTGCCCGCCGGGAACGACTCGCCCGGCTACACGGTCGAGGTCGCGAAGTCGCCGTTCCGGATCACCACCAAACGGGCCGGCGCCACCGTTCTGCAGACGACAGCCGGGACGTCCGGCTCGTCGGGCCCGGCCGCGTTCCGGACCGCGACCGGCTGGGTGACCGCGACGGCGGTGCAGGCCGCCTCGTGGCACGACGGCGTCCTTGATCTCACGCTGGCGACCACCGCCGCGGGCGACACGGTGGCCTACCGGATCGCTCCGGATGCGGATCGGTACCGGATGACGTGGTCGGTCGCCGGCCCGGCCGCGGCGGACCAGGTCGCGAGCCACTACCTCCTCGCCTCGGCCGGCCACTGGTACGGCCAGGGCGAGGCGCAGACCGACGACGGCGGGCCGTACACCGCGCAGCCGTGGCCGCTTGACTCCGGCAGGGTCCGCGACACTCAGATGGGTCCGGCCGAGTACCTGATGACCGATCCGTTCTGGTTCACCCAGCGTGGCACCGGCCTGTGGGTGAACACACGCGATGTGATGGACACCTCGACGAACGCCGTACAACAAGGGGTCTTCAGCTACACGCTGACCAGTAGCGCCACGATGGACTCGACGGTGTTCGTCGAGCGCGCGCCGCGTGACGTGTACGCCGACTACATCGGCATCACCGGCACACCGACCAAGAGCGACGCGACCGACGCGCAATATGCCAAGCCGCTGTGGAACTCCTGGGCGCAGTTCTACACGACCGTCTCACAGGCCTCGACGCTGTCGTGGGCGAAGGGCCTGCACGACGCGGGCATCCGGGGTCACGCGATCCAGGTCGACGACGGCTGGATGAGCCACTACGGCGACTTCACGTTCAACGACAAGTTCCCCGACCCGAAGGGGCTGTCCGACCAGATCCATGCGATGGGCTACGACTTCGGCCTGTGGGTCACGCTGTGGATCAACAACGACGCCGCCAACTACCAGTACGCCGCCCAGCACGGCTACCTGCTCAGGTCCAAGACCGACCCGAGCCAGCCCTGCAGCGTCACCTGGTGGAACGGCACCGCCGGCATCGTCGACCTCGGCAACCCAGAAGCCCGCGCGTGGTACGCCGGCAAGCTGCACGAACTCGAGCAGACGTACGGCGTCGACGGGTTCAAGTTCGACACCCGGTTCTTCGACGAACGCTGTGCGACGTACCCCGGCCACACGCCGTTGGACTACCTGACCCTCGGCGCGCAGCTGACCGACGAGTTCGACCAGCAGGGCGCCGGCGTACGGATCTCCTGGACCGGCTCGCAGCGGTACGGCTTCGTCACCCGGCAGATCGACAAGGGCACCGACTGGAACTCGCTGCAGGCCGCGGTGGCGCAGAACCTGGCGATCAGCACGATCGGTTACCCGTTCGTCGAGACCGACATGATCGGCGGTTCGCTCGGCCAGCCGCCACCGGCCAAGGAGGTCCTGGTGCGGTGGGCCCAGGCGGCGTCGCTGATGCCGCTGATGTACTCGTCGAGCTCGCCGCTCGGGGTCTCCAACCCGTCCGGCAGTCGCACCTACGACCAGCAGACCGTCGACCTCTACAAGGCGGCGATCGGTACCCACGAGCGATTGGCACCGTACATCCAGCAACAGGTCGATCGCGCGGTCCGCACCGGCGAGCCGATCATGAAACCGTTGTTCTTCAATGATCCCGGCGACCAGGCGGCCTACCCGATCGACGACGAATGGCTGCTCGGCGACTCCCTGCTTGCCGCGCCTGTACTCACCGACCGCAACAGCCGGGACATCCATCTGCCAGCCGGACGGTGGTACGACGTGCAGCAGCGGCGTACCGTCACCGGCCCGGCCGACCTGAAGGGTTACACCGCCGACCTCACCCGGACACCGACGTTCATCCGCCTCGGCACGAGCGACACCGGC
>DASRHY010000257.1:0-5456 GCA_035650275.1 Kribbellaceae bacterium | reverse complement strand
TGCGGGTCGAGCAGGATGGTGTACGTGCCGTCGACGGGAAGCACCAGGGTGTCGAACGAGCACGACACGCCGCAGGAATTCGAGCTGGTCTGGCTCGTCCCATCCGGTCGCCGGAGGGTTACCTGTGCGCTGGTCGAGCTACCGAACGTGCCGCCGGAGAACTGGAAGTACACCCGCTGACCGGCCGCGCCGGCGAAGCTCCAGGTGGCGTTCTGGCCGGGCCCAGTGGTGGTCGCGATCGACGTGGGGCCGCCGATCGTAACCTGATTGGACGCGTCGCTGGCCGGAACCTCGTACAGCCGGGCGGTCAGCGACCCCACGGCGGCGGCCTGTGGGTCGAGCAGGATGGTGTACGTGCCGTCGCCGGGAAGCACCAGGGTGTCGAACGAGCACGACACGCCGCACCCCGGGTAGCTGGCCAGCGACGTGCCGTCCGGCTTGCGGATGGTGATCCCCGCTGCGGTGAAGCTGCCGTACGTGCCGCCGGTGAACTGGAAGTACACCCGCTGACCGGCTGCGCCCGTGAAGCTCCACACCCCGTTCTGCCCGATCGACGGCGTCGCCAGCGTCGACGTCGCTCCGCCCACGGTCACCGTGGCCGTCGCGTTGGCCGGCACCTCGTACAGCCGGGCGGTCAGCGACCCCACCGCGGCGGCCTGCGGGTCGAGCAGGATGGTGTACGTGCCGTCGACGGGAAGCACCAGGGTGTCGAACGAGCACGACACGCCGCAGGAATTCGAGCTGGTCTGGCTCGTCCCATCCGGCCGCCGGAGGGTTACCTGTGCGCTGGTCGAGCTACCGAACGTGCCGCCGGAGAACTGGAAGTACACCCGCTGACCGGCCACGCCAGCGAAGCTCCAGGTGGCGTTCTGGCCCGACGCGGTGGTGGTCGCGATCGACGTGGGGCCGCCGATTGTGACGACGTTGTCGGAGGCGGTCGGCGGCACGGACAGAATCTGAGCGGTCAGCGACCCCACGGCGGCGGCCTGCGGGTCGAGCAGGATGGTGTACGTGCCGTCGACGGGAAGCACCAGGGTGTCGAACGAGCACGAGACGCCGCACCCCGGGTAGCTGGTCAGCGACGTGCCGTCCGGCTTGCGGATGGTGATCCCCGCCACGCTCGAGCTGCCGTACGTGCCGCCGGTGAACTGGAAGTACACCCGCTGACCGGCCGCGCCAGCGAAGCTCCACACCCCGTTCTGCCCGATCGACGGCGTCGCCAGCGTCGACGTCGCTCCGCCCACGGTCACCGTGCCCGCGGTGTTGGCCGGCACCTCGTACAGCCGGGCGGTCAGCGACCCCACCGCCGCGGCCTGCGGGTCGAGCAGGATGGTGTACGTGCCGTCGACGGGAAGCACCAGGGTGTCGAACGAGCACGACACGCCACAAACCCCGGAGGAGCTGGTCAGCGACGTGCCGTCCGGCCGCCGGAGGGTTACCTGTGCGCTGGTCGAGCTACCGAACGTGCCGCCGGAGAACTGGAAGTACACCCGCTGACCGGCCACGCCCGTAAAGCTCCACACCCCGTTCTGCCCAATCGACGGCGTCGCCAGCGTCGACGTCGCTCCACCGACGGCCACCGTGCCCGCGGTGTTGGCCGGCACCTCGTACAGCTGGGCCGTGAGCGCTCCGATGGCCGAGCCCTGGGGGTTGACGTAGACGCGGTAGGTCCCGTCGACCGGCAGCGTGAGGGTGTCGAACCAGCACGACGTTCCGCACGAGGCCGTGCTGGCCAGGGTGCCCCCGTCGGGCCGACGGATGGTCACCTCGGCGTTGGTGGAGCCGCCGAATGTGCCCCCGGTGAACCGGAAGTAGACCCGCTGCCCGGTGGACCCGGTAAACGTCCAGTAGCCGTTCTGCCCGACAGACGGGATGGCCAGCGTGGACGTGGCGGCGCCAATGGTGACCGCCCCGGTGGCGTCGGCCGGCACGTCGTAGACGTCGATGGTGTAGGCGCCGGTGGCCTCGTTGCCGGGCGTGACGGCCAGCCGGTATGTGCCGGCCTGCAGCGCGGCGGCGCTCGCGTCGCCGCAGGCCCCGTTGACCACGCTGGTTCCCGCGGGGCCCAACAGCTTCCAGGTCAGCGAGGCGCTGCCGGTGGCCGGGCAGGAGCGCACGTCGAGGTAGAGTGTCTGGTCCTGCGCGACCGCGAACGAGTATTCGTCCTGGGATGCCTTGGTCTCGAGGTTGCCGGCGCCAGCGGCCGGTGTGCCGTTGGCGATGCTGAACGGAAGCGAGACGGCAAAGCTCTGTACCGGCGGCACCTCGAACACCGCGACCCGGTAGGTGCCGAGGGTCTCCTGCTCGGTCTGCACGATGAGCCGGTAGGACCCGGCTGTCAGCGCCATGGTACGCCCGTCGCCGCACCGACCCGACGCGACGGCCAGGCCGGTCGGGTCCACAAGGGACCATCGCAGGTAGCTGGTCTGCGGGCAGGCCTGCACGTCGACGTACACGGCCTGCCCCGCGGTGACGCCGAACTGGTACTGGTCATGCGACACCTGCGTCTCGAGGTTACCCGCGCCCGCGGCGGGCGCGCCGTCGGAGGCGGTGAACGGCAGCGCGACGGAGAACGACTGCGGGGGCAGGATGGTCACGTCCAGCGTTAAGTTGTCCACGCCGAAGCCCTGGCCGGCCAGGCCATCCGCCCCCGCCGCCGACACCGTGACCTCGATCTGGCTCTTCGTGTGGTTGAATGGCACGCTGACCCGATAGACGGCGAACGGCACGCCGTTGGCCAGGGTGCCCGTCCGGTTGGGCGTCAACGTGCTCGGCTTGACCGTAATCGGATTGGCCCGGTCCGTGAGCACGGCCACCTGCTCCACATCGGGGTCGGCGTTCCAGTCGCCCAGGGTTAGCAGGTCGAACGCCAGGGTGCCGGACATGTGCGACGCCAGCTCCTGCACGAAGAACCGGTACAGGGCGGAACCGCTGAACGAGCCCGCGAACCGGCCGGTTGCCGCGTCCTGGGTCAGCGCCGACGGGGCCAGGTTTGTGGGGAGCGGGTCGGTCTGGAAGTCCACGGCCAGGTGACCGGTGGCGTCGAGCGTGGAGGCGCGCGGATCAACCGGGACCGCCACCTGCTGGGCGGCCATCGCGGCGAAGCTGGTGTTCGCCGTCAGCGCCATGTCCAGCATGCAGGCCGAGAAGGCCGCGCCTGCCGGCACGCCGACGCTCTCGCAGTACTGGGAGGCCAGCACCTGCTGTTCCTGGGTGAGATCGTGCACGGTGACGATCGCGGACGGGAACGTCACGTCCGTGAACGTCGCGGTCGTCTCGCCGGCGCCGTAGGTGAAGAACGACTCGTTGTCGGAGATCCGCCAAGAGTCGGCGAAGGTGCCGTGGAGCACGTTCGGGGCGGCGTTGGCCGGCAGCACCGTCCCGTCGCGCAGCCGCAGGTCGTTGCGGGACTGGCCGTCGGCGTTACCGAGCAGGCCGATGAGGTCCGAGCTGGCCGTCGGCGGCATCCATAGGCCAGCGTGGCAGCAGTCCCCGTCCCACCGGAACGTCGGACCGCTCGGACCGTCCCACAGGATGTAGTAGGTGTCGAGCTGCCGGATGACGCCGGTGTTGCTGCCCAGCGCCAGCGTATGGCCCGAGGCCAAGCTCACCGGCTGGCCGTCCACGAGGAGCCGCCCGGCTCCGCCGCCCACCTCAACGAGATGCTCATTGACGTACATCGCCGCCCGGTCCAGGACCGACACGTTGTCGCGCCGGGCCACGAAGCGCACCTGGATCGTAAGGTCGTAGCGCGGCGACTCGGCCAGCACGAACTCGCCCACGGACTGCAGGTCGTACTGTAAGCCGTCGACGGTGACGATGTGCGGCTCGCCGAAGATCTTCGAGAAGAACTTCTTCAGGCCGATGATACCCGTCGCATCATCGGTCTCCTCGTCGTCGAGCTCGCCCTCGGCATCGCCGAAGTCGCCCGGCGACTGGTTGGTCCCATCGGAACAGCGGCGGTCCTCAGTGATCTCCTCGATCTGGAGCAGTCCGGGCTCGGGCGTGGTCGCTTTGAAGTGGCGGATCAGGTCCTCGTCAGTATCGCACTGGTCCTTGTTGTCGGAGACGTAGAAGTCGTCGCGGTACTCACCCCACTGATCGAGGACGATCCCGCGGCGCACGTTCGTCATGCCCATGCCCAGCAATGGGTTGATGTACCTGTTGTCGAGCTGGCCGTCCCACTGGTTGAAGTCGTTGTTGGTGGTTTGCTTGGCCTCGATCACGTCGACGAACGTGGTACTGGAACGGTTGTAGTACAGGATGTCGGCCCGCTTGCCCTTGATCTCCACTTCCCACTGGACATCCGGAATGATGCCCGGCTCGTTGTCGCCAAAGCCGCGCAGTTTCCGGTTGAGGTACGAGACCGCGCGGGCCTGTCCGATGGCTTCGATGCCCAGGCCGTTGCCACCGCACTGCCGCGGCCAGTACGGCGGGACGTTGGGCCCAACCGGCAATCCCGGCCCGTCGACCCGGCAGCGCACGTCGTCCATCAGCCCGCGTCCCCGGCTGCCGAGGTAGACCTGGTTGATGCAGCGGATGTCTTTGTGCCACAGGTAATCGGCGCTGTTCGTGCACGGTGCTGCCGCCGCGACGCTCGGCGTCGCGATCGCCACCGCGAGTCCGGCCATCAGGCCCAGGCCAAGTCCGGCGGCGAGAAACGAACGCATACGCAGACCGATCAGCATGTCGTGCCTCCCCCGTAGGAGCGCTAGGCACCGCAAAGATAGCAATCGATTACAGGCAAACACAAGGAACGTTATTCAAAAATGCCTATCCCCCATACGCGGGAGCATGTCCCAAGTTCCGTAGAACTTCGGTGGCGGCCCGGTGATCGTCAGGCCGCGGTCTTGGTCTGATTGTGGCGTACGGGTGTGACATCTTGGCGGAAGTGACGCTCCAGTGCGTCGCGAAGTTTGGGCAGGTGCAGGTGGCCGTTGACGCGGCGGAACTGGCCGGCGGCCTCAACCATGCCGGCGGCGCACCAGCGAAGCGCCATCTGTCCGTCGCGCCAGCGTTTGACGTTGGTCGAGTGGGTGCGGCAGATGGAGATCATCGACTCGATCGGGTTCGTCGAGCGCAGCGTGCGGGCAAGCGTGGGTGGGACACCGAGCCGCAACACCGTGAGTGTCTCTTGTAGACCTTCGCGCAGCGACGCGGCCGCACCGGGGTGGGTCTTGTCCAGTTCCTTGGCCAGCGCGGTCAACTTCGCCTCGGCGGCCAGCGCCGAGTCGGCGTGGTAGGCCTGGCGCATGCGGGCCTGTACCAGTGAACGCAGCTTCTCCGGCAGCCGGTCCCGGACGTTTCTGATTTTGTGCTCTTTATGCCGACGTCGGCATAAGGTGCATTATGCCGAACTTCGGATTATGCCGATGTTGATGGTGGATCGCTTGCGGGGCGGGGGTTTCGCTCTGCCGAGGTCGGCATAATCAGAGCGCTTCGAGCCAGGCGATGAG
>DASRHY010000256.1:0-2748 GCA_035650275.1 Kribbellaceae bacterium | reverse complement strand
TCCACAGCGCGCCGTTCAGGCCGGGCACGACGTCGACGGGCAGCGTGTACGCCGTGACGACCCGGACCACGGCGTCGAGCAGGAGCGTGACCGACCAGATCGCGGTCACGACCCGCCAGCAACGGCGGAACACCGGCTCGTGGTCCCACATCTCGTCCCAGTCCCGGCGGGTCGGCATGATCGGCTCCATCAGCGGGCGGCCGAACAGCAGCCCGGCCGGGCGGGTGCCGTGCCACAGGCTGACGAGGAACCACAGCCCGGCCGCGGCGGTGATCAGCCCGTCCTTGGCGAGCAGGAACCGCGGGCTGCCGTCGAGCAGCGATACCCCGAGGCTGACCAACGTGAGACACCCGAACATCGCGACCAGCCCGTCGAGTCGCCGGGTCCTGGCCAGCCGGACCAGCAGCCCGAGTAGCGTCGCCGCGGCCCCGGCCAGCAGCGCGACGAGCGCGTCGATGCCGAGTGCGCGCAGCAGGTAGAACCCGGCAATCGGCGCCGCCAGTCCCCAGGCCAGGTTCGTCACGGTCCGCCCCAGCGCGGCCATCCGGCGGCTCATTTTGGCGGCCTCGTGGCCAGGTCGAACAACGTGACCAGCTCCTCGCCGTACGAGGTAGGATCGACGTCCGGGTGCGCTTGCAGGAGCAGTGGCAGCCCGTCGACTGCCCGCTGGATCGCCGTCGCCATCACCCGCACGTCGAAGTCGCGGAAGTCGCCGCTGTTCTGACCATCGGTGAGCAGCTGCTCGATCGGGGACAGCACCTGCTGCTCGTCCGAGCCGTCGTAGCCCAGTCCGCCGTTGAGGAAGATGTCGAGCAGCGCCCGCATCTGGGTGCGGTGGGTGCCGATGAACTCGGTCGTGCCGATGATGTACGCCCGCAGCCGGTCCGGCGCCGTCGTCGCGGCGGTCACCCGGACGTGCACGAACCCGCCGATGTCGGTGATCACGCTCAGCGCGGCCTGCTCGATCAGCTCACTCTTGTTCGCGAAGTGGTACGAGATCAGCCCGGTGCTGCTCAGCCCGGCGCGCTCCGCGATCCGCGCGAACGACGCCTTGGCATACCCGATCTCGGCGATCGTCTCGATCGCCGCGTCGACGATCTGCTTGCGGCGCGCCTGCTCGGTGAACGTTCTTGCTTGCACAAGCCGAAAATAGCTCAGGCAAGCAACCACGGCAAGTGATTAGGGTCGGGCGAGGTGCTTCGGCGGGCCCGCTAATGGCCCATGTGCGGACGTTGCGTCCGGCAAGATGGCAACTGCCCTCGTCGGAGCTCGGTCGTGCCTGCGTCCCAGGCACTCAGCACCACCGTCGGTCGATCCCTTATCCAGATCTGCTTCGCAACAGGTGCCCGCCTCGACTTCGATGGGGCGGCGCTTTCCGGAGGTCACGATCGAGGGCACCCTCGAAGTCACCTCTCAAGACGGGGAGACTCGGGTAGTAAGCCGCTGTCGGCCGACGCCGCAGCGAGGCTCTTGCCGATGTTGCGTGTGTGCGTGTTTCCGCTGTAGCGGTGAACGAAGAGGGAGCCTGGCAGTCGAGCTGGCAGGGTGCAGTCGCCTTGAGGTTCCCGCCAGCCAGGACTTCGAGGCGTGGCAGTGGCGGCAGGACGACGGCTCCTTGGTCGTTTGTCTGCCCGGTGGCGACCTATCAATCTGGGGTCCTGATCCCCACTAGCAGCCCACACTGGAACCGAGCTGACGATCCCGCGCTCAACGGCACCTCGGTGTGCCCGATCAGCGGCCTGAGGGTGCCTCGGATTGGGGCCTGGGCACGCCCAGAGCACGGCGTCACGCGGTCACGGAGCGGTGCTAACTTGAGTCGGTGGCTCGCCTGGATGACATCGTCTTCGACTGTGAGAGGCCAGCTTCCCTGGCGCGCTGGTGGGCATCGACGCTCGACGGATACCGCGTCGCACCGTATGACTCCGCAGAGTTGGAGAGATTGCGCGACATGGGCGTCTTCGATCCTGAGGACGATCCAATGGTCCTGGTGGAACCGGCGCTAGGTGAGGGGCCTCGCTATTTGTTCCAACGAGTTCCTGAGCCGAAGCGACACAAGAACCGACTGCACCTGGATCTGCGCAGCGACGATCTTGAGGCTGAGGTCACCCGGCTAGTCGACCGCGGGGCCGTGGAACTGTACCGGATCGACACCAACGTGACGATGGCCGACCCCGAGGGCAACGAGTTCTGCATCAATACCAGTGCGGTGTGACTCGTACGTCCGATCATCGGCATGAGCGGACGTCGTGATGCGTACCTGGATGGACGCTTGCGAGCTGGAACCCGAACTGCAGCCACAACATGAGCGGCGCCCGCCGGTGCTGAAGACACCGAGCGGACGCCTAGTCCAAGACCTGAACTGGAGGTTCCCAGACATAAGCACACGCTAACCAAGGCGGCATGGTGACCGCCGCCACCCTGCTGCTCGGCGCAGTCCTGACGGACTCGCCGCCACTCGCTGCAGCGGCCTGCGCGAGCTGCTGCTGATCAATCGGAGCCACGGGCTCCACTGTGTCGGTCACTGCTGGTCCCTTCCGCCGAACACAGTCGGCGTGTCGGACCAGTTACACCGTTACTCGGACAGTCCCCCATGATCGCCGTCACCGCGAGTCGATCCTGCGAGTCGAGTGCTCGTGCTCCTTGTAGATCCGGTCCCCGTGGCGGAATGGGCGAGGCGTCCCTTGGGCAGAAAGTGCTGGCGGGGGGTGCTCTGCGTGCCGTATACGTAGTTGTTGAGGTTTGTTCGAC
>DASRHY010000255.1:0-38828 GCA_035650275.1 Kribbellaceae bacterium | reverse complement strand
TCCACAGCGCGCCGTTCAGGCCGGGCACGACGTCGACGGGCAGCGTGTACGCCGTGACGACCCGGACCACGGCGTCGAGCAGGAGCGTGACCGACCAGATCGCGGTCACGACCCGCCAGCAACGGCGGAACACCGGCTCGTTGTCCCACATCTCGTCCCAGTCCCGGCGGGTCGGCATGATCGGCTCCATCAGCGGGCGGCCGAACAGCAGCCCGGCCGGGCGGGTGCCGTGCCACAGGCTGACGAGAAACCACAGCCCAGCCGCGGCGGTGATCGGCTAGGCCGCATATGTTGCGGGGCCAGGCCGGGAGTCGGTGCGCCGCTCTGGTGCGCGACACCTGCGGCGGACGAGTGCTCGTTTGGGTGCTTGCCGGTGGTTGTCTAGCTCACTGGGTGTGATGGCGCGGAGGTGAGTGTGTCCCAGGCGGCCATCGCGCAGGTGATGATCGCTTCCAGCTCGTCGCGAGTGGCGCCGTCGCGGGCTTGTATGGATAGGCCTTGCACGATGGTGGTGTAGTAGCGGGCGATGGCGTCGAGGCTGGCGGGCGGCGCGGTGAGGTCGCCGTCGGTGATGCCGCGGGCGAGCCGGTCTTTGATGGTGGTGAGCTGGTCGCGCCTGCGGTCGGCTAGGAACTCCCGGACCGCGTGGTTTTCCAGGGCGCCGGTGGGCGCGGCCAGGATGAGCATGCAGTAGTGCGGCGTGTCCGGGTGGGTGATCTGGTCGGCGGTGGCGCGAAGCATGGCGTGGATCGCGGCGCGTGCGGTCGGCTGTTCGCGCAGCGCGCGCCTGGGCGGCTCACCGGAGGTCGTGCCGTAGAGCGCCATGACCTTGCGGAACAGGTCCTGCTTGCCGCCGAAGCAGGCGTAGATGCTGGCTGAGGCGATTCCCATGGCCTGGGCCAGGTCGTTGAGCGAGGTGCCCTCGTAGCCCCGTTCCCAGAACAGGTCCAACGCCTGGCGCAGGGCGGTGTCCGGGTCGAAGGTGCGCGGCCTGCCGCGAGCAGCCATCCAGCGTCCTCCAGGTTTGTTTGTCGTTCGACCAACTTTACCTTGACTTGCACCGAACAGCCGTGACACGGTTTGTTGGTCGTTCGATAAACAAAGAGAGCCGATCGTCATGAGCATCCCCACCACCATGCGCGCCCTGCAGCAGACGTCGCTGAACGGCCCGCAGGATCTTTGCCTGATCACCGACGCGCCGGTACCGAGTCCAGGCCCTGGCGAGGTCCTGATCCGGGTCACCGCCGCCGGGGTTAACTTCGTCGACGTCTCACAGGCCCGCGGCACGTTCGCAGGCGGCCCGCACCCGCCGTATCTGGCGGGGATCGAGGGCGCCGGTGAAGTCACCGCCGTTGGCCAGGGGGTGACAGACCTGGAGCCCGGCGCCCACGTCATCGGCGTCGGCGTCAAAGGCGGCGCCTTCGCCGAGTACATGGTGCTGCCCGCGGCCGCCCAGGTGCCGGTGCCGACGGGCTGGGCCGACGAGCAGGCCCTAGGCCTGGTCGTGAACTGGCCAACCGCACTGGCGGCGCTCAAGCCACTGGGCGACGTCACCGCAGGGCAGACCGTGCTAATCCACGCCGCGGCCGGCGGGACCGGCCAGGCCGCGGTGAAGATGGCCAAACACTACGGCGCGACGGTGATCGCCACGGCCTCGCCAGGCAAGCACGAGGTGGTGCGGGCGCTGGGCGCCGACCACGTCATCGACTCCCGCGGCGGGGACATCGCCGCCGAGGTCCTGCTGCTGACCGGCGGCGCGGGCGCCGACCTGGTACTGGAGTCGGTCGGCGGCGCCACCCTCGACGCCAGCCTGGCCGCGACCAAGCGGGTCACCGGCCGGGTCGTCGTGTATGGCCTGGCCGGCGGCGAAGCCGCGATCACCAACTGGGAACTGGTCTACAAGCACCAGATCCACGTCATCGGCCTGAACATCGGCACGCTGATCCAGGCCGCACCGCAGATCTTCGGCGAGGTCATGGGCCAGTTGTTCGGGCTCGTCGCGGCCGGCGTGCTCGGCCCTGGCCAGCCCACCGTGCATGAGCTGGCCGAGGGGCCGAAAGCACTCGCGGAGCTAGAAGCGCGGGCCACCGTGGGCAAGCTGGCACTGCTGCCCTGAACAGACCGCAATCCAAACGCAATCAGCGTCGGATGCTGAAAGGCCACATTGGCCGCGAGCCAGTACAGGCCGTGCAGAATTGCGAAGGGGCCCTCAGAAGGCGCGTCCTGTGACGCGGAGAGCCGCGAGGCTCCGAAGAGCGGTCCAACGAGGGCGGCAGGCCCCGACAGCAGCTCCGCACGCAGATCCGGAGAGGCGGACGCGACCACCGGCTCGAACAGCTGGCGGACGATCCCAAACGCGAACTCGCCCTCCAACTCCCTCCCGCGGGCGGTGAGCACCCGCATGCCCGCCGCGCCGGCAATCGTGCGTGCCTCGGCGAGCAGACGCGTCTTGCCGATGCCGGCACCTCCCTCGATGACGACGAACCGCCCACCGCCGCTACCCGCCGCCGCGTCAACCCAGGCCTGAAGCGCCGCGACCTGGGCTTCGCGCTCCAAGAGCAACCTGGTTCCGCCCGGAGGAAGGACACTCGCCAACGCCATCACGACCAACCCGTACAAGCCTCAGAACGAGAGTTTAGGGGCGCGCTTGGGGTTGACCCCAACGCGGGAAGGGCCTGGCCGGGCGCAGGCTCGCAACAGCGCGCGAGCTTCCTCAACAGCGTCTTCGCCTATCGCTGCAGCTAGACCCTCGATGGAGGAGCGCCGACATCGTGACCACATCCGCCAACGCTGTGCCCAGGAGGGCAGCCCCCTCCACCGTTGTGCGATTGATCGTGCCTCCGGTGTCGCAGCTGGATCGGTGGGCACGCCGTGGTCCGCCTCGTCTAGAGATCCGTCATGTCTGCATCTTCGACGCCACGGACGATTCGGCGTCGCGACTTTTATGAACAGTCCGGAAGGCATCTCCGTGGCGCTCCGCCGCGTTACCGGCCTTGCCTGGACAGAAATCTGGTATGAGCAACAATGTGCAGAAAGGAAAGTATGAGACATGACAGCGCCAGACGCAGCTGGTGGAAGCATTCTTGTTACAGGTGCGAGCGGCCTATCCGGCGCTGGCGTGATTCGTGAATTTGTTCGATCTAGTCATCCTGTGAGGGCCCTAGTTAGGGATCGAGCACATGCACGTGCATTCGAGGCATTTCCCACAGTGGACGTCGTGGAGGGCGACATGTTGCGCCCGGAGACGCTGACAGCGGCGCTGTCCGGTGTCGATCGGGTTTTGTTGATCTCCTCCTCCGACGAACGTATGGCAGAGACCCAGTCGACATTCATCGATGCCGCCAAGAGCTCGGGCGTACAGCACATCGTCAAGTTCTCCGGCCTGAGCGCGGCGGATGTGGGCACGCCATTCATCTTTGGCAGCATGCATGCGGAAATCGAGTCGTACCTGGAACGTTCCGGGCTCTCATGGACGCATCTCCGCCCAAGCCAGTTCATGACGGAGTACCTGCGGGAAGTGCCCACGATTCTCGCGCAAGGCGCGCTCTTCCTCCCGCTGAAGGACGCGAAGCTCGTCCCTGTGGATGTCACGGACATCGCAAAGGCTGCCTATCTACTTTTAACCACGCCAGGTCATGAGGGGAAGGTATACGCCATGTCGGGGCCACAAGCGCTAGGGATGGACGAGATTGCTGAGCAGATCTCGCGTGCCGTCGGCATGGTCGTTCGATATCTCAGCGTCTCACGGGAAGAAAGAAGGCAGGCGCTGTTGGCAGCAGGAGTTCCACCATTCTTGGCTGACGCGCTGGATATTCAGGCAGGTGAGCGTCTGCGAGGCACCGAGGCGGTCGTGCATTCAGAGACTCACGCCGCATTGCGGATTTTCCCAACGACATTCGCCGAATTTGCGCGTCGCAACGCCGCCGCCTTCCTCGGGGAATCGGCCTATGTCGGGCTCACGTGAGGACTGGACTCCCACGGCGGTGATCATGATGGTGGCCGAAGCGACCCGCGCAGGCTCCCGACCGCGGTACCAGGAACCGGGTTGGTGACCGATGAGCTCGGATCCTGTGCTGCCGGCTGACGCGGCGGGGTCGGTCACCACCACAATCACGCGGCGGGTCAAACCGGGGCACGAGGCAGCCTACGAGAAGTTCCTGGCCGATATCAGCGCCGCGGCCGGGGCCTTCCCCGGCTATCTCGGCGAAGAGGTCTTCCGCCCCGCGGGCGGCCAGAGCGAGTACCGGATCGTCTACCGCTTCGATTCTGCCGCTCACCTGCGCGGCTGGTTGGTGTCCGAGGAGCGTGCGGCGTGGCTTCAACGCGCCGAGCCCCACGTCGCCGGGCCGATGCGGACCCAGTTCCTCACCGGCTTGGAGGCCTGGTTCACCCTGCCTAACCGGCCAGGCACCCCAGCGCCGCCGCCCTACAAGATGGCCATCCTCACCTGGGTGACGATCTTCCCCTGATCACCCTGGTCGTGGTCGCCTCCGGGCCATTGCTGGGGAGCCTGCCACTGGTTGCCCGGCTGGCCGTCACCACGCTGGTGACGGTGTCCCTGATGACCTGGGTGGTGATGCCGCGGGTGACCAGGCTGCTGCACCGATGGCTGTACCCCGATCCCGGCCGGCGGCGATGAGCTCGGCGGCCCCCTGACAAGGAGGACTTCGCATGCTCAGTGACCACCCCGTCGACGTGATGCTGCTGGCGACCGACCCGGCGTGGCCCGCAGGTTCTACGGCGACACAATTAGCCTGGAGGTGCTGCTGTCCGATGAGCAGTTCCTCACCTTCCGGTGTGGCGGTGACAGCCGGTTGGTGGTCACCAAGAGCATCACCGGGACCGCCGATCAGGAGACCAAGGCATGCTGGCGCGTGGACGACTTGGCCGACGAGGTCGCCGAGTTGCGGGCACGCGGCGTCCAGATCAAGGAGTTCCCCGAGCTGGGGACCATGGACGGGGTCGCCGACATCGGGGTTCGCGCTGGCGTCCTGGTTCACCGACCCGCACGGCAACTCGATCGGCCTGCTCCAGCTCAAGTAGCTGCGTCGGGTGACACCCCGCCGCCCAGGACGACCCCCTGCGGTCGATCGAGCCCGGCCCCTGACCGCCGGCCATACGCCACCCCACAAGGAGAACATGTCGTGACCCGCAAGCGGGTTTTCATCCTCAACAGTGTGATCGCGGGTGGCTACGGCGTCGTGCGGCTGGTGGCCGCCAGCCCGATCCTGGACCTGTACGGCATCAGCCCCAGCCCCGAAGGCGCCTACGTGGCGCGCTGGTTTGGGGTGGAGCTGTTCGCCATCGGTCTGGTGACCTGGCTGGTCAGGGCCGCCACGGAGTCCGGCGGTGGGCTTGCGATTGCCCGAGCCCTGGCCGTCACCTACGGCATCCGGGGTGGTCCTGGCGCAGTGGGGGACGCTATACGGGCCCTTCAACGCGCTGGGTTGGATCGCGGTGGGACTGAACCTGCTGCCGGGATCGGGCTTCGCCAGTGCCCAGCTCAGCACGCCGAGCACCTCCTCGGCGCCGCCACCCTGAGCAGGAGCAGCAGCCCGGCGAGGATCGGTGAGTAGCACAGACCTACCCCTCACGTGGCACAACACCGGCAGGAGACAGGAAAGGGAGCAGCGTCATGCGTACCACCGTGACCTTTGAGGGCAACCTGGTCGACGACCCGCAGGTCCGGTTCACCCCGTCGGGCAAGCAGATCACCGAGATCACCGTGCTGGTCAACGAGCGCCGGCAGAACGGCGACGGCGAGTGGGTCGACGCCCAGCCGACTCGCCACGTCGTGCGGACGTTTAAGACCCGCACCGAGAACATCGTGGAGTCGGTGCGAAGGGTGATCGGGTCTTCGTCCACGCGACCGTGACGACCGAGGCGTGGACCGACAAGACGACCGGGGACAAGTGGACCCCGCAGCGTTTGTTGGCCGAGATCGTGGGGCCGAGCCTGCGCTGGGCCACCACTCGGATCCCAAGAGAACCCGCACCCCGGCCACCAACGAGGAGTCGCACGACGCAAGCGGCCAGGAGGCATGACCAAGTCAGGGGAGGGCGTCCGTGGAGGTCCGCTCCGGGCGCCCTCTCCATGTTTCCCGGCCGTGGCCAGTGCTTGATGCCGGACGCCATCGGCCGTGGTGCCATTCGTGGTGCGAGATGCAGGCGATTCCTGGAGATCATGGACGTGGTGCGGCCCGTGGGTATTGGTGCTGGTAGAGGGCGTTATCCACGAGTTCTGCTGAACGCCGCGTCCAGCAGTGTTTGGGCTGGCCGCCATCCAGGTGCCGACCGTGTAGGCGCCCCACCGATCGCCCTCACGTGTACGGCCGCCAAGCAGGAGGCGCTGTTGAAGCAGGGTGCGGCGGAGGTGCTCGTCACCGAGTCGGACGACGTCGTCGAGCGGTGCTCGCCCTTGCCGGCGGCCGGGGGCGCGCCGAGTTCGTCTTCGATGCGGTCGCGGGTCTGGCGTCACGGACCTGGCCCGGGTGGTCGCCGCCGACGGCCTGCACCTGGTGTACGGAGCGCTGAGCGGCGGGCCGACCCCATATCCCGCCAGCGACCTGGGTATGCCGCCGCTGAACATGCGTACATACACGGTGCGCGAGACCACCAGAGATCCTGAGCGGCTGCGCCGGGCTGAGGCCTTCGTGTCCTCGGGACTGCGCTAATAGCCATTCCGACCCTTAGTGGACCGCACTTCGACCTGGGCGACATCGTCGGGGCACCGCTTCCTGGAGTCGATCGACCGGATCGGCAAGGTCGTCGCCACGGTGTCGCACTGATGGTCGTCGAGGGCCGGTCCGCGCGAGCAGGTCGTCGACCATGGCGATCCCGGTCGCCGCTGTCCGGCGTCCACCGGGTGGGACGCGCCCGGCGTAGATGCCTTCGACGATCAGCCAGACGAGCTCGCCGAGCTCGTATGGATTGTCCGCACCGGTCCGCTTCGCGATGCTGAGCACCCGCCGGCGTACTCCGTGCAGGTGCTTGGCCACGACCCGTCCAGTACGGTGGTCCGGCTCAGGGAAATCGCGGTAGCAGTTGCGGAACGCGCAGCCGCCGTAGTCGGTCGCGGTGGCCTGCGCCGCGGCGAGGCGAGCGAGCGCCACCAGCTCTGCACGGGGATCGTTGGCAAGCGGCTCGACCTCCGTCCGCGCGCAACACACGCATTGCCTCCGCCACCGCTGCGGCCGGATGCTGTGGTGGTAGAGCATCCGCGGTGCGGCTACCGTCGAAATGTGTCCCTTGCGAACGGCAGGCATACGGCGTCCCCGCCGAGGACGAATCCGTCGTCGAGGCTGGACTCGGACGGCGCGAGTCGCGTCTGGTCAACCCCCAAGCGCCCATAAACTCTGATTCTGAGGGCTTTGTAGATTGGTCGTGATGGTGTCCGCGAGTGTCCTTCCTCCGGGCGGAACCACGTGGCTGCTGGAGCGCGAGGCCCAGGTGGCGGCGCTTGAGGCGTTGGCCGACGCGGCGCGGAGCGGCGGTGGGCGGTTTGTCGTCATCGAGGGGGGTGCCGGTATCGGTAAGACCCGGCTGCTGGCCGAGGCGCGCGCGATCGGCAGTGCGGCAGGGATGCGGGTGCTCGCCGCCCGCGGGGGTGAGTTGGAGGGCGCATTTGCGTACGGGGTCGTCCGTCAGCTGTTCGAGCCGCTGCTGGCGTCCGTAGCTCCTGGTCCTCGCGGCGAGCTGTTTTCGGGGTCGGCCGCGCTCGTCGAGCCGCTGTTCGGAGCCTCGCGGTCGCCCGTGTCACCCGAGTCGCCTGCAGAGGGCTCCTTCGCGGTTCTGCACGGGCTGTACTGGCTCGCGGCCAACGTGGCGTTTCAGCAGCCGACGCTGCTTGTGATCGACGACCTGCACTGGGCGGACAGCCCGTCGCTGCGGTGGCTGCTGTATCTGACGCGAAGGCTGGAGGGAGTGCCGCTGCTGGTCGCCGCCGCGGCCCGGCCGCCGGAGGGGGAGAGCCGCGATCCGGCCCTGGTCGCTGAGCTTATTGCCGACCCGGCGGCGGCCGCGATTCGCCTCGGACCGTTGGGGCGTGCCTCGATCGCGGTGCTCGCGCGCGAGGTGCACGGTCTGGAGCCGGACGGAGCCTTCAGCGCCGCGCTGGAGACGGCGACCGGCGGCAATCCGCTGTTCATTGGCGCGGTGCTCGAGGCGGTCGCACGGGAAGGAACTAGCCCGACCGCCGAGCAGGTGCCTCGGCTGTTGGAGATCGGGGCGCAGGGCGTTTCTCGCGCTGTCGGGCTGCGCCTGGCCCGCCTGCGGCCGGCGGCGCTTTCCTTGCTCCGTGCGGCTTCGATCCTCGGCGACGGGACCGAGCTGCGCCACGCCGCGGCGCTGGCCGGCGTGGAAGCAGGTGAGCTTGGTCCGGCCGCGACCGTCCTGGTTCGGCTTGACCTGCTCCGCCGTGCGGATCCGCTGGAGTTCTTCCACCCCATCGTTCGTAGCGCCGTCTACGAGACGCTCGATGTGGTCGAGCGAGACGCCGGGCACCGCTCGGCCGCCGAGCTGCTGGTCCGGGCCGGCGGGCGGCCGGAGAGCGCGGCGGGGCATCTTTTGCGCGTGGCGCCGCGGGCCGACGCGTTCGTGGTCTCGACGCTGCGCCAGGCGGCCGAGCGCTCGCTGGCCCGGGGCGCGGCCGAGGCCGCGGTCGGATATCTGACCCGGGCGCTGGACGAGCGGATTGATCCGGCGGCGCGGGCCGAGGTGCTGGTCGAGCTCGGGTTGGCGGAGCGGCGGACGAACGGCCCGGCCGCGGCCGACCACCTGCGCACCGGCCTGGAGCTCCTCGCCGACCCGGCGCGGCGCGGCGCGGTCGCGCTCGAGCTGGGCCGCGCGCTCTCGCACACGGACCGGATCGCCGATGCCCTCGCGGTCTTCGAGCAGGCGCTTGACGAGGTCGATCGGGAGCGAGATCCCGACCGCTACGAGCTGCTCCTGGGGGAGCTGATCAGCTCGGCGTGGTGGGACGCGCAGACCTATCCCATCGCCGAAGCAGCGATCGACGGGCTCGACCTGGATGCGCTCCACGGAGGCCTCGGCAGCGAGATCTTGCTCGCGACGATGGCGCATTACGAGTACCGGCTGGGGCTGCGCCGCGAGGTCGCACTCAAGCTGGCCCGGCGGGCGCTCGCGCCCGGGAACCTGTTGGCGAGCGGCTCGATCGCGTTCTACTACGCGGTGAACGTGCTGCCCCGGTCGGGGTTGCTCGACGAAGCGGTCTCCACCTTCGACCACGCGGTCGCTCTGGCTCGCCGGCGCGGCGACATCCTCAACGTCGCGTTAATGTTGATGTGGCGCGGCAAGCATCAGACCCGTCGCGGCGATCTTCGAGCAGCGGTCGCGGATCTGAGGGAGGCGACCGATCTCTGTGTCGCGCACGGCATGCGGGTCGCCTGGCCGTACACCATCGGGTTCTTGGCGCATGCGCTGCTGGAGCAGGGGGAGACCGACGAGGCGGCGCGAGTCATCGCCCTGGGTGACTTCCCGGAGCAGCTCCCGCTCCAGCAGCTCCACCTCGCCTGGTTTCGGCTCACCCGCGGCCGTCTGCACATCGAGGCCGGAAGGCCCGAGCGGGGAGTCGGGGAACTGCTGGAGGTTGGCGAGACCGTTCGCCTCGTCCCCTACGACAATCCAAGCGGCGTGCCGTGGCGCAGTTGGGCCGCCGAGGGCCTTCGACTCCTCGACCGGACCGAGGAAGCGCGTGCGCTCGCCGACGAGGAGCTCGCGCTCGCTCGACGCTGGGGTGACCCGCATTCCATCGGCGCCTGCCTGCGTGTGCTCGGTCTGGTGGAGGGCGGCGAGGCGGGAATCGGGCTGCTCCGGGAGGCGGTCGAGGTGCTTGCAGGCTCGCAAGCTGGACTCGAGCACGCCCGCGCCCTGGTCGACCTCGGCGCAGCACTCCGCCGCGCGAACCGGCGGACCGAGGCACGCGAGCTGCTCCGAGACGGCGTTGACCTCGCACTGGAACTTGGCGCGTTCGGCCTCGCCGAGCGGGCGAACGACGAGATCGCGGCCACCGGTGCGAGGCCGCGAAAGGTCCTCCATACGGGGCTCGACGCGCTCACTGCGAGCGAGCGGCGTGTGGCACAGCTTGCGGCAGACGGGATGAGCAACAAGGAGGTCGCGCAAACGCTCTTCGTCACGATCAAGACCGTCGAGGTGCACCTGAGCAGCGCCTATCGCAAGCTCGAGATCAGCTCCCGCGCACAGCTCGACAAGGCCCTCCTGACTCCCACACCGAACCCACCGTCTGCTTCGACCTAGTCGCTGGCCCGACCCTCCGTCGGACCGACGGAAGAACATTGGGGCGAGGTTCCGGATTGAATCCCTCCGAGCGCCACGCCAAGCCCAGGCCGAAACGACGGTGTCGACGCTGCACCGCTACTACTTCGGCACGCCTGACCTGCCTCGGCTGCCGAGGACCCACAACGTGATCAGCGCGTGCCGGCCGCCTGCATCGCCGTGGACTCGATCGTAGGGGCGCGGCGCACGAAACGCCTCGCGTACCCTCGCCAGCACCAGTTGTGGTTTCGGCGGGCGGCACGGTGCTGGCAGTATCTCGGTTCGAATCGCCGATCGAGGCAGGGGCTTCGATGTCACGTGCACGCCGGTCGAAGTCGAGATCGAGAAATGTCCGTCAGGTGGCTGGCGGCGGCTGCCCTCGCGCGGTCGGCGTGAGCTTCGTCGCCGTCAATCTGTTCGGCGACAACGGCACGGCAGATTCACCGTCGTCGGGTGCAACCGTCGGCTCCTCAACCTCGGCGACTGCCCCCGCGAATCCGTGCGCGGCCGAGGTCGCCGACGCGGAGGATGAGGTGAGCGCTGCGCGTGTCGCGGCCGGCACTGGCGCGTGCACGTGCAGGCCCGCACTGCGCTGCTGGCCGGTCGGATCGACCAGGCGACGACCATGGCGATCTGGAAGCGGACCCGCCTGGCCCGACGACGCACCCACAGCCTCCATCCCAGCCACCCCCAGCGCAAGCACCCGCCGTCGGCTCGTGACCCGCCTCGAGGCCGTGGGCATCACTTTGGGCATCAAGCGCATCACAGCATGACCGTGGTCAGCGAGCGGTTGGTGCGGGCAGGCGAGTCCAGCAGCGCCAGGTGGCCGGCGGAGTAGCTTCGCGAACCTTCCGGCAGATTCCGATGTTGCGGAAGGTCTTCGCGGCATCCACGTGGCCGGCATACGTCTCGTCACCGTGACCAACGGTGCCATCTCGATGTCGGATCGGCTGCTGGCCGATGCGGGCACCGATGGGTTGATCGAGCACAGGTGTCCGTGGACGAGCCACGGCGATGGAAGCCCCATCCGGACGCCTATGATTAGGGGACTGTTTCGGCCTGTGAGGGGGCGATGAGCGACGATTCTCGGGCGGCGACCCGACCGACGGAGCCCGGACGGCCGCGGCTATGAGGCGGGTTGTCTCACCACAGATGGTGGGCCGCGACGCTGAACTGGATCGGATCGTCGGCGTGGTGGCGGGGCCGCCGGCGGTGGTCGTGGTGGCGGGGGAGGCCGGGGTCGGTAAGACTCGGCTGGTGGAGGAGTTGCTGGCCAGCCCTACGTTGAGCGGCAGTCGCCGGCTGATTGGCCGGTGTCAGCCGATTCGGGAGTCGTTCCCGTTGGGCCCGTTGATCGAGGCACTGCGCCGGGTCGGTGATGAGCTGCGGGGATTGCGGCTGGGGGCGGTGGCCGGTGCGCTGCGGCCGTTGCTACCGGAGTTGGCGCAGTGGTTGCCGGCGGCGCCGGATCGGTTGGATGACCGGGCCGCGGAGCGGCATCGGGTGTTTCGTGGCCTGGCCGATGTGCTGGGCGCGTTGGGCTTGGCGCGGCCGGTGGTGCTGGTGGTGGAGGATCTGCACTGGGCCGATGAGCAGACCCGCGATTTCATCGGCTACTGGCTGGCGGACCCGACACCGCACCTATCGCTGGTGCTCACCTATCGCGGCGAGGACGCCGATCCGGACGTGTCCGCGTTAACCGCGCGGCTGCCCGCGGCGATCGTCAGCGAGCATCTAACGCTGGCGCCGTTGGACGCATCCATGACCGGGGCGTTGGTGGCGGCGATCCTGGACACCGACCAGGTGTCGGCCGAGTTCGCGGGCTACCTGTGGGATCGCACCGGCGGGTTGCCGCTGGCGGTGGAGGAAGTGCTCGCGCTGGTGCAGGCACGGGGTCTGCTGGTGCGCACCGGGCACACCTGGACCCGCAAGTCCCTCGACGAGTTGGACGTGCCGCGCGGGATCCGCGGTCCCACCCTGCAACGGCTGGCTCGCCTGCCCGAGGCGGCGCAACGCGTGGTGGAGGCGGCCGCGCTGTTGCAGACCGCGGCGCCGATGTCGGCTGTGCTGGCGACGTCGGGCCCGCTCGGCGCGCCAAACGGTGGGACCGCCGCAGTGGAGCAGGCGATCGACTCCGGGCTGCTGGTGGACGATGGGCACGCGATCGGATTCCGGCATGTGCTGGCGGCGCAGTCTGTGTACGGGAGCCTCAGTGGTCCGCGACGGCACAGCTTGCATGCCCGGGCCGCTGCCGCACTTGAGTTGCTGGACCCGGTTCCGCTCGGTCAGGTCGCGTATCACCTGAAGGGGTCTGGTCGGCTGGCGCAGTGGGCGGTCACGGCGGAGGCTGCCGCAGACGAGGCGACCATACTGGGAAACGACGACGAGGCGGCCCGTCTGCTCGCCGACGTGCTGCGGCACGCCCCTCTCGATGTTGAGCAGCGCGGCCGGATAGCGGTAAAGCTCGGCCGGGCGGCCGGCCAGACGCTGCATCCGGGCGAGGTCGTGGATGTGCTGTCGGAGGCGCTCGAGCGGGATCCACCCGCAGCCGTGCGAGGAGAGCTTCGGATGGTGCTGGCCAACGCCCTCTACCACAGCGGCGCTGACGTGGCGCGGCAGCGCAGGCTGTGGGCCGACGCTGTGACGGAACTCGACGGTCGGCCAGACCTGCAGGCTCAGGCGATGGTCGCGCTGGGCTTTCCTTACGATCTGGACGCTCCGATCGCGCAGGACGTGGCCTGGGTGCGGCGATCGCTGGCCTTGGTGGACAAGATCGATGATTCGCAGCTGCAGGTGTACCTCCTGGGTCAGGCCGTCAGCGTCCTTGTCCTCGCCGGCGAGGTGGGCTGGCGGGA
This sequence comes from Kribbellaceae bacterium, assembly GCA_035650275.1. Taxonomy (GTDB): domain Bacteria; phylum Actinomycetota; class Actinomycetes; order Propionibacteriales; family Kribbellaceae; genus DASRHY01. Next base: position 25,681 of record DASRHY010000255.1, on the reverse strand, counting down.
GGTCGCCGACCGCGTGCGGGAACGGGTCGGCGACGCGCCCCGGCGACGCCGTGAGGTAAACGCCTGCTACAACGTCGGCGCCTGCGCGTGCTATGCGGGCCACCTGACCACCGCGGAGGTGTTCCTGGATGCGGGGCTGCGAACGCCGGCCGGGCACGAGAACCCGCGGCTGGACGCCAGTCTGCGATCTATGCGCGCGTTGCTCGCGTACTTCCGAGGTGAGTGGAGTGGGCTCGACGATGAGGTCAGCGGACTGATCGCCGAGCAAGCCGACTACCCGTACGGCCGCATCGATGTCGAGCTCGTCGCCGGCTGCCTGACCCTCGCGCACGGCGACGTTGACGCGGCGCTGCGCCGGCTGCACGAGGTCGTCGACCTGGCCGAGCGGCTCGTCTCGCTCGAGACGTTGCAATGCGCCGGCGAGGCGCTGGTGCGGGTGTTGCTATCCCGAGGCGAAGCCGCCGGCGCGGCTGAGGTGGTGCGCCGCTGCCTGGTCCCGCTGATGAGGAAGGACTCGTGGCTGCGAGCTAGCAGGCTGCTCCCGTCGGCGGTGGAGGCCTGGGTAGCCTCGGGGCGCGTCGCCGAAGCGCAGCAGTTCCTCGAGCGTGCCGAGGTCGGCCTGCGTGATCTCGACGCGCCGCTCGCCCCCGCCGCGCTGTCCTACGCTCGCGGCGTCCTGGCTAGGTCCGCCGAGGACCTCCTGACGGCGGCGGACAGCTACGACCGACTGCCCGCGCCGTACGAGGCGGCGAGGGCGCGTGAGCGCGCCGCCGGACTCCTCTTCGACCACGGGCAAGCGTCAGCTGCAGAGATCCAGCTCAAACGAGCGCTCCTGACATACGAAGGTCTCGGCGCGAACTGGGACTACGACCGCGCGGCCGCCGCCGCGCGTCGCCACGGTGTCAAGCTTCCGTCTCGGCAGCGCGGTAGCGTTCGAAAGAAGTACGGCACCGCACTATCGCCGCGAGAACGGGCGGTGGCCGAGCTGGCCGCAACCGGGCGGACGAACAAGGAGATCGCGACGGAGCTGTTCGTGTCGACAAAAACGGTCGACACCCATCTGTCAGCCGCGATGCGGAAACTCGGCGTACATACCCGCACAGCCTTGGCGCATCGATTGCGCACGTCCGATGACGGCACGAATCAGGTGAATTCCCGATAGGTCAGCAGCCTGGCGCCGTGGAGACTGCAGGCATGTTGTGCTGAGCGCGCGTTGTGGCGCCCCCCGATCCGAGGATTGACGCGACTTGCTACCGAGCGATGACTCGCTGTGTCGCGTCATACAGGTGACCCCCAGGCTAGACAGAGGACCCTTATGACAACCATCCATCGATGGCGGGCGTTTGTCGTACTCGCCGTGTCGTTCTACATGACGATCGTCGACCTGACGATGGTCAACGTCGCGTTGCTCGCCGCGCGCCGCGCCGAGCGAGGGTAGTGGTTGGGGATGGAGCAGATTGAGCGGGACTGTGGCGACGCTGCGCCGCCGCGATCGTTCGGAGCCGGACCGTTCGTCGTTGATCTGCGTGTGCCGGTGCGGTTGAGTGCGAGTCGGTGTGACGAGATTGAGAGCGTGCTGCGGCTCGCCGTCCGGCCGGAGGGTCTGGACCAGGTGACGGCGTGGATCGCGCAGCGCGCTGGGGGTTGTGCGGTCGTGTTCGATCACGATCTCCGGCCTCTGATCGCCAGTCCGATGGTGCCTACCGATCTGCTCCCGCGGATCACTGGGGACCTGCGTCGGGTCGCCCGGGGCGAGGTCAGCGCCGAGGCGGTTGAACTGGGCGACTGGTCGGCCCGCATCCTCCCGCTTGCCGGATCCGAGTCCGGTGTTCTGCTGGTGGCCAGCAGGTCATCGGTGTCGCGCGAGGTCCACAGCCTGGCCAGGGATGCGGCGAGCCTGATTTCACTGTGCCTGCGAGTCGAACGCTCCAATCAGAGTCAACACCGCCTCGAGGTGGCGTACGACCACAACCGCGAGGCCGTGATTCACCTCCTTATGGCGGGCCAGGTCGCGTGGGCGCGAACAGTTGCGGGAGCGCTCCAGCCGGAACTCCACGACACGGTCCGCGTGTATGTCGTCGAATGCACCGGACAGACCCGGCGAGCGGTAGCGTCGCGGTGCGAGGAGGCGACTGACGGAAAGGCATGGATCGTGCGCTGCCCGGTTTATTACCGCCATCTCTGTGTCATCGCCCCCGCTGCCGACCCGACGACTCTTGTCGATTCTGTGGAAAAGTCGCTTCACGATCTCGCGGCCGGCTCGGATAGCTTCTATGTCGGAGCGAGCAATGCCGGAGGCCTGCGCGATGTTCCCAGCTGTTATTCGCAAGCCATCCATGCGCTTGCCGTCGCGAGGAACAGCCGGGAGCGGTTCGCCAGATTCCGCCCGCACGGAACGCTTGCCGCGACGATAGGGCCGATCGGTCGGTCGTGGGCGGTCCAGGTCTTGAAGCCGCTGCTGGACTATGTGCCCGATCGCCCACAGGATCCGGATGCGCTCGAACTGCTGGCCACCTTGACGTCGTGGCTGAGCTTCTACTCTGGCGCGGCCAGGCAGCTGAAGGTCCATCGCAACACGCTGGCTGGACGTGTTCGTCTGCTCTCAACGATTCTCGGTTCTGATCTGCGTCGGCTTGACTCCCAAGCAGTCACTCACCTTGCCCTGCAGCTGCTCGAGCACCCGCTGCGGCGCAACGCCGAGTCCGTCGACGAGCCGCCGACACTGGACATCCTCCTCGCCCACAAGTCGGTGCGGCAATGGGCAGAACTTCGCCTGTCGCCTTTGCGCGACCCGGTTCTGCTCGAAACCCTGCGGGTGTGGCTGCGGTGTGATGCACGGCTCGACACGACTGCGGCGGCCCTGCAGATCTCGCTCGGCGGGGCCCGAAAGCGACTCCTGCGTGCGGAACAGTTGCTACAGCTATCGCTGCTGACCGGGCCGTCCGCGCGATACGAGATGCTGCACGCGATGCGTGTTCGAGACCTGGAGAACAACGCCGACGACCCTTCGCGTGCTCGCACAATGCCTGCATAGCAACGATCGTGTGGTCATCAGCCCATGAACTCGACCTGTGGGTCGTACACACCTCCTCCGTTGGAATGGTGGCATACATGCCGAGCCACACGAGGAGCTGACCAAGACGAAGGCGGTCCGTCTGGTCATCGAGCAGCGAGAGGACTACGCCTCGGAGTGGGCGATCACGACGGTCGCGCGCCGACTGGGAGTGTCGTGTGCCTGACTTTATGACGCGTTTTGGCGTTCTCTTGGCATGTATCGTCGGGGCTCGGGTCGGGTTGAGTCTGCTGCGCCTGGCGGGCCCGGGCAAGGCGGTGTAGCCGGGCGTGTTCGAGTCCGGCTTCCCGGTCTTAGCGGTGGTCTCGTCTCGGTCGTGGTGTTCGTCGTGCGGCGTGACGTAGCCGATACCGGCGTGCAGCAGGACGCTGTTGTGATGCCTTCTGGGATGGCGAGTTCAGCGCGCAAGATGGCTGGCTCACCGATCGCGAGCAGGTGCGGATACCCGGTCTTGACCTGACCCTCGAGACCCTCGATCCAGGCATGGTCGGTCAGGGTGCCGGGCTGGCCGAAGTGCTGAGTGATCGCGCTGAGCCATGTTGGGAACCAGCGGGCCGTGCCCACGAACGCGTCCGACCGGCCGGACGCGTACAAACGGTTGGTCAGCCTAGCGAGCTGGTCGTCGTCGACGTCAAGGCGCAGACCAGTCATTAGATTGCCGTGCCGGACGTCGAGCAGGCCGTAGCGCACCGGACGGTGGGGATCAGACAGTTGAAAGCGATCTGAAAGCCGGTCCGCGTAATGGTTGTGCCGGCAGCACCCCGAGCGACGCGCTTGACGCACTGTCAGCGACCTCGGCCCCCGTCCATTGGAGTGTCACCGTGCGTTTGCCATCGATTCTCGCAGCCGTTGGTCTAATCACGACTGGGCTGGTCACTGCAGCCCCGACCGCCAGCGCCGCTGGTGCCTGCAGCTTGTACGCGCCGTCCCGGATCGCGATCGGATCGCCATTTCGAACCATCGCCATCAACCAGGGGCCGAACTGCGCGGCCGCTGGCGTCGTCGACGCGGCGTGGACCGCAACCCACCCAACCAGGGGCCCGATCGACATCATCATCTACGAGAACAGCGACCGCTCCGAGCCATTCGACATCTTCGGCGACGACCCGCTCGGCCGGTGGACCTGGCGACCCGAGGGGGCGTTTGACGCCAGCGACAACACGGTGTTCCAGTACTCCCCGACTACCGACGTCCGGCTCGCCTCGTTCGGGCGAGTGACGCCGACCCGCACCGGCTCGAAGGTCAACGTCAAGACCCTAGCCGGCCGCTACTGGCAGGCCGGCGAGAGATTCATCGGCTGGTCCGCGGCCCGCGGCCAGATCCAGTACCGCACCCTCGGCACGACGACCTGGCGGGGCCTGAAGGAGGTCTACTCCACTTCGGCGGGCACCTACAGCTACACCTACACGACCAGTGCGGTCCGCGACTACCGCGTCGTGCTCTACAACGCCACCAACAACACGATCTGGGGATCGACCAGCCCAACCGTCCGCAAGTAGACCTGACCTGGCTCACGCGCGAGGCGCTGGCGCAACTGCACCGCCGTGACCCGCGGCGGGGCTCGGCTGGCCCCAGCGGTCACCGGATTACCTCGGGGACTCCTGCCGCGCATCCTCCTGGCGATAACGGTCGTCAATGCCCGCCGCTTGATTGATCTTCAGGGCTGGCCAGTTCGTCCCCACGCAGCACGCGGTTAGACCATGGTCAGCACGACCTTGCCGGTCACGCGGCCCGTCTCGACGTGCCTGTGCGCCTCGGCGGCCTCCTCGAGGAGGAACGTCCGTTCGACGCGGACTCGTAGCTGTCCGGACTTGACCAGCGCGGTCAGCCCGAGCAGCCCGATACGGTCCGGCTCGACGAGCATCGCCGCGGCCCGGACGCCGCGCCCGGCGGCGACCGTGGCGAGTTCGGCAGGGATCCCGCTCACGACGCCAACCACGAGGCCTCCAGGCTTGACGAACTCCAGCCACCGGCGGTCGCTGTCCTCACCGACTGCCCCGAAAACCATGTCGAGCTCGCCGGGATCGGCGTCCGGGCTGTAGTAGTTGAGCGGTTCGTCGACACCGATCGAGCGTAGGAACTCATGCTTGCCTGCGCTCGCGGTACCGACGACGTACGCGCCGCGGGCCTTGGCGATCTGCACCGCGAGGTGACCGACACCGCCCGCGGCTCCGTCGATGAGAACGCGCTGTCCCGCCTGCACCTCGGCGACGTCAACCAGGCCCTGCCAGGCCGTTAGCCCAGCCAGCGGCAGACCCGCGGCCTCGGCGTGCGACAGACCCGGCGGCTTGCGAACAAACTGGCGCGACGGGGCGGTGACGTAATCCGCGTAGGCGGCGGCCTCACGCGGGAACCAGGGCATGCCGAGCACCTCGTCACCGACCGCGACCCCGGTGGCGCCGAGTCCGACCTCCTCGACGACACCAGAGACGTCCCAGCCGACCGTGTACGGCGGGTCGCCGAGGTAGGCCTCCTCGGCCCGGCACTTCCAGTCGACCGGGTTGATCCCGGCCGCATGAACGCGGACGAGTACCTCCGTCGGCATCGGCTCCGGCCGATCCGCCTCTATCAGCTCCAGCACTTCCGGCCCACCGAAGACCTGCTGACTCACTAGTCTCACTTGCACAGCCCTAACGGTCGGGAAACGTCGCCCGATCCTAGCCGCGCCTCGGCACAAACGGTCGTTTGTGACACATCGCTGGTCTGGGTGGATGGGCAACGCAACGCAACTTCGTTGAACGCGCGGTCAACAGGCTCAGGCAGACCGCGCGGTCGCCACCCGCGATGACCAACGCGAATACGTCTACCTCGGCACACGCGCTGGTGTCGCGCTAGTGCCTCGTCCAGAAAGGTTGGCATCGTAATCGTGTCGGGTTGACCGGGCCGGCGGTGAGTCTGAAGGCTTGCTGGCGGAGGTGGTGATGGCTCGGCAGCCTGAAGTGTTCGTGCGCTCGTTGGATACGGCGGAAGCGCAGCGCCTGGTGAAGATCACGCGGACGGCCAGGGATCGGGTTCGGCTTCGCCGTGCTGGGATTGTGCTGGCGTCGGTGCAGGGACGGAGCGCCTCGGAGGCGGCCGCGATGTTCGCGGCGTCGCCGCAGTATGCGCGGGAGGTGATCCACGCGTTCAACGCCCACGGCTTCGCGGCGCTGGACCCAAAATGGAGCGGGGGCCGTCCGAGGCGGATCGGCCCCGCGGTTCGTGAGACGGTCTGCCGGGTGGCCAAGACCCCGCCGCACGAGCTCGGCCGGCCGTTCACGACCTGGAGCCTGGCCAAGCTGGTCGAGTACCTGGCCGAGCACAAGAGCGTCCGGATCAGCGCCGAGTCGGCCCGCCAGATTCTGCGTGCCGCGGGCGTCTCCTGGCAGGCGACCAAGACGTGGAAGGCCAGCAAGGACCCGGACTTCACGGCGAAGATGGCCCGCATTCTCGACCTGTACGACCACCCGCCGGCCGACGGGCGGGTGATCTGCGTCGACGAGTTCGGCCCGTTGAACCTTCAGCCGCGGCCCGGCAGGGGATGGTTCCCGACCGGGCGCCCGGCCCGGCTGCGGGCCACGTTCAACCGCACCGGCGGCGTGCGACACCTGTTGGCCGGCTTGGACCTGGCCACCGGCCAGATGTTCTACCGGTTCCGCGATCGCAAGCGCTGGACCGAGTTCCTCGGCTTCCTCAAGCAGCTGCGGGTCAGGTTCCCGACCGGAAAGCTGTACATCGTGTGCGACAACTTCTCGCCACACAAGAAGGCCCAGGTTGCCGACTGGTGCCAGACCCATGATGTGGAACTGGTGTTCACCCCGAGCAACGCGTCGTGGCTGAACTGGATCGAGTGTGAGTTCACCGCGCTGCGGTACTTCACCCTCGACGGCAGTGACTACCCCAGCCACACCGCCCAGGAGACCGCGATCGCAAGCTACGTCCGCTGGCACAACAAGCGAGCGCGGCCGAAACGCCACTTCGCCGTCGACTCCAAGATCCGCCGACCCGATTACCTACCCAACGTTGCTTGACGAGGCACTAGTTGTGGTGGCGGTGCCTGGACGGGGTGCCCGGGCGCTGTCCGGTGTCCAGGACGAGGAACTGTCCCATCATTCCGCGGTCTTCGTGTCGCAGCAGGTGGCAGTGGAACATGTACGGCGTGTGCGGGTCGGCGTAGTCGGTGAACCGTAGCGCCAGCCGGAACACCCGCTTGGGCGGGGTGTAGATGGTGTCCTTCCAGCCGGACAGCTCCGGTGGTGGCGGCGCGCCGTCGACGGTCAGGACCTGGAACTGCACGTCGTGGATGTGGAAGTTGTGCGGCTGCCCGTCGATGTTGACCACCTTCCAGATCTCGGTGCTGCCGAGCCGGGCCACCGTGTCGATCCGGCTCATGTCCATCGACTGCCCGTTGATCCGCGGCAGCGCCAGCTCGAACCGGCGGGTGGCGGCGACCACCGATGTGTCCACCCGGGCCGGTGGGGCCAGCTCGCGAGGTAGCGGCGGTGACGGCTCGAGCGTGGCGGCGGCGCGCAGCTCGAGCACGTCGAGGGTGTCGTCGCCGCCCGCGAACCGGTCGGAGAAGAAGTTCCCGCCCAGCTCGGGCGGGTCGCTGCGCAGCACCGCCCGCTCACCTGGCCGCATCGTCACCACGACCTCGGCCCGCTCGCCGGGGGAGAGCTGGACCGAGGAGGCCGGGTACGGCGCGGCCAGCAGCCCGCCGTCGGTGCCGATCAGGTCGAACGGCCGCCCGTCGGACAGCCGCAAGCGGTACACCCGGCCACCGGACGCGTTCAGCAGCCGGAGCCGGATCCGCTCGGTGCTGACCGGCAGGTACGGCGCCAGCGTGCCGTTGACGCACACGGTGCCGTGCACCTTGCCCGGGTTGTTCTCGTCCAGCCGGTTGTCGCCGGCGAGCTTCAGGTCCTGCACGATCAGCGGTACGTCGTCGACGCCGTACCGGCAGGGCAGCCCGCTCGGGCCGCACAGGTCCTCGTCGACGAGGAACAGTCCGGCCAGTCCGCGGTACACGTGCCGGGCGGTCTGCTGGTGCGGGTGCGGGTGGTACCACAGCGTGGCCGCCGGCTGGTCGATCCGCCAGCTCGGCGACCAGGTGCCGCCGGGCGGGACCGGCTGGTGCGGCCCGCCGTCCATCGCGGCCGGCAGGTGCATCCCGTGCCAATGCACGGTCGTCGCCTCCGGCAGCTCGTTGTGCACGTTGACCACCACGGTCTCGCCGCGCCGGGCCCGCAGGGTCGGGCCCAGGTAACTGCCGTCGAAGCTCCAGGTCGGCGTCGGCACGCCGGAGCGGAAGCCGTGCCGCGCCGCCCGAGCGTGCAGATCGAACACCGTCCGGCCACGGTCGTCGCGTCCCGACCGGGCCAGCGGCGGCAGGGCGAGCCGGTTGGTGAACGGGATCCGGCCGGCGGTCTGAACGTCCGCGGTCGCGTAGAGCAGGCCCAGCCCGCCGGCCGCGACGCCGCCGGCCGTCGCGACCAGTCCGGCACCGGCCTTCAGCAGCGTGCGACGACGCATCACGCGACCTTCTCGTCCCAGGCGACGTGGTACCGGTACATCCACTCGTGCGCCTTCTCGCTGGCGAACACCTTGAGCACCAGCGGCATCATCAGGTCCCGGACGACCCGGCCCACCGGCCCGGCCGGCTTGTTGTTGCCGCGCTTGCGGGCGTAGGCGACGATCTTCTCGACCCGCTCGCGTCGCAGCCCCTCGTAGGCCGCAAACGCGGTCGCCGGGTCCGGCAGGTCGCGCAGGCACTTGGCCAGCACGATCGCGTCCTCGCAGGCGATCGACGCGCCCTGCCCCGCGCTCGGTGAGGTGGCGTGCGCCGCGTCGCCGATCAGCAGCACCCGGCCGCGGGACCAGACCGGGCTGGTTGGGATGTCGTGGATCGGATGCGCACCGATCGGGCCGGTGCTGGCGTCGATGATCCGGTTCACCAGCGGCAGGTCGCCGGCGAACAGACCGGTCAGCCGTCGCCGCCACTGCTGGCTGGAGACCGCTGAAAGCTCGGCGCTGGTCGCCTCCGGGTGCGCGAGGTTCGCGAACCAGTAGATCTCGCCGGAGTCGCGCACCAGGTACCCGAAGAATGCCCGCTTGCCGAACACGAAGTGCTGCTCGCCCACGGTCGGTGCCAGGTCGTCGAGTCGGCTGTAGCCGCCGGTGCCGATCATGCCGGTGTAGCTCGGCGGTGGTGCGGACCGGTCCAGCAGCCGCCGGGTCACCGAGTGGATTCCGTCGGCACCGATCAGCACGTCGCCGGCCGCCTCGGCCCCGTCCGCGAACCGCGCGACCACGCCGTCCGCGGTCTCGTCGTGCGAGTCCAGTCGCCTGCCGTACTCGAACCCGATGCCGCGCTCGATCGCCTCCTCGCGGATCACCTTCTGCAGCAGCCCGCGCTTCAGGCAGACGCTGACGGTGCCGTCGTCGAGCCGGACGCCGTTCGCGACCTCGCCGAGCCGGCGGCCGGCGCCGTTCCAGAAGATCAGCCGCGGCATCGGGTGCCCGTCGGCGCGTGCGGCCAGGTCCAGGTCGATCGCCTTCAGCGCGTCCAGCCCGTTCGAGGCGGTGTTCAGGAAGAAGCCGGTGTGGTCGGCCGGCGCGTCGTAGGCCTCGAACACGGTGGCCTCGATCCCGGCCTTCTGCAAGGCCATCGCGGCCACCGGTCCGGCGATGCCGCCGCCGATGATGAGTGCCTTGGTCACTTGTGCTGTCCCTTCGGTGCCAACCGCCACAGCAGGTCGGTGATCAGCCAGAGCGGGATGTTGCCGCCGGCCATCGGACGCAGCCGGGTGTTCTGGAAGGAGGTCAGTCGCCAGCCGTGCGGCGTCCGGACCGCGGTCAGCGTTTGGATCGAGTCGCGGACCTTGGACGGCTTGGTCTTGCCGCGCAGGATGGTGCCGCCGTGCGCGACGATCACCGCGGAGTCCGGCGTGGTGAAGCGAATCGTCGGCTCGCCGATCAGCCGGCTGCCCTTCAGCCACTTGTCGAACAGCGTCTGGTGGAACGCCGCGCACTGGGACTTGTCGGTGAAGTAGGTCCCGTCGAAGCCGATGAAGCTGATGGTGTCGGTGAACGGTGCCAGGAAGGCCTCGCCGCTGCCTGCGTTCCAGCCGTCCAGGACCCGGGTGAACAGTGCCTGTACCTCGGTCGCGTCAGTAATCGTGGTGGTCGTGGTGTTCATGGTGGGGAGCTCCTGGGGTTCAGGGGTGGGTGGTGACGGTGAGTCCGTCGACGCCGCCGGAGACCAGTACCAGGTACCGGTCCGCGGCCGTCTCGTAGCCGGTGGTGTGGTCGGCGAGTCCGTTGCCCACGGCACCGAACCGCCGGTCGTCGAGGTCGACCTTGGTCGCGCCCTTGGCGATCTCGACCCGGACCGGTACGTCGGCCGGACGCTCGATCCGCAGGTCCTTCAGCGAGCTGAGCCGGATCGTGCACCCGCCGGCCGGCCGGCCGAGCCGGACCCGCCCGTAGGCCGCGCCCGAGTGCAGCGACATCGCGCGCAGGTTCAGCCCGCGCAGGTCGGCGTCCAGGTGCGCGGCACCGCTGTGCACGTCCAGCGACCAGGCGACGGCCGGGCTGACCCGGACGGTGCTGTACTTCATCCGGCGCAGCAGCCGGGACCCGAGCGGGTACTCCACGTGCACGTCCTGGCCGGTGGCCCACACGACCGGGTACGGCTCGGCGAACCGGGCGTTCAGCAGGTCCTGCAGGTCCTCGTCGGCGCGCAGCTCGAGCCGCTCGAGGCCGTTGTCGAAGCTGAGCCGCGCGGTGTCGTCGGCGGTGGCGCTGAAGGGGACGACCACGTGTTCGTCCCGGGCTCCGGCGAGCGTCTTGTCGGTGGTCATGGTGGTTGTCCTTCCTGGTGATCAACTGGCCCCAGCCTGGGCCTGAGGCCGGTGCCGGCGGATCGGCCGGATGTCCTAGGAGCCACCTCAGATTCGGCCGCGGGCGCCGTACTGTGGCTCAGGTGACGACCGAGGGCTTCGTGGGGCGGCGCGAGCAGCTGGCGCTGCTGGACGAGGCGATGGGCGCGGCGCAGGCCAGTGAACCCGGCCTGGTGCTGCTGAACCCACATCTCCCCGGCCGGGCCTCGCGGTCGAGCCAATCGTGGGGGACCAGGCTCGACCGCGAGGACCTTCTTCTGGCGGCCCTTCGTGCCCCCCGGAGGGAGATGAAGGAGCGGGAGCACGCCGGTGTCCGCCACTGATGGCGGCACCCAACAAGCCGCCGGTGGGGTGGCATCGACCGGCCGCACCGGCCCATCCGCCCCGAAATACGCCATCCGAACCTCGCCGTCGACCGAACCTCAGACAGGCTCGCACCGACCTGTTTCAAATCGCTGTCATCGCCAAAGCCCCTGCCCAGGCAAACAAACGACTTAACCACCATCGGCCACCATCGGCCGGCCACTACGGGTGAACAGCGCAGCTTCTTGAGGACACCGGCGGGCAGCTTTGGCAGTCGGTCGGCGACACCGCCGTGTCGGGGCTTGAGCACTGGTCATCGACGAACAGGAACGGGGCGGCGTACAGCCCGACCAGCAGGGAGCTCGCGACGAGGCCGATCAGCACCGGCCAGATGTTGCGTCGGACCACCGTGACCACAGCGGTGACGATCATGCCGACAGCCGCCAGCAGGAGCCACAGCAGGCAGCAAGGTCAACGCCGATGCGACGACCACGACCATACGATGTCGACTCCACATCTGAGGGACTGAAGCGTCCCGGGTTTGGTGCAACTCCGTAGAACCCGGGACACACCAGCTGCGTGGTCACCATCGGGCTCCGACGAGAGACGCAGCGATCTGACGCTTGGCGGGCTCCTCATTGTGCAAACCGTCTGCAGTCCGGGGAGGGTCAGCGGCGTGACACTTGCTGCGCCAGTGACTGTGCATACCAGCACTCGTCGGTGCACCGCCGCCGGCCATAGCGTAAATCGCATCAAGTCCGAACCGAGCTACTGACCGTCTCAGCATCCGCTCGCGACAACCGCATCCGCTGCCGGCGCAGCAACCGGCCCGACGCGGCCTGGACGATCGTCTGAGGCCACACGCATCAGGAGTACGGCATGAAGCAGATCCAGGTCCGACCGAGTCATCGGTCGGCAGTCAAACGACGGCAGCGTGACGAGTATTTGCCACTCGATCCGCGCGATCCAGACATCCTCCGCGCAAAAACCTCGAGGAGCCGGCCACAGTCCGGCTCAGGCCAGCCTGCCGACGCCGCACTTTAGGGCAGACTGATGTCGGCCTTGCGGTCCCGTGGCCTGGTATGCGGCCAAACGCGTGCCGATCCCGCTCCGCTTCGCCGGGTGCCGGGAGGCAGTCGCTCGGCCCAGGACGTCGTCGTACGTGTTGATATCCCCATCGATGACGACCCCGAGGCCCTGACGACGACAGCCGCCGCAGTCCGGACGATGCATGCCGAAGGCGTGCTTGTCGAGTACGACTTCGACCTCTATCATCCCGTTGCGCGATTCAGCACCGTGCAAGGCAACGTACGGATCCTGCGGTCCATCGTCTGCGACGGCACCCTGCCAGCAGTGTTCTCGCTGCTATCAGAGCCAGGCAGATCGTGCTCGCCGTGGTTCGAGAAGTATCACAGGCGCCTGACCGTTGCGGTGCGGCCGTGGCTGCGTGAGCGCGGGTTCTCGGTGCGGCTGCACGACGCCTGGCTGGAACTGACCCTGGCCGAGCGGATGGTTCGCCAACCGCCATCAGTCGCCGCGCACAAGATCGCTCTGCAGCGAGCCACCATGCGCTCGAACACCATCCTGCTGGATCTAGTCGCCGAGAGCGCTCGTGACTTCGACCGGCACGGCGAGAGCGGGCTGCTCGACCGCGAACTGATCGGACAGCGGACCAGTGCGTTACAGCGCCAGATCGACGCACTAGCTGGTCGCGTGCCGCCGGTCGTGATGCCGGATGACGAGCTTCGTCCGAAAAGTCTGTGTCTCGAGGAGCTGAAATGAGCAAGGCACTCAGGACGCGTTCTGTTGCCGGACGTTGTGTCCAGAACGAGCAGGTGGTTCCCGTGGCTGGGACCGGGTGTTGTCACGTGTTGTGGTGGTCGCCCTCCGAGTGGGAGGACATCTGATCGATGAGGGACTGTGAGGCTTCTGTGGCGGTATCGGGGACGGCTGGTGGTGGGGGTGCGGGTGGTGTGGTGGCGGTTGGGTTGTTGGGTCCGTTGAGGGTGTCGCTGGACCGGGTGCCGCTGGAGTTGACGACGGGGCGGTTGCGGACGTTGCTGGCGGTGTTGGCGATGTCGGCGGGTGAAACGGTGTCGGTGGATCGTGTGGCTGGCGCGATGTGGGGTGAGGTGTTTCCGGTCAGTCCGCAGCGCAGCGTGCAGACGTACGTGACACGGTTGCGGGGTGTGTTGGGGCCGGGGTTGATCGGGACGCGGCCGGCCGGGTATGTGCTGCGGGTCGATCCCGACCAGGTGGATGCGTTGCGGTTCCTGCGGTTGTTGGATGCGGCGTTCGAGCAGCCCGATCGCGCCGCCCAGCGGAGGCTGCTGGGTGATGCGTTGTCGTTGTGGCGGGGCGATCCGTTCGAGGATGTTCCGTCGGCGTGGTTGGAGGAGTCGGAGGCGCCGCGGCTGGCGGAGCGGTATCTGACCGCGGTGGAGCGGCGTGTCGATTTGGATCTGGCCGCGGGTCGGCACGAGGAGGTGGTGGCCGAGCTGAGCCACTTGACGGCGCGGTTTCGGTTGCGTGAGCCGCTGTGGGTGCGGCTGCTGGTCGCGTTGGACCGGTGCGGGCGGCAGGCCGAGGCACTGGCCCGCTACGAGACGATCCGGGTGCGTATCGCCGAGGAGCTCGGGGTGGATCCCGGTCCGGAACTGCAACAGGTGCACGCCGATCTTCTGTCCGAGGGACCTGTCGCACCGCGCGGTCCACGAGCTCCGGGGGACGGGCCGGATGCGGCGGTGTCGAAGGCGCCAGCAGGGCTGGCAGGGCCGAGGGTGCCGAGGGTGCGGGTGGTGCCGCGGCAGTTGCCGGGCGATATCGACTCGTTCATCGGTCGGGAGGACAGCGTCACGGTGCTGGATGGCTTGCTAGCCGGCGTGCTGGGTGGCGATGGTCGCCGCGTTGCGCCTCCGATCGCTGTGGTGCATGGCGCCCCGGGTGTTGGCAAGACCGCTGTGGTTGTGCACTGGGCTCACACGGTGGGGGAGCGGTTCGTCGACGGGCAGCTGTTCGTGAACCTGCGCGGATTCGACGCGACCGGCCCGGCGTTGGATGGCGGGCAGGCGCTGCGGGTGCTGCTGGACGCGTTGGGCATCGCGCAGCACCAGATCCCCGACGAGCCGCAGGCGCAACGCGGCCTGTACCGCAGCCTGCTGGCCGACAAACGCATGCTGATCATCCTCGACAACGCCCATAGTGCCGAACAGGTACGCCCACTGCTGCCCGGATCCGGGGGCTGCGTCACGGTCGTGACCAGCCGCGACCAGCTGCCGGGTCTCGTGACGGCCGATGGGGCCCATCCGATCGGTGTCGGCCTGCTCACCGTCGACGACTCGCGCCGGCTGTTGGCCGCCCGTCTGGGCGAGCACCGCCTCGCCGCGGACCCATCGGCGGTGCGCGAGATCGTCGAGCGGTGCGCCGGGCTGCCGCTCGCGGTGGCGATCGTAGCCGCTCGCGCGGCCACCCATCCCACCCATCCGCTGGCGGCGCTGGCTGCCCAGCTGCACGAGTCGAAGGCCACCCTGGCCGCCTTCGCCGGCGGTGACCCGGCCACCGACATCCGCGCGGTCTTCTCATGGTCCTACCACGCACTGAGCCCGAACGCCGCGCGACTGTTCCGGCAACTGGCCGACCACCCCGGCCCAGACATCACCGCCCCGGCCGCCGCCAGCCTCACCGGCATCCCCACCAGGCAGGCACGACAGCTACTCACAGAACTCGCTTGCGCCCACGTCGTCGCCGAGCACGCACCCGGCCGCTATCGCGCACACGACCTGCTCCGTGCCTACGCCAGCGAACTCACACAAGCCCACGACCCCCGATCCGAACGGCGCGCGGCGTTGCAGCGCGCGCTGGATCACTACCTGCACACCGCAGATGCCGCCAGTCGATGGCTCAACCCCCGCCAAGACCCGATGCTCCTGAATACACCGCAGCCAGGGGTCATCCCAGAAGACCTCGCTGACCCTGACCAGGCACTGGCCTGGTTCACCGCAGAGCACGCGACACTGCTAGCCGCCCTGGCTCGGGCATTCAGCAACGGCTTCGACAGCCACGCTTTCCATCTCGCGGCCGCAATGTGGCCGTTCCTTGACCAACGAGGCCATTGGCACGACTGGGTCACCGTCCAGCAGACCGCGTTGGATGCCAGCCACCGGCTTGCGATCCCGGCGGGCCAAGGCCTCGCCCACCGCGGGCTTGGCCGCGCCTACACCCGGCTTGGTCGCCTCAACGAAGCCCGCACTCATCTGCGGCAGGCACTCTCCTTGTTCACTGCGCTCGGCGATCGCACCGGTCAGGCGCACACCCATCATGAATTCGGCTGGATGATGCGCGCGGCGGGCAACCCCAGGCAGGCGCTGCGCCACGACCAACGCGCCCACGACCTGTACCAGGCCACCGGCCTCCGGCCCTGCCAGGCCAAAGCCCTCAACAACATCGGATGGAACCACACCCTCCTCGGTGACCATCACCGCGCACTCACCCTGTGCCAACAGGCGCTGTCTCTGCTTCGAGAGATCGGAGACCACGAGAGCGAAGCGGCCACTTTGGACAGTCTCGGCCACGCCCACCACCACCTCGGCGACCATCAGCTGGCGATCGAGTACTACCAGCACGCGCTCAACCTGTTCCGAGACCTCGGCCACCGCTACTCCCAAGCCCGCGTACTCAACCATCTCGGCGCGCTCTACCAGGCCAGCGGGGCCGCTAACGCGGCCGATGACGCTTGGCAGCAAGCTCTCGAAATCCTTGAGCAACTTCACCATCCCGAAGCTGACAAGATCCGCGACAAACTCTAGCCAGAGCGAAAGACATTGAAGCCATCCCGCGTCGGTGCACACGCCCTCGTTCGAAAGCGGCGTCCATGCCGAGCGTGTACGACGAGCAGACGACGGCAAGGCAGGCCGTGCGATCAGCGACTACTTCGACGGACTTCGCGTCGGAGCGGAGGCGATCACGACGTCGCGAGCCGGTTTCGGAATGAGCGCGAAGATTCAACGAAAACGCTCACGTCAAACAATGGAGCTCCTCATGAACGACATCTCGACATCTCATCCTCGACTGACCAACTCCATGCTGGTGTGTGGTGCAGCGGGACCTGCGCTATTCGTCGTCGCTTCGTTGTTGGACGGCGCCTTCCGGCCCGGGTACAGTGCGTGGCATCATTTCACCAGTGAGCTTGCACTGGGCGCTGGTGGCTGGCGGCAGATCGCCAACTTTCTCGTATGCGGAGTATCCGTATTGTGTCTTGCGCTGGGCATGCGGTGGACCCTGCGTGGTGGCAAAGGCGGCGCCAGCATTCCGATCACCTTCGGCGTCTTCGGTCTATCTCTAATTCTTGCCGGCGTTTTCGTAACGGATCCAGCGCTGGGCTATCCACCCAGTAGCACCCCTACACATAGCAGCGCTCATGGGAACATACACAACATGGCCGGCCTAATCATGTTCTCGTCGCTGGCCGTAGCCGCCTTTCTGATGGCGAACACGCTAGCCGCCAGTCCTGGATGGACGGCGTGGCCGCTCTACTCAAGGCTTACCGGTCTGCTGGTTTTTGCCTTCTTCGTGATTTCTATCGTCCTGGCCTCGATGGAGACGAGCGGTTCGATATCGAACGCTCCGGTCGGGCTCACCCAAAGAGTTGCCATAGTCTGCGGCTGGGGCTGGATATCATTGTCCGCTATCCGACGCCTCACGCTCAACCGATGGTAATCAGTCGACCTGTGAAAAGGGCCAACCATGCGTACCTCCGGTTCTCGTCGTAGACGGTGAACGGTTCGCCTGATCCAGCGCGCTCTCCCGGCGCTCGGCACACGATGGGCTAACGAAGGCTCGACTACCCCGAATCTGGCACAACCGAAAACGCCGACACAGCCAGCTCGGCATGCTCACCCGATACAGTTCGAGCACGAACGATTCATCACCGTGGCATGAGAATCCAGCAACGCAACTCCACCGAAGCCGAGGCAGACCAGAGCCTCCGTCAGACCCGGGGCGATTCGACCGTGGCTCGTCGCGTTGAGGTGGTCGAATCGGATGGTCGCTTTCATCCATCGCCGGCAGGACCATTCAGCGGTTCGATGCGGGGCGGTCTTCGTAGCAGCCCCGGACCGCTCGGCGTTCCTCGGATCAGGGCTGTACTCGTTGTCTCCGTTGTCGCCCTCGGTGGCGTGGAGGACCAACAGGACAACGAAGCCGATCAAGGGAACGAGCCCGATGAGAGCCCACCAGCCGCTCCTGCCCATGCCGTGCAGTCGACGCACGGAGACGGGCATGGTGGGCAGCAGGACCGCTACTCCGTACAGACCGAGGAGCAAGCCGCTGCCGAGGCTGTCATCGGTGTCGAGGACCGAGTCCGCGATGGCAATGACGATGGAAAGGATCGCGTCGAAAGCACGAACAACCAGTACTCTTTCCGCCTGGCACCACCGCCGAGGACGGCGACCGCTTGATGGCTAGCCGGCGGCGACCAGGCCGACGGCGATTCCCGCGAACCCGAGGCCGATGCCCTGCCTGCGGGTGATTTGTTCGTGGAGCACCAACGCCGCCAGGAAGACCGTGGTCGCCGGATAGAGCGACGTCAGGACGCTTGCGACAGTCAAGAGGCCGGCTTGGGTGGCAAGCTGGAACAGCCCGGTCGCCGCCGCACCGAGGAGTCCGGCCACCATGGCCTGGGCGGCGATCCGGCGAGGCGGACGGAGCGGCTGACGCAATACGAGTGCCGCGATCACGAGCACGGCCACAGCGCTGACCTGCATCAGCGTCAGTGGCGCGAGGCCGGCTTCGTCCGGGACCTGGCCGAGCGCGACGAACAGCAGCCCGAATCCAGTGCCCGCCGCCAGACCATCGAGGACGTCCTGGGATCGCGGCCGGCAATCCGGCTTCGCCTCGCCGAGGACCTCGTCGTGCTCGCTGCCGCGAGCCACCAGCCAGATCGCGGGGAACGCGATGATCACGCCGACCCAAGTGGCCGTCGTCGGCCGCTCGCCGGTGATGACGCCCACGGCGACCGGCAGCAGCGCGGCTCCGACCGCGGACACTGGTGCGACCACGCTCATCCGACCGGCGCTGAGGCCGCGGTAAAGCATGCCGGTGCCGGTGCCACTCCCTACGCCGGCCAACGCACCCCACGCGAGGTCGCCGATCGTCGGTGCGCCGCCGACCGGGATGGCCACGACGGCGACTCCGATCGCCGCCGCGGTCTGGGCGACGACCGCGACCGACCAGGCGCTGGCTCGCCGCGACACCAAACCGCCGACGAAGTCGGAGATTCCGTACGCGATCGATGCGGCGAGTGCGAAGACAACGGTCACGGCCGTGCGCTCTCAGACCTTGCGGTCGCCAGTTCAGCGGTGATCCTCCTCGCTGCGGGCCGGTATCTCCTCGGCATGGTCTTCTCCTGTCGCGTTGGGTCATATCCTTCGCGCGCCGCGATCAGGCTGCCCAGGTTGCGGAGGATCGCCCTGGCCACTAGCCGGGCCACGATCGGACCCGGCGACGGTTCGGTCATGACCAGTGCGCGCATCAGATCTCCTGTCGGCTCGCCTCGTACGACGTCCGCTGCCAGTCAGACTCCGCCGCCGCCCGGTTGCTCACCACGTACGGCCGGTGGTTAGCGGTGGTGTCGACTGCTGGCGCACGCGCCGGTGAGGTCGATGGCTTCTCGGTCCGACTGTCGCGGGTGGCGTCAGGCTGCGTCGAGGCCTGGCGCGCGGCGGGCCGGGACTCTGCCTGATTCGACCAGCCAGCGGAGGGTGTCGGCGATGGTCTGCGGGAACGGTCGTGGTTGGATGCCGAGGTCGGTCCGCGCGGCGGAGTCGTCGAACCGGGTGTCGCGACGGATGATCTCGACGCCTTCGCGGTCGGCCGGATAGTGCCACCGCTGCGGCAGCCGCCGCTGGACGGATTCGATCAGGTGGACCGATGGGCCGATCACCGGACCGGGCAGGACCACGTGCGGAAGACGCCGCGCGGCGGCCTCCGTGATCGCGGCGTAGAGTTCGGCGCCGCCGACGTGATGCCCCGGCACGACGTAGCGGTGCGGTCCGCCAAGCTGGACCACGGCTGCTATCAGCTTGGCGACCTCACGCACGTCGACGACATGCTGGGCCCCTCGCGGATAGGTCGGGAAGCGTCCGAGCAGCATCCAGCGCAACTGCTCGTTCTGGGCTCCTCGGTACGGGTCGTCGGGCCCATAAGCAGCGCCGGGATAGATCGTCACGACCGGCGCGCCAGCGTCTTGCAGCCGGCGAGCGACCTGTTCCGAAGCAATCTTCGACTGGGTATACGGCAGGTCGATGTCGCCCAGGGGCAGGTCCGGGCCGCTCCCGCCGTAGCGGGTAAGGGCCACTGTCGTCGACACATGCACGACCGGGTTCAGGCCGCGCTCCGCCGCGCTGTTCAGCACCAGCTCCGTGGCCCGGAGGTTGGTGCGCCGCATGTCCTCGGCACGCCGCGGATCCAGCGAGAAGATCGCCGCCGCGTGCACCGCCGCCTCGCAACCCTCCACCGCGCGCGAGATCGCTCGTTCGTCGAGCACGTCGCCCGCCATGACGTCGGCGACGTCCACCCGCAATGGGCCCAGCGACGCCCTCACCTGCTCCGGTCGGCGCGCCAGCAATCGCACGTCGTGCCCGGCACCCACGATCGCGGCCACGGCGTGCGAACCAACAAAACCAGTACCACCCGTGACGAGGACCTTCATACCGACTCCACCAGCTGCCAGATCAGATGTTCAGCGATCGGTGATCGCGTAGCGAAGGACGGAGTTGTCCGATGTGTCGAGCCGAACGGCATCGAGCAGCCTCAATCCAGACACCGGTGCGGTGAACGTCGGCGTGCCTGCGCCGAGTGCGGTGGCTCCCACGATCAAGTGCAGTTCGTCGACCAGGCCGGCGGCCAACAGGCTGTTCCAGGTCGTGTGGCTGGCGAACATGAGAATGTCGCGACCGGGACACGCTTTGTGGTCGGCGACCCATTGCTCGGCGTCGCTGCGCGGGACAACCGTGGTCGTGTTGTGCCACGGCGAGTCCGGCGCGGGGCTGTACGTATCGGTGATGACGGCCTTGTCGACGTTGTTGTAGTACCGGCTGAACTCGCGGTGGACGTCGGTCGCCTCGGGGTTGTCGGCCATCATGGGCCAGAATCCACTGAACAGCTCGTACGAGGCGCGGCCGAGCAGCACGGTGTCGGCGCACTGGATGCGTTCGAGGTTGTACGCGTCGAACGCACCGTCCATCGGTAGCGCCATCACGTTGTTGCCGGGACCTTCATAGAAGCCGTCCACCGACATGATGTTGCAGACAATCAGTTTGCGCATAGGGAGCCTCTCAGCGTCTCAACGATGTGTTCTCGGCAGGGCGCCACCCCAAGTGTCTTGACCACCGACACCGCGTCAGGCGGGTGGCGGCCGTCGCCGGCAGATCACCCGAGCCCTGACGACTCTGGCCTCCTTGACCTGAGCACTGTCGCAGAGTAGATCACCGGACTTTCACATCGGCTTCATTTCAAGCTGAGGCGGCGAATTGAGGACTCCTTGGTGGCCGGGGAGCAACGGGCGGCCCGGCGGCTGGGGCGATTTGTACGCGGTGGGCGTGCGGGTTGGCGGTAGCGAATGGCGGAGCCTGGGAAGCCAGCCAAGCTGCTGGTCGATGGCACGAGGGTTCGGAGCGACTGGGCGATCGAGCGTGACGCGGTGCCGTCCGTGATCGGCGCTGAGGTCAGACGGCGTCTGCTCCTTCATCGTCAACGGTGTGGGTCCGATGTCGGTCCGCTGATCTGCGGGCCGGTGTCGGGTGCGCCGCCGCTTCGGGCGGACCGCGTGCCATCGGGGGATCGGTGAAGAGCACTGCACGCACGCGCGAGATTACGGAGCGCTATGCGCTGCGATGCGTTCGATGTCGGTGCGGCGGTCGGCATCAACCTGCCAGCTCGGACGCGTAACGCGACGGCCGTCCAGGACGGTTGATCGGGTAGCGGGGGATTGTTGCCGGCCGGTCGAGGGTTTGATCCCTCCCCAGGAAACGCGGGCCGCCCGGCGACGGGATCCCCGGCCGGGCCGCCTTCCCGATCGGGGCCACCCACGATGCTGGGTGGCCGAGGTCCGGCCCGGGCGTGGCGCGCGGGCCGACAGCCCCGGCAGGTAGTCGACGGTGGCCGTCGTCACGGCGCACGCCCCGAGGCCACCTTCTTCAGCAGTCTCCTAGCCGGTCCAGGGCCGCAGTTTCTCGGGATTCCGGACCGACCAGATGCGCCGGATCCGGCAGCCGGCGACGTCGAGGGCCAGTACGGCGATGGTGGCGCCGGCGTGCTCGACCACCAGACCGGGCCGTCCGTTGACGGTCTGTTCGAGGATGCGGAGGCCCGTGGCGCGCCGGGCGATCTCGACGTAGAAGCGCGCGATCCGTTCCGCGCCCTCGATCGGGCGCAGCCGGGCCAGGACATGACCGCCGCCGTCGGCGACGGCCGTGGCGTCGGGGTCGAGCAGGCCGAGCAGCGCCTTGATGTCCTTGGTCTCCCAAGCTTGCTTGAACTGTCTCACGACCCGGGCGTGCTCGGCCGCCGTCGACGCCGGGACCGGGTGGGAGGTCCCGATCCGGCGCCGGGCCAACGAGGCCAGCTTGCGACACGCCGCCGGCGTACGGCCGACGATCTCCGCGACCTCGGCGTAGGAGTAGCGGAACACGTCGTGCAGAACGAACGCGACGCGCTCGGCCGGGGTCATCGACTCCAGCACCACCAGGAAGGCCATGCTGATTGACTCGTCGAGGGTGATCCGGTCCGCGGGGTCGCCATCGGTACGATCCGGCACTGGCTCGGGGATCCACTCGCCGACGTAGGTCTCCCGCCGGACCCGGGCCGAGCCCAGCACGTCGAGGCAGATCCGGCTCGCGACCCTGGTCAGCCAGGCGGCGGGGACCTCGATGGTGTCCTGCTCGGCCGGGGTCATCGCATACCAGCGGGCGTAGGTCTCCTGGACCACGTCCTCGGCATCCGACAACGAGCCGAGCATGCGGTAGGCGAGGTTGATCAGCAGCCCCCGGTCACCGGCGATCGTGCTCAGACCCGGATCGGCACTCATCACCCAACTCCTTCGGTCGCGTCCGCTGTCACCGGTCTGACGAGACAGCGCGCCGGAATGTGAGGTCACGGTTCACATTCCGGGCGGCTGTGTCGTCGTAATCCCGACACGGTTCGGCAATACAGGGAGACGATGATGGCGGCAACGAGGCGACACTGGCTGATCCTGGCCGTGATCTGTGTCGCGTATCTGATGATCACACTCGACGCGTCGGTGATGAACCTCGCGCTGCCGTCGGCACAGCAGGACCTCGGGTTCACGAACGCCGACCGGCAGTGGATCGTGACCTCGTACCTGCTGTCGTTCGGGAGCCTGCTGCTGTTCGGCGGGCGGCTGGCCGACCTCATCGGCCGGAAGGTCATCTTCCTCACGGGGCTGGTGGGTTTCGCGGCCGCATCCGCCGTCGGCGGTGCCGCCACCGGGTTCGGGATGCTGGTCTCGGCGCGCGCTTGCCAGGGAGGCTTCGCCGCGCTGCTGGCGCCGGCCGCGCTGTCCTTGCTGGCCACGACGTTCAGCGACCCGAAGGACCGGGGCAAGGCGTTCGGCGCGTTCGGCGCGGTCGCGGCCAGCGGCGCCGGGTTGGGCCTGATCGTCGGTGGCGCGCTGACTTCGACGCTGTCCTGGCGGTGGTGCATGTACGTCAACCTGGTGTTCGCCGGGATCGCGATCGCCGGCGCCGTCGCGCTGCTGGGCAGGCAGGGCAAGACGCCGGGAGCGCGGCTGGACGTGCCGGGGGTGCTGACCGCGGCGGGCGGGATGTTCTGCCTGGTGTACGGCTTCTCCAACGCCGCGACGCACGGCTGGGGTACGCCGTTGACGCGGGTGTTCCTCGCCGCCGGCGGCGTCCTGCTGGTCGTGTTCGCGTTCTGGCAGACGCGCGCCGCGCAGCCGCTGCTGCCGCCCCGGGTCGTGCTCGACCGCAACCGCGGCGGCGCCTACCTGACCATGCTGGTCCTGGGCGCGGGCATCTTCGGCATCTTCCTGTTCCTGATCTACTTCATGCAGACCACGCTGGGGTACTCGGCGATCGTCTCTGGTGTCGCCCTGTTGCCGATGGTGGCGGCCACCGCCGTCGGGGCGAACGTCGGCAACGTCGCGCTGATGCCGCGGTTCGGACCGAAGCCGCTGATCGCGGCTGGCCTGCTGCTCGCCGCGGTCAGCATGGTCTTGCTGACCAGGATCGGCCTGGACTCCAGCTACGCCGCGGCGCTGCTCGTGCCGACCATCGTGGCCGGTGTCGGCATGGGCCTGATCTACGGCGGCGCGGCCGACACCGGCACCTCGGGTGTGGCGCCCCAGGACGCCGGGGTGGCGTCCGCGTGCCTCAACGTCGGGCAGCAGCTCGGCGGTGCGACCGGGACCGCGCTGCTCAACACCATCGCGGCCAGCGCCACCACCAGCTACCTGTCCAGCCACACGCCGGGACCGCGGACGGTGCAGCTTGCCGCGATCCATAGCTACACAACGGTGTTCTGGTCGGCTGCCGGCATCTTCGCCGCCGGTGCCGTCGTGTGCGGCGCGCTGCTAAGGCCCGGCCCGCTGACTCGGCCGGAACAGGCCTCTGCCGAGGAGCGGGTCGCGGCCGGCGAAAGCGCCTAGGACCTGTAGCGGACGGCGAGTTGTCATAGCGGGTGGCGACCCCGCGCTCGTGCTTCACGACCGAGCCAGCGTGGGCAAGTGGCCGTCGCCGTGGTTCAGCCGCCACAATGTCGCGGGTGGCCGGAGGGCGCACCGACCCGGAGATGGCCCCGGTTCTCAGCCGAGCTGGGCGGCTCGTCGACACACCGTTAGTTTGCAGGCCAGACAATGTCGGCGGTTGAGGTTACCGCCACGATCGTGGCAGGAAGCCACGCTGCGGCATCGTATGCGGTGCCGCAACCGGCGGCGTACGTGACCGTCGCGCGCGGCAAAGCAGGGCGCCAAGTGTCGCCGCGGCACTCGATCGCGACGCCGCCAAAGTGTGGCAATCACTTTGTCACGTGGCGACCCGGGCGATCTTGAAAACTAAGCTGCCGCCCGCGGCGACCTGCCTACCGACGTCGACACCGACCTTGTGCAGGACGTGTGGGAGGGCGCGAGCGCCTACCGCCGGCTGGTCAGCGGCGGCCCGCTTGACCGGGATTTCGCCGAGGCGCTTCTCGACATGGTGATATCGGGCATGGCACCACTGCAGCGTCCGCAGACGTCAAGTGCGCAGCCGCGGGACGAGTCCCCGCCGTGGTGGGAGCGGGACAGCGCCGCATGGTTGAACCAGGCAGAGCCGGGCCGGGTCTACGGCCCCACCGACTACATACCCGTCCGAGCACTGCGCGAGGAGCCGCAGACGCTGACCATTGACGGACACGGTGTCGCCGTCGCTATCGACGCCTGGCGCGACTTCCAACCTCCTGAGCACATAGAAGGAAGCCCGTTGACGGTCAGCGTTGTGGTCAGCGCGGACGGCGCCGGCGTGCTGCCGCCGGTGTTGCGGGCCAACAGGATCGCTGTGCTGCACGATGACCAGGTCTGGGTGGCGCCGCTGGTCGAGGAGTCACTACGGATTCGAACCAGCAGAAGGTTCCAGGTCATGGCTCGGCACGGCCCCAGGTGGGGGCCAGGGGGGTCCGCGGACGTCGTGGTGGAGCTGCAGGACGGCGACGATTTCATCCACCTGGTACGCACGCCCGACCAGCCCATCGAAGAGACGTCGTGACGACGGGCCGGCTCGCCCGATCTCTGACGGGCTAGCCCCCCGAGCTACCGCTCACCTGCCCGCCGACAGACCACGCGAAGCCCACAGTGGGTAGCAGTCGTACTCGGCCATGAGGCGAAGTAGGCGCACGATCCGAGTACGACAACCAATTCAGAACGCACTGACATCGGCTACTTGAACGCGCGGACGCGGCATGACCGGACGTTCGATCGGGCGCCTTCTACGCTGGGGCTGTGTCCGACGACGCCAGCCGGCCTTCCCGGGTCGAGGATGTGCACGAGCTGGCTCTGGCCATGCCGCACGTGACCGTCGAGTACGGGACGGGCGACAATCCGGTCTACCAGGTGGGCGGGCAGTCGTTCATCTTCTTCCGCAATCCGCGGCCGGATGCGGTCGATCCCGGGACCGGGGAGCGCTATCCGGATGTGATCGTCTTCTGGGTTGCGTCCGAGGCGGATAAGCAGGCGATGGTTCAAGACGAGGCGTCGCCGTTCTTCACCACCGCGCATTTCGATGGCCACCCGTCGGTGTTGCTGCGGGCCAGTCGGATCGGTGAGCTTAGCCGAGAGGAACTGGCAGAGGTCGTCCACGACGCGTGGCTGTCCCGCGCATCAGCGCGCCGAGCGGCAGCCTGGCTCAGCGCACATCCG
>DASRHY010000254.1:0-2887 GCA_035650275.1 Kribbellaceae bacterium | reverse complement strand
CGGCGGACTCGATGGCCTGGAGCGCCCAGGCCCGCCGGCAACCGCCGCTGCCCGGCTGCCACACACACATCAACTGCGCCAACTGCCCCCGCTACGCCCTGCAATGGCGGCAACGCGTCCTCGCGGCCGCCGTCGCTGCGGTGACACAACCAGCCCTGTTCGACCTGGCGTGGATTGGCCAGGTGCCATGACCACCCCCACCACCCAGGCCCTGGCCGAGCTAGCCCGCTCGCCGTACGCGGTGCACACCGCGCTGGCCCGGGCAGCCAGCCCTGACTACGTTCGCTGGCTGGCCCACGTACGACCGGCCGCCGGCTGCACCCGCCCGATCCGTCTGCACGGGCTCATCGACCGCATTGAGGCCAGCACCGGCCGACTGCTGTCCACGGTATCCACAGCGGACATGCCCGACGGGGTCATCTACAAACCGTGCGGCAACCGGCGGGCCGCGTCCTGCCCGTCCTGCTCCGAGACCTACCGGCGCGACGCCTACCAGCTCGTGCGCGCCGGCCTCATCGGCGGCAAGGGCGTCCCCGAGCATGTTGCCAGCCATCCGGCGGTGTTCCCCACCTTCACCCCGCCGTCGTTCGGCGAGGTTCACACCCGCACCGTCAAGCGGCACACGTGCGTGAGCCGCAGCCGCTGCGATTGCCGACCCGACCCCTGCCACGCCCGCCGCAACAACCCGAGCTGCCCGCACGGCGCGGCTCTGGCGTGCTGGGCGCGCCACGCCGACGACGATCCCCGGCTCGGCACGCCGCTGTGCCTGGACTGCTACGACCACGCCGCCCAGGTGGTATGGAACAGCCAGGCCACCGAACTGTGGCGGCGCACCACCATCACCCTGCGCCGACACCTACGCCGGCTCGCCCGCGCACGAGGGATCGCCCCGGACCGAGTCCGGCTCTCGTTCGGCAAGGTCGCCGAAATGCAACGCCGTGCCGCGGTGCACTTTCACGCCATCATCCGCCTCGACGGCGCCGACCCAACCGACAAGGACGCCATCCTGCCCCCGCCGACCGGCATCGACGCGGTGGACCTGGTCGACATTGTCGAGCACGCCGCCCGTACCACGCAGTACAGCACCGGGCCGCACCCTGCCCGTCAGGCGGGCTGGCGGATCGGCTGGGGCGAGCAACTGCTTACCCGGATCATTACCGTCGCCGCCACCGGCGAGGTCACCGACGGCATGGTCGCCGCCTACCTGGCCAAGTACGCCACCAAATCCACCGAGGCCACCGGCCACGTCTCCGCCCGGCTGACCACCGACACCATCGACCTGTACGCCGACCCGCAAGGCACCCACCCCGAACGGCTGGTCAACGCCTGCTGGACTCTCGGCCAGGACCGCGAGTGGCGAGGCCTGTGGCGGTGGGCACACATGCTCGGCTTCGGCGGTCACTTCCTCACCAAGTCGCGGACATACTCGGTGACCTTCACCTATCTGCGCAACCGGCGCG
Organism: Kribbellaceae bacterium; assembly: GCA_035650275.1. Lineage (GTDB taxonomy): Bacteria > Actinomycetota > Actinomycetes > Propionibacteriales > Kribbellaceae > DASRHY01. Next base: position 1,427 of record DASRHY010000254.1, on the reverse strand, counting down.
TCATCTTCCGCCGCACCGTCCAACCTGGACCGCAGACTGACGACAAAGCACCAGCGCAAGAGACCGTGCTGGTCGTCAACTTCCTGCAATTCGTCGGCTCCGGCTGGCACACCACCGGCGACGCCCTGCTGGCCAACACCTCCGCCGCCATGGCCCGCGAACACCAGCGCGTCGCCCGCGAGCAACTCACCGAACTGGCCGCCTGACCACAGTGGACACCCCGAAGGAGGGGAACGTGAGCACCCACTCGACGGCACCGGCGCCGCTGTGGAGCGTCGCGGACGTCTCCGCCTATCTCGGCGTGCCGGTCCAAACCCTCTACGCCTGGCGCAAGGCCCGCACCGGCCCACCGGCCGCCCGCATCGGCAAGCACCTTCGCTACGACCCCGACGCCGTCCGCGCCTGGGTCACCGCCCAAACCGCCGCCTAGAAAGGAGTTGCTGTCGTGGCACACATCGAGGACCGCTGGTACAAGACCGTCACGGTCGACGGCAGGCCGACCCAGGTCCCGAAGCCGGGCTGCGGCAAGGGCATGCGCTACCGCGTCAGGTACATCAGCCCGGACGGTGCCGAGAAGTCGGAGTCCTTCCCGGACCGGCGCAAGCGCGACGCCCAGGCGTTCCTGGCCCGCGTCCAGGCCGACATCCTCAATGGGACCTACATCGATCCGGACGCCGGCCGGACCACGTTTCGCCGGTACGCCACCGAATGGCTCGCCTCAGCCAGCAGCGACCAGAACACCCGCGATCGGCTGGCGCGAGAGTTCCGGCTGCACGTGTTCCCGGAGTTCGGCGACCGTCCACTGGCGACAGTGCAACCGGCCACCCTGCGGGCCTGGGCGCGCCGACTCAGCGAGGCGGGTCTGGCGTCCAGCTACCAGCGCATCCTGTTCCACGACGTGTCCATGATCTTTAACGCGGCCGTGGACGACAAGCTCATCCTGAGCAGCCCGTTCGCCGCGAAGACCGTGCGCGCACCCCGGTACGTCCCGACGAAGGTCCTGCCGTGGTCGATCGAACGCCTGGCCACGTTCCGCGCCAAGGTCGAGGACCGCTACCGGGTGTCGGTAGACCTCGGTTCGGGCTGTGGCCTTCGACAGGGCGAGATCTTCGGCGTCAGTCCGGACGACCTCGACCCATCCCGGCCCGTACTGCACGTGGTGCGCCAGGTGAAGGTCGTCCGCGAGCAGCTCGTCTTCGCGCTCCCCAAGGGCGGCAAGGTCCGGGAGGTTCCGCTACCCGACTCGGTGCGGGCTCGTCTGCTCGTGCACGCGGAGGTCTACCCACCCGCCCCCGTCACCCTGCCCTGGGCGACCCTCGACGGCGAGCCGCGTACGGTGCGGCTCTACCTCACCACCTCCGTCGGGACGGCGCTGTTCCGGCCCCGGTTCAACAGCGGCGTATGGAAACCGGCCATCCGGGCGGCCG
>DASRHY010000253.1:0-11319 GCA_035650275.1 Kribbellaceae bacterium | reverse complement strand
ACCCGGCCAGCCCGCGGGCTTTGGCCTCCAACTCCCGGTTCACACTCTTGGCGCGGCCTGGACCTGCATCAGGGCTTCGCCGCACTCGCCGCCGCGCTGATCTGCTCCAGACGCTGGCGCGAGCGGTGTGAGTCCGCGCTGTGGTGCTCGCAGCGGTTCAGGCCACCAGCAGGTCACCGCAGAAGGAGCGGATGGCGCGGTTGACCGTGTCGGGCCGCTCCCACGGCATGAAGTGGCCAGCGCCCTTGACCCAGAACGGACCGACGGCTTCGGGGAAGGCGAGCGCGCACCGCTGCTCGACGTGGTCCCCTATGGTCACCTGGTCGGCGCCGATCAGCACCAGGGCCCGTTGCCGGACCGGCCGGTCGAGCATTTCGGGGGCCGACGGCGGCCGGGTGCCCATGACGACCTCGTAGTCGGCGAAGGCGGCACGCAGCCGGGCCGCGTCCCCGTATGGCTCGGTCAGGAAGGCCAAGTCCTCCTCGTCGAAGGCATCGGGCGGACACCACATGCGATGCCCGTAGAACTCACCCACATAACGCCGCCGCTGCTCGGGCGTATCCAGCTCGGCGACCAAGGCGTCGGCGTGATGCCCTTGGAGGCGGTGATAGTCGTAGACGGCGGGCTTGGGCCGGCTCGGCGGGATGCCCGCCGCTGCGAACGCCTCAGCCAGGTCGGGCATGGAGTCGTCCAGGATCACCAGGCGGTCCACCCGGTCGGGGTGGCGGTTGGCCATGTCGATGGCGATCATTGCGCCCAGATCGTGCCCGGCGACGACTGCGCGGTCCCAGCCGAGCTTGTCGAACAGACCGATCAGGTCGGTGTTGAACGCGTTGAAGTCGTAGAAGCCATCCGGCGCGAAATCGGAGTCGCCGTAGCCGCGCAGGTCCGGCGCGACGACGTCGAACCCCGCCTCGGCCAGCGGGACGAGGTTGTGCGACCAGATCCGGCTCGTGCAGGGGAACCCGTGGATGAGCAGCAGCGGCACGCCGCCATCCCCACGACGCCGCACCGCCAGGCGGTGCCCCTGGCGGACTTCGATCCTCACGGGCGAAATGACTTCAGTAGGTAGAACCATGCACCTGGTTTACACGATCACCCAGTCGACCGAGCACCGCGGTCGCGGTCGCCTTGGTCCACCCCCACCGCCGGCCGCGAAACTCGAAACGAGTCTTAGTGTGCAAATTCAGGCGGCCCGAGCAACGAAACCGCAGGTCACAGCACTATGACCCCTCCGGACCCAAGAACGTGAGCCAAGTCAGGGCCCACGCTGGCGCCGATCGAAAGGTCCGAGGTGTTCCTGGTGGCTTATCAGAACAGTCGGGGCGCTTATTCACGGCCGTGGAGCAGGAGATCGCGTGGGCGGCCAGCTTGTGGATGGCAGCGTACAACGTATGGGAGGCACTGCACGGCGATGCCCCGTTGGGTGGCGATGCGCTCCCGCACAAACAGCCGAACGCCTCCGCCGGGCCAACGCGTAGCACCAGCATGCCCATCCAGCGAGCACCTACCCTCGCTGCAACGTCTGGCCCACCGGCTCTTCGAGTCCCAACTACTTGCGCACTAATCTGAGCCAACTCGGGACAAGCCGGTGCGGTCCTCGATGAACCGGGTGATCGCAAGCCCAGCGAACAAAATGGTCAGGTTCGAGCGCGAGGCGCGGCCACATGTCGCTTAGATCACGAGGGGGGCGGCGTGACACACTGCACTGACAGCTCTATGTATCCTCAAAGCGGTTCGAGAAAGCCAATCGTATACGCTCACGCCAACGTACATCCCGCTGGGAGCGGATTTGGCAGCGGGTTATAATGTTATGCCGAGCGGCGTGCATTTCCGTCCATATTTTATACTCGTCATCTTTGACATCGGCAAAACGGAAACCTTCGCCTTCTTTAAGGTAGGCCGATACCCAACCATCAGCCTCTCCATAGGCGGTATTGAAGCGGTCTATCGCTTGCCTCAACCGCTCGTCATCAGCAACTACGATCTCCAATCGAGCACGCGCGATGCGCCATTCAGTGAATGCCTCACTCCGTTCCGCGAGTGCTCTAATGGCGCGATCATCGGTGAGAGGCGGAGCGCCTCCGCTCTGAAAGAGATCGTACATACGCTCATGTGCGCTCAGGACTCGAATACAAGCAGTCACACTCGCCACCATTGCCTCCATACGACGATTTCGCCACTCGTTCGAAATCATCAACAGGTGGGTCAAAATGGCGCCGACTAGTACGCCAAACAAACCAAGGAAAGCAGCGGACATGGACCATGCCTGCCCTTCATCGTCCTGATGACGTGTCCCATTCACCGCGAACACAAGGTCGCGACGTAACTGTACTGGCTACTCGCGGCGGACCATACGTAGCGACGTCGCCGCATCGCTCACTCGTTCTCAGCGCTCTTCTCGGCTTGCCTGATGATTGAGCTCGGTGGCGATCGGCTCCCGGTCAGCCGGGTATCCATGTTTGAGGTGCAGCCGCTTGATCCGAGTCCGGCGCTTCCCGAGTAGGGCCCAAGTTGATGCACAGGCCGCTCATTTGATCTGAGCCAGCGCGTTGCGCAGTTCGGTCGGCAGGGCGTCCTCGACGGTGAGTACGTGTTGGCCGACGCGGATATCGACGGTGCGGTGGCGGCGGGCCGTCCTCACGAACTGCTTGATCGTCCAGCCGGTGCGGTCTTCGAATCGGCGCGAATCGTGTCGCACGCCACCTCGCGCTCCATACGTCGACGGTGACGAAGGGCCGCTATACGGCCGTCGGTGTGTCAGGCGGCTCGAAGAGCACAGTTCGGCGCGGACCGACGTCAGGCGGGCCGGGGGCGTCTTCGGCGGGTTCCCATCTGCGACAGCCGCGGCGCTTCACCGTGCGGCGGCCACGATGCGGCGCCGAGCTCGCGCGACACCGAGCGGGCGGCGGATCGCAGTGACGTCACCATGGCCGGATCGAGCGGCCACTCGTCGGTTGACGCGACCAGTCCGATCGCGCCGGCCGCACCGCCGAACCGATCGCTCAGGACGGCTGCGACGCCGCACTCGCCGAGCACCGCCTCCTCGACCTCTTCCGCGATACCCGTGACACGGATCTGATCGAACACGCTTCGGAGCTTACGAGGGTCGGTCACTGTCTCGCCGGTCATGCTTCGCAGCGGCGCTCCCTCCAGGACGCCGTCCGCCAGCTCATCATCGAACGCGAGGATCGCCTTGCCCAGTGCGCAGGCATGGGCGGGGATCACGATCCCGACTTCCGGCATCTGGCGCGACCCGTCCGGTCGTGGCTCGTGATGCACCACCACGACGTCGTCGATAAGCATCACCGCGGTACGCACGGCGAGGCCGGTACGACGCGCGAGGTCCTCCGCCCAGGGGCCCACGCGCGAGCGCAGCTCGAGGGTGTCGAGGTACACGTTGCCCATCGTCAGCACCGCGGGGCCGAGCCGGTACTGACCGGAGTCGTGCTCCTGGACGACCATCCGATGGGCCAGCAGGGTGCGGATGATGCCGTGGACGGTCGAGGCCGGCAGGCCGAGCCGTTGCGCGATCTCGCCCAGGCTGAGCCTGTGGTCACCCTGCAAGAGGGCGAGGATCCGCAGAGCGCGGTCGACCGACTGGATCACCGAATCACCTCATCCTCCGTCGACTTTCGATCAGGGTCTTGTGCCCCTTGAAAGAGCAGCGTAACCTCCGAACATCATTCGACATTATCGAATGTTATTCCAATCCTACGCGGTGGCCTGCGGGGCAGACCGCACGGTGACCGTGTGCGCCTCACGGGAGGGCACCATGAGCGAACCGCTTGTCATCCAGAAGCTGGCGTCGGAGGCCGTCGGGACCGCCTTCCTCGTCTTCGTCGGCGTGGGCTCGGTCCCCGCCACCCTCATCGTGAACGGTGACGCGCCCTTCACGATGGCCGACCTGGGGATGATCTCGTTGGCGTTCGCGACCATCGTGGTCGCGACCGTCTACGCGCTGGGGCACGTCAGTGGGAACCACATCAACCCAGCGGTCACCCTCGGCCTCGCGGTGACAGGGAAGTTCCCGTGGAGGAACGTGCCGGGCTATCTCGGCGCCCAACTGGTCGGGGCCGTCATCGGCGCCGCCGCGATCATCGCGGTGCTCGGGCAGAAGGCGAGCGACGTCGGTCTGGGCGTCGCCTCGTACGGCGAGGCGGTCAGCGTGCCCCAAGCGTTCGCGGCTGAGTTCGTCGGGACGTTCATCCTCGTGTTCACCGTCTTCGGGGTGATCCATCGCAACGCGCCGGCGGGGTTCGCGGGCCTGGCCATCGGCCTCGTCGTCTTCGCCGCGATCATCCCGGTGGCACCGACCACGGGAGCCTCCATCAACCCGGCCCGCACGTTCGGGCCGATGCTGGTGCAGCAGATCGCCGGGGGCACCGTGAAGTGGGAACAGCTGCCCGTCTATGTGTCCGCGGAGTGCCTCGCCGGTGTAGTGGCTGCGCTGGCCTACGCCGCCCTCGTCAGGCCTGCTCGCCGGACCGAGGAGGCGCCGGCCGTGGTCCCCGAGCAGGCATCGGTCACCGGCGTGTGACCGCCACCGTCCCACAGACTTCCCAGCCGAAGGAGCCGCCGTCATGAAGAAACTGATCAACGCACCAGCCGACGTCGTCGCCGAGTCCCTCCGTGGGCTCGAGTCGGTCCACCCAGAGCTTCGGGTCGACCATGAGAACAAGGTCGTGTTCCGCGCCGACTCCCCCCGCCCGGGGAAGGTCGGGCTGGTCTCGGGCGGTGGCTCCGGCCACGAACCGCTGCACGGCGGATTCGTCGGCCCGGGCATGCTCGACGCGGCCTGCTGCGGTGAGGTCTTCACCTCCCCGGTGCCGGACCAGATCCTCGCCGCCACCAGCGGTGTCGACGGCGGCGCCGGCGTCCTGCACATCGTGAAGAACTACACCGGCGACGTGATGAACTTCGAGATGGCCGCCGAGCTGGCCGCCGCAGGCAGCGTCGATGTCGTCGCAGTGGTCACCGACGACGACGTCGCCGTACAGGACAGCCTCTACACCGTCGGAAGGCGGGGAGTCGGCGTCACGGTCCTGGTGGAGAAGCTGGCCGGCGCCGCCGCCGAGCAGGGCCGGCCGCTCGCGGAGGTGGCCGATGTCGCTCGCAGGGTGAACTCCTCCGGACGCAGCATGGGCATGGCCCTGACCTCCTGCACCGTCCCCGCAGCCGGCCAGCCGACATTCGACCTGCCAGACGACCAGATGGAGCTCGGCATCGGCATCCACGGCGAACCCGGACGCAAGCGGATACCGCTCGCGCCCGCAGCAGAGATCGCCCAGATGCTCGTCGAGCCGATCCTGGACGACTTCGACTTCGCAGGCGACGGCGTGCTCGCGTTCGTCAACGGGATGGGCGGAACGCCGCTCATCGAGCTCTACCTGATGTACCACGAGGTGAACCGGCTTCTGTCCAAGGCGGGACTACCCGTGGCACGGTCGCTCGTCGGAAGCTACATCACCAGCCTGGACATGGCGGGGTGCTCGGTCACCCTGCTGCGGCTGGACGACGATCTGCTGCGTTTGTGGGACGCGCCGGTGATGACACCCGCTCTGCGGTGGGGCGTTTGAGCGACATGACCGCCACAGGAGTGACGACGATGATCGACGCCACGGCGGTCAGGGCCTGGCTGGGTGCCTTCGCCGGGGAGGTCGCCGCCAACCGCAATCTCCTCACACAGCTCGACGCGGCGATCGGCGACGCCGACCACGGCATCAACCTCGACCGTGGCATGACCGATGTGGTCGCCGCGCTCGACGTCCTGGCCGGCGCGTCGCCCGGCGTCCTCCTCAAGACCACCGGGATGACCCTGGTACGCACGGTGGGTGGTGCCAGCGGTCCCCTCTACGGCACCTTCTTCCTGCGCATGTCGGCGGCGGTGGGCGACGTGGAGGCCCTGGATCCGGCCCGGTTCGCGGCCGCGCTGCGAGCGGGCCTGGACGGGGTGGTCGCCCGCGGGCGCGCCCAGGCCGGAGACAAGACGATGTACGACGCGCTCGCGCCGGCCTGTGACGCCCTGGACGACGCGTTCGCGGCGAGGCTGGATCTGGCCACCGCCCTGCAGCGAGCCGCGACGGCGGCGGACACGGGTCGCGACGCGACCACCCCGATGCTCGCGCGCAAGGGCAGGGCCTCGTATCTCGGCGAGCGCAGCGTCGGTCACCAGGACCCAGGGGCCACGTCGTCGGCCCTGCTGGTGTCGACGCTGGCACGGGTCCTGGGCGCGGGGGAAGCGCAGTGACCGGTCTGGTGGTGGTCTCCCACAGTCGTGCACTGGCCGACGCATCCGTAGCCCTCGCCTCGGAGATGCTGCACGGGTCCCGGGTGCGGATCGGGGTCGCGGCCGGGCTCGACGCGACGACGTTCGGCACCGATGCCACAGCCATCGTCGAGGCGATAGACGAAGCGGATGACGGTGATGGTGTCGTCGTCTTGATGGATCTCGGCAGCGCGGTCCTGTCGGCGGAGATGGCCCTGGACATGATCGAACCCGCCGTGCGCGACCGGGCGGTGCTGTGCGCAGCACCGCTCGTCGAGGGGCTTGTCGTCGCCGCCGTCGCAGCAGCCGGAGGAGCGCCTCCCGCGCAGGTCGCCGCAGAGGCGGTCGGTTCGCTCGCGGCAAAGCAGTCACACCTGAACCCCACCGTGCACGCCGTCGATCTCCATCGGCCCCACAGCGATGTGGCAGGGACGGTGACAGGCGCGGCCGCGCCACTATCGGCCGTCGTCAAGATCCTCAACCCACATGGCCTGCATGCCCGCCCGGCCGCCCGCCTCGTCCAGGAGGCACGGCGGCACGACGCCAGCGTGCAGCTGCGCAACCTCGACACCGGAGCCGGGCCCGTGCCGGCGACCAGCCTCTCCCGGGTCGCTGCGCTCGGAGCTCTCCACGGCCACCGAATCGAGGTCAGTGCCACCGGAGCCCAGGCGCGTGAAGCGCTCGAGCACATCGTCGCTCTCGCCGAGCGCCGGTTCGACGAGCCCGCCCACGCTGCCACCGAGCAGGCTGCCCCGATGGCGTACAACGGCGGCCCGCTCGCTGCCTCGCCGGGCATCGCCATCGGGCCGGCGATATCCTCCCGCTCGGTCGACGTCGACGTGCCCGACGAGGCGGCCCAGGACGAGGTCGCCGAGTGGCGGCGGCTGCGCGCGGCGGTCGCCGAGGTACGACGACAGATCCAGCGCGTTCGCGTGACCGCGGCACAACAAGCCGGCGAGGGCGAGGCGGGGATCTTCGACGCCCACCTCATGCTCGTCGACGACGCCGAGCTGCTGGACGACGTACACGCTCGCATCCGCACCGGACTCGCCGCTCCCCGGGCATGGCTCGACGCCATCGGCGCGGTCGAGTCCGAGCTCGCAACCGTCCCAGATCCCTACCTTCGGGCCCGGGCAGCCGACGTCCATGCGGTCGGGCAGCAAGTGGCTCGCGTCCTGGTCGGGGCGCCCGAAATCCTCATCGACGGCGAGGGCGTGGTCATCGCCGACGACCTCACGCCGGCCCAGGTGGCCGGCCTGGACCCGACACGGGTCAAGGGCTTGGTGCTCGCCTCGGGGAGCCCAACCGGACACAGCGCCATCCTGGCCCGCTCGCGCGCCATCCCGGCGATCGTCGCGGCAGGCGCCGGCGTGCTGGCGATCCCGCCGGGATCAACGATCGCGCTCGACGGCACGACCGGCCGGCTGTACGTCAACCCCGACGAGGACACGCGGCACCAACTCGAAGCGCTGGACGAACGCGCCCGAACCGTCGCGACGCTCGCGATGGAAGCCGCGCACGCGCCGGCCATCACCGTCGACGGGGTCGAGATCCTGGTCGGGGCGAACATCGGCTCAGCTGCTGACGCGCAGGCGGCTGCGGCACACGGAGCCGACCTCGCCGGCCTGGTTCGCACCGAGTTCCTCTACCTCGACCGCCGGGAAGCGCCGACCTTCGAGCAGCAGGTGGAGGTCTATCGCGCGCTTGCCGCCGCGCTCGCCGGCCGGCGACTGACCCTCCGCACGCTCGACGTCGGCGGGGACAAGCCTCTCCCCTATGCGCCCCAGCCGCCGGAGAACAACCCCTTCCTCGGCATGCGGGGAATCCGCCTCGCGCTCGCCCAGCGGGACCTGCTGCACGACCAGCTGCGGGCGATCGTCCACACGGCGCACGAGACCCCGGTGAGCGTGATGTTCCCCATGGTCAGCACCCTCGACGAGCTGCTCGAAGCGCGGCGCCGTCTCGAGCAGGTCATCGAGCTCGACGGCCGCGGCACGCCGGCCGACCTCCAGGTCGGCATCATGGTCGAGGTGCCCGCCACCGCCCTCAAAGCCGAGGCCTTCGCACCTCATGTCGACTTCTTCAGCATCGGCACCAACGACCTGACCCAGTACGCGCTCGCGGCCGAGCGAGGCAATCCCGCGGTGGCGGCCATCGGTGACCCGCTCGATCCCGGTGTATTGAGGCTCGTCGACTCGGTCTGCCGAGCAGCCAGGGGGCGGTGCCTGGTCGCGGTCTGCGGCGAGCTCGCCGCAGACGAGAAAGCGGCGGCGCTGCTCGTGGCCCTCGGGGTTCGGGAGCTCAGCGTTGCGCCGGCCTGGGCGCCCCGGGTAAAGCAGGCTGTACGCCTCGTCGCGACGGCACCAGACCATGACCTCCTGCCCCAGTGCCTCACCGCGACCGGACCTGCCGAGGTGCGGGCACTGCTGGACTGAGTCTCGCCCAAGTTCAGCCCACCCCGTCGCCGCCTCGAACCGCGTGCTGTGTCCTGCTCCTCGTCCAGGACCTCCACGTCCGCATCATCCACGCCACCACCGGCGAACTCCTGCGCGAACTCACCATCGACCCCGACCGCGACTACCACCACCCGAGCGTCCAACCGACCCACCCGCAGACAAATGACCAACTCCCGAACACACAATCGTGGGTCCGGGAGTTTCCGATGTCCGTGGACATCACAGCGTAGGCACCGTGGCACTCGAACCCACAGCCCGCGGATTAAAGTCCGCTGCTTCGCACCGACTGGGTTGTCTACAGCGTCACAGAGTGGCCCAACGGCTGTCTGGGCTGTCATCTCTGTCATGTTCTGACTCCCGTTCATTGACAGATCCATTGACAGAGATGTTGCCTCAGGCAACGGACGGTCAGTGACCCACTCCAAGCTCGCGGCGTCGCTTGCCGACCAGCTCCCGCAGCAGCAAGGCACTCGCCTGGATCGTCCAGATCGCTGAGAAGTCGTGGGCCGACGATCTCGTGCTCGCCGGACTCGTCCGAGCAATGAACGACGTCCTAGGCCCGCAGGAGCATCACAGCAACGCGACGTCCGCTCAGCCGATGTCAGGAAGTCCGAGGCAGCGTTCGCCGCGATTGGTCGAGTTCGTCCGCGCTCGCGCCGTGGGCCGGGAGGCAGGTCCTGGTTATTGCTTGGGCTCAGCCGGTCTCGGCGGCGCGGAACCATCCGGGCAGTGTCAGGCGGCCACGGTCTCCGGTGAAGGGTGCGAGCGCGGCGTACACCGCCTTCTCGACCGCGGATTCGCCGGAGTGGCGTATCGCCAGCGCCGTCGCCCCCGCGCTGAGGAAGGCCCGGACTGCCGTGGCGGAGTCAGGAAACACGGTTGTCGCCTCAATGGTCTGGTCGGACCGTGGGCTCATCCCGGCCGCGGTGAGCACCTCCTCGAGCGTTCCGGGTGCGGACAGAGCGTACATTCCGCTTCGCTTGAGGATTGGGAGCGCCTCGGGTGGAAGCAGCGTGGTGAGCGCGGCGAACACCGTTGGGATCCCGGAGTCGGCGAGCCTGGTCGGGATGATCACCCAGACCGGGCCCCGAGTGACGCGCCGGGCCTCGGCCAAGGCGGCGACGTGGTCGTCGGCGAATTGGAACGTGCTGAAGCCGGTCACCACGTCGAAGGAATTGTCGGTCCAAGGCAACGCCTCGAGGTCACCGATGCGGATGTCGGCCCGTGGGGTGCGGGTGGCCGCGATCTTGGCCAGGTCTCCGGAGGCATCGATGCCGGCAACGGCTGCCCCACGTTGTGCGGCCAGGCCGAGGAAGCGACCTGCGCCGCATCCGCAGTCGAGGACACTGGTGCCCGGCCCGATGCGGGCATGGTCGAGCACGTGGGCATACAGCGGCGTCCCCCAGCCGTGGGGTCCCTCCCAGGTCTGCGCCCAGGTGTCGGCGCGGGCGCCGAACAGCGGACCCCACCTTGTCCCGCTGCCGGTTTCGTGTTGCCGCATGTGCCCACGCTGTACCCGAGCAAGGCCGTGCGATAGGACAAAATGTGCTCTGGCCGTCACGGCAGATCGGAGCGACACTGCGGGCATGCGGACATACGGGCAGTACTGTCCGATCGCCCGGGCAGCCGAAATACTCGCCGAAAGATGGACGCCGCTCATCGTTCGGAACATCCACGCCGGCTGCGACACCTATGGCGAGATCCTCGCCGGCGCGCCCGGCCTGTCACACACGCTGCTCACGCAGCGGCTGCGCCACCTCGCCAAGGCCGGAGTCATCACAACTGCACCCAAGAAGAACGGCCGCGGGGTCCGATACACGCTCACCGAAGCCGGCGACGAGCTGTGGCCGGTGCTGCTGGCGCTCGGCGCCTGGGGCGAGCGCTGGGTCGAGCTGCGCGACGAGCACACCAATCCGCGGTTCCTGCTCTGGACCTGGAGCACCACATACCTTGACCATGCGAACCTTCCCGACCGGCAGGTGGTGGTCCGCTTCGACCTCGCCGACCGGCCTGATGCCGAGCGCGCCATCTGGCTGGTCGTACGGCCCACGGACGCGGAGGTCTGCACCAAACCTCCCGGCTTTCCCGACGACCTCGTGGTCCACACCACAACGATGGCCTTAGCCCTGTGGCACACCAGGCAAGTCGAATGGGCGCACGCGCTCCGGTCCGGCAAGATCCGCCTCACCGGTCCCCGCGAGCTTGCCCAGATGCTGCCGACCTGGAACCTCCGCGCGGCCACACCGTGGGAACACGCCGACGCCCGACCAGTCGCCAGCGCATAGACAACCGCACGGCCTCCGCATCGGGCGCCAGCTGCACTGGCCGACACCCCGTCCGCTCATGGCACCCCTTTAGGTCAAGACCTTGTGGGGATGAGGGTTTACGCTGGACGGTGGCGGGTCCGGGAAGTGGCTAGTCCGAAGAGCCGGTGTAGGGCTGTGAGCTGGCCGCGCTGGAGACAGAGTCGTTGCCCTGGTGCCCTCCCGGGCCCGTCATCTGAGCGTGCTCGTGCCTGTTCTGGTCGGCGACCATGCAGGCGTACACAACGTTTGACTGGCGGCGTTTGAGGGCGCGTATGGCCATCAGCGACGG
>DASRHY010000252.1:0-36553 GCA_035650275.1 Kribbellaceae bacterium | reverse complement strand
CCCGCCACCCCGACACGCAGCCGCCAGGTGGCCACGTCGACCTCGGGCACAGTATCCAGAGCCCACTGCGTGACGGGCATCGCCACCGGACGATCCGAGCCGACCTCGTGCGATCCGGTCGCCCGGCGGTCCTGCCCGGGTGATGAGAGCCCCCCGGCGACGCCTTCCACCGCGATGTACGTCACGGCCGCACCCCCGCCGAGCGCCAGCGCGCGGAGCAGCGTGCGCCGAGACAGGTCGGTACGCCGCGGTCGCTGCGGATGCCGCAGCACGTGTAAGACAGCGAACGGCACCGCGAGCACCGCGGCGCCCACGTGCACCTGCATTGGGGTGAGGCCTGCGTAGGTCCGGAAGCCACCGAGGACGTGCACGACGCCCGCGAGAAGTGACGCGGCGACGAGAACCCCGAGGACGAGGCCGGCAGCGCCAGCCCAGGAGGCCGACCGGAACGCCCGGCTGCGCCGCACTATCATCGACTTCCACGGCACGAGTAACACCAGCGCGATGCCCGCCGCGCCGTGCAGCGCCGTGACGATCCGCGCCGGTGTCGTGGTGCCCGTGCCGAACGCGACGCAACCGGTGGCGAACGCAAGCATGAGCAGCACCAGCAGGGCGACGTTGGTACGTCGCCCGGCACGTCGGCGGACCCGACGGCCCCGGCCCATGCATCAAGTGTGCAGCCCCCGCTCCGGAGCACCGGAAGGTCTTCGCCAGGGCGGGCCGACCCGTCTGCTTTGCACGACTCGCCACCTCGGGGCTGGGCCGCGTCACGCTACGTGGCGTGATGCCGGGCACGAGGTATTAGGGTAGGCTCACCTTCGTGATCGTGTGCCACTGCGAGGTCGTCAGCGACCAGGAGGTCGCTACCTGCATCGCGGGCGGCGCCCGCACACTCTCGCAGGTGTGTGGGGCCACCGGAGCGGGCCGAACATGTGGTGGCTGCGTCTTCTCGTTGAAACAGTTGTTGTGCCAGCATGGAGCGATTGCGACAACCTCTGCCCCGGAGGTAGCAGGTGCAACCGGTTAACCCACGCGTCGTCGATCTGCTCAACGAGGCGCTGACCCTCGAGCTCACGGTCATCAACGAGTATTTCCTGCACGCGAGGATGCTCGACAACTGGGGGTTCGGCCAGCTGGGCAAGGTCTTCTACGACCTGTCCATCGACGAGATGCGCGATGCCGACGAGCTGATCGGCCGCATCCTGCTCTTCGATGGTCACCCGAACCTGCAGAGGCTCGGCGCGGTCAAGGTCGGCGAGAACGCCGAGGAGATGCTCAGGCTGGGATGCGAGGGTGAACGCTCCGCGGTGGAGCGGTTCAACGCGGCCGCGAAGGAGTGCCACGACCTCGGCGACCATGGTACGGCCGCGGTCTTCGAGGAGATGGTCCGCGACGAAGAGAAGCACGTGGACTGGTTCGAGAGCCAGCTCGACGCGATCGAGCGGGTCGGCGTCCAGCAGTATCTAGCCCAGCAGATCCACACGGGCCAGTAACCCGGTCGAACCCAACCGTCAGGTCGAGATTCGGCCACGCGGCATGCGATGCTGACCGTGACCCCCTGTCGCCCCCAGGCGACGGGTACCTGCGGGTCAGGTGTGGCGGCTGATGAAGGCGTCGACGGCGTCGCGGACGGCGTACGGGCGACGGGGGTCGGCGACGCTGTGCTCGAACATGATCTCGCCGTACCGGTCGCCGGGCACGATCATCAGTCGCTTGTCGCGGGATACGGCGAGGCGGTAGAGGTTCTGCGTCTCCCCGTCGTACGTGTGGTCGTCGACGGAGGCGACTAGCAGGAGCGGCAGGTCCGGGAGCCGCCGGACGGCGGTCCGCGCGTCGAGCCCGAAGTGTTCGTCGGCAGACGAGATGCCGACGAAGCCGTCGAAGGCCGGCTTGGCGAACGTCGCGGCTGCGAGTGACGAGGCGGCGCCACCACCGACGCCGATCACGACCACTCGGCGGGCTCCGTGGCGGCGCAGGGTCGCGGCGGCGGCGACGACATCGAAGGCGAGCGGTGCGGCGGCCTCGTCGTACCGGACGTACCCCGACGACCCGTTGCCCCCGAGGTCGAACACCAGGACTTGGTGGCCGCGACTCGCCAGGTGCCGGCCGTACGGCGCGGAGTTGCACAGGTCGGAGCGAGAACGGTGGACGATGACGACCCCGGACGGGCCCGAGCCCAGGATCGCCCCGGTCAGGATCGCGCCGGTCTGTGCCCGGAAGGTGAGGATGCCGCGACGCTCCGCCTTGCTCAGGCAGGCCGCTCCGATGCTGGCCGACGGCGATGGTGCCACCGTCTGAACAGGCCTACCGGTCGGCGTGATCGACCCGCCACCCGGCGTGCCCGCGGTGGCCGGGCTGGTCGGCGACGTCGGGCTGGTCGGCGACGCTGGTGGGTCGGCGGAGACCGGGTTCGAGCACGCGGCCGTCAACGACAAGGCCGCCAGGATGACGATCGCCGCGCCCCGATGGACCATGATCCACAGCGTGACGAACCCCGGACGGCACCGTCAAAGTGCTTCAGCCGAGACTGAATGTGCCGATCGAGCACGTCAGCTGTGTGCATGATTCAGGGGTGTGGGTTGACTAGTCCTGTCTGGTAGGCGATGACGACCAGTTGCGCGCGGTTACGTGCGCCCAGCTTCGCCATGGCGCGGCTGACATGGGTGCGGGCGGTGGCCGGGCTGAGGTAGAGCTCGGCGCCGATCTCGTCGTTGCTCAACCCCTCTCCCACCAGGGCCAGCACCTCACGCTCGCGTGGGGTCAGCACCGCCAGTCGGTCCTCGCTTGTCTGGGCAGCGACCCGTTCCGCGGTGAACTGCGCGATGAGGCGCCGGGTGATACGCGGGGCGAGCAGCGCGTCTCCGGCGGCGACCACCCGGACGGCATGCAGGAGCTCGGCAGGGCCGGCGTCTTTGAGCAGGAAGCCGCTGGCGCCGGCCTGCAGGGCTTCGAAGATGTATGCATCGGTGTCATAGGTGGTCAGAATCAGGATTCGGACCTGCTGTAGTCCGGTCGTCTTGGCGATCTCGCGGGTGGCCTCGATCCCGTCCAGCTGTGGCATGCGGATGTCCATGACGATGACGTCGGGCCGGGTGGCTCGGGCCCGTTCCACGGCCTCTGCGCCGGTGGTGGCTTCTCCGACCACCGTGATGTCGTCCTCTAGGTCGAGTAGGACCTTGAAGCCGGATCGCACAAGGCCCTCGTCGTCGGCAAGCAGCACCCTGATCGGAGAAGGGCTGTGAGGTGGCGACGCGGCTGCTGGGCTCATCGGTGCGCTGTCCCGGTCGGCGCCAGGGGCAGTCGTGCCTTGACCTCGAACCCTCCGCTCGGCCGCGACCGCGCGGTCAGTTCTCCCCCCAGTAGTTGGCAGCGCTCGCGCATTCCGGCGATCCCGCGGCCTGGCTCAGCCGAGCTGCCGGTGCCGTTGCTGGTCGGATGCTTGGCGGGTAGGTGCGGGCCCGCGAGGTCCTCGCCTGCGGCGTGACGGCGGCCCTCGTCGATAACGCGGACCTCCAAGACGTCGATTCCGTAGTCGAGGGCGACTGTTACCCGGGTCGGGCCGACGTGACGGATCACGTTGGTGATGGACTCCTGCAAGATTCGATAGGCCGCGCTGCCCACCGCGCTCGGCAAAGGCTCCGGCGGTGATGTCGCCTCGAGGTTGATGTCGAGTCCGGCGTTGCGCGCCTGCGTGGTTAGTTCGTCGATCTGTTCCAGGCCGGGGTGAGGCATTCGACCGTCGTTGGTATCACGGAGCACCCCGAGGATGGCCCGCATCTCCCGTAACGCCTGGGAGCTTGTCCGCTCGATGGCGACCAACGTCTCGCGTACTCCTTCCGGCCGCTTGTCGAGCACATGCGCGGTGACACCGGCCTGCACGTTGATGATCGCGATTGCGTGGGCGACGGTGTCGTGGACCTCACGCGCGATCCGGAGCCGTTCGGCGTCGACCCGTGAACGAGCCTCCTCCTCCCGAGTCCGCTCAGCCCGCTCAGCCCGCTCCTGAGCCTCTGCAGCGATGAACCGCCGCGACCGGACCGACTCGCCAAGGGCAGCGCTCATGACCGACGCGCCGATCCGGAAGAAGACCCATCCGATGGCCTCCCGCGGTTCGATGTCGGCCGCGGCGACCAGCCAGCCAATGGTCAGCACCGTGATTCCCACGCCGGCGGTCACCAGCGACCTGCGCCCATCGCCGTAGGCGGTAACTGTGTACAGGGCGACGAAGAGACCGAGCCAGCCGGGCCCGTCGGGGAAGTCGAGGCCGTAGTAGACGAGACTGGCGAGCGCGGTCGTGATGAATACCGGCACCGGCCACCGGCGTCGGCCGGCGACGACCACACCACTCACGATCAGCAGGGCGTATCCCAGGTTTCCGAAGTCCGTGAGGGGCCGCGCCGTCTCGGCGGGATCGCGGCTCACGGTTCCCTGCACCTGCATCACGGTGATGAAAAGGGCGAGCAACGCGTCCTGCGCCAGGACAGGCATACGGAACGACGCGGGATCGCGTGGCATACCCGGGATCATAAGGCTCCGGCGCGAAGAACCGACTCCAACCAGACGCGCGACCGGCTACGACAATCAGCGTGGTCAGGCACGGGGTCAACTACGCAGATCTGTGTACGTACTGCCATCCGCTGGCGGACGACTCGCCCGCGTCGTCGGCGCGACGATCGCTTCCGTGAAACCACCCGCGGAGACCTCCATGACCGACCTGTCCACGCTCGACGGTCGACAAAACTCACGCCTGGCGACACGGCCGGGGCCGCTGGGCAGACTTGCCGGCGTCTCGTTCCGCCGGCGCGGGCGTGTCGTTCTCGGGTGGATCGCTGCGCTCGCCGTTGCGCTCGGCCTGTCTGTCGCGTTCGCCGGCGACTTCACCGCCGACTACTCCACGCCCGGCTCGGACTCGAAGCAGGCGCAGGGCCTGCTGGCGCAGCGCTTCCCCGAGCGGTCCGGTGACACCGTGGACGTCGTCGTTCGCGCCGACCAGCCGGTCACCGAGGCGGCCGTGCGGTCCGACGTCACCGACCTCCTCGACGAGCTGCACGGCCTGCCGCACGTCGCGGCCGTCGACGACCCGTACACCACTCCGGGCGGCATCGCCGAGGACGGGCAAACCCTGATCGCCCGGCTCAACCTCGACGTGGTCAACCCGGTCGACATGCCGATCGAGGACACCGAGAAACTGCTCGCGGCCGCAGATGCGGCCGAGCGCCCCGGGCTCGAGGTCGCCCTGGGTGGCCAGACCATCCAGCAGGCCGAGCAGAGCGAGATCGGCTCGGAGTTGATCGCGCTCGTCGTCGCGGCCTTGATCCTGCTCGTCACATTCGGCACCGTCGTGGCCGCCGGCCTGCCGCTCGGGATCGCCATCGCCGGCCTCGCCGTCAGCGGCACCCTGACCGGGGTCATCGCGGCGCTCACCGACGTGCCCGACTGGTCGACCGCGCTGGCGACGATGATGGGCATCGCGCTCGGCATCGACTACACGCTGCTCATGATCACCAGGTTCCGCGAGTGGCGTGCGGTCGGCCTCGAACCCGAGGCGGCGACCGTCGCGGCCCTGGACACGGCCGGACGCGCAGTGCTGGTCGCCGGCAGCACCGTGGTCGTGAGCATGCTCGGCCTCTTCGCGATGGGCCTGTCCTTCATGCGCGGCGCCGCCGTGGTCACGATCGTCGCGGTCTTCATCGTCGTGGCGGCGGCAATCACCCTGTTCCCTGCGCTGCTGGGGTACGTCGGCCGCTGGGTGGACCGACTCCGGCTGCCGATCGCCCGGCGCCCCGTGCCGCAGGTCGCCGCTGGTGGACACCTTGTCCCGACCCGGCGGTGGGCGGCCTGGACCCGGCTCATCGACCGCCACCGCATCCTTGCCACGGTCGGTGGCGCCGCTGTCCTGCTGACCCTGGCCGCGCCGCTGCTCGGTGTCCGGTTTGGCTTCCCCGACGCCGGCAATGACCCGGAGGACAAGTCGTCTCGGCAGGCGTACGACATGGCCGCCCAGAGCTTCGGCGTCGGCGCCAACGGCCCGCTGCTGGTGGCGGCGGACCTATCGCCGGCCAATGACACCACCACGGTCCAGAACCTCGCCACGGCAATCGGCGACACTCCCGGCGTGGCGAGGACATCGCCGCCGACGATCAACGCCGGCGGCGACGCGGCGTTGATCACGGTCATCCCGGAGACCGGGCCGCAGCAAGGGGCGACCGAGGACCTGGTGCGTGCGCTGCGCGACGACGTGATCCCGGCCGCGACCGCCAGCACCGGTGTGGAGGCCCACGTCGGCGGCATGACCGCGACAAACATCGACTCCAACGAGAACGTCTCGAGCCGGTTGCCGTATCTGATCGGCGGCGTGATCGCGCTCTCGATGCTGCTTCTGTTCGCCACGTTCCGGAGCGTTGTGGTCCCGCTGACCGCCGCGGTGATGAACATGCTCTCGGTCGCCGCGGCCTACGGAGTCATGGCGTACGTCCTGGAAGGCGGATGGGCGGGCCGACTACTCGGCATCGAGACCGAGACGCCGATGCCCGGCTTCGTGCCGGTGATCGTGTTCGCCGTCCTGTTCGGGCTGTCGATGGACTACGAGGTGTTCCTGATCAGCCGGATGCGAGAGGCGTGGACTCGGACCAGCGACAACGCCCGCGCCGTCCGGGACGGGCTGGCCGGCACCGGTCGGGTGATCACCGCAGCGGCAGCGATCATGATCGCCGTGTTCGCGGCTTTCGTGCCCAGCCCAGACATCATCCTCAAGGTCATCGGGCTCGGCATGGCGACGGCCATCCTGGTCGACGCCACGGTTGTCCGGATGCTGCTCGTACCAGCCGTGATGCACATGCTGGGTCGCGCCAACTGGTGGCTGCCGAAGTCGGTCCAGAGCCTGCTGCCGCAGCTGTACGTCGAAGGCCGCCCGGAGCAGTACCTTCCGGACCCGGAGGACCCGCTGGCCGACGAGCCGGACCGCGACCGGGTCGGCGCACCGGCCTAGAGACCCGGAGAGGAGCCCGCGATTGCGGGATCGCGCTCGGGCGTACGGGCGCCAACCGCCGCGGCATGCGTCGACGGCACCGGAAACGTGCCCGGACGCTGCCGGCTGTGGTGCGGCGAGCGGATGCGGCTCAGGGCCGATGGTCGTCTTGGCCAGTTGCGAGCTGGCCCTCGAGGCTGGCGATGATGTCGGCTCGTTGTCGGGTGGTCGCGACTAGGTCGGCGTTTCGTTGATCGGAGCCGAGCGCCCAGTGTCGAGCTTCCTCTGGCGACTTGCCGTACGCGCGGTGCCGTTCGGTCAAGTTGGCTAGGCGTTCCCTTTCGTCGCGCTCGCAGTACCAGATCTCGTCAAACAGCGTGCGCAGATTTCCCCAAGGTGGCGCAGGGACAAGTAGGTAGTTGCCCTCCAGTACCACGAGCCGGACGGCCGGCTCGATGGGAACGGCGTCGGCGATCGGCTCTTCGATCTCTCTTCGGAACTCCGGTGCGTGAATGGTTTCGTCGCTGTGCTCCCGGAGTCTGCGCACGAGGGCGACGAATCCACTGGCGTCGAATGTGTCGATCGCGCCCTTTCGATTGAGCCGGTCGAGGTCAGCCAGTCGCGACTGCGACAGGTGGAACCCGTCCATTCCGATGTGGCGTGCCGACTCACCGACCTGTTCGACGAGGACTTGCGCGAGCGTCGACTTCCCCGCACCCGGTGGGCCCGTAAGCCCGAGCAGGGTACGACGATCGCCTGCAGCCAGGGCACGCGCACGCTCGACGAGCTCCGGCAGGCTAGTGATACTGCGGGGGCTTGCGCCTCGGTCATGGCGATCCCAGCCGGTCGCCGACGAGACGGTGGGTCGCAACCGGCGACCGGTGGGTTCAGCCACGGCGGTCCTGAAGCTGCTTGGCTCCGGTCATGATCGCCACAGCCTCCTCCATGGTCGTGGTGGCGGGACTAACGACGCCGGCGCACCGTCCCAGCCGTTGGATGTGAATGCGATCGGCAACCTCGAACATGTGCGGCATGTTGTGGCTGATCAGGATAACCGGCGTACCTTGACGGCGAAGCCGTCTGATCAGGTCGAGGACTTGCTGTGACTCACGCACGCCGAGTGAGGCCGTTGGCTCGTCCAGGATGATCACTTTGGTCCCGAACGTTGCCGCACGGGCCACGGCGACTGCTTGACGCTGGCCTCCAGAGAGGGTCTCCAGCCGTTGCGTGATGTCCTGCAGGGTCGTGATTCCCAGCTTGTCCAGTTCTGCCCGCGCGCTGCGGCGCATTCCACGCTTGTCGAGTTTGCGCAGTAGCAACCCCAACGGTCCATGCGTGCGGACCTCCCTGCCCAGGAACATATTGCTGGCGACGTCGAGCGCAGGCGCCAGCGCGAGCGTCTGGTACACGGTCTCGATCCCTGCGCGCCGACTGTCGATCGGGCTCGTGAACCAGACGCGGTCGCCCTCGAGCAAGATCTCGCCGCTGTCGGGCTCCAACGCGCCAGTGAGGCACTTGATGAGTGTGGATTTGCCCGCGCCGTTGTCTCCGATGATCCCGAGCACCTCGCCGTGATCGAGCACGAGATCCACGCCGGCGAGGCCGACTACGTGTCCAAAGGTCTTCACGAGCCCTCGCGCCTCCAGTAAGTGTGGCTGCGAAGCTGCCGCGGTCATCGCTTTACCCTTCGGATCCACTGGTCGATCGCCACGGCCGCGATGACGAGAACGCCTTGCGCGATTGGCTGGTAGAGGTTGTTGACGTTCGCGAGCGTCAAGCCGGAGGTGAAGGCCACCACGATCAAGGCACCGAACAACGTGCCGATCACGCCTCCGCGACCGCCGAACAGGCTTGTGCCGCCGATCACGACGGCGGTAATGCTCTGCAGGTTCGCGTCGACGGCGTTGTTCGGGTCCGCGGCGCCGGCGTATCCGATCGAGATCCAGGCGGCGACGCCGACAATCAGCCCTGCGAACACGTAGACGCTGAACAGCACGCGATTGGTGCGGATGCCCGCGAGGCGGGCGGCTTCGACGTCGTCACCCACCGCGTACACGTGCCGGCCCCACTGCGTCTGGGTGAGGATGTAGTGGACGACCAGATACAGGCCGAGCGCCACAAGCACTCCGTTGATCAGGTTCAACGGGCCGATCGTGACGGGGTCACCCGTCCAGTTGAGGAGGTGTGGCATCTCCGTCGCCTGCGTCGTCTGCCCCTTCGCATACAGCAGGCCGGCGGACTGGAAGACGAACAGTGTGCCGAGTGTCGCGATGAACGGAGGAACGCGAAGCCGAGTCACGAGCGTACCGTTCACCACGCCCGACCCGACTCCCACCGCCAGCCCCAGCAGTAAGGCGATGAGACCCGCGACCTCGTTGTTCGCTGCCGCCTGGGCCATGACCAGCAGCGCAAGGATCATCGCGTAGCCGATCGACAAGTCGATCCCAGCGGTAAGGATGATCAGCGTCTGCGCTACGCCAAGGGCCGCGACGACGGCGACCTGCTGGAGCATGAGCGAGATGTTCTGCGCAGCCACGAACCGCGGGTTCAGCAACCCGAACACGATGCACGTTGTCACGAGCACGATCAACGGCCCGAGCGCGGGGTGTGCGTGGAGCTGGCGCTGAATCCGATCCAGCGGCGTCTGCCGCGGCGCGAGGCCCGCGACCTCCTCAGAGGCGATGTCGATCCGCTTCGCCGTCGTGGTGCCCATCAGCCCCAGCACAGCTTCCTGGCGCCCGCGACATCGGTGCTCGAGATCCCAGGTTGGGGATCGTTGGTGAAGAGCATCACACCCGTGTCGAAGAAGTCGCGACCCTCAGAGGTCTTCGGGCGTGCCTTCTCGGTGACGAGGTCATGAATGGCCTGCACACCCAGCGCCGCCATCTTGCCGGGGAACTGCGCCGCGGTCGCGTCGATCGACCCGCTCTCGACGAACTGGAGGTTTGAGCAGCCGCCGTCGATCGCCACGACGATTGCGTCGCTCTTGGCGTCGGCGAGCGCCTGACTTGCGCCTTGGGCTGCGGGCTCGTTGACCGCGTAGACCACGTTGATATCCGGATTCTTTTGCAGGCACGTCTGCATGGCGGACTTGCCTTGCGGGATGGTGCCGTTGGTCGGCAGCTCGCAGACGATCTCGTAGCTTCCGCCCATGCCGCCCTTGTACTGGCCGCTCCCGGGCGCCTTGCCGTTGATCTTCGGGTCGCCCACAGGGATGCCTATGCCCTCGAGAAAGCCGTGGTTCCGCTGCACGTCGACCGAGATGACCGCGGTGTTGACCGCATCGAGCAGGGCGATGGTCGCGGGCCTGCCAGCGAGCTTTGACGCCGTCCACTTGCCGATAATCCGACCGGCTTGCGTGTTGTCGGTCGCGTAGGTGAGGTTGACCGTGCTGGGCGGCGTCGGAAGCGTGTCGAGGGCGATCGTGTACTGGCCGGCGGTGCGGGCGCGCTGGAGGGCCGCGTTCACGGCGTCTCCGTTCGAGGTGATGATGATGCCCTCAAACCCGCCCGCGATGGCGTTGTTGATCGCCTTGAGCTGAGCGCCCGTGTCCGTGTCGCTGCTGCCCGCCGAGACCACGAGATCGACGCCGAGCTGGGCCGCGGCCGCCTGTGCGCTCTTCTCCATCGAGACGAAGTACGGATTCGAAAACGTCTTCAGAATGAGTGCGACTTTCACTCGCCCGTCGCCGGCGCCGCTTGAAGGGCCGTTGTCGTCGGCGTCATTCGCCCCACACGCGACCAGGGCCAGCGTCGCCGTTGCGACCAGCGCAGTCGTGGCCCGCGTCCGACGCCGACGCGCGGCCGGAGATATGACGTGATTCATCTCGCCTCCTTGATGGACCCGACCGGTTCTCGGCGCACCGAGGACTTTCGCTGAAGCTAGCACCGCAAGCGCTTACGTGCAAGCGCTTGCGTGCAAGCGGTTGCGCGTTCGCCTAGACTAAACGCCGTGACCACGATGGCGGACGTTGCCAGGGCGGCCGGCGTATCGACGACGACCGTCTCCCACGTGCTGAACGGGACGCGGCGCGTCAACGAAAAGACAGTCGCACGCGTACACGCGGCCATCGAGCGCACGGGATACCGGCCCAACACGATCGCCCGCGCCCTTGCCGGCGCGCGCACTCAATCCGTCGGCCTGGCGATCAGCGGTATCTCCAACCCGTACTTCATGGACGTCATCGCCGCCGTCGAGGCCGAGACGTCGGCCAACGGCCATACGCTGCTCCTCGGCGACACGCATGACGAGCCGCAAAAGGAGCTTCAGATGGTCCAGGAGCTCGTTCGGCGGCGCGTGGACGGCCTGCTCTTGGCACCGTCGCCGGGCGCAGAGGCGAACGCACTGCGCTATCTGTCGACGCACTCCGTACCGGTCGTGCTGCTCGATCGCTTCCTGCCCGTCGAGGTCGATCAAGTGGGCACGGAGAACGAGGAGCCCACCGCCCAACTCGTGTCGCACCTCGCCGAGCATGGCCACCGGCGCATCGGCTTCATAGCCGGACTCAACGGCCTAAGCACCACCGAAGAGCGGCTGAGCGGATACCGTATCGGACTGCAGCGCAATGGGCTTCCGGTTGACGAGGCGCTCATCGCCTACGGAGCGTCCCAACGCGAGCCCGCCCGCACCGCCGTCCATCGACTGCTCAATGCCGAGAACCCCCCATCGGCACTCATCGCGGCGAACAACTCCATGACGATCGGCGTCCTGCACGCCCTCCGCGAGATCGGCGCGCGCGTGCCTCGCGACATCGCGCTAGCCGCGTTCGACGACTTCGAATGGTCGGACCTGTTCCACCCGCGGCTGACCGTGATCGCTCAGCCCACGAACAAGATCGGCGCAGAAGCCGTCCGACTGCTACTTGCCAGGATCGACGATCCGAACCGTCCACCCCACTGCGTACGACTCGAGCCTAGGTTCGTGCACCGTGAATCCTGCGGCTGCTGAGATGGCGCCTAGGACGGCGCGCAGGACGTGTCGGTGAAGGCACGGTGACGTCCACCGCGATGCTCGCGGGAGTGCCGACGTGCATGATCAGGCGACGTCCTCGAATCACCCGTGCAGGGCGATGCGGTGCAGGCCGTCGATCCGCTCAGGTGATTGTCGGCGCGTGGGCAGGCGGAGGCGCGATCTCGTCCCGGCCGACCCACTCCTCCTCGTTCAACTCCTCGATCCTCCCCCGTACGCCGGCCCACCGGGCGGTGAGCGCGAAGAGTACGACGGTGTCCAGCGCGATCATCAGCACCGACCAGACGGGGTACGCACCGAGCGATGCGACCTGCGTCACGAGGTGTAGAGCGACGATCACGATCGCCGTGATCCGGGCCCACGCCTGAGCTGCTAGCAGGCCGGCGCCGGCGGCGACCATCAAGACGCCGCCTATGAGGATGGTCCATCCCCACGCAGTCACATTGACGACGACGAACTTGTCTCGCGCCACCGCCAGAGCGTCGTCGTCGAGCAGAACGATGAGACCTTCGCCTATGTTGAAGATGCCGATCACCATGAGCATGGTGCCGGCGAACACGGTGAAGCCGGTCCAGGCTCCGCTTACTCTCGCAGCCATCTGCGCTGTCCCTTCTCGCTGCGTGCTCCGCCGTCGGAATCGACGGCGGTGTGCCCGGTAACTGGATGTTGCTTCGTTGCGCCGGTCTGCGGATCACCCCGCAGGGGTGAGGAAGCGCGCGGCCTGCGATCATCGGGCGCGTGGCTGCCTCTCGCCTTGTGACTCTCGACGACGTTCCAGCCTTGACGCAGATGCTCGTCGACAGCCGCGAGTTCTTGGCTCCGTGGGAGCCGCTCCGGACCGACGACTACTTCACGATCGAGGGCCAGCGGAAGCTCATCCAGCAGGCGCTCGAGCAGCACGAGCAGGGAATGAGCCTGCCGCACGTGATCGTCGGCGACGCCGGACAGGTCGTCGGCCGGATCACGTTGAAGACGATCGTGCGTGGTCCGTTCCAATCCTGCGCGCTGGGCTACTGGGTGGGCCGCGAGCACAACGGGCGCGGCCACGCCACGAAGGCGGTTGCGGTGATCAAGCGGGTGGCGTTCGAGGAGCTCGGACTGCACCGGATCGAGGCCGCGACGCTGCTGCACAACACCGCGTCGCAGCGAGTGCTCGATCGCAACGGGTTCGTCCGGTTCGGCGTCGCGCCGTCGTACCTCAAGATCGCCGGGGAGTGGCAGGACATGGCGATCTACCAGGTGCTGACCACCGCCGCGATGTGACGCCGACGGCGAGCTGCCCGACCGTACTCAGACACACCCCCTAGGTTGGGGGCATGCGGCGGTCCACTGCGGTCGATGGGTTCCGGCTTGCGTATGACAGGGCCGGCGGCGGCCCGGCGGTGGTGCTGCTGCACGGGTGGCCCGGCGACCGGACCGACTGGCGCGAAGTGGTTCCGCTGGTGACGGGCCGGGCCGAAGTCGTCGTACCGGATCTGCGCGGGTTCGGGGAGTCGGACAAGCACCCGGCGGATCCGGCGGAGCAGTACAGCGCGGATGCGCAGGCGCGCAGCGTGGTGGCGCTGATCGAGGAGCTCGGGCTGGACCGGCCGGTGCTCGGCGGGTACGACGTGGGCAGCCGGGTCGCGCAGACCGTGGCACGCGACCGGCCCGACCTGGTCCGGGCACTGGTCGTCTCGCCGCCGCTGCCGGGGATCGGCGACCGGGTGCTCTCCGCCGAGGCCCAGCGCGAGTTCTGGTACCAGCCGTTCCATCAGCTGCAACTCGCCGTCGAGCTGGTGGATGGGGACGCGGGTGCAGTGCGGAAGTATCTGCGGCACTTCTGGCAGCACTGGTCCGGGCCGTCGTACCAGCTGGATGACGAGGAGCTCGAGCACCTGGTGTCGGTGTACGCCGTGCCGGGCGCGTTCACCGCGTCGATCGGGTGGTACCGGGCCGGCGCCGGCTCGGTCGCCCGGTCGGTGAGCGAGCAGCCGCCACGCCCCGAGGACCGGGTGTCGGTGCCGACCACGGTGCTCTGGCCGGAGCACGACCCGCTGTTCCCGCGGGCCTGGTCGGACCGGCTGGACCAGTTCTTCACCGACGCACGGCTGGAGTACGTCGACGGCGCCGGTCACTTCACGCCGCTGGAGTGCCGTCGCGAGTTCGCCGCCGCGCTCGTTCCATGACCGGCAGCGGTCCGGGAAGTCACTCGCCCCAGTAGTGGTAGGACTCGACGTCCATCCAGGCGTTGACCCGGGCGGCGTGGCGGTTGCCGTACGGACGGCCGTTGTAGTGCATCGCCAGCCGATCGATCCCGGCGAGGTCCGGGTCATCCTCGAGCTTGATCACCGTGCCCTGCATGCTGAGGTGCCGGTACCAGGACGCCTCGTCGAGCACGGTCAGCGAGATCCGCGGGTCGCGGCGCAGGTGGTCCAGCCGTTTCCGGGTCGCGCTCAGGTTGAGCAGGATCCGGCCGTCGTCCTCGAGCAGGTACCAGGTCGCCACGGTGACCGGCGTGCCGTCCGCGCGGACGGTGGCCATCACGGCCGGGTTCGGCTTCGTCAGCAGGTCGACGAGCTCGGCAGGGAACGGCGGCTTCGCCACAGGATCTCCTCAGCACTCTGTACGACGCGCGGCGCCGGCGCTGATCGTCAGGACGCGTCGAGCCGGGCGATCTGCTCAGGGCTGAGCTCGAGCTCGACGGCCGCGACCGAGTCGCGGATCGTCTCCGGCCGGCTGGATCCCGGGATCGGGATCACCCGCGGGGACTTGGCCAGCATCCACGCCAGCGTGACTCGGTGCGGGCTGACGCCGAGCTCGTCGGCCACCTCGGCGAACGCGAAGTGGTGGGTGCCGAGCTCGGACGAGCTGGAGATGCCGCCCAGCGGGCTCCACGGCAGGAAGGCGATGTCCAGCTCGTCGCAGAGTCGCAGCTCCGGCTCGCTGGACCGGAACCGCGGCGAGAACTGGTTCTGCACCGAGACGAGCCTGCCGCCGAGGATCTCGTCCGCGAGCCGGATCTGGTCCGGGTTCGCGTTCGAGATGCCGGCCATCCGGATCTTGCCCGCGTCGAGGAGGTCGCGAACCGCGCCGACCGAGTCCTCGTACGGCACCCGCGGGTCAGGCCGGTGGAACTGGTACAACCCGATGGCGTCGACACCAAGCCGTTTCAGCGACGCCTCACACGCCTCGCGCAGGTACTCAGGCGAGCCGTTGAGGGTCCAGGACCCGTCGCCCGGGCGCAGGTGCCCGCCCTTGGTCGCGACCAGTACGCCCGAGGTGTCGCCGCCGTACGAGGCGAGCGCCTTCGCCACCAGGGTCTCGTTGTGCCCGACCTCGTCGGTGTGGATGTGGTAGGCGTCGGCCACGTCGACGAAGGTCACGCCGGCCTCAAGGGCGGCATGCACGGTGGCGATCGAACGGGCCTCGTCCGGCCGGCCCTCGATCGACATCGGCATGCCGCCGAGACCGATCGCGCCGACCTCGACGTCACCGATCCGGCGTTGCGGGAGTGCGGTCATCCTGGTTCCTCCAGTGCAAAGCGGGCCTGCCTCCACCCTGCTCAGCGCGGACTGAGATGTCCAACAGGAGAAAGTGCTGACGGTCAGCAGCCCGGCTACTGAGTCTTCCCGGCTGCCGCCATGGCGAAGGTCAGGTACTCGCCCTGTCAGCCCGCAGCATCTCGACGACCGGCGCGCTCGTCGTCTTGCCCACGCCGAGCGTGCCCTTCACCCGGACGATCACGGCCCGTAGCCTACCGACGGGCCGGACGATTCCGCGGAATCGTCACTCGGGATCGTCGGCGGCTCCCAAGGCGTCGTCCACTGCGGTCTCACCGTCGGTGCGGACATGCTCGTGGTGGATCTGCGGCAGGTCGGCGGCCGGTTGCCCGACGGGCTCGACCGCGAGGTCGTTCGGCTGCTCGCTCATCGCGGTACCTCCTCGGCAGGGATACCTCAGTGTGCGCGTCCGGCCGGACTGCCGCCATGACGTGAGCCGGCTGGTCCGGCTGGGCTCAGCCGGAGAGCAGCCGCTCGAACGGGGTGAGGTCGTCGTACGGGTCGTCCAGTGCGGTGGCCGGCTGGGAGCCGAGCAGCGCTACCAGCTCGCCGGCGGCCCGGTCGATGCGCTCATGCAGCTCGGAGGCGCCGAAGTCGGATGTCGCGGCGTACACGCCGGTCGGTACGACGATCGCCTGCAGGTAGGAGAACAGCGGGCGCAGCGCGTACTCCAGCACCAGCGAGTGCCGCTCGGTTCCGCCGGTCGCGGCGATCAGCACCGGCTTGCCGGCCAGCGCCTTGTCGTCGAGCACGTCGAAGAACATCTTGAACAGCCCGCTGTACGACGCGCTGAAGGTCGGCGTCACCGCGATCACCGCGTCGGCACCGGTCACCGTCTCGAGCACGGCGCGAAGCGCGGCCGGTGGGAAGCCGGTGAGCAGGTGGTTGGTCAGGTCGTGCGCGTGCTCGCGCAGCTCGATCGTCACCACCTCGGTGTCGACGGTCTGGCCGGCCAGGATGTCGCGGACCGCGGCGGCGAGCTGGTCGCCGAGCAGCCGCGTGGACGAGGGCTGGGTCAGGCCGGCGGTGACCACGGCGATCGTGCGGCTGGTCATCGGGCTACCTCCACGCTGTTCGACGGACCGCTCGACGCTGCCAGCAGGGATGCGTGGGTCGGTGCGTCGGGGACGTGCGCCGGGCGCCTGGCGTCCAGCTCCCTGCGCAGCACCGGGACGATCTCACCGAGGAAGTCGAGCTGCTCCAGCACGCTCTTCAGCGGCAGGCCGGCGTGGTCGACCAGGAACAGCTGCCGCTGGTAGTCGCCGAACGTGTCCCGGAAGGTCAGCGTCTTCTCGATCACCTCTTGCGGGCTACCGACGGTCAGCGGCGTGTCGGCGGTGAACTCCTCCAGCGACGGGCCGTGCCCGTACACCGGCGCATTGTCGAAGTACGGCCGGAACTCGTCGACCGCGTCCTGCGAGCTCTTCCGCATGAACACCTGCCCACCGAGCCCGACGATGGCCTGGTCGGCCGAGCCGTGGCCGTAGTGCTCGAACCGCTGGCGGTAGAGACCGACGAGGCGCTGGAAGTGCTCCTTCGGCCAGAAGATGTGGTTCGCGAAGAACCCGTCGCCGTAGTACGCGGCCTGCTCGGCGATCTCCGGGCTGCGGATCGAGCCGTGCCAGACGAACGGCGGTACGCCGTCAAGCGGGCGCGGGGTCGAGGTGAAGCCCTGCAGCGGGGTGCGGAACTTCCCCTCCCAGTCGACCACGTCCTCGCGCCACAGCTTGCGCAGCAGCGCGTAGTTCTCGATCGCGAGCGGGATGCCCTGCCGGATGTCCTGGCCGAACCACGGGTACACCGGACCGGTGTTGCCGCGACCCATCATCAGGTCGACCCGGCCGTCGGCCAGGTGCTGCAGCATCGCGTAGTCCTCGGCGAGCTTCACCGGGTCGTTGGTGGTGATCAGCGTGGTCGCGGTGGACAGGATCAGCTTCTGGGTGCGGGCCGCGATGTAGCCGAGCATGGTGGTCGGCGACGACGGCACGAACGGCGGGTTGTGGTGCTCGCCGGTCGCGAAGACGTCCAGCCCGACCTCCTCGGCCTTCAGCGCGATCGTCACCATCGCCTTGATCCGCTCGGCCTCGGTCGGCGTCCGCCCGGTCGTCGGGTCGGGAGTCACGTCGCCGACGGTGAAGATCCCGAACTGCATGTCTCTCCCAATGATAGGTCGTTAACAATTAAACTACTGTGTCTGCCTGGTTCAACGACACCCGGGTGTCGGCTATTCCGAACCATCAGTGTCCGGTACACACGTGGTGTGGCGGGTGGTGCGGAGATCCTGCGCGCCCAGTGGGCGCAGTCCTGCGAGCGGCTGGAGCGGATCGTCGCCGGGCTCACCGACGACGAGTTCTTCTGGGAGCCGTGCGACGGGTGCTGGTCGGTCCGGCACGGTCCGGACGGGTGGCTGATGGACTACCCGGACGAGGTGCCGGACCCGCCGCCGGTCACCACGATCGCATGGCGGCTGCTGCACATCGCGCACGGTAACTGGATCTACGCCGAGCACGCGTTCGGGCCCGGCGAGCTGAACTTCCCCGACCTGGAGATCCACGGCACCGCGTCGTCCGCGGCCGCCGACCTGCTCGCCAGCCAGCGGCCCGTGACCGCGGCGCTGCGCTACCTCGACGACGCCGGTTTGGACCGCGAGGTGCCGACCCAGTTCGGCGGGACCTGGCCGGCCGGAGAGGTGCTGCGCACGCTGCTCGACGAGCAGGTGCACCACGGCGCGGAGATCAGCCTGCTGCGCGACCTGTACCGCAACCGCTCCGCCTTCAGCCGTCCCGCCCGGTAGCACCTACGCGGTCTGGGACTTGCGGCGCTTGACGTCGTACATCTTGCGGTCGGCGGCGCGTAGCAGGGTGTCGAGGTTCGAGCTGCGGGCGTCGAGCACGGTGGCGCCGATGCTGGCGCTGATCTTGACGTCGACACCGGGCAGCGGTTCGCCGATCGCGTCGACCAGCCGGTTCGTCAAGCTGGTGAGGTCGTCGTTGGTGATGTCCTCGGCGAGGATCGCGAACTCGTCGCCGCCGATCCGGGCGACGGTGTCGCCGTGCCGGACCTGGTCGAGCATCCGTTGCGCGATCTCCTGCAGTGCCCGGTCGCCGGCGTCGTGGCCGTACTTGTCGTTCACGGTTTTGAAGTGGTCGAGGTCGCAGAACAGCAGCGCGCCGTCCCGGCCGGACTCGCGGCAGCGCTTCGAAGCGGCGCTGAACCGCTGCTCCAGCAGCCTGCGGTTCGGCAGCCCGGTCAGCGGGTCGTGGGAGGCGTGGTGCTGCAGCGTCCGCTCGGCGTCCTTGCGGGCGGTCACGTCGTCGATCTGGGCGAGGATGAACCGGCGCCCGGCACTGCCCGGGTCGACCACGGTCGCGGTACCGGCCAGCCAGATCACGATGCCGTCGGAGCGGTGGTACGGCAGCTCGAACCGGTACGGCTCGGTTCCGGCGTTGCCGAGCCCGTCGCGGATCGCGGTGAAGTCGCGCTGGTCGAGGAACTCGACCACGTTCATGCCGACCAGGTCGTCGCCGCTGATCCCGGTGATCCGGCTCAGCGCCGCATTCACCCGGAGCAGCCGGCCGCTGTCCGGCGAGTCGAGCGCGATCGTCGCCATCCCGTTGCCGGAGCCCTCGAACGCCAGCCGGAACGTCGCCTCGCTGGCCTCCAGCCGGGCCTTCTCGGCGATCAGCTGGTCGGTCAGCCGGGCCTTGTCGATCGCCAGCCCGGCCTGGGTGGCGAAGATCTCCAGCAGTTCCCGGTGCACCGGGCCCGGCCGGCGGTTGTCCTCCGGTAGATCGACCGCGAGCATTCCGACCAGCTCGCCGTCCGACGCGTACAGCGGCGCGAACAGCGCGTCGAGCGGGTGCCACGCGTCGGCCTCGTCGGACACCGGGATGTCGGGCACCCAGCCGACCGGGTCGCCACCCTCGGGTAGCCGCTCGTGCGGGACGAACCGCAGCCGTCCCCACGAGTCGGCGAGCGCGAACTCGCTGTCGAAGATGTCGGCCGCGCTCACCGTCCCGAGCAGCGCGGCGCGGGCCTCCGGCGAGCCCGCGACCGCGATCACCTCGAACTTGCCGTCGGCGTGCCGCAGGTTCAGCACCGCGATCCCGAAGCCGAGCCCGTTCACCACACCGTCGACGACTGCCTGCAGGGTTTCGGACAGGCTGCGCCCCGCCGCCATCCGAGCACTCACCTCGTACAAGCGGCGTATTGCCGCCAAGGTGACTGTCGGCTCGTTCGGCACGCCTGACCTCCAGGGTCACGTTAGGCACGGCGGGTACGGGAGACACGTTCCCGCGACTACCAGAGTGACAGATCACTCGCAGTGAGTGCCGAACACGCCGTCTGGCGACGTCCCGTCAGTACCGCATGGTGGACAGGTAGCGGTAGCTGTTGCGCGCGGTCGCCCAGGGGTCCGCAGGGGAGTCGTGCTCGACCAGCCACTGCTCGATGCCGGCGACCTGCTCCGGGTCGAAGAACGACGGCCAGTTCAGCACCCCGGAACCGACGTCGGCGAACCCGAGGTTCGGTGCCATGTCCTTCACGTGCAACGCCGGGAACCGGCCCGGGTAGCGGTGGAAGTACGGGACCGGGTGCTGCTTACCTCGGACGCACCAGTACAGGTCCAGCTCGAAGCCCACCAGCGCCGGGTCGGTCTCGTTCGCGAGGATCTCCCACAGCACCTCGCCGTTCATCACCGCGAAGTCGAAGTCGTGGTTGTGGTAGAGCAGCCCCACGCCGTACTGCCGGGCGATCTCGCCGGCGGCGTTGAACTCCGCCGCGGCCTGGCGGTAGCCGTCGGGCGAACGCAGCGAGCCGGGCAGCGACGGAATGGCGGCCCAGCGCCCGCCCATCAGCCGGACCTCCTCCATCGCCGTCTCCCAGCCGTTCGCGATCTTCTCGTAGCCGACGTGCTCCAGCACGATCCGCAGTCCCGCGTCGTCCGCGAACCCGCGGATGGCCGCCGCGGAGTGCCCGAACCGGCCGCTCACGCCGATCGTGCGGTAGCCGATCCCGGCCAGCTGCCGCAGCGAGCCGGGGTAGTCGGTCGCGAGCGGACCACGCATCGTGTAGAGGTGCATGCCGATCCCGTCCTGCGGGATCTTCCGGCCCCAGCCGAGTCCGTTCACGTCGTCCGCGGCGGCCGGCCGTGCCGGTTCGACGGCCGTCGCGGCGGCGGCGCCCAGGGCACCCGCGGCGACTCCCGCGCCGGTGCGGAAGAAGCCACGCCTGTCGAGTCCACTCATCTGAACACGCTTCCCTTCGTCATCGTCGGTTTGTTGCCCCGAGCCCCGAGCTTCGAGCTGGCGAAAGCCAGCAGTGCGGCGAGCGCCAGGCCGGTCACCGCCGCCGCGGCCAGTCCGGCCGCAGTCAGTGCGAGCGCGACCGCCGATGCGGGCAGCCACGTCCAGGCCGGTACGACGCGCGCCGGCCGCCCGCGCCGGCGCCGCCATCCCTCGATCGCGAGCGCGACCACGAGCGGCGGCAGGGTGGCGGCGAGCAGTACGAGCCACGGCACGAGCTGATGGTGGAACCCGGTCGCGGCGAGCAGCGTGCCGCACAGGCTGACCACGACCACCGCCTGCCGCTCGGCCAGGCGGGTGACACCCACCAGCGCGAAGCCGCCGGAGTGGAACGAGGTGAGCGCGGGGGCGACCACGGAGGCGACGACCAGCACGGTGCCGAGCCGGGAGCGCTCCAGCTCCGCGACCAGGTCGGTGGACCCGGTGGCCTGCCACAGCAGCGACCCGGCCACCGCGACCGACAGCGTCGGTACGACGAGCAGCCCGACGCAGACCGCGAGGTCGGACCGGCCGCCCAGACCGGCGGTGAAGTCGGGCGCCCGGACCGCGAACACCGAGCCGTACCCGACGAAGATCGCGATCGCGGCGAGTACGACGGTCCCGCTGCCACTCGGCAGTCCGGCGGTTACCGGCGCCGCGTCCGTGTCCGCTCGCAGCACGACCACCATCACCAGCAGCAGCGAGCTCGTGGTGGTGAGGACGGCGAGCGGGTTCCACCGGCTGACACCCGCCAGCCCGACCGGCAGCAGGACGGTGCCGAGCACCACCGCGCCGGCCCAGTCCGGAAGGTGGCTCAGCGATCCGAGCGCGGCTCCGCCGAGGCCGACGTTGAACCCGAGCCAGCCCACCATCGCGATCGCCAGCAGCCAGCCGACCACGGTCCGGGCGGCCACCGGCAGGTACGCCGGTAGCAGTCCGGACAGCCGGGTGCCGGACCCGTGCGGCGCGGCCAGCCCGAGGTACCCGGACCCGACCAGCAGCGCGGTCATCAGCACGCCTCCGAGCAGCAGCCCGGCCAGCGGCACCGCGCCGCCGGACCGGTCAGCCAGTCCCGCACCGAGTACCAGCGCGGCCGGCGACGTCCCGATCGCGAGCCAGGCCCCGGCCGTGCTCCACCAGCGGCGGGGTGGAAGCACGGCCGGGGGTTCTTGGGGTGGCGGCATCAGGCCACGTGCTCGCGGTAGCGGCTGATCGCGGTGTCGAGGACCTGCTGGCCGGGAGCGTTCCAGAGGTCGTCGTTGAAGATCTCTACCTCGACCGGGCCGTCGTACCCGGCGGCGTCGCAGGCCTCGCGGAGCCGGCGCAGGTCGATCGCGCCGTCACCGATCATGCCGCGGCCGAGCAGTACGTCGGCGGGCAGCGGCACCACCCAGTCGCAGACCTGGTACGACGCGATCCGCCGGCCCGCGCGGGCGATCTGCCGGTATACGTCGGCGTCCCACCAGACGTGGTACGCGTCCACCACCACGCCGACCTGCTCGGCCGGGAACTGCTCGGCCAGGTCGAGCGCACCGGACAGCGACGACACCACGCAACGGTCCGAGCAGAACATCGGGTGCAAGGGTTCGATCGCGAGCCGGACCCCGCGCTCACCCGCGTACGGCGCGAGCTCGGCGAGCCCGTCCCGCACCATCGCGCGGGCTCCGTCGAGGTCGCGGGACCCCTCCGGGAGGCCGCCGCTGACCAGTACCAGCACCTCGGTGCCGAGTGCGGCGGCCTCGTCGACCGCCCGCCTGTTGTCGTCCAGACTACGCGCCCGCCCGGAGGGGTCGGCGGCGGTGAAGAACCCGCCGCGGCACAGCGACGAGACCCGCAGCCCGGCGTCCGCGACCAGCTTCGCCGACTGCTCCACGCCGTAGTCCTGGACCGGCTCGCGCCACAGGCCGATCCACTCCAGCCCGGCGGCAGCACTGGAGGCGACCACCTCGGGCAGCGGCCAGTGCCTGGTGGTCGCCTGGTTCAGGCTGAACCGCTGCATCGCTGGAGTCATGCGTCCACCCCGTGCACGCTCAGTAGCCGGCTCATCCGGGCCACCGCCAGGTCCGGGTCGGCCAGCATCCCGGCCGCGTCGGCCAGCCGGAACGTCTGCGCCAGCTGCGGCAGCGACCGACCGGACTGCAGCCCGCCGACCATGATGAAACCGGGCTGGTGCCCGTTCAGCCAGGCCAGGAACGCGATCCCGGTCTTGTAGTAGTAGGTCGGGGTCTCGAAGATCTGCCGGGACAGCGGCACAGTCGGCGCCAGTACCCGGTCGTACGTCGCCAGGTCGCCGTCATCGAGCGCGTGCAACGCGACCGCGGCGGCCGGCGCGATCGCCGCGAAGATGCCCAGCAGCGCGTCGCTGGAACCCTTGACCAGGTCCGGGTAGTTGAAGTCGTCCCCGGTGTACATCCGCACGCCCTCGGGAAGACGGTTGCGCAGGGCAACCTCCCGCTCGGCGTCCAGCAGCGAAACCTTGATGCCGTCCACCTTCGCCGCATGGGTCTCGATCAGCTCGACCACCGCGTCGGCGGCCGCGCGGAGATCCGCCGAGCCCCAGTAGCCCGCCAGCGCCGGGTCGAACATGTCGCCGAGCCAGTGCAGGATCACCGGACCGGCGGCCTGCTCCAGCAGTGCGCCGTACACCTTGTGGTAGTCGTCCGGGGTGATAGCCGCCGCGCACAGCGCCCGGCTGGCCATCAGGATCGGCAGCGCCCCGACCTCCTCGGCCAGCGCAAGCTGTTCGAG
This sequence comes from Kribbellaceae bacterium, assembly GCA_035650275.1. Classification (GTDB taxonomy): domain Bacteria; phylum Actinomycetota; class Actinomycetes; order Propionibacteriales; family Kribbellaceae; genus DASRHY01. Next base: position 13,046 of record DASRHY010000252.1, on the reverse strand, counting down.
GTAGGCGTCGGTCACCGCGTCCAGGGAATGGTTGCCCGGGGCAAGCTGATCGGTGCCGGCACCCACCGCGATGCCGCCGCCGACCACGCTCGCCTCGGCCGCGGACCGCCGGATCAGTTCCTGCGTCGCGGCCCAGTCCAGACCCATCCCGCGCTGCGCGGTATCCATCGCCTCGGCTACCGACAGGCCGAGCGACCACAGATACCGCCGGAAGCCCAGCGTGTGCTCCCAGTCGACGGCCGCCGGGGCGCCCGGCGCGTTCGCACCGAGCGGGTCGCCCACCACGTGCGCGGCCGCGAACGCCCGCCGCGAGCGCGCCGGCCCGACCGGCGTCACGGCCACCGGGGTACCCGACGGCGTGTAGTCCTCCAGCCGGCCGTCGGTGGTCGGCAGCCTCATCCGGCATCACCGTCCAGCGAGAGAGCCGGCACCTCGAGCTTGCAGCCCTTGTGCCACGACTCCAGGCCGAGCTCGGCGAGCTGGACGCCCTTGGCGCCCTCCAGGAAGTCGTACGGGAACCTGGTGCCGTCCACCAGGCTGGTCAGGAACTGCTCCCACTGCACCTTGAAGCCGTTGTCGAACGTCTCGTTGTCAGGCACCGGCAGCCACTGCGACCGGAACGGCTCGGTGACCGGCAGGTCCGGGTTCCAGATCGGCTTCGGGGTGGCGGAGCGGTGCTGCACCTTGCAGTCCCGCAGCCCGGCCACCGCACTGCCGTGCGTGCCGTCCACCTGGAACTCGACCAGCTCGTCGCGGTACACCCGGACCGCCCAGGACGAGTTCAGCTGCGCGACGATGCCGCCGTCCAGCTCGAACACTCCATACGCCGCGTCCTCGGCGGTCGCGTCGTACGCGGCACCGCCCTCGTCGTACCGCTGCGGGATGTGCGTCGCGCCCTGGCAGTAGACGCTGCGCACCTCGCCGAACAGCTGGTCGAGCACGTACCGCCAATGGCAGAACATGTCGACGACGATCCCGCCGCCCTCCTCGCGCTTGTAGTTCCACGCGGGCCGCTGGGCGGCCTGCCAGTCGCCCTCGAACACCCAGTAACCGAACTCGCCGCGGACCGAGAGGATCCGGCCGAAGAAGCCGCCGTCGACCAGCCGCTTGAGCTTGCGCAGGCCCGGTAGTGACAGCTTGTCCTGGACGACCCCGTTCGGCAGACCCGCGTCCCGGACCAGCCGGGCCAGGTTGAGTGCCGCGGCCAGGTCGTCGGCGATCGGCTTCTCGCAGTACACGGCCTTGCCGGCCTCGACCGCGGCCCGGATCCCCTTCTCCCGCAGCTGGGTGATCTGCGCGTCGAAGTAGACCTCGACGTCCGGCTCGGCCAGTGCCTCGCTGACGTCGGTGGTCCATCGGGACACCCCGTGCTGCTCCGCGATGGCGCGCAGCTTGGTCTCGCTGCGACCAACCAGTACGGGATCAGGGAGGATCCGGGTCCCGTCAGCGGCGAGGACGCCTCCCTGGTCGCGGATCGCCAGCACGGAACGCTCGAGGTGCTGGCGCAACCCCATCCGTCCGGTGACACCGTTCATCACGATGCCGATGCGTCGCTCGCTCACTCGTTCTGCCTTTCAGTCGTGGGCAGCAGTGGTTAGATCTGATGCGCCCAGCAGATCGCGGATCTCGCCGGCCAGCTGTTTGAAGACCGCGCTCGCGACCGTGCCCCCGTAGTCCCGCTCCGCGGGCAGGTCGACCGGCAGCGTGCGCACGATCCGGCCCGGCCGCGGGCTCATCACCTCGATCCGGTTGCCGAGGTAGATCGCCTCCGCGATGGAGTGCGTGACCAGCACGACGGTCACGCCGGTCTCCCGCCAGATCCGGTTCATCTCGACGTTCATCACCTCGCGGGTGAGCGCGTCGAGGGCGCCGAACGGCTCGTCCATCAGCAGCACCGGCGGTTCGTGCAGCAGCGCGCGGCACAGTGCCACCCGCTGCTGCATGCCGCCGGACAGCTCGTGCGGCAGCGCGTTCTCGAACCCTTGCAGCCCGGTCATCTCGATCAGGTAGTCGGCCCGGCGTTCGGCCTTCGCCTTGTCCATGCCGCGCATCTCGGCCTGCAGCAGGATGTTCTTCCGCGCTCCGCGCCACTCCAGCAGCGCGGACCGCTGGAACGCGAAGCCGATGTTGCGCTGCGGCCGGTCGACCGGCCGGCCGAGCAGCGAGACGCTGCCCGACGTCGGCCGGACCAGCCCGGCGATGATCTTCAGAAGCGTCGACTTGCCACAGCCCGACGGCCCGACGATGGTGACGAACTCACCAGGGTCGATCGACACCGACACGTCGGCCAGTGCCGTGGTCTCGGCCCGCTTGGTCGAGAAGTGGCAGGTCAGGTCACGGACCTCGATCGACGCCGTCGCGACGGCGGTGCTCGTCATCAGCTGCTTTCCTTCGCGAACTCGCTGTCCCAGTACTTCGCCGGGTCGCCCGGGTCCTTGAGGTCCGCGTTGTCCTTCAGCACCGTGATCATGTCCGACCACTGCTGGTCGCTGTTCACGCCCGGAGCGCCCGCGGTGTCCAGCTGGAGCAGCGGGATCGCCTTGTCGAGCTGCTGCTTCATCACCGTCTCCGACGGGGCCTGCTCGGCCTTGCCGGCCATCACCTTCACCGCGGCAGCCGGGTCCTTGGCCGCCTCGGCCCACGACTTCTGGGTGGCCCGGACGAACTTCTCGACCAGCTCCGGGTCCTTCTCGATCGTCTTGTTGTTCACCACCACACCGGTGCCGAGTAGGTTCAGCCCGGTGTCGGCCCACAGCAGTACGTCGACCTTCTTGCCGCTCTTGGACTCGATCGTCGGGGCCTGGTCGTGGAAGAAGCCCATGATCACGTCGGCCTTGTTCTCGATCAGCGCGGCGATCTTGCCGGCCGCGTCGACGTTCACCAGCTGGACGTCGCTCTCCTGCATCCCGTTGAGCTTCAGCCAGGCCGGGAAGGTGGTCCACATCGCGTCACCGGCGGTGCCGGCCACCCGCTTGCCCTTCAGGTCCGCGGGGGTCTTGATGTTCTGCGTCGAGAAGAACTCCATCGACGCCGGGCCCTTCTGCAGGAACACCCCGGCGCTCTTGACCGGCATGCCGTTGCCGACGCCGTGCATCAGTGGTGCGGTGTCGGCCCAGCCGAAGTCGGTCTGGTCCTGCGCGACCGCCTTGATCGTGTTGGCCGAGCCGTTGCCCGGGTTGATCGTGAGCTCGATGCCCTCGTCGGCGTAGTAGCCCTTGTCGACGCCGTAGTAGAAGGGCGCGTGCTCGCCGTACGGGACCCAGTTCAGCGTCAGCGTGACCTTGGCCGGGCCGTCGCCGGAGCTGCCGGCCTCGTCGCCGCCGCAGGCCGCGAGCGCCGTACTGCCGAGGGCTGTGATGGCCAGCAGGGCGAGGCTGCGTCGAAGGGATCGGGGGGTTCGCATCTGAGGTGCCGCCTTTCGATGTGCGGAGAACAGGGGAGCGATCAGAGGTTGGTTCAGGTGGTGGTGAGCGCCATGCCTTCACGGCGGCTGGCGTGCCACGGGATGAGCAGGGCCTCGGCGAACTCGACCAGAACGAAGAGGATGATCCCGATCGCCGACATCAGGAACAGGTCGGCGAACAGCAGCGCCGAGTCGAGGTTGCCGCTGGCCGCGAGCAGGATGAAGCCGAGGCCTTCCTTCGAGCCGACGAACTCGCCGACCACGGCACCGACCACCGCGAGGGTGACGGCCACCTTGAGCCCGGCCATCAGGTGCGGCAGCGCGCCGGGGAAACGGATCTTGCGGAACGTCTGCCACCGCGACGCGCCCATCGTCGCGGACAGGTCGAGCAGCTCGGGGTCGACCGACCGCAGTCCCGCGACCCCGGAGATGACCACCGGGAAGAACGCGATCAGCACCGCGAGCATCACCTTCGGGGTCATCCCGAAGCCGAACCAGACCACCAGGATCGGCGCGATCGCGATCTTCGGGATCACCTGCGCGAACAAGATGATCGGGTAGATCGCCTTCTCCAGCGTCTTCGAGTACACGATGACCACGGCGGTGACGACGCCGATCACGGCCGCCAGCACGAAGCCGAGCAGCGTCTCGTACGTCGTCACCCAGGTGTGCCGGGCCAGGTCCGAGCGCTGCTCGACCAGCACGTCCCAGACGTCCCCCGGGGGTGGCACCAGGTACGCCGCGACGTACTCCCGCGCCGTGACGAACCACCAGACGGCGAAGAGCGCTCCGAGCAGGATCGCCGGCCGCCAGGCCGACTCGGCCAGCTTCGCAAGCCTGCCGCCGAGGGTGGGCCGGGCCCGGCCCGGCGGGCGGCCGCTCAGGGCGGCGGCGCCCGCCGGGTCGGCGGCATCGGTCGTCGGGTCAGCCCCCCGGCCGCTCCCCGGGTCCGGCCGGGTGCTCTCGTCGGCCGGCTGGTCCGGGGCGGTGAGTGACCGCTGTGCCATGAGTACTCCTTCGGTTTGTGGATCAGGCCGCTTGCACGGTGAGCGCGAGCAGCCGCCAGTAGTCGCCTGCGTTGTTGCTGATCCGCAGATCGGCGGTACGGCCGGTTGCGCCGCCGTCGACCGTGAACTGCTCCCACGCGTACTGCCCGGTCGGCAGCGTCCCGCCCGGCGGTACGACGACCTGGCCGTCGAGCTCCACCTGGGTCGCACCGGACGAGAACGAGTTGTCACCGCGCAGCAGCGAGACGACGTGCTGGCCCGCCGGGATCTGCACCCGCAGCACGTGCGGGTCCCGGGAGAGCGTGAAGTCACGGCGCAGCGCGTCCGGCGCCCCGCGGTCCCGGAAGTCGACACCGGTGGTGGTCCAGCCGAATCCCTTGGCCGGGTCCCAGGCGTCGGCGGGCGACAGCCGGGTGTACCCGGCCAGCACCGGGCTGGTGGTCGAGCCGCCGTCCAGTACCAGCACCGAGTCGTCCGGGCCCGGTACCCGGTACGTCGTGGCCGTCGGCGCGCCGGCAACGGTGACGCCGGTCGCGGTGACCTCCGCGGTCAGCGTGTCCATCGTCAGGTTGCCCTTGACCGGCTTGCCCGCAGGCGCCGTCACCGCCACCGGTACGTCGACGGTCTGGCCGGCCGGTACCGATGCCTGCGCAGGTGTCGCCGTCCAGCCCGCAGGAGCCTTCACGGTCGCCGTCACCGTGACCGGTGTGGACCGGTTGTTGGTGACCTTGACCTTCGTCTCCGTCGGAGTGCCGCCTAGGAACGGCTGCGGCACTGTGACGGTGTCCGCGCTCACCTCGGGCTTGACCTGCAGGGACAGCGGCGCCGGTACGACGACCCGGGACAGGCCGGTGTTCTGGTACATCCCCTTGCCGGTCAGCGTGTTCGCGCCGAGCTTCGCCGACACCGGGACCGTGACGTCCCACTGGGTCGCGAACGACGCACCGGGCGCGATCTGCTGGGTCGCGACCGGGCTGACCGCCTTGGCCGTCCAGCCGGCCGGGACCGTCAGCGACTGCTCGGCCGCCTGCACCGTCGTCGTACCCGCGTTACGGATCGTCGTGGTCACCCGTGCCGTGGTCCCGGCCACCACGTCCGGCTTCGCCGACGTGGTGCTGACGGTGACCTTGCGGAGCTGGGTGACCGTCGACGACGTGCTCACCGAGGCCTTCTCGAGCGGCGTCTGCAGGGCGGCCTTGACGGCGGGATCGAGGTTGCGCTGCGCCGAGAGCCACAGCAGTCCCTCGTCGATGGTCAGCAGGGCCTTCTCGGCCGCCTTCTGGAACGGCGCGCCGTTCGGGTCGGCGGACCAGGCGGTCAGCAGCTCACGGTCGATCCGGTCGGACAGGCCGGTGAGGTAGGTGTACTGGTCGGCGGACAGCTTCGCCTTGTTGGCCTCGATCGCCGCGTCAAGCTCGCGGATCCCCTTGTAGGCGGTGCCGAGCGGCTCGACCAGCGGGCTGGAGAACCGCACCCAGTCCACGTTGAACAGCGAGGTGTCGCCGGCGTTGTTCGCGAACACCAGGAACAGCTCGTGACTGCCACCCGGGTCGGTGACCGGCACGGACAGCTCGCGGAAGGTCCGCCAGCCACCGGTCGGCTCGACCGGGACGGTCGCCAGCAGCGGCCCGTCCGCCGCGTCGGTGCGGACCTCGATCCGGCCGCCCTTGCCGGCGGACGCGACCCGGAACCGCAGCTCGGTGACGCCCTTCAGGTTGACCGGCTCGAACGACACGTTGTCGCCGTGGTCGATCGTGCCGATCATCCGGCCGTTGTCCGGCTCGTCGGTGTTGTGGACGACGACACCCTTGTTCGTGCTGTAGAACTCGGCCTGCTTCAGCCGCGGCTGCAGGATCGCCGAGTCGCCGCCGGTCAGCTGCTTGACGCCCTCGGCGCCCTTGTCGGTGTACTTCGTGTCGACGATGTAGAAGATGTTGTCGTTGTGGTCGTGGCCACTGTCCTCGATCGACTGGATGGTGCCCTTGCAGCCGCTGTACAGATCCAGCGGGTGACCATGCTGGTCGTGCCCGAGAGCCGGCTGGGTGACGACCTTGGTGCAGTCGATCTGGCCCTGCGCGGAGTCGCCGTCCTCGGCGTCGGTGACCCGGGCGTCGAACGGCACCGGCTCGCCGAGCGTGAACACCTGGCCGTCCAGCGGAGCGGTCAGCTCCACGTTCGGTGCGGTGTTCCCGACCGTGATCGGCAGGTTCCGGACGCCGGTCCGGCCGGTCGGGTCGGTGACGGTCAGCCGGGCGTTGATGTCACCTCGGGCGCTGTACACGTGCGTCGGGTTCGGCTCGGTCGAGTCAGTCGTGCCGTCACCGTCGAAGTCCCACGCGTAGGTGATCGTCTGGCCCGCGTCCGGGTCGGCCGATCCCTCGCTGGAGAACTTCACGGTCAGCGGCGGCTGGCCGGACGTCGGCGTCGCGGTGGCTTTGGCGACCGGCGACCGCTCACCGGGCCGGACGTAGTTGATCTTGTAGATGCCCGAGTCGAAGTTCGGGTCGCCGCGACCCGAGCCGCCGTAGTTGGAACCCCACTCGACCAGGTAGAGCGAGCCGTCCGGGCCGAACTCCATGTCGATCGGGCGCAGGAACGTCCCGTGCGGCCAGAGCCGGTTCAGGATCGCCGGCTTGCCCCCTGGGTCCACCTCGTCCTTGCGAACCTCGAAGATCGTGTTCCGGGTCCACTCGGCGATGAAGTCGGTGTCGTCGTAGTACTCCGGGAACTTGGTCTCCGACTGCAGGTTCGGGTCGTAGTGGTACGTCGGGCCCTGCAGCGCGAGCCGGCCGCCCGAGCCGAGCTCCGGCCAGTCCGGCGGCGTGTCGTACGGGTAGGCGATCCAGGCCGGCTGGACCGGCGGCAGCTTGGTCAGGCCGGTGTTGTTCGGCGAGTCGTTCACCGGACCGCCGGCACAGTCGTACGGTGCCTTCGACTCGCCGGTGGCGTAGTCGTAGTCGATGTACGCGCGGTTGTAGCCGATGCAGTGCGGCCAGCCGAAGTTCCCGGCCTGCTTGGCGATGTTGAACTCGTCATACCCCTTCGGGCCGCGGGTCTCGGAGTCCACCCGCGCGTCCGGTCCCACCTCGCCCCAGTGCACGTAGCCGGTCTCCGGGTCGATGTGGATCCGGTACGGGTTCCGTAGGCCCATCACGTAGATCTCGGGCCGGGTCTTCTCGGTGCCGGGGGCGAAGAGGTTGCCGTCCGGGATCGTGTAGGTGCCGTCGGCCTCCGGGTGGATCCGCAGGATCTTGCCGCGCAGGTCGTTGGTGTTCGCCGACGAGCCCTGGGCGTCCTCGAACTCGTGCCCGGGCCGCTCGTCGGTGGCGCCGAATCCGCTGCAGCACGGCAGCGAGTTGTCGCCGGTCGCGACGTACAGGTTGCCCTGCGGGTCGAAGTCCATGCCGCCGCCCTCATGGGCGTTGACCTGGCGCTGGCTGTTGATCTCCAGCAGCACCTTCTCGGATGCCAGGTCGAGCGTCTCGGTGTCCGGTTTGAAGGTGAACCGGCTGACCTTGCTCACCGTCGCGTTCAGCGGTGAGTAGTAGATGTACAGGAAGTTGTTCTCGCTGAAGTTCGGATCCAGCGTGATGCCGTGGATCCCGTGGGTGTGCTGGACCAGGACGTCGAGCTTGGCGATCTCGTGCGTGTGCTGGTGCTCGGGGTCGTAGAACTTCACCGCGCCGCCGCGCTGCACGTAGAACACGCGGCCGTCGTCGGCGATGTCGATGTCCAGCGGGTCGTCGGTGTCGCCGTCCAGCAGGACCTTCTCGAACCGCTCCTCGTCGGTCGGCCCGCAGTCGCCCGGGACCGCGCCGGCAGACCACTCGATCCCGCCGAGCAGGTGCTTGAGGAACAACGGCTCGCTGTACGCCGACGGGTTGTGGCCCATGCCGGTGTACCAGGACCGGCCGCCGTCGTAGTTCTGGCACCACGAGATCGGGTGGTCCGCGCCCATCGTGTCGCCGTTGTAGGAGTTGGAGTCGAAGCTGGCCAGCACGTGCACGTTGCCGCGCGGGTTCGCGACGAAGTCGTACGGCTCCTCGTTGCGGGTGAACACCTGCGGCAGGTCCTTGGTGGACGGGTGCACCCGGTCGTCGACCTCGACCTCGACGTCCTGGATCGCCGGGTGCACCTTGAAGAAGGCGCCCATCAGCTCGCCGTACCAGGCCCAGTCGTACTCGGTGCCGCTGGCGGAGTGGATGCCCATGTACCCGCCGCCGGCCTGGATGTAGCGCTCGAACGCGGCGCGCTGGTTCGCGTCCAGGATCGGGCCGTTGCGGCTGTTGGTGTTGTTGAAGACCACCACGTCGTACTGGGCCAGTGTTTCGTCGGTGAAGTTCGCGGCGTCGTCACTGGCGACGACCTCGAAGTTGTTCTCGGTCGCCAGCTTCTGCAGCGCGGCGACACCGTACGGGCGCGACTCGTGCTCGAAGCCGTTGACCTTGGAGAACACCAAAGCCTTGAACCGCGGCGCTGTCTCCTCCTCCGGCGCGGCGGAGGCACTGTTGCCCAGTGCAACCTGTAGGGGCAGCAGGGCCAGCACCATGGCGGCGAGTAATAGGACGTGTAGCGGGCGTCTCATCCGGGACTACCTCCAGTGACGTGGGCGGGTGCGTCGGGCCGGCTGCCGCAATGGCCGGCGCGAGGTTGTCAGTACGTGTCCAGGCGGCCGCACATGCCGTGCCGGCCGGTCTCGATGGGTTCGGGGATGCCGTGCAGCTGCGCCGAGCGCAGGTAGGTCGGGTCGCCTTTCTCGAGTGCGTCCAGGGCCGAGCCGGTGACGTCGGCGAGCCGCTTGGCGCCGTCCTCCCAGCGCTTGCGCCAGTCGCCGACCAGAGACCGGACCAGCCGGGCGGCGGCCGCGTAGAACTCGTCCAGCGCCTCGGGTCCGGCGGCGCGCAGTGCCTGGAACCCTTGCAGGGCGAGGTTCCTGCGCATCATCGCCGAGGCGGTCCGCTCCTCGCCGGTACCGGTCAGCGCCGTCGCCGCGTCGTACGACGCCCGGTCGGCGAGGTGCTCCGGCGGGTAGGTGAGGACCGCGTCCCCTGCCTCGGGCAGGCCGCTGTTCGACATCAGCGTGAGGATGGTCAGGCCGCCGCCGTTCACCAGCCGGTGGATCGTGCCGGGGTCGAACCAGACCACGCTGCCGGGCTTGAGCGCGGTCTCGTCGTACCCCTTCGCGTTCAGGGTCTGCACCGCGCCGGTGCCGGCGATGACGTAGTAGCCCTCGGAACAGGCCAGGTGGACGTGCGGGCTGCCGCCCACGAGACCGTCCGGAGACTCGCGGTCGTACACCTTCAGCAGCGAGATGCCGATCCCGCCGGGCAGGCTCGCGGCGCCGTCGTGCTCACACATCGAAGTACTCGTCGGAGTCGTCGGCCGCCGGGACCGGGATCACCAGCACCTTCAGGTCACCGATCGCCCGGTGCTGCACGCCGGGCGGGATCAGGAACGCGGTCAGCGGCATCGCCGGGTGCAGCTCGCCGTCCAGCTCGAGGTGTCCCTCGCCCTCCAGCACGACGTACACCTCGGTGGCGATCCGGTGGTAATGCGCGAGCGCGTCCTCGACCTGCAGCAGGTGCACGCTGACCACCCGGCCGGGCTCGTCCGCGAACGCTCTGCGGGTGGTTCCACAGGAGCACTGGCGGCTGGGAAGCTCGTCGAGCTGGGCGGTCGCCGGCTTACCGTCCACGTCGCCTCCACCGGAAGTGATTTTCTGGAAAGGGCTTTCCAGAGCGCTTGGCCCGTAACACTAGGGCGGTCCATGGGGCGCGTCAACAGTTCGGGAAAGCGATTGCTGTCATGATGGGGGCGGACCTTAGGGAGGTGGCGGGTGGTACGCAAGGCGGAGACGAGACCTTCGGCGACCCTGGAGGCGGTGGCGCGCTCGGCCGGTGTCTCGCTGGCGACCGCGTCGCGGGTGCTGAACGGCGGCAACCGGATCGTCAAGGCGGAGTACCGCGACCGTGTGCTCGCGGCCGCGAAAGAGCTGCAGTACATGCCGAACGCGCACGCCCAGGCGCTCGCGCGTTCGACCTCGTCCACGGTGGGGGTGATCCTGCACGACGTCGCGGACCCGTACTTCTCGGTGATCGCCGCCGGCGTCATGCGCGCCGCGCACCAGCATGACCTGCTGGTGATGATGGCGAGCACGTTCCGCGACCCGGACCGCGAGCTGGCATACGTCCAGACCCTGCACGCGCAGCGCGCGAAGGCGATCCTGCTGATCGGCAGCGGGTTCAACGACAAGGAATACCTGACCAAGATGGAGGCGCAGCTGAGGGCGTACCGGGCGTCCGGTGGCCGGGTCGCCTGCATCTCCAACCACAGCACGCTGCCCGCCGACGTCGTCGTACCGGACAACCGGCAAGGTGCCGCGGACCTGGTGCAGGCGCTGCTCGACCAGGGCCACCGGTCGTTCGGCGTGATCACGGGGCCGTCCCGGCTGATCACCGTCAACGACCGGATCGAGGGGCTGCGCGGCGCGCTGGACAAGGCGGGTGTCGCGTTGCCGGACACGCACGTGGTCGACGGCGGCTTCACCCGGGACGGCGGGTACGCCGCGATGAACGACCTGCTGGACGCGAAGCTCGACCTCTCGGTGGTGTGCGTGCTCAGCGACGTGATGGCGATCGGTGCGCTGAGCGCGTGCCGCGACCGCGGTGTGTCGGTGCCGGCGGACCTGTCGGTCGCGGGCTTCGACGACATCCCGATCGTGCGGGACCTGCAGCCGCCGCTCACCTCGGTGCACCTGCCGCTGGACGAGCTCGGCGTACGGGCCCTCGAGCTGGTGATGTCGGAGCCGACCAGCCGGCGCCGGATCCAGCGGGTCCGCGGCGACGTCGTGATGCGCGCGAGCACCTCACCGCCGAAGCGCTGACCGCTCCCGCCGGCCTGGTCGAAGGCCGCGTCACTCGGGGACCGTCCGGTCGTTAGAGTTACCGACCGGAAACATCCGTCTTCCTCAGAGGGGGACCGCCGTGGCACTGGGTAGGACATCACCGCGCGACCTGCCGCTGTTCGCGCATCTGACCGGCGGCCAGATCGAGGACATCTTCAAGGCCGGCGAGGACGTCTCGGTCCCGGCCGGCTGGTCCCTGATCGGCGAGATGACGCCTCCGGACGCGGCGTACCTGATCCTGAGCGGCTCGGCCGTCGTCCGGGAGAAGGGCGAGGACATCGCCGAGCTCGGTCCGGGCGAGATCGTCGGCGAGGTCGGGGTGCGGCAGAACCAGTTGCGCACGGCAACGGTCACCGCGAGGAGCCGGCTGCAGCTGCTGCACTTCAGCAAGACCGAGTTCGACCGGCTGACGCGGCAGATCCCCGAGTTCCGGAAGGCGATCGACGAGACCATCGCGGAACGTCGTGGCGGATCCGGCTGACCTGTCTGAGCTGCGGCGGGAGTTCGACGAGGCGCTGCTCGGCGGCGAGCGCAAGTACACCCGGGTCCAGGTATCCGAACGGGCGGGCATTTCGATCGAGCGCGCCGAACGGATCTGGCACGCGCTCGGCTTCGCCACCGTCCCGGACGACGAGGTGGCCTTCACCGACAGCGACATCGAGGCCGCCCGGCTGCTCGTCGCGCTGGAGGAGGACGGCTTCATCGACCCGGCGATCGAGTCCTCGCTGGCGCGCAAGTTCGGCCAGACCCAGTCTCGGCTGGCGTCCTGGCAGGCGGCCATGTTCCTGTCCCTGCTGCGCGAGTCGAAGCTGGACGCCGAGGACGCGATCGAGGTCGCGGCCCTGCTGGTGCCGGCGATGGAGCGGGTGCAGACCTACGTGTGGCGCCGGCACCTCGCGGCCGCCGCGGGCCGGGCGGTCGCGTCCACCGAGGATGCGTCGCACGGCACCCGGGTGGTCGGGTTCGCCGACATCGTCAGCTACACCCGGCTCACCCGGCGGCTGACCGAGCCGGAGCTCGCCGAGCTGATCGAGCGGTTCGAGTCGATGGCGGCTGACGTGGTCGCGACGTACGGCGGGCGGTTGATCAAGTCGATCGGCGACGAGGTGCTGTTCGTGGCCGACGAGCCGGCCCAGGGCGCCGAGATCGCGTTGTCACTGCAGGAGGCGATCGCGGCCGCGGACGAGATGCCACAGCTGCGGATCGGGCTCGCGTACGGCGGGGTGCTGATCCGGCTCGGCGACATCTACGGCCCGGTGGTGAACCTGGCGTCCCGGCTCACCTCCGAGGCCAAGCCGGGCCGGGTCCTCGCCGACCGCGAACTCGGCGCCGCCCTGGACGGCCACCCGTCCTACCGGGTACGACGGCTGCGGCGCCGGCTGTCCGTCCGCGGGTACTCCAACCTGCAGGCGTACACGGTCCAGCGGGCCGGCGACGAGCACTGACTGCGGCGCCTGCTGCAACGACGCACTGATCGTCTGGACCGGCCAAGGCCTCCGAGTGTGTTCACGAATCGCCATGCGGGAGCGCTCTACCGTGGCGATTCGCGAACACGCTCGGGCCTGATGGGACGGCTCGGCTTCGCTGACATCGCTGTGGCGGCGGCCGCGTGTCACTAACATGACCGCATGTCGATCGAAACCAGCAGCCGCCCACAGGCGCCGTACGTGGCAGACGAGCGCACCATGCTCGAGGGATTCCTGGACTTCCACCGCGCCACCTTGCTGTGGAA
>DASRHY010000251.1:0-10539 GCA_035650275.1 Kribbellaceae bacterium | reverse complement strand
AACGAAGGCTGTGACGTCCTCGACCAAGCGCGGTGGGGTGTGGTCGGGGTGGTCGCCCGACAGCCCGCGGCCACGGGTGCTCGGGAGGTAGCAGGTGAACCGGTCGGTGAGGTGCGGCAGCAGCGCCTCCCAGGCGAGGTCGCCGTGGCCGATCCCCCCATGGACCAGCACCAGCGCCGGCCCATGTCCGACGACCCGTCCGACGATCTTGGTGCCGTCGGCGGAGACGGCTCGCTGAATCCGCTTCTCCTTCATGGTGGCTGCTCCTGATCGGTTGCGGCGCCGGTGGTCGGCGCGTCTGCCGAGGACGCTAGGAGCGCGACTGGGTGTCCGGCATCGGCACAACCGGCCGACCTGCAGCGGCGGGGCTACGCGGTTCTGCGTAGTCGCATCCAACTCACTGGCGGCCGGTTATCCCGCGCTCGATGGCGTAGCGCGCCGCCTGGGTGCGGGAGATGACGCCGATCTTGTTGTAGATGTTTGTCAGGTGCCGGCCAACCGTGCGGTCGCTGATGAACAGCCGCTCGCCGATCTCCCGGTTGGAACGTCCTTCGGCGACGAGCGTCAGCACCTCGCACTCGCGCCGGCTCAGTCCGCCGGGTGCCTCAGCCCTCGGCCGAGGGACGCCCAGCCGGTCGTACGTCTCCTCGGCCCGCGCCTCCTCCGCGGCTGCGGACGCCTCGTCGCCGAGTGCCCGGTAGGCCTCGGCCAGGCGCACGCAGATGCCGGCGACGTCGTGAGGTGCGCCGACTTCGTGCCAGCGCCGGCAGGCGTCACGCAGCACCGGAAGGGCCTCCTCGGCACGGCCCTCCGCCAACAGCACCGCGCCGCGCGCCCCGCCCGCCATCGCCTCCAGCCCCGAGGTCGCATAGGTCGCGGCGGTCGCCGCGAGCTCGGACGCGGCGGACGATGCGTCGCCCGGTCGCCCGGCGCTAACCGCGATCTCGACCGCCGCGGCGCACAGCGGCGCCCTGCGCAACGGGTCGCCGCCCACTGCTGTCAGGGCCGTGCGGACCGACGTCGCGGCCCCCGCGGCGTCGCCACCCTGGAGCTGCAGTAGCGCGCGTCCCGGCTGCGGGTCGCGCCCGCGGGCGTGCGCCTCGTCATACGCGCCGGCGGCGCGCGAGTCGCCACGCAGCCGTCGCGCCTCGGCCACGACATACCAGGCCTCGGCGGCGTAGTCGACCCGGTTGGCATCGAGGTCCGACACGACCTGCAGCGCTGTGCGCTCGGCGTCCTCCCACCTGCCGTGGATGAGCTGGAGCTGAGCCCTGTGCACCGCGCAGAGACCCGCGAACGCCACCGCCGCGGGGAATGTGGCCAGCCACCGCTCGGCCAGCTCGGTCCAACGAGTCATCCGGCGGACGTCGGCAACCTCGTGGCAGACAGCAATGGTGTGGCAGTAGAGGGTGCCGGTGATGAACGGGGCCAGCTTGCCGTCGAGGACAGTGACCATCGCCTCGTCGAGCAGCGACAGTCCGTCGGCCACGTGGCCGGATCTGATCAGGGCGCGGCCCTCGCTGTGGATGCCGGCCGCGAGCAGCTCGGGCTCGTGCAGTCGGCGCGCGATCTCCCGCATCCGTCGGGCCGCGTCCACGGCCGCTGTCGGCCTGCCGGCCGTCAGGCTCGGTTCCACCTCGGTGAGGAGCAGCAGCCACCCGTGCACCGGGCACTCCGGGATGCCTTCCGCTAGACGTCCGGCGCGCCCGATCCAGCCCATGCCCAGCGGCTCGTCGCCCCGCGACATGTGGAAGATCCCGAGCACCAGCGCGGCCCACGCGGCCTCAGCCGGTCGCGATTCGGCCAGCAGGGCGTCGCATGCAGCAGCATTCAGCCGCAAGTTGTCGTCGATGCGGCCGAGCCACCACACGGCATCGGCATAGGCGGCGAGGTCGTCCGCGGCGAGACGATCGGGTAGGACGGCGTCGAAGTGCGCCGCGGCGGTGGCCCAGTCCCGTGCCGCGTGGGCCGTGCGCGCCTGGGTCAGGCTGTCCGTGTGCTCGTCCACCGGCTGTCCTCCGTCGACGGTAAGCAGGCTACCCACCGCTTTCCCGACCCTCAGCCCATTCAGGCTCTCGTGCCCGATCCGTGGCGGCGTCATGATCGGCCGGGCGGCCCGGCCATGGCTGGTGTCGTTCGGCGTTGTGGCCAGGTTGGCCCTCCCGGAGGGATAGACCGGGTGACGAGAGCCTGGACCCGCAGCGACGCGCCATTCCTCATGAGCGACCGCAACTGCTGCAGTCGCGAGCTGTCATCGGCTATAGCGGGGCTATGGGCCGAGGAGGCCGATGAGCCCGCTGCAGGGGCCGCAGC
The DNA here is from genome assembly GCA_035650275.1 of Kribbellaceae bacterium. GTDB lineage: Bacteria > Actinomycetota > Actinomycetes > Propionibacteriales > Kribbellaceae > DASRHY01. Next base: position 8,226 of record DASRHY010000251.1, on the reverse strand, counting down.
CGCCGGAATCGTCGCGTGTGACACCCACGGCCCACAGCGACCCGGTCCCGGGGATGTGCGTGAGCCCGTGGATTTCGCCCTGCATGCTGTCCGGTTCGATCTGGACCGTCCAGTTCCCTGCTTGGAGGTGGGCGAAGATGCTGGTCACCGGGAAGGGTTCGACAAGCTCGGGGAGGGCGGTGCCTGACGCCCAGATGCCTCCCTGGCCGTCCGGCGCCACGGTGTTCAAGACCGCGTGCGGGTATACCCCCGGTGGAAGGGCGGGGCCGTCCACCTCCTGCCAGGCAGTCCCATCCCAGCGCTGCACTATCGGCAGGTTGCCGGGGTCGTCGAGCCGTACCAGCTTGTAGCCGACCATCCACAGCTGGGTGGTGGAGACGGCGACCAGGTCGGTCGGGGTTACCTGCACCGCACCGGCCCGCGGCATCAGCATGTACGACCACGCGGTCCCGTCCCAGTGCCAGGCGATCGGCAGCAGGTCGAGGGTCGGGCCGGACCGCCCGTGCCCGACCGCCCACACGTCATTCGGGCCGAACGACTCGACCGCCAGAACCTGGGCAAACACGTCGAACGGATGCGGCAACACGAACCGCTCCCACCGGCTCCCGTCCCACCGCTGCGCCACCGGCGACAGTTGCGGGACGACCAGTTCGTTGGCCACCGCCCACACACTCGACGGGCCGGCAATGGTCACGTCGAGAAATTCACTGCCCCCCTCGGCGTTGACCAACCCCGGGAACCCGCGCCACCGCTTGCCGTCCCAGTGCTCGGCGATGGGACGAAAGTCGGTCGACCCCACGGCCCACACATCGCTCGACGAGACGGCATCCACGGCGAACAGGTTGTCCGCCACATCGGGCCCGCTCTTGGTCGGGTAGCGACGGTCAACAGCCCAGCGGTGACCGTCCCAACGCAGAACCACCGCGGGCCCGTCCCCACTCGTGCCGACCGGGACCGTCCGCCATCCGACCGCGACCGCATCGGAGGCACCAGTCGCCGCGACGTCACGCAACTCCCATGGCACTCGCAGATCCGGCGACGGCACGGCCTGCCAGGCGTCGTCTTGCGCCACCGTGGCCGCCGGCGACGGAGCGGCCACGGCCACAACCACGACAGCGGCAAACCCAACAGCACCGACAGCGCTCATCATCGCCGCGCTCACCTCCCACCCGCGCAGTTTCCGACCGAACACACAGGTGCGCAAGGCCGCGCCAGACCACGTCATGAGTCCGTAAGATCCACCCCCTGGGACGGTTGCTCGCTCATCGGCATGAGCGCGCGGATCGCGGCAGATGAGTGTGTTTCGAGTTGGCTCGGAACGGGAAGCTTGGCTGGACCCAGAAACGCGAGCGAACCGGCTGAGTCTCTTGGTGGTTAGGGGGTGAACAGCTTCCAGTGCCCCTCGGAGACGACCTCGACGGCACCGTCGGCCACTTTGATGGCGGTCTCGTCGTCGATCGCGTACGCCGGGACCGGCATGCCGGCGGCCCATCTTTCTGCGTCGGCCATGGTGTTCTCCGGCAGATCCTCGTGATCTAGGTGCGGGAAGATCGTGAAGCCGACGACCCCGAGCGTGCTGTCGTCACCACCGGCGGGCGGCTTCCACCCGACGAAGTCCTCCCCGACGCGGGGGGTCATCACCATGCTCCCCGCGCTCAGCCCGACGTAGACCGTCTCGCTCAGTGATGGCATCAGGTCGGCCAACCCGGACTGCCGCATCCAGTGGCACAGGTACAGGGCGTCTCCGCCCGACACCAGCAGGACGTCTGTGTCTCGGACCTTGGGGACCCAGTGTTCCTCATCGATGCTGGGCAGCGCGGTGAGCTCCAGCACTCCCAAGGACTTCCACCCCAGCTCGCACATGGGGGTACTGGCTTCTCGTCCGCTGATGAAACGCCATACCCCCGCTCCTGGACCGACGCTAGGATGCCCGTACATCGCGGTGGGGACGCAGAGGGCGCTGCAGTCGGCGACCGGTTTGCCCAGGAGGTCGACGAGCGCGTTGTGGATGCTCGTGTTCTTGATGCCGGCGGAAGTAAGAAGAAGCCTCATGCTGCCTCCAGGTGTCATTGGCGGGCAAGACTATCTGCGACGGCCGCTGCCCGAGGTCGTCGCTCGCTACTGAGCCGGTGTGACGCAGGCAGCCCCGAGCGTGCGCGCGGCACCGCACGCACATCAAGCAGATCAGGACGCACTAACGGCGGCATGTGCGGATGTTGAACGCTCGTGACTGGCCCGCGTGGGTCCTCGGTTCCGCCCAGCGGCCAACCGGCCTGGCCCAGGAGGTGACCGGCGTAGCGTTGGAGGGCACACCGAAAGGACGTGCGAAGCATGACCGAGTACGACAGCAACAAGCGCCTCAAGGCCGCAATGGACTACGCCATGTACGTGGGCTTCGTGGAACAGGTCGCAGACCTGCGCGTGCGGGAGCCGGACATTGACCTGAAAGGCGTGCTCGCGGTCTTCAAGAACCGTGCTGTGGAAGCAGGCAAGGAACGGGACCGCCTGGACGCGATCAACCCGTGGACGCGCTGAAATACGCCAGCCTGGCCCGCTGAGTTCGAGGCCGTGATCTGACATCCGCTCATCGGCATGTGCGAACTTGGACTCCGTGGCCTCGTCAGTCCTTCAGTGCGATTGACTCGACCCATTTGTTCGGTCGACCAGCGCGATGGTCGCGCAGTCGGTCCTCGACATGCTCGGGATCCCAGACCGCCGAGCGTTCGAGGCCCTCGCATGCGGCCCGGGTCGCGTTGTCTTCGCCGTAGGAGCCGTCTGGTTTCTCCCAGTAGATGCTCAGCGCACCACCGGGGTACTGCTTGAAGGACCGGTAGACCTCTGCCTGCTCCTTCTCCGACAGCGGCACCACCTCGAGGAGAGCCCAGCCGCTGGTTCTCCGGAAGGCGCGGTCCATCACGGCGATGGTGAAGGCGACCTGGCAGCGCGTCACCTCGCGGTGATCGACCTGCGCGGCGTCGGTCTCGGCATCGAAGCGGTCGTAGAACTCGACCCGGACGCTGCGCAGTTGTCGGCCCCAGCCGACCATTCCGTCACCGAGCGGGATTCGCACCACTCGGCCCGGCTGACGGTGGCGCTGCCTCGGCACGCAGGTGAGCGTACGCCGTACCACGACTGGCGTCCGTAATCTGCAAGGTCACGCTATATCCCGGCGGGTGCGCGAGAGCCTCGCGCGGACACCCCCGGCACACGTCCGCCCATCGGCAGTTCCGGTCGAGGAGTCGATGCTCGCCGCCCGCGGCCAGGCGCCGGCCGAGCACGCAGGGCATTGAGGTCCGCCGCGGCTGCTTGCTGGCGGCCCGGTACGGACGCATGCTCGGACTGACGTTACTTCGCGCCGCGGGCCGGATCCTGGTGCGCGCACCATCTCGGCCCACCCGTGGCCGCGACCGTGGGAGGCGGCATGGACGAGTCACGAGCTCTTCAGCGCGCGGGATGGGCGGGTGCCGCTTCGGTCGTGCTGCTCGTCGTCGGGGTGGCGCTGGGCTACCTGGTCGGCGTCGACAACCCAGGCATGTCGGACTCGGACATCCTCGAGAGGCTCAACGACGACGCGCGGCAGGCCGCCGCCGGCATTGGGCTGCCCGTGCTCGCTGCGGGGGTCGCGCTGCTGCTCTGGTTCGCCACCGGTCTGCGGCGAGTGCTGGACCGACTGTCCGGCGGCGACCCGCTCGCGCACGCGATCGTTCCGGCCGCGGCGCTGTTCGGCGGGCTGATGATCACCGGTGTCTCACTCGATGTGGCGAGCGCGTTGGCGGCATGGTCGGACGAATTCACCGCCGACCCGGACACCGTCCGCGCGCTCGGCATGGCGGGGCAGGTCCTCGCGCTCACCGGGCTGATCGGCTGCGGTGTGCTGGTCGCCGTCACGACGCGGATCGCCCAGCAGGCGGGTGTTCTGCCGAGGTGGGCGACCTGGGTGTCCTACGCGGTCGCCGTCCTGTGCCTGTCCGGCTTCTGGAGCGGGGGCATGGCGTCCGTGGCCTTCGCGCTGTGGCTCATCGGCGCCGTCATCGGGGTGCTGCGCGCGGCGCGGCGGACACCGTCGGCGCCGACCGTCCCGGCTCAGGGCGCACCGGCTCCGGAGACGGCCCGCACGCCCCCGACCGCGACCAGCGGCTGACGCCCCAGCCGACGGTCGTCCACAGCCCGGCCCTTGTTCCGCCTGGAGTGGTCGGCATGAGGGCGCACAACGGCTAGGCGCGGAAGGTCCGAGTCTCGGCGACGCACATCGCGCAGATGGCCTGAAGGCCCGTGACACCGTGCGCCGTTTCAGAGGCAACTCCCGCCTACAGGACCGCGCCGCGCGGCCCAACCTCAACGGCCGCAACGCCCCGGGCAAACAACACCAGGAGCCGATCACCATGTCTGCAACGAAGAACCCCAGCCTCTTCCGCCAGCGCCGATACGACCTGGTCGATGACCTCGTCCTCACCGACCGCGTCGGGCTCCTCGTAGGTGACATCTAGCTGGTCGCCGCTTGTGAGCCGGACCCGCAGCACAATTCCTGCCATGCTCACGCAGACTAGACGTGCGTAGTGCTCAAGTTGCATCAAGCCGCTCCACGGGTGCCAGCTGTACCGAGGTCCGACCAGGACACGACCATCGCCCGGACGGGCAACAATCGAGCGCATGGCACCGCGTCGGTATCCCGAGTTACCGCTCTGCGCCATGAGCGGGCGATTCATGGGTGCCAGAATCGGGGGGTGCCACTGAATGGATTGCATGGCGAGCGGGATCGGGCCGCGTCGTTCGGCTCTGCAGCCGAGCTGTACGACCGTTACCGGCCGGGCTATCCATCAGCGCTGATCGATGAGTTGCTGTCGGGATGTCCGTCGAATGCTCTGGATGTGGGATGCGGGACCGGAAAGGTCGCCAGAGCCCTCATGGAGCGCGGACTGCCTGTGCTGGGAGTGGAGCCGGACGCTCGCATGGCGGAGGTGGCCCGGCGTCACCACGTACCCGTCGAGGTCGCATCCTTCGAGTCGTGGGAGCCTGCTGGACGAATGTACGACTTGGTGACCGCAGGGCACTCCTGGCACTGGGTCGATCCGGCGATCGGGCTCGCCAAGGCAGCCTCGATAGTCGTTCCCGGCGGGACGGTCGCACTGTTCTGGAACTACCACGTCGTAGAGGAGCCCCGGCTTGCGGATTTTGAAGCTGTGTACAGTGCCCACGCGCCGGAGCTGACCGTTGTGGGGCGGGATCCGACCGGTTCGCAGGACACCGATCCGTTCGAGGGCAGTGCCGACTTCCGCTCTCTCGGTAACGTGACCTACCGCTGGCCGCGCTTCCTGGACGGCGAAGGATGGACGTCGATGCTCGCGACCTTCAGCGACCACGCCCGACTGGAGGAGCCGCGACTGAGGGAGCTACAGCTGGGGCTGCGGGAAGCCATCCAACAGGCGGATGGGCAGGTCCGGAGCGAGTGCGGCACCTACGTGTGGACGGCGCGAAGGGCCGGCAAGCCAGCGGATCGATAGCGACCGCTCATCGGTAGTTCCGAGCTTTCACTCTCCGCGGCATGACAGGGTGGATCAGCTCGTGGGCGGACTCAGCCGTCGAGCACCTCGCGCAGTCGGGCGGCGAACGCGTCAGGGTCGCCGGTCTGGCCGTACTCCCCGCCCAGGAAGCCGCCGTGGTCGCTCGGGAACCTCGTCGGCTCCACCCGAGGGCAGCGGCGACAGCCATCGCGCCGCGTTGCGTGAGTAGACCGTCCGACTCGGTGCCGTACGCCAGGACTACCCGGGTTCGCGAGCACCAGGATCAACACCGAACTTCTCGATCATGAATCGCCAAAACAGCGGAACCGCATCAATCACCGGCCTGTCGATGACATCGTCGTGGCCCGTCGTAGAGAGGTGCTCGATACGTACGAAGCCCATGGCTGGCTCGCGGATCGAGCCCGGTGCGCGCACCACAACCACGCCGTAAGGCGGCTCAGGGATCGGCGTCGGCACCACGATCAGGTCGTGCATCGACGTGCACGCCGCCAAGGCCCGGTCTGATCCGAGGCGAGGACGCTCTTGACGATGTCTGACATATGCCGGAACTCCACATGGTGATCTGCCATGTCCCCGAGGAAGGCGTCGATCTCATCCCACGCTCGTTGCCGAAAGGGATATGGCCAGCCGCGCGTCCTCAACGGCCCAGTGATGGCAAAGGGCTGTCGCTCGCTGCTCTAGCCGGCACTCGTCTGTCAGACTCGGGTGATGTCGAGGGTCGCGTCGTTTGCGGCGGTTGCGATCGGCTTGCTGGTCTGGTCGGTGTACTGGGGGATCAGGATTGAGAAACGCCTGTCCGGTCGGCTGGTGTCCCTGGCGCGGAACAGCCGTGGTCGCGGGGTGGCGGTGGGGTTCGGCCTCCAGGCGAGTGCCCTTGGCGGGTTCTTGTTGTTGTGGCTGCTCGGCAGGGTGATCGGGTCGGTTGGCGAGGATACGCGTTGGATGGCGGTCACGGTGGTGCCTGCCGCGCTGGTCTACGGTCCGCTGGTGATCGTGGCTTTTCCTACTTCGTTTGGCGGGTTCTCTGCTGTCCGCCGTGACCTTGAAAGTAGGGGCGCCAGTCGGGGAGTTGCCGGTGCGCTTGCTTGGGGCGGCGGCCCTGTGGCCTTCATCGGAGTGTTGTGCATCGTGGAAGCGCTTCGGCAGACGTTCTTGCCGTGACATCCATGCGTTGCACGCCTCATTGAGTCTGGAAGACAACTGCCTGGACGGGACCGGGCGGCGGCGGTACGTTCGCTGCGCTCGCGCTGTTGTGGGGAGGATCGATGTCGCGTCTGCGCCGTACGCTCGTTCTTGCCATCCTCGTGCTAGGCGCCGTACCGCCGATCGTCGTCTCGGCGGGAAGCGCCCAGGCGGCGGCACCCGTCGACGTGTTCGTCGCCGACGTCACGGACAGCCCCGATCCGGTCGCGCTCGGGGCCACCGTGTTCTACTCGGTCGGCGTGGGCAACAACGGTCCGGGCACCGCAACCTCGGTCGTCCTGACCGTCGAAATGTCCCCCGGGGCGACCTTCGAGCCGTCCGGATCGACTGGTTCGTGCTCGACGGTGGGCTCGACGGTGACGTGCCCGGTTGGAACGCTGCAACCCGGGTTCGGGGCGGCACTGACGCTCGCCGTCGCGCCGACGACGACGGGAACCTTGTCGCTTAGCTTCACCGCGTTCGCGGTGCAGTCAGATCGCGATCCTTCCAACAACATCCAGACGGAAAGCACGACAGTGACTGCCGAGGCCGACGTCTCGCTCCAGCTTGGTGAGGTGTTGGGTGTGGTGTACGCCGGACAGCCGTTCTTCGTCGCGGTGCAGATGTCCAACGCCGGACCCTCGCCGGCCACCGGCGTCACCACCATCCTGCGGCTTCCGGCCGGTCTGGCCGTCGTCTCGGGCGCGTCCTGCCTACCCGACGGCGGCGGATCGGTCTGTACCGTCGGTCCGACCACCCTGCCGCCCTCGACGGGCAGCGTCGCACTGCTGCAGATCGCCGCCGACGCGGCCGGGGAGTACGCGATCTCCGGATCGGTCGTCGCCGACCAGCCCGATCCGCTGCCGGCCAACAACGTCGACTCGGTCACGTTCACGGTGACCGCCGCCGCCGACCTCGCGGTGGCCGTGGCCGAGTCCGCAGACCCCAGCCGCAGCAACAAGCCGCTCACCTACACCATGACCGTCACGAACCACGGACCGTCGCCCGCGACGGCCGTGAGCCTGGCCGACGAGTGGTCCGCAGCGCTGTCCGGCAGCGTCAGACTGCTGTCCGTCGGCACCTCGCAGGGCGCGTGCACGGTCACCGCCCCAAGCCGGTTCGACTGCGACCTGGGCGTGCTGCCCGCTGACGCCGCTGCGACCGTCACCCTGGGGCTGCGGCCGCGGGGCGCCGGCACGATCACGGACCGCGCTGATGTCACGGCGGCCGAGCACGACCCGGATCCAGCCAACAACGTCGCCGGCGAGTCGACGGTGATCGACTGAACCTAACGCCGCCGTCGACCCGCGGCCAGGTCGACCACGCTGCTGAGGATGGCGCACCTGCTCACTCAGGACCGCGGTCTGGCCGAGTGCCTCGTGTATGACTCGGCACTCAGTCCGGTCAGTGAACCGATGCCCACGAATAGCAGCGATCCGACGCCTGCGGCGATCAGGCCAGGCGGCATGACCACGGTCATTGTTGCGCCGGCAAGCCCGGCGGCCTCCAGGACGATTACCGC
>DASRHY010000250.1:0-8686 GCA_035650275.1 Kribbellaceae bacterium | reverse complement strand
GCCGGTACCGGCTGGTAACGTCCCCGCTGGGGCCGGCCAGGGCGGATGGCCGCCACAGTCGATGAACGCTCGACTAGCGCCGAATGTCAAGCCGTCATCGGGCCTACGGATGCCGGTCGCGTCCGGCGTCGCGAATGGCGTTGTGACTACCAGCGATAGTTGGCCTTCGCCAGAGAATGTTGGCCAGGCTGTCCCGCGGCGTTTGCGTGGGCTGTGGGTGGGCATGCGAAGTCGGCTGGTCGGATCCGACCAGCCGACGTTGGGTTTCTATTTGTTGTTGTGGGCGACTGCTCTGCTACTCAGCGGGTTCGATCGAGCAACGGTCGACATTGTTGAGTCCGGCCGATCGGGCGTCGCGCTTCACACGGGCGAGGCGGGCATCGACATCGAGCAGCCGCGCGAGGGTCGCCTCGGCAGCAGCGTCGGACTCCAGTAGTCGCTTGTCAAGCTCCGCGAATTCACTGGTGGACGTGAGCTTCATCGTCCCCCTTCTCCATTGGTTCTGCGGTGGTAGCGGTTGTCGTGGCAGCGCCACCGGCGGTATCCAGTTCGCGTTGCAATCGGCGACGGGCGTGTCGAAGATGTGAGCGGACTGTCGCTTCGGGCCGTCCGGTCTGCCGGGCGATCTCGGCGATGGAGAAGCCGTCGTAGTACCAGGCGATCGCCCTGCGTTGCTCGTCTCGCCGGACGCTGAAAACTAACCCCCTGGGGTACTCCCAGGGGTTATTTTTCAAGATCCGTTGACAGCTCGTAGGGCAGGCGCCTGAACAGGGTGAGTACCTGCTGCTGTTCCTGACCGAGGACGGCAAGGTCGGGGTCGTGTGAGGTTGCGGCATGGCCCCAGCCGCCCGCGACGGCCTTGCCGGGCGCTTGTTTCAGCCGAGCAGCTGTGGCTAGGAAGAGCCGCTCGGCGACGACTCTGACCCACGCCTGTGGCTGCTCGACCGTGTCCCAGCTTTCATACACCTTTGTCATGGCCTCCTGGGCGGCGTCTTCCGCCTCTTCCCGACTCGCCCCGATCTTGATCAGGAACCAGACGAGACGGGCGATGGTGATGCGGAAGAACTCGTCAAACCCCTGCGGGCTGAAAACCATAGGTTCGAAACCCCTTTCGCTGTCCTGTAGTGCGACAGCGGTCCCAGCGCGTGCAAAGGGCGCGCCCGCTGGCGGCTGGCGCGTGTGTCCGGCCCGGCGCTGGTTGCACGAATGGTGCGGGCCGGCCCACTGGACGGCATGGGTAGCGACTGGGGAGCTGATCGATCAGTTGGGCGTCGCTGGGCGGCCGTGTCGGCGAGTGCCGGCCGGGTGGCCAGCGGCATTGTCGTGGTGGTCAACGGCGCGATGGTCAGCATCGGCGGCTGCTATCTGATGACGAGGTCGGTCATCGTGGTCGTGCTCGGGGCGGGTCTGGCCGCGCTGCTGGCGCTGGCCTTGGTCGTGTCATTGGTCGCCGTTGATCAGGCCGGTGTCGATCTCGTGGGCCAGCCGGTCGACGAAGATCTCGAGCCGCTGGCGCAGCGCGGCGTAGTGGCCCGGTCTAGCGCCGTGGAGGAGCGGCCAACGGGTGTGCACGTAGCGGGCATGGGGACCACCGGGTCGGGGTGCGCAGGGGTCAGGGCGGATCGGCGTGGCGAAGATGTGTTCGCCGCAGGTGAGCTGGACCCAGACCCAGACGGTGGCCAGGGTGCGTTTGCCGTCGCCCCAGTGGGTGTGCGCTTGGACGCGGCCGTTGACGGGCTGGTCGGGTAGTCCGGCGATGAGGTCGCGCCACTGCCCGGCTGTGATGGTCCAGGTGCGTAGGGCGTCGCGGCGCCGGCCGTAGTCGGTCAGGGAGGTGGATCGGTTCAGCGTCTCGGCGAGGGTGTCAATGGCCCTGTTGAAAGCGCGTTGCCGACGGTGATCGAGTTGCTGGGTCACGACGGTGATGGCGTAGCGGGCGGCGGTGCGCGGGATGCCGAGTTGTTCACCGGCGTCGGCGGCGGGGCCACCGATGGCGGCTTGGGCGAGGTGGATGCTGACTGCCCGGCCGAGCAGGTGCGCGGTGATGTCGGCGAAGGGGGCGAAGTACCGCTGGCGCCATGCGGGCAGGACGAAGGCGGGGATGTGCTGGATGCCGAACCTGACCGCCCGTGGTGGAGGCTGGATCGGGCGTGGCCGTGGGCTGGCCCGGTCGATGAGGTGTGTAATGCCGATCTCGGCGGCCAGCGCGGTGCGCAGCCCGGGTGAGCAGTATCCGTCGCCGAGGAGGAACTGTCTGGTCCAGGTCCGTGCCGAGGGCACCGCCGCGACCATGGGCTGCAGCAGGTCTCCGGCCGCGTGCGGGTCGGCTGCGGTGATCCGCTCGGCCATGGCCAGCAGCGCGGCGCAGGCGCGGGCGGCAAGGGGTGGCCGGTCGTAGAGGGCTATCTCGCGGACCGCGCGGCCGGAGCTTCGGACCGCGGCGATCTCGCGGCGGGTGGCGCGGACGTGGCCGGTGACCAGGTTCGCGTGGGTGGGGTCGGTGGCCAGGTGGCGGGCGGCGGGCCAGGAGGCGGTGATGAGGCAGGTGAGGATGCGTAGGTCGACGAAGAAGCTCGCCGGTGTGGCTGGCGCACTGACGCTGTCGATCGCTGCGGGTGTGTGCGGGTGGAGCAGGTCCAGCAGGCGTTGTTGGAGGTGCAGCAGGTGCTCGTCCTGGTCGGCGACGGGTGCGTGGGTGGGGTGATCGAGCCGGTGGCCGCAGGCAGTGGGCCGATCTCCGCGGCGGGATGGACCGACCGGGTTGCGGCAGGCCGCCGGGTGCAGGCCCGTGGCGGAGGGTAGCGGTAGCAGTTGGCTGCCGATGACGCGGCGGTGGTGTACCGGGTCGCGGCAGGCCGAGCAGGTGTGGCGGAGAAGCCGGCGGTGGGTGGTGCAGGCGAACACGATCGGCAGTCGCCACAGCCTGTTCCAGCCGCCGCCGTGGCGTTGCTGGATGAGGCTGTCGTCGCCGGCCAGGCAGTCGGGGCAGTAGCGGGTGGACCGGGACAGGATCCAGTTCTCCTTGACCAGAACGCCGTGGATGACCCGGTTGCGGCCGGTGAAGTGCAGATCCAGCGGCGGATAGCGGCATGCCAGGCTGGCCAGGGTGAGCGCGTCGGCCTCATCGTCGGTCAGCCGGGTGGCGTGGGCGAAGGTGCGGGCGATGTCGGGCGGCAGGGCGAGCATCCGCGCGGCGGGGACGGCAGACCTGGTGGGAGCCAGACCGGTGATCGCGGCCAGCCGGGCCGGGGACAGGTCGAGCCGGTGGGCCAGCCGCAGCAGGTAGCCGGGCAGCGACTCGTCCGGCAGCGGGTCGAGGCTGCGCGGCAGGGGCGTCGTCACGCCAACGCCTCGTCCGGCGCGTCGTCGGGTGCGCCGCGGTCGTCGAAGACGGTGTTGCGCGGTTTGGATCTGCGGCCGCTGGTGGCCGGCCGGGGTGGGACGGCGGGGATCTCCCCGGCGGCGCGGTCGCGGCCGGACATGTTGCCCAGGTTGATGTCGATGGCGTCGAGCAGGTCGGGGCTTAGCCGTTCGGTGCCGGTGTCGATGGCGTGCGCGCAGCCGTCCTCGATGAGGCGTTCCAGCAGGCCGACGATGCCGCCGGTGCGGGCGAACAGGTACTCGGGCATGGCGCCATCGGTGAGCGTGCCCGGCTCGGCGCGTAGCAGCCGCAGGTGCTCCTCGATGCCGGCCAGATGGGTGACCCAGGCGGCGATGCCCGCTGCGGTGTCGTAGCGGAACGGGTCCAGGTTGACCAGGTCGAACCGCCGTTGGGTCTGGGTGGCCGCCTCGTCGCGGAATGCCATGGCGTGTCTGGGTTGGCCGAACACCACCTGCCCGGTGCGCGGGTCATGGCGGCCTTCGCGTAGCAGCCCGGAGGCGGGGATGCCGACGCCGACGAGGACGAGGGTGACGTGCATGCTCATCAACGCGCGCAGCAGGTCCAGGGCGTCCTGGTCGGCCTCGCGGTGCATCTTCAACCGGGTGATGTCATCGAGGATGAGCACCTTGGTGGCGTGGTCGTGCAGCGAGCTGCGCACCGCATGGACCAGTTGCGGCAGGGTCATTTTGGCGTGGTCGGCGCCGTAGAAGTCCAGGATGGCCTGGCAGATGCTCTTCGGGGTGGCGGTGACCGGGGTCTGCACGTAGGCGACGGTGGCATGCAGGTCTCGGGTGCCGGGCACGGCGTGCGGGTTGATCTGCTGGTGCAGGTCCAGCCACTGGTCTTCGAACGCGGCGGCGATCTCGCAGACGGTTTCGGTCTTGCCCTGGTAGCCGCCGCCGTTGACCATCAGCCCGGCCCGGGTGGTCGGCTTGTGCTTGAGCGCGTTGTGGAGGATCCGCGACCCCATCATCCGGGCCACCGCCTCGCTCATCGGGGTCTCCTGGATGGGCAGGTTGGCGTGGGTGGCCGCCCGGTGCAGATCGTGCAGCATCCGCCGGCGCGGGCTCAGCCGCCGCCACTGGGCCAGCGACAGCCGAGGCGCCGGGGTGAAGGCGTGCCTGGTGGTGCGCCAACGGATCCACCCGGTTGCGGTCTCCCGGGCCACCGCCGGGCCGGGCAGCACGAACCCGACAGTGTCCCCGCCATCAGATGGCCGTGCGTGGCGGCTCACCCCGCCTCCCGCGGAACGGCACCGTCGGGCTCCTCGTCGTCCGGCAGCAGAAGCAGGCTGCGTCGCCGGAACGCCTCGCCCAGCCGCGGCGGCGGCTGGGGGCGTTGCCGCACCGCGTCCTCGCGGCGGCGGCGCCGTTCGGCGTCGATCGCGGCCTGGGCCGCCTCGGCCCGGTCCGGCCACCGCAGCGGCACCACGTTGTCCTGCTGCTGTCCGCCGTCGATGGCAGGTGGGCGGTCGGCGGTGGCGGCAGCGGCCTGCACCGTCCCACGGGCATGCCCGGTGCGCTGCTGCTTGCCTGTCTGGGTGGGCCACGCCTCGACCGGGGTGACGCCGCCCAGCAGGTCCAGCAGCGCCGGCAGCAGCTCGGTGTCGGTTCTGGGTTGTAGGCCCGCCGCGCGTGCCTGGGCGAGTAGTTCGCGTACCCGCGCGTCGCCGAACGAGGGCACCTCGCCGTCGGCGGGCAGGCCGGTCCAGCGCAGCGTGTGCCAGTCTCCGGTGGCCGGGTCCTGGAAGTAGACGAACCGGCGATCCCGCGGATCCCGGCGGATCACCCACTTTCCCTTGTGGACACCACCGCGGGTCGACGGCCCGCCCCGGTGGGCGTCCAGGCCGGGGCCGTCGTACCACAGTCCGCGGACCTTCACCCCGCGCCGGCCGTGGATCCTCACGTGGTGGGCGGGCAGCAGCTCGTAGTACAACTGCGGCGCGGGGATCTGCAACGCGAACCCGCCCTGGGCCATCGCCGCGGCGAACAGCGTGTTCGGGCTGTGCTTGCCGCCGGGATCCCAGGCCGGGGCATGCTCGCCCAGCACCCGGTTCTGCCACACCCGCACGATCCAGGTGGCAACCAGTTGCTCCATCGCCTCAAGGGTGAGCACCGCGTCCGCCTCGGGATCGCTACCCCGGTCGGCGACGTCAACGCCTTGAAAGCCCAGCAGGTGTTCGAACAGCAAGCTCTGTATGGCGCCGAAGGCGCGCTCCACCGCCTGCTTGTCCGTAGGGCGAAGGACCCGAGCCGGCAGTATGTTGGCGCCGATGACCCGCTGCACCTCCACCAGGTGGTGGTTCTTGTAGACCGATCCGTGGTCAGTGGTGATGGTCTCCGGGGTGAAAAACGGCAGCGCCGCGACCCGGTGCCCGGCGAACTCGGCCACCACCGCGGCCGGGATACCCGGGTATGGCCACTCCATCTCCTCGCCCCAGTCCGGGCGCAGCGGCAGCGGCATCATCACATCACGCAGCAGCATCGCCACATCCGTCGACGTGTCCGACACCAGGGTGAGCCGGAACGCCACCAGCGAATGGGTGTAGACATCCAACGCCAGCGTCAGGTGCACCGACACCGCCTCGCCGAACACGCTGTCTCGGACCTTGACCGGCAACAGCGTGGTATCCAGCGCGACGACCTGACCAGGGCGGTGCACCACCACGTGGACACCGGTGGCCTCCAGCCGCGCGGCGGTGCGGGCATAGCGCTGCCGGGTGCCGCCCGACCCGAACCACTCGATCCACACCCCGCGCAGCGTCTCGTAGCACGGCACCGCCACGTCCGGGCCGTACCGCTCCCGCACGTACTGGTGGACCATGCGCTCGCGGGTCTTCATGCTCACCCGGGAGCGGTGCAGCGTCTCCTGCCGCACCGCCCAGATCGCCTCCCGCACCGGCTCGGTTATGCTGGGCCGCATCCCGCTGCGGCGCACCCAGCTACCCTTGATCGCCCCGGCCATACCGAAGCGTCGGCAGTCGGCCGCCATCCGGCGCAGCGTGCGTTCGCTGACCCCGCTGACCCCCAGCAGCCGGACCTGATCGGCGCCCAGCGCCGCCAGCTCGGCGACCTTCGCCTGCCGCCGCTGGGTCACCGTCGTGGTCGACGGATCGTAGGCGGGACGAGGCTCGCCCGGCAGCGCCCGCAGCGGGTCACCGCTGCGGTAGCCGGTCTCCGCCTCCTGCACATGCCCGTACCGGATCCGCGTCCACTCCTGCTGCTGCGCCGTCAGATCGGCCAGGCCCGCCGGCTGGCGTCCTCGTCCCGACCACGGCCGGTCCGGCGAAACGGTCGATGCCCGGCAGCCTGGATGGTTCAGCAACGCCCGCACGCTGGTGCGTAGCATCTCCCCACGAGCCCGGACCAGCAGCACCCGCCCGTACTGCGGCTCGACCGACTCGACCGTCCACTCCACATCGTCGAGCACCAGCCGCGCCCCCGCGGACAGGTCCAACGGGGCGAACGGGCTGCTCACCGCACCGCCCGCGTGATGTCGGCCGCCCACACCGGGGTGTCATCACCCAGCGGTACCGCCAAATCGATGGCCAGTCGACGGTGCCATATCAGGTGCAGCGCATGCGCCCGGGCCACCGCCGGTAGCGCCGTGACCGCGACCAGATCTCCGAAGGCGATCGGCGCGCCACCCGCCGCGGCCAGCAGCTCGCGCTGCACGCCCAGCGGATCGGACAGCGGACGCCGCTGCGCGGATAGGGTGTCCACATTCGACAACACGTGCGGGCGCCAGCCGGTGACCACCACGTACCGCCAGCCACAGGCCAGCGCCGTCTCCGCCGCCGCGGCGAACCGTACCCGATCCCGCTCGCCGATCCGGTCGCCGGGCCGCACATCGACCAGCAGCTCACCGTCCTCGGTCAGCGCCAGGAAGTCCGGGATGTGTTCCTCCCAACCGGTGCGGGTGGCGTACCGCAGTCGGAACGGCTGTGCCAACACATCGAGCACCGCACCGGCGAAGTCCAGCACCAGCAGCAGACGCTGCTCGGCGACGCTCTCGAACCCGTGATGGCGGCCCGTGCTGACCAGGTACTGCAAGCCTGGCCGGTGCCGCTGCCCCGTCCGCCAGGAGAACCGGCGTACCGGCCGGCTACCCGCCGTACGCATAGACGCCAGATCCCGCACCGGGCAGACCACAGCGCCGTCGGCGAACCTCCACGTCGCCGTCCACCGCCTGGACCATCCGTCGCCCAACGCCAACTGCTCGCCGGCCTCCGACAGGCCGCTGCAGGCCAGGCACAGATCCTCCAGCCTGCATTTTGCCGATGAGATCGCAGCCCTCGCGGTCGCCACTTCACGGATCGCCACGAAGGCCCATCCAACAGTCCCGAACATGATCAGCGTTGCTCTGGCCGATAGACGCAGGTCCATCGGCGTGTCCTGCCCGGGTGTGGCGCGGTGAACGCCGAGGCGGGCTGCGGTTTGCGTCGCCGATCTATCGTCGTGTGTGGCAGATCGACGGAGGCGTTCATGAGGATCAGCAGGTACAACGCCGATGTAAGCGCAGAGCGTCAGCGCCTGCTCAGATCAGCCCTGACATACGATGGTGACCAGGCGTGGACGCACTACCGGCACCTTGAATCGCAACGAAACCAGTTTCTGGGTTTCTTCTTCACGGCGACGATTGGATCGATAGGCTTTCTTGTGGCACTTGCGTCATCGCCGAGCGCCCGCGAGGATGTCATCTGGGTTGGAAGTGCCGCCATCGGATTCCTTCTCATGCTGCTCAGCATTGCGATGTATGGCGCCGTCAGAAAGATTGGAGTAGCGCTTCGCTTCCATCACGAAGAGATCGACGCCATACGTGAGCTGCTGTATAAGGGCTTTGAGCGCGAGTCTGGGGACTTGGCATCGAGGTCCTACGCAATGCACAGAATGCCAAGCCTGATGACAACGCGTCTCTACAGCACTCAAGGCATGGCTCATCTGATTCTTGGTTCCGCAGCGCTCCTGTTCTGTACAGCGGAGATCGCATCGGGCGCCCTGGCGCTGTTCAGCTCGTTTCTCAGTGGCGTGACCCGAGGCATTGTCGTGGGCCTTGGAGTCCTGTCGCTCGTCCTGTCAATTGCCTACCTCGCATTCCGGCTGAGATACGCGTTGGCGGGTCAGTCGGCTCCCCACTTCCCTCGGGGCCACGACGCGTAAGCAAGATTGCGATCTCATGCTGGTATGCCGATCACCTCAGCGACGAGGGTCGTGGCACCCGCGATCCGTTCGTGGCGCAAACCGGCCAACTATCGCTGGGAGTACTGGCCAGATCCCGCTGGGACCACGATCAAGCCAGCCGGAC
>DASRHY010000249.1:0-11517 GCA_035650275.1 Kribbellaceae bacterium | reverse complement strand
CCCGTCGCGACGGTTCGCGGGTCAGGGTCACGGCGCCCTCGAGGAAAGCCGCGGCAGCGGCGAGCCCGCCCCGCGCCTGCGCTCGCGCCGCGGAGCGCTCGAGCTCGCCGGCCACCTCTTCGTCGGGCACGGACGCCGCCTGCGCGCGGTGCCACGCGCGGCGATCCGGGTCGAGCTGCGGATCGGTTGCTTCCGCTAGTGCGCGGTGAGCCTCGCGACGCTCGTTCGGGTCGGCCGCTCCGTACACCGCCGAGCGCACGAGCGGATGACGGAACACCACCGCACCGTCGAGCATCAGGAAACCCTCCGACTGCACGGATTGCGCGGCCGTCTCCGGGATCCCAAGCTGGTGGGCTGCGCGCCACAGAAGCGCAAGGTCGCCGACCGGTTCTGCCGCCGCCACGAGCAGCAGCCGCCGCGCGTCGCGCGGGAGCCGCGCCATCCGTCGCGTGAAGCTCTGCTCGATCCCGGTGGACAGCGGTAGTGCCGCAGGCAACCCGAAACCGCCGGCGAGCTGGCCCGGCGTCAGCCCGTGCGGGAGCTCCAGGAGCGCGAGCGGGTTCCCTCCCGTCTCGACGACGATCCGCTCGAGCACGGACTCGTCCAGCCGCGCCGCGAGGACGGACTCCAACAGCGTCCGTGCGTCCCGGCCTCCCAGCGGCCCCACGCGGAGCTCCGGGAAGCGGGCCGATCCGCTGCCCACGTCACGTGTCGCGAACACGAGCACGATCCTCTCCGCCAGCAGGCGGCGCGCTACGAACGCAAGCGCTCGGGCCGATGCGCCGTCGAGCCACTGCGAGTCGTCGACCACGCACAGAAGCGGCTGCTGCTCGGCAGCATCGGAGAGGAGACCGAGAACCGCGAGCCCGACAAGAAACGGGCTCGGCGCCGGTCCTGCGCTGAGCCCGAAGGCCACGCCGAGCGCGTCCCGCTGACGATCAGGCAGACGCTCGCTGTACTCGAGGATCGGCGAACAGAGCTGTTGCAGCGCCGCGTAGTCGAACTCCATCTCCCCCTCGACGCCCGCAGTCCGAACGACGCGAAAATCTTGACCCACCTCGACCGCGTACTCGAGCAGTGCGGTCTTGCCGACGCCCGGGTCCCCGTGCATCGCCAGGACCCCGCCGCGGCCCTCGCGCGCCGCTTCGAGCAGCCGCTCCAGCACGGCGCGCTCGCGCTGGCGGCCGACAAGCTGAGCGCCCCGCGACCCCGTGGGCATCGCAAACCTCCGTACCAGGAGCATGGCACTGGGGCGCGGACTAAGGAATCCCGGGATGCGATCGCTCGTCCTCGCGGTCACCATCCCTCGGTATGGCGACAACCGACACATCCCTCCCCGACTACGCGCCGGTCCCCCGCTCGGCCCTCGGCCCGGCCCTCAACGACCAGGGGTATTACGTCGGGCGCGTCGAGCGGAACCTCTACTGGGTCACCGATGGCACCTACCAGTCGGCGTTCCTGACCACCTCAGACGGCGTGGTCCTGCTCGACGCCCCGCCCACCATCGGCCACAACATCGGGCGGGCCGTCGACGAGATCGCGGCGGCCAACGGCGTGAGCAACAGGGTCACCCACCTCATCTACTCGCACCACCACGCCGACCACGCCGGCGCGTCCTCCCTGTTCGACAAGGACGTCGTGCGCATCGGACACGAAGAGACGCGGCGGCTCCTGCTGCGCGACGACGATCCGGCGAGACCGGCGCCCGAGGAGACGTTCCGGGACCGGCGCAGCGTGGAGATCGGCGGCGAGCGGATCGACCTGGCCTGGTACGGCTCCAACCACTCGCCCGACAACATCTACATCCACCTGCCGGACCACGACACGCTCATGCTAGTCGACGTCGTCAACGCCGGGTGGGCGCCGGTGTACCTGTCCAACCTCACCGAGGACATCCCCGGCTACCTCGAGGCGCCGGCCAACGCCCTCGCCTACCCGTGGAAGCACTTCATCGGTGGCCACCTCGGCAGGCTCGGCACCCGCGACGACGTGACCGTCCACCAGCAGTACATGGCCGACATCGCCGCGAGCGTCAGGCAGGCGATCGACACGGTCGACCCCACGCCCTTCTTCGTGAAGTACGGCGAGAACGCCTGGGCTGGAGTGAAGGGCTATCTCGACGCCGTCACAGACGCGGCCGCCGCACCCGTCGTGGAGAAGTACACGGGTGTCCTGGCGGCGGTCGACGTGTTCACCGCCAGCACCACGTTCTGGGTCATGGAGTCGATCCGCCTCGACCTCGGCTACGGCTCCCAGGTCCACCGATGACACACCTGCTAGAGGAATGACCGCGACCGACACAGGCGCCGCCGGCCGGAAGGCGCGCGCGTTCCTGCGCAAGGCCGACCCGGTGCTCGGTCGGGTCATCGATGCGCACCCGGACTTCCGCCCGCGCGCCTGGCTCGACGAGCTGCCTCCACTGGACGCCTTCGGAACGCTGATCTTCCAGGTCGCCGGCCAGCAGCTCTCGGTCCGTGCGACGCGGACGATCGTGTCCCGCATCGAGGTGCACTTCGGAGGACGGCTGCCGTCACCGGCCGAGCTGCTCGCGGCGGATCCCCAGGTGCTGCGCGCCAGCGGCCTCTCCGCCCGCAAGGGCGAGACGCTGCGAGCGCTGGCGGAACGATTCGTCGATGGTCGTCTCAGCGAGGAGGTCTTGTCGCAGATGACCGACGACGAGGTCGAGGCCGTGCTGACCCAAGTCCCGGGCATCGGGACGTGGACGGCGCACGGTTTCCTGCTCGTGGCCCTCGACCGGCCCGACGTGTTCCTGCCCGGTGACCTTGCCCTCCGGCGTGCCATCCAACGCGCCTACCGGCTCGACCACCCTCCCACCGAGGACGAGATGCTCGAGCTGGCGGAGCGTTGGCGGCCGTACCGGAGCCTTGCCGTGAGCTACCTGTTCGCATCCGAGTACGCCGGAGGAGTCTGATGAATCGAGGTGATCGCCCTGTCGGGATCATCGGTGCCGGCCGGCTCGGCCAGGCGATGGCACGCACGGCGCTGCGGGCCGGCCGCCCCGTCGTCATCGCCAACAGCCGCGGTCCCGACTCGCTCGCGTCGGTGATCTCAGAGCTGGGCGACGGAGCGTCGGCGGGGACCGTGGCCGACGCCGCGGCATCCGAGATCGTCGTCATCGCCGTGCCCTGGGCCAGCGTCTCGAAGGCCCTCGAGGGGCTCCGATGGCACGATCAGATCGTCATCGATGCCACGAACGACTTCGACCCCCGCGACCTCGACCGAAGGACGTCGAGCGACGTCATCGCCGACCTCGTCCGCGATGCGCCCGTCGTCAAGGCGGCCAACACATTGGCCGCGGAACTACTCGGCGCCGATCCGCGCCAGGCGGGAGGCCAGCGCGTGATCTTCCTCTCAGGCGACGACCCCGGCGCGAAGGCCGAAGTGAGCGCACTCTTCCACGACGCGGGCTTCTTCACCATCGACCTCGGCAGCCTGGTGATCGGCGGCGCGATGCAACAGATCGGCGCACCGCTCGCCGGCGCCAACCTCATTCGTCTTCCCGACGCAAGATCATGACGGGGAGCGCTGCCAATCCCAACCCAACCGAAAGGAGATCTGCGTGAGCACCGAGCAGCGAGAGAACCTCGAAGCAGTCCTGCGACAGTCAGCCTTCCCCGTCGGCAGCGATGTCAACGAGCAACGGCGACTGCTCCGAGAGTTGATATCAGCGCAACCACTGCCCGCCGATGTGACCGTGACCGCAGCCGCACTGGGCGGCGTCCCAACTGCCGAGATCACAATTGACGTAATCGAACCTCGCCATGTTGTCCTGTACTTCCATGGCGGCGTGTACGTACTGGGGGACGCCTTCCTCGCCGCTGAGCTGGCCTCGCAGGTCGGCCGGCGGACGCGCGCCAACGTCATCTCCGTCGACTACCGGCTAGCTCCCGAGCACCCCTATCCGGCAGCGGTCGACGACGCTCTCGCAGCCTACGAAGCCCTCCTGCGAAACGGCATAGCCCCATCGGACATCGCCTTCGCGGGAGAGTCCGCCGGCGGCGGGCTCGCCATCGCCACCCTGGTCAACGCCCGCGATCACGGGCTGCCCCTGCCAGCCGCCGCCTTCGTCATGTCACCGTACGCCGATCTCACCCTCGCCGGGACGACCATGCGAACCAAGCACGAGGTCGACCCGCTGCTCAGCCGGGAAAACCTGCAACCCCGGGTCACCGACTACACAGCCGGACAAGACGCCGCTTCCGGGCTGATCAGCCCCGTGTTCGCCGACCTGTCCGGCCTGCCGCCCCTGATCATCCAGGCCGGAACTCACGAGGTTCTCCTCGACGACGCGGTCCGCCTCGCCGGGCAGGCCGCCACCGCCGACGTCGAGGTCACGCTCGACATCACCCCCCGCGTGCCCCACGTCTTCCAGGCCTACCACCCGATCCTCGACGAAGCGGCCACTGCACTGGACAGAGCCGGACAGCTCCTGTCGGCGCATCTCGCCGGTGCAGAACGCGTCACCGCAGAGCGAAAGGCAGACCGCAACTGATGACAGGCCCTAAGTGGTCCTGGGCGTTGATTCGTCGGAGGTCACCGGCGAGAGCCAGCACGACGACGTCGCCCCGCGGCCGGATGGACATGTTCAGGTCACCGGCGAGGGCCATCAGACCGAGTTCCGGTGAGCTGGTCGACGACCGACATGGCGGCGTCGATCGCGATGGCGAACCCGATGTTGGACGCGGCGACCGAGTCGCTCCTGGTGGCGACGGCGGAGTTGATGCCGATGACTTCGCCGGCGGCGTTGACGAGGGGGCCGCGCGAGTTGCCGGAGCTGATCGCCGCATCGGTCTGGATGAGGCCGTTCATCGTGCCGCCGTCCGTGTCGACTTCGCGGTCGGTAGCAGACACGATGCCGCGGGTGACGGTCAAGCTGCCCCTCGAGTGTCGGCGAAGGGTCGGTGTCGTTGAACCCGCCGATCGGCATCACAGGTTCCGTCTAATGAAGTCGGCCCGACGTCAGCATCGAACGGCTCGACGGCTCCAGCACCTGCTGCACCTCCGCCCGGCTCAGGGCTGGTCTCGACGCTCCGGCCCCCGAGTCTGGCGTCTGTTGTGTTCGACGAGCGTCAGCTCCTGCAGGTGAGCTGTCGGACTCAGCCCTGGCCCGATACGTTCAGCCTGCCACCGAAGCCACCGAAGCCTCATGGGCCTCCGAAGCCGCCGGTGCTCTGGGTGTCGGTGGCGCTGGTCGGGAGGCGGGCCGTCGAGGTCGGCGAGGACCACGGTCTGGCCGACGTCGAGGCCCTCGGTGATCGCCGTCCACACCTCGCCGACCGCCCCGGTCTGCACGGTAACCTCGGACTGCTGCCGTCCTCGAGGACGGTCACCGTGGCTCGGCCACCGTCGACGGTGACCGCGGTGGTGGGGGTGGCCACCGCCTCGCCGTACGGGCGGTCACGATCGACAGCGTCGCGGTGGCGCCGTTGTGGAGCTCGACCAGGGACTCCGTGCTCGTGACCGGGCGACACGGGCCGGTGCGGCGGTCGACTAGCTGCTTGGCCGTTCCTGGCTGTCGTTGCCCGCGCCTGGCGGGGTGGCAGGGCTGAGCACATGGACGGCTAGTCGCGCCGTCAGCTCATGGATGACCCGGGTGAGCTCGGTGTTCTCGACGAGGAGGGTGTTGATGTCGCCATAGTCGTGGTCGGCCTTGGCCTGCTGGAAGGAGGCTTGGCGGTTCTGGGCGATCATGACGAACGTCGACAGGAAGATCGCCTCCAACGAGACGATCAAGGTCAATGTTGGCCAGGGACTCGCCTCGAACACGAGCATCCACACAGCGAACAGGCCGGCGTGGAGGTAGACGAAGCGCATCGAGCCGGCGAAGGCGGTGATGCGGTCAGCGATGCGCAGCTGAGCGTCGGCGGCCCGCCGGTTGAACTCATGGACGACCGCCGGGTGGTGGAGGACGGTGGGGTCGAGCGGGCGCACGTGGATAAGTTTGGGCATGGCACGTTCCTCCCTGAGCGGGCACTCGCCGACGATCCTGCCGCGTCATCAGCAGTCGTGGCGGCGCGGTCGGCCGACGGCGGCCGCAACCCCCAGGAACCCCGATAGGCGTGCCCCTCCAGCCGGCGCTACATGACCACTCCAACAGTCCCCAGCGTCGTGGTGAGCGAGCCGCGAGGGACCAAGGCGCCTGGGTGGTGATGTGGGGTCTACGGAGTGCTGAGCGGCGCGCCACGCGGTGTCTCCCGGTGTCCCGCAACGGGCGTCGATCGGCCCGTGCATGGGACCGACGCGGGACCGGCGCCAACGCACGGCCGACATCAAGGCCCTGACCAGGGGCGATGCCGCGACAGCGGTCAGCCCTAATAGGGTGAGGTCGAAGGTTCGATTCCTTCTAGCCCCACACTCCCCACTCGGGCGAAACCCCGGCTGACCTGCGAGTACGTTCGTCAGCGGCCCGGCAGCCCTTGACCGCTGTAGACCGGCGATCACCGCAACCGTCCTCCGAGCGTGGGACGTGTGTGGGACGAGCGGAACGGACGTCACGCTTGGCGAACAGGTGGCGCGGTCGTACCCCTGGCGACGTCGCAATGTGGCGGTCGATGGGCGGGTTAAACACCGATGCCCGTGCTCACTGCCCGCACGGTCGGAGCGTCAAGCTCAGGTGGCACCGATTCGTCAAGCATCAGCCGGAGCCGGACAAGGCGGTTGTCCGGTGCTCTGCCGAATCTGGCTCTAGGGGGATTTAAGGGTCTAGGGGGATCAAGCGCCCCGCCTGCGGGCGGCGCCTACGGCGCCGTCCTCGGCCGGGCGGCGCTGGTAGCGTTCAAGGCAAAGCAATTGAGGCGGGAATGATGGACTCGTTTGAGGGTCGGTTGGCGGTGGTGACCGGCGGCGCTACTGGGATGGGCCGGGAGCTGGTGATCCAGCTGGCTGCGGCGGGCTGCTCGGTGGCCACCTGCGACATCAACGCCGAGCGCATGGCCGAGACAGCGAGGTTGGCCGGCAAGGACGCCCCGGCCGGCGTCCGGATCACGACTCACGTCGCCGACGTGTCGGACGAGGCACAGACGAACCGCTTCCGCGACCAGGTCGTGGCCCAGCAGGAGGCGGACCATGTGGATCTGTTGTTCAACAACGCTGGCATCGTCGGCGGCGGCAGCTTCCTCACTAGCCCCCGAGCCGAGTGGGACAAGACCTTCGCTGTGTGCTGGGGTGGCGTCTACAACGGCATGCGTGCGTTCGCCGACCTGGTGGTGGCGAGTGACGAGGCCTACGTAATCAACACCAGCAGCGTGAACGGCTTCTGGGCCTCGCTGGGTCCCGGCGCTCCGCACACCGCGTACAGCGCGGCGAAGTTCGCGGTGAAGGGGTTCACCGAGGCGCTCATAGAGGACTTTCGCACCAACGCGCCGCACGTGCACGTCGCAGTGGTGATGCCCGGCCACGTCGGCACCGACATCATCCTCAACATCGGTAACGTCCACGCTGCCGCGGACCCCGACGTGACTCGTCGGCGCCTGGCGCGTCTCGGCGTGGAGACCGAGGGCGTGTCGGACGATGAGCTCCCGAAGATATTGAAGGCGATCGGCGAGAGTTTCCGCGATAACGCCCCCATGAATGCGGCACGAGCGGTGACGATCATCCTTGACGGCGTACGGGCCGGGAAATGGAGAATTCTCGTGGGCGATGACGCCCTCGTCCTCGACCAGGCCGTGCGGGCTGATCCCGAAGCTATCTACGATCAGAGCGGGTAGACGGCGGAAGCCATCACTAGCAGCGACGCCGGTTAGAGCTGTGGCTCTCTCGGCCGTCGCGTCTCATCCACGGTCGACGAGCCGATCAGCCGCAGGTGCTGGTCGGGACACCTCGTCCCCAACCCTTCCCAAGCTGACAATCCGCGGTTGCTCCACCGGCCCCTGTGACCAGGGCGACCACCGAATCCCACGCGCTCCGCACACGCGTCCGCAGGGACCCCAACGAACCCCTGCGAGCGGCCCCTGACCAGGCCTACGGTTCGTCGTCATCCGCCACTGCTTCTGCGTTCTCAGGCCGGTAGCTCGCGGTTGCTCGCGGAGTCGGCCACCTGATTCCGAAGCCTGGTGACCGGTTCGTCCTCGTTGCCCTGGGCGTCGAGCACCGCAGCGGCCCGGCGGGCGACGGTCTCGGGCTGGCGACGGCCCCGAGACGCAGTCGGTGCCCCCGACCGGCACTTCGGAGACGCCTCTGAGTCAACCGCGATTGCCCTCCCGGGCTGAGCTCGCCTTGCCACCGCTGTCGGTCGTAACGCAACCACGTATTGCTGGAACGCCCGAACCGGCTCAGCCACCGGCGTCGGCATGAACGGGCTCGATGCGGTACCAGATGCGCAGTCGGTGGCTCGGATCCGGAATGTGCCGCCCGATCCAGTCGTTCGCGTCGTCGGACAGCGTGTCAGCGAAACACTCCACGGCGCCGCCGGCGATGGCGTCGACGTCGGCCGCCGCCCGCATCGTCAGCTCCTCCCCCGGCTGCACGACGACACGCGCCACCTCGCGCGGTTCGTCGCCGAGCTTCACCACGTCGCCGAACAGGCGCGTCCGGCCAACGTCCAGATGCACGATCAGCCGGGCGCCCGGGTCGGTGATGAGCGGGTCGGTTAGCTCCGCCGGCTCGACGCGCTCGAGCACGATCGCCAACGGTCCGACCGGTGCGGTCACCGACGGGCGTCGACCGGTGACGGCTGGGTCGATCGATCTGCTGTAGCGCTCCCGGAGCCCGTCGATGTCAGCGGCGGTCTCGTCGAGGTCGGCCAGGAGTTCGCGGCGTGCGTCGTTCAGACCGGCCAGAGCGGCGTCCTGGACTTGGTCGAAGTCGATCTGGGGCCGTTGACCCGCCCTCAGTCGTTCCAGGTGGTCGCCGGCGAGGGCGTGCAGTCGTCGCGCGATCCCCCCGACGACGAGCACGTCGAGTGCACCCGGAGGGAGCGACCGATGTGTACTCGGGGCCACGGCTCGGATGAGGGCGTCGTCGAACGACTGGACGAGCTCGGAGGTGACGCAGTGCGGTGCGTCCCGACCGAGCACGTCGAGCGCGCGTACACCGACCTGCTTTAACGGGAGTGCACGGATGAATCGCATCGGTGGGGCCGTGATGATCGCATCCCAGATCGTCGTGATGAGCATGGCCCGCCGCTGCTCGGGCGTGGCCAGCCACACTGCGACATTGCGTTGGAACTGCTGCAGGTCGTCCCACACCGGCGCGTTGTCCTCGGCGAACGGGAGCACGTTCATGCTGAACCAGTGATGCCACGTCGAGTCGACGACGATGCGGCCTCGCCCGACCGGATCACCGTCCCACACGGCCAGCGCGGGAAACGCCTTCGGTGTGCCGTACGTCGTGACGACATGCGCGATGACTCTCGGCACGGGACGGAACGGTGGCGCCGACGGGTCGGGCTGTGCGATAGGGAACTCGACGCCGCCGTAGCCCGGGATGTCGAGCAGGTCGTCGAGCGACACCTCGTCGTCTTCGAAGACGGCTCCTTCGTGCATGTGATCAGGGAAGCGGTCGATGGGCCCGTCGAGGCCGCACAGGAGCGGGTGAGGAACGCGTTCTGCGAGCTCGAAGCCTGCTTGGTTCACCAGATACAACGGCTGCGGGTGGGCATCCATCTCGGGGTCGCCCGGCGGCTGGCCCTTTCGAATGTTGTAGGTCTGATGCATCGTGCGGCCGTACGAGCGAGGGACCGCCTGGGCGTGCGTCCACCGACGCATCTTGCGAACCCGCGGGATCCGTGACGCCAGCGACGCTCCCAAGATGCCGTGGTCTCCGGTCGCGAAGACGCCGCCGCCGCGGTCCATCCAGTCGGCGATGACCCGCAACTCGTTGTCGGTGAGGGCGTAGGTCGCGATGTCGGCGTCGTTGTCGGGGTCGTCGTCGGCGCCTGCCGGTCTGTCGCCGAAGAGCCAGATCTGGTCGTAGTCGTCGAGGTTGAAGCCAGGTTGGTCGAAGCGAAAAGTAGGACCGACGGCGGCACGCCACGTCGAGATCACCGGATACTGCGTCGGTGTCGAGTCGACGTCTCGATTGACGACCGAGACGATGACCCGTACCCATCGATTGAGCCAGAAGGTGAGGTTTCTGATCACCGGTCCGAGGCCGAACTCGTTGGGTTCGAAGCTCGTGTCGACGCGGCCGTCGTAGACGATGAGGATCTTGAGGTCGACCTTGATCGACCCGATCACCGGACGCCCGAACTCAGTGATCGGCGAAGGGTACCACTGCGGTGTCGGGCGTCCTCGCGGTCCATCCGCTCACGCAGCGCGCCCCCTTGCTGTGTGCCGGTTCGACGACGGTTGCACGGTGATCGCCGCCGCGAACGGTTGCTGCCAACACGCTCGTCGACCGCTGATTACGGAGGACTCGTATCAGTTCGTGACCGTCCCTAATCGCCGGCTCGGTGGCCTACGACGCTGGGTCGCTGGTTGGGTAGACCCGAACAGCACGCACCAGCACGGCGGTGTGGCCCTCCCGAGCCATCGACTCGTCGAGCCCCGCCCAGTCGTCTGAGCTGCCGCCGACCGCTGCGGCGTACACCGTCCGCAGCAGACGCGGCACTTCTGCCATGGCCAGCCCCGCGAGAGGATCGAGAGGACCGGCAAGCTCGGCGTTGCCTTCGACGGCGATCCACTCCCACCCGGAGCGAAAGACCACGGTGGCCTGTGGCCGCTCCCGGATGTCGGTCAATTTGTGTGCCATGCCTCGCGAGACGAAACCGACCACCGGTTGGCCGGTGACGGGATGATCGAGCACACCGGCGTTGACGACCGACGCACGTGGCGAGCCAGTCGCCCGCATGGTGATGGCGACAGCGAGCCCGCTCTCGCGAGCGCCGAGTTGCTGGGCGCGCGTGAGCTCCGTCATTACGCCCTGCTCTACCACGCGGGTGGTCTTCTTGTGGCCCCGGCACCGTCCAGGTATCCCTGACCGCCGGGTCCGGGCGCTTCACCATGTGCTGACCCGACGCTGCCCAGTTGGTGGTCCCGGAGACAAGGAAGTACCAACGACGAGTCAGCGCTCCTCGGGCGGCACGACGGTGTGCCCGTCGCTCTCCCGAATCCGGCTCTTACAAGCCAAGGGCGCCGGCTGACGCCGACGCCGGCGGCCGTCGCTACCGCCGCACCCATGGCGGTATACGTCGGAGGATCAAGGCGCAACGTGGCGCAAGGGCTTCGAGTTGATCTTCGAGCGGACCCCCACCTGTGACAGCCGACCCGCCCCTATCGACGCTACCGGACGCCTCGCCTCGGGCATCGAACGTCACGCCGGCTGGTGGTAGGCGAGGATGCGGTCGAGCCGCTTCGATAGCCACCGGGTGAGGCTCCCCGTGCCGTCGATGGCCCAAGTGACGAGGGCACCGTTGTAGACGGTGTACACGGTGTCGGCGAGCTCGGCGGCATCGGTGGGGCTGATCTCGCCGTCGCTGATCGCCTCGTTCAGGAGCTGTGTGATGGCTCGTCGGAGGAGCCGGCTCTGTTTCGCGGCGTGTGCGCCGAGCTCGGGGTC
>DASRHY010000248.1:0-2613 GCA_035650275.1 Kribbellaceae bacterium | reverse complement strand
TCGCCGTGAGGCGAGCGCACGATCTCCAGCTGGGCCCGCTCGTCGGGGAGTCCGAAGATCGCTCCGTCGAAGCCGTCATGGTCCGCGAAGGACCACAGCAGGGTCAGCCCGACGACGTCCTCGTAGAACGCGCGGATGCGGTCGAGGTCGAGTGTCGGGCGGGCGACGCGCATCGCGACGAGTTGGATGTCCGACGTCATGGCGGCGCCTTCCTCAGGCAACCGAGAACGTAGACCTTCACATCGCCTCCGATCCGACGACCGTCGACGTGTTCGCGAGACACGGTCCTGGCCCCTTGGTGTCCGTTACCCGATGTCAATCCAGGCTCGGGCTACGCGTCGAGCCAGTCCGGCCATATGGGGTTGAGCTGGTCGAGGACCGCACTGGTCATCGCCACCATGTCGGCATCCGGTTGGGCCGCTGCCCACATCGCCACCAGCATCGTTGTCGTGCCGACGAGCGCGCCCGCGACGGTCGCGATCTGCAGGGACCGTGCCGGTCCGATTGGACGCGTCGGCGTGAGGAGCTCGAGGTAGCGCTCGAACCAAGCGTCCTCGATCTGCCCATTGCGGCCTCGAAGGGAGGGCGTCGCCAGCAGCACGGAGTAGGACGACAAGACGGACTGGGCGTTGGCCTGGATGAGCTGGGCGACGGCTAGCAGCCCCCTGCGACACAGCTGACGGGGTGTCTCTTCTGGCCGCCGAACAGCGACCTGGGCGTTGAAGTGCACCAGCCACCGCCGGGGCTGTTCGAAGACCAAGTCGTCTTTGCTCGGGAAGTGCCGGTACGCGGTTCGCCGTGACACGCCCGCGGCCAGGGCGACGTCGTCCATGGTCGTCTCGACGAAGCCCCGCTGGATGAACAGCGCGACGGCTGCGTCGGCGATCGCGGTGCGTGTTTCCTGGTGGCGCCGTTCGATCAGGCTCGGCATGTCGTGCAAGTTTGGCACGGAGTGCCATCTGTTCGTAGAGTGCGGCTCATGAGCGCTGCGCAACGTCTTTTCGTCGGATACGGCACGTCCATCCTGACGGTTGGCTTCGTTCTCGGGACGGTGCTGGGCATGCTACGGAGGAACACCCCTTCGATACCGAACCTCGCCACCGCGCACATCGAGACGTTGATGCAAGCCGCATTGCATCTCGGGTTGGCCTTCGCAGTCGGAGCGGCGCAGTTCGATTCGTCGGCGGCCACCTGGGGGGCGGCGCTCTTGGTCACCGGCTCAGCCATGCAAGCAGTCGGCGTGACCTTGAACTGGGTGACCAGGGCCGAGGATCAGTTTGCCCAACGCCCACCCGGCTTCGTAGTCAACTCCACGGCCACCTTCGTGATCTGGCCTGGGCTCCTCATCACCGCGTGGGGCATCTTGACCGGGCTCTGACCGGTGCCCGTCCCAACCACCGTCCACCGAAGCCGCGACAGAGCCGTACATGCACTCGTGGCGTTGTCCATCGAGGCGATTGCGCTCGAAACAGACGGAAGGCGATGCTTCGCCGATGCTCGACCATGAGATGAAGCGGGTTGTTGACGAGCAACGACTGGGGTACGTCGCGACCGTCGGCCCGGACGGAACTCCGAACCTCTCACCGAAGGGAACGACCGCGGTCTGGGACGACGGGCACCTGGTGTTCGCCCACCTGCACTCTCACCAGACCGTGGCGAACATCGAAGGCGGCAACCCGGCGGTCGAGATCAACGTCGTCGATCCGATCCGCCGGAAGGGCTACCGCTTCAAGGGCACGGCGACCGTCCATCGGCAGGGAGCCGTGTACAAGTCGGGCCTCGACTTCTACCACAAGCGCAGCGGGCTCGAACCGAGTCGGGTGGCTGCGATCGTTCTCGTCCGGGTCGAGTGGGCAGCGCCGATCATCTCGCCCGCTTACGACGACGGCTCGAGCGAAGAAGAGGTCGAGCAACGCTCACTGCGCCTCTACGGGCTCCGGCGTGTCGAGGGGTAGAGCTGTGCACGCTTGCGCCGCTCGCATCAGCGGGGCGAATCCCACCCTCTCCGCTTCTCAGAGGCCCGGAGCGAGCCCGACCGGCGGCTCCGGGCCTCGTCTTCGCCGACACGAATGCCAAGCTGGCGCGCCTCGTCGTCGAGGTCACGTCCGGCGAGGCGGCACCGAGCACACAGATCACGGTCGTTGAGCTGCTGGTGCGGTGGGTCGAGCATCGCCGGCGGGCATGGGAGGCCCGCTCGCCGGGACAGCCGGACTGGACCCTGAGCGTCATCCGCAAGCATCATTCCTCGAGTGGGCGAGGTGCAGTTCGGCAAGCTCCGCCCGCTCGACATTGACCACATGTACTCCCGCTGGCAGCAGGGCTCCCGACGATGCCCCACGCCGGGGGCTCCGGTATCACGCGGTCGCGTGGATCTGGTTCCACCCCCGGTCCACATCATGCGATCGCGGGATGTGGGGTGACCGATCCGGCGCGACCGTCTCAACGTGCGTCCGCGGCCCGCCCGGTGAGCCCGGAGGCCGCCAGCGAAGGGGTCGGGAACATGGGAACCAAGGTTGCCCAAGCGAGGGTCGTCGAGGGGCGCGAGCTACCGCCGGTGGGCAGGTGGGTCATCGACCCCGTGCACTCCACCGTGCAGTTCGTGGCCCGGCACAT
>DASRHY010000247.1:0-13426 GCA_035650275.1 Kribbellaceae bacterium | reverse complement strand
GCGAACGCGGCCGCGGACGCGGGCACGGTCGCGATCCGCCAGTCGATCTCCTTGACGGTCTCGAACCAGATCACGCCGATCACGTTCGGGTACCGCGGCAGCTGCGCGAACATCTCCTTGATCCAGCGGGCCTGCTGCCGGGAGGCGTTGGTGGCTCCGGTCTCGGTGATGACGACTGGCTTGCTGGTGAAGGTCTTCAGCTCGGCGAACGTACCCCGAAAAATCGCATCGAACGGTACGTACCCCTCGTGTCCCTCGGTGCCGTAGTAACCGGACAGCCCGATCCAGTCGACGTACTGGTCGCCCGGGTAGAGGTTCTTCAGCGGCGAGGCGCTGGGGTAGGTGACGTTGGGGCTCCACAGCCAGCTGACGTTCTCCGCGTCGGCGGCGGTGAAGATGTCGTGGACGTGCCGCCATGCCTTGATGTAGTCACCGCGGCGGTTGCCGTTGGACTGCTCGCACCACGGGTACCAGAACCCGTTCATCTCGTGGGCGAACCTGACGACGACCGGGTACGGCAGGCCGGCGATGCCCTCGGCCCACGAGCGGATGTAGCCGTCGTACTTGCCCGAGATGATCGCGCTCAGCCGGTACGCGGGTTGGTCGCCGCTGCTGGCGGCCTTGCCCCGGGCGGTGTAGTCCCACGGCTCCCAACTCAGGATCGGCAGCATGTTGCGGGCGGTGATGCTGTCGAACGAGGCGCGGTTGAACTGGTCGGCCGCCCAGCCCTGGCTGAACTGCAGCACGCTGGTCTCGTGCTTCGTCGCGGTGTTGAACGCGTCGACCGGCGCGAAGTCGAACGGGCCGAGGTTGGTCTGCAGGCCGAGGAAGACCTTGCCGGCCGGCGGGAACGGCTCCGGCGGGGCGGGCGGCGCGGACGGGCTCTGCGGCGCGGGCGGGGGAGTCCGGGCCGGCGGCAACGGATCGGGCGACCCGCAGCCGACCAGGGCGCTCGAGGCGGCGATGACCGCGGTCACCAGGGCGAGACAGCGCCTGGTCATGATTTCTTCCTCTTCCTCTTCCGTCGGGGAGCGGCGGTGGCGGTGGCCCGCTTCCGCTTGGCGGGCGTGCGGACGACGAAGGTGGAGTGGCGGGTGGCGGCCCCGGCCGGGTCGACGACGAACCGGTCCTGCCAGGT
This sequence comes from Kribbellaceae bacterium, assembly GCA_035650275.1. Taxonomy (GTDB): domain Bacteria; phylum Actinomycetota; class Actinomycetes; order Propionibacteriales; family Kribbellaceae; genus DASRHY01. Next base: position 12,288 of record DASRHY010000247.1, on the reverse strand, counting down.
GCCGGTCTCGTCGCCGCGCCAGGCGCGGTTCGTGTCGTACTGGACCACCCAGGTGGCCGGGGCCACCGCGCGGGCGGTGGTGGCCGGGGCCGCCGGACGGCGGCCGGACCAGCGGTGCGCGATCTCGGATGCCAGCGCGATGAGCGGCGGACCGAGGCCCGTGACGAGCGCGAGCCCGGCCCAGACCCGCAGCCCGAGGTACTCGTTGCCGAGCACGACGCTGGCCGCGAGCAGGGCCGCGGCGGCGGCCGCCCACCACAGGTGCAGCCGGAACGTCGACATCGACTCGCCGCTGCTCTTGGCGCCCTTGGCGGTGACCGCGTAGGCGAGTGGCCGGCGCAGGATCGCGGCGACCGCCGCCGCCAGGTAGACCGGGCTGGCGAACAGGGCCAGCGCCATGCCGGGCATCCCGGCCTCGACCCGCTCGTGTTCGGCGAGGTTGAACCGGCGCAGCCAGAACCACAGCAGGAACCAACTGCCCAGGCTGGCCGACCACAGGCCGAGCCAGGTCAGGCTGTGCAGTTGGATGGAGGCCACCCCGAAGAGCAGGTAGAGCGCGGTGGCTATGTTGCCGAGCAGCAGGGTCAAGGCGACGCTCGGGTAGTAGAACTGGACGCAGCCGTAGAGCAGCCGCTGCCGCAGCGACAGGCCGCGGCGGGCGTGGCGCTTGCGCAGCAGGATCTCCCAGATGCCGTACGACCACCGCTTCTGCTGGTTGAAGTAGTCCGCCCACGACGTCGGACCCTCGCCGACGGCCAGCACGTCGGGGGTGTAGACACCTTTCCAGCGGCGGCCGGTGGTCGGGTTCACCGACCCCTGCACTCGCATGCCGGTGAGGTGGTCCTCGATGATGGAGTCCTGGTAGCCGCCGATCTGTGCCCACGCGGCCGGCCGGTACAGGTGGTTGGTGCCGATCAGCAGCGGCGCTTCCAATCCGTTGCCGCCGCGCTCGACGATGCCGGAGAACAGGTACTGCTGCACGGACGCGCCGTGGGCGATCCAGTTGTCGTACATGTTCCCGTAGACCTGCGGCGCGACCACGAACGCGACGTCGGGGTCGCGGAAGAAGCCCAGGGTGCGCTGCAGGAAGCACGGCAGCGGGACGTGGTCGGGGTCCATCTGCGCGACGATGTCGTAGCGCCGCTCGTGCTCGGCGCGCCACGCGTTGTGGTTGCCGGCCTTGGTGTTGGCCCGGAACTCGCCGTCCGGCTGGTTGTACTCCGGACGACCCCTGCGGCTGAAGTGGTGCACGCCGAGCCGGGCGGCCATCGCCTTGACCTCGGGGTCGTCGCCCTCGTCGAGGATCCACACGTCGACCTGGCCGAGGTAGGCGACCTCACACATCTTCCGCAACGTCCGCTCGACGATCTCGATCGGCTCCTTGCTGGGCACGATCGTGGTCAGCATGGCGACGCGCCACCCGGTCGGCGGGTCGACCGGGATCGGATCCTTGGCGTGGAAGGCGTACATCCACACCGCGAAGTTCTGCAGCAGGCGGATCAGCTCGACGGCGACGACGAGGACGAAGCCCACCCGGGCGATGGTCAGCGGCACGGCGTGTAGGTCGCCGGTGTAGCCCGGGATGTGCTGGGGCAGCAGCAGCCAGCCGATGAACACCGCCGCGGTGGCCGCGTTCAGCAGCACGAGCAGGGTCAGTACGACCCGCTCCGCCGGGGAGGTGACAAGCCGGTACCGTACCGGCTCGCCGTCGGCCGCCACGGGCTCCAGCGGCCCGGCGGCGGTGGCGGTGCCGACGTAGTGCCGCCGCGCGGTGAGGCTGTGATGGCGGGTCCGGGTACGCATCAGCGGCCACCGTCCCGCTGCAGCAGCGCCACGGTCATCCCGCTCGGGTACCACACGTGTGTCACCCGGAAACCTTGGCGCAGCACGGTTTCCTTGGCTGCGCCGATGCGGGTGAGCGGATCGTCCAACTGTTCTATCCGGACGATCCAGACCCGGTCGGACCCGCGCAGGCACCGGGCCACGTCGGGGCACTCGGTCGCGAGCAGGAGCCCGTCGGTACGCGGCGGTTTGGTGGCCAGCACGTCGCCGGGGCGTGACGCCGCCGGCAGGTAGTGGGTGATCGCGTCGCGGGCGGTCCACGCGCCGACGGGTTCGTCGTCGGCGTAGACGATGCCGTCGCCTGGTTGCCGGTGCGCCGCGACGACCGCAGCGGCCTGGCGGGTCGCCTGATGCTCGTGTCCGCCCGGCATGCGCATGCGCAGCTGCGACGGGACCGCGAGCGCGGCGATCGCGACAAGGACAGCTACGGCCCACGGCAGACGCAAGCGGGCCAGGGCCGCGCCGGCCAGGAGCGCCCAGCCGGGCGTGGTGTAGAGCAGGTAGCGGGGCAGGAACATCGGCATGACGAGCGAGACCACGATCAGCGTCGCGACCGGCACGAGCGCCCACGCGGCGAAAACGGCCGACGGGAAGCGCAACGGCAGGCTGAACAACGCGAGCGCGATGACGAGCAGGGCGATCGCCACACCACCGAACAGCACCTCGGAGTAGGGCAGGAACGTGTAGAAGGTGACCTTCGGGATGTAGGCAACCTGGTTGCGCTGGCGGATACCCAACAGCAGCACGGGTACGATCGCCGCCGAGCCCACCACGGCCGCGGCGCAGAACCGCCACCACACCGTGCGGTACCAGGCCATGACGACCCACGCGTGCGCGACGACGAGCAGGATCCCGACGACGTGCAACAGGGCCAGCACGGCGACCGCGGCCGCGTACCCGGCCCATCGTGCGAGGCTCGGCTTCTCCCAGGCGCGCAGGAGCAGCCAGGTGGCCACCACCGCGGCGAGCACGCCCAGCGCGTACGGGCGGGCCTCCGCGGCGAACCGGCTGGTGGAGGGCAGCAGCGCGAACACGGTCCCGGCCAGCAGTCCCGTGGTACGGCCGGCGAGCTTCGCGCCCAACGCGGCGGTCAGGCCGGCCGAGGCCGCCATCGCCAGCACCGACGGCGCCCGCAACGCGATGTCGGAGTCCCCGAACACGTCGACCCACAGGTGCATCACCACGTAGTACGGCGCGAGCACCGCGTCCACGTAGCGCAGAACCGGCCAGAACTCGTGCCACGGGGTGCGTGAGATGCCCCAGGTCGCCAGCTCGTCCGTCCACAACCCCGGGCGGGCCAGACCGATCGCGGCCAGCAGGCCGGTCAGCACCGCCGGGATCACCCAGTGGGCCCACCGCCGGACCAGCGTCTGCGTGGTGGAGTGCTCCACCCGCCGGGCCAGTCGCAGCGGACCGTCCCAGACGTCCGCGGTCGGCGCCGGCACGGCCCGCAACAGCACGGTTGTCGCGTCGAACTTCGGCACGACTCACCCCTCGGACGTGGTGGTTGGATGGTCCAGGGCGTACCCGGCGGCGCGGTGGCGGAACCTCACCGGCGGACGTCCAACCGGGCCACCGCGTCCCAGGTGTTCTCGTAGTACTCCAGGACAACGGTGTGCGGGCCGCCGGCGAGTGCCAGCGTCGCGGTGTACGTCGTGGCGCCCTGGTCGACCCACCCGTCCACGACCCGTACCCCGTCGACGGACAGGCGCACACCGTCGTCGCCGGTGACGGTGAACACGTAGGTCCCGGGTTCGAGGACCAGCGAGCCGGTCCACCTCGCGACGAAGTGGTCGTTGGCGATCGCCGGGTCGGGCGAGCCGAGACCCCAGTCGTGGTCGATCGCAAGTTCCTGCCGGGACACCGCCGGCGGGCCGGTCGGCATCGGCGGGGCCGTACCGGCGTCCGGGGTGTTCCAGTACTCGGCGAAAAACGACCGGTCCGGCTGGTCGAGGGTGGTGTCCCAGGTCAGCTTCGCCAGCGCGTCCCAGCCCGAGTCGAAGTACTCCATCCGGATCGTGTGGTTGCCCTCGTCGAGGTCGCCGACGTACTCGTGCGGCGTGCTCGACTGGTCGTGCCACTCGTCGAGTACGAGCCGGTTGTCCACATAGAGCCGCACGCCGTCGTCGGTGAGAGTGGTGAAGCGGTACCGGCCGGCGGCGAAGTACCGGGTCGTCGACCACCGTGCGGAGAAGCCGTCGGCCGGCACCCCGGCGCCGGGCGAGCCCAGACCCCAGTCGAAGTCGACGCGCGGATCGGACCGGGTCAGCGCAGGTGTGCCGGACAGGTCGGGGTTGGCGAAGTACTCACCGGTGAACGGTGCCGACCGCGCGTACCGGGCCGTGTACGTGGTGTCGCTGTCCGGGGTGGTGACGACCCGGCGGATCAGCCCCCCGTCCACCCAGCCGATGAAGTGGTACTCGGTACCGTCCGCGCCGGTCGCGGTCGGCGGGGCGGCCAGCTCCCGTCGGAAGCCGACCACGCCCTCCACAGTGGAGGGTGTTGCGACGGGTACGCCGTCCAGCACCAGACCCAGGCCGGCCGGCTCGGTGGCGAGGGTCAGGTGTGCCTTACGCGGGTTGATGCGGACCGACTTCGTGGTCGACAGCCCATTCGTGTCAGTTGCCGCGACCAGGATCTCGTACCAGGTGTCCGCCGACGCCTCGCCGGTGGTCGGAATCGTGAACGAACCGACCCGACCGGTCAGCGGCCCGACGAACGGATGGAAGTGCGTACCGTGGTGGAACCGGACCTCGGTCCGGATGGCCGCGTCGTTGAGGTCGAAGCCGGCCGCGTCGACCGCCGAGGCGTTGTAGGTGATGATGTCCCCGGCCCGGTAGAGCGCCCCGTCGACCGGGGCCGACACGCTCAGCGTGGGCGGGATGCCGACCTGGATCACGATCGGCCGGGCGGACGTCGCGTGCTGGCCGTCCGACACGGTCAGCCGGACGGTGAACACTCCCCGGTCCCGGAACGTCTTCCTCGGGTTCGCCGCGGTGCTGACGGTACCGTCGCCGAAATCCCACCGGAACGTCAGCGGGTCGCCGTCCGGATCGCTGCTGCCGGCGCTGGAGAACTGCACGCGCAGCGGCGCGACGCCCTTGGTGACGCTCGCCGACGCCGACGCGACCGGCGCGTGCGAGGTGCTGCTGTAGGTGACCCGGTACAACTCCCCGGGGAAGTACGTGACGTAGTACAGCGAGCCGTCGCCAGCCACCTTCAGGTCCACCACGCTACCCGCGGCGGCGTCGAAGTCCTCGACCCCGGTGACGTTGCCGGCGGCGTCGAGCTGCGCGGTCCTGATGAACCCCTGCGCGTAGTCGCCGAAGAACAGCCGTCCCTGGTACGCGCCGGGGAACATCGCGCCGCGGTAGACCGGACCACCGGTCACCGCCGCGCTCTGTCCATTGTGGGGGTACGCGTGGATCGGGTCGACGAAGCCCGCACAGCCGCTCGTGCAGACGCCTTCCTTCAGCGGCCAGCCGTAGTTGCCGCCCCTGACGATGAGGTTCAGCTCCTCCCAGCTGAAGTCGCCGACGTCACCGCCGTAAAGCCGGCCGGTCGCCCTGTCGAACTGGAAGCGCCACGGGTTGCGAAAGCCGTACGCCCAGATCGCCCCGAGCTTACCCGGCTGGCCGTAGAAGGGGTTGTCGGTCGGTACCGAGCCGTCGGCGTTGATACGCAGGATCTTCCCGTGCGGGTTGCCCAGGTCCTGGGCGTTCGCCGGGTAGCCGTTGTCCCCGACGGCGAAGTAGAGCTTGCCATCCGGGCCGAAGCCGACGCTGCCGCCGACGTGGAGTTGCTGCGACGGTGACGACGTCCGAAAGATCTCGACCGGACCGCCGGTGCCGATGTCGGTGGACGCGTCGAACCGTACCAGGTGGTTCAGCAGATCCAGGCCGGTGTAGTAGAAGTACACGAAGTGGTTGGCGACGCCGAACTGCGGGTGAAACGCGATACCGATCAGCCCGCGGTCCCCGGTCGCCGCGGACGGCAGGTCCACGAACGGCTGCGCCAGCAGCCGCCCGTCCTTGACGAGCTTGACCTTCCCGGACCGTTCCAGGACGAAGATCCGCCCGTCCGGCGCGATGTCGAATCCGGACGGTCCGTCCAAACCGGACCCCACCACCAGGGCCGTCTGGAAGTTTGTCGGAGGCGCGGCGGACGCGGGTGTGGCTACCAGCGTTCCCGCGACGGTCACGCCCGCCACCAGCAGTGCACCCCAGGTCCTCACGACTTGGCGGCGTACCCCCGGTTATCCGAAAGGAAACGTGTCCCCTCCGTGTGGAGAAATTCGATGAGTCACTCCGGCCGCCGTTGGGTAACGACCAGGTATGCCTGCCGCGACCGAACCCGCCGAACCCGCCGGCGATCTCCTCGACGGCCGGTACCGCCTGCTCGAACGACTCGACCGCGGCGGTATGGCGACCGTATGGCGGGCCCACGATCAACGGCTGTCCCGGCCCGTCGCGGTCAAGATGCTCCACTCCCGGCCGGGCGCCGACCGCCGCGCCCGGGCCCGGATGCGCGTCGAGGCCCAGGCCCTGGCCGGGTTCAGCCACCCGCACATCGCCAACGTGTACGACTACGGCACGACCGGCGACGGCGCGTACCTCGTGATGGAACTCGTCGACGGCGAACCGCTGGCCCGGGTGCTCGCCGCACGGACCTCGCTGCCGTGGCGGGCCGCCGTCGCGGTCGGTGCCCAGGTCGCCGGCGCGCTCGCCGCCGCCCACGCCCGCGGCCTGGTCCACCGGGACGTCAGCGCGGCCAACGTGATGCTCACCCCGGCCGGGGCCAAGCTGATCGACTTCGGTCTCTGCGCGGTCGAAGGTGGCCAGGAGATCGAGCCGGACGGCAGCGTGTGCGGCACGCCCGCCTACATCGCGCCGGAACGTTTCGCTGGCCGTCCCGTCGGTACGCCCGCCGACGTGTACTCCCTCGGCATCCTGCTCTACCGCGCGCTGGCGGGCCGGATCCCCTGGCCGGCCTCGACGCCGGAGACGGTGGTGGAGGCCCAGCGGCGCTGGGATCCGCAACCGCTGCCCGAGATCGACGGGTTACCTGCCGAGGTCGCCGAGCTGTGCCTGCGCTGCTGGCCCGCAAGCCCGCGGACCGGCCGCCCGCCGCGGAGGTGGCCGGCGTGCTGCGGGGGTTCTCGGCGACCACCGACGATCTCGGCGACCTGGCGGCGTCGAGGACGGGGAACTCCGGACGCGCGTCGTGCGCTGGGAATCTCCAGCGGTGCGCTGCGGCCGAGGCTGAGCGTGCGCCACCGGCGCCTGCTCGGCGCGACCGGGTGGACGACGGGTGCGGCGCTGGCGCTACTGCTGATCTGGTGGGCGACCGCGTGGATCCCGGCCGGCGAACACGGCCCCCCACAGGCGATCGCGGCACCCGTGATCCCCGCGGCGGCGCCGGCGGAACCCGCACCGCCGCCTGCCGGAGTGCCCTGTGCCGTGACCTACCTGGTAATCGCCGACAATGGCTCGGCCTTCACCGCGACGGTGTCGGTGGCGAACACCGGTACCGCTGCCCTTCCGACCGGGCGGCTGTCCTTCAGCCTGCCGGGCGGTCAACGCGTCGACACCGCGCGGTCGCCCGGCTGGCGGCAGGACGGCGCGACGGTGACCTCGGCGCCACAGACGAGCGTGCGGCACCTGGCCGGTACCGTCCGGCTGACCGTCGCCGGCCGCTACCCCACCGCCAACCCGCTGCCCACCACCTTCAGCCTCGACGGCCAGCCGTGCGCCGCCACGGCCATCGGCCCGGCCAGGACACCTGTCGTCGGCGCGGTACCGCGCCCGGCGGCCGAGGATTCCGGTGGTAGGGCGCCGAAACCGGCCAAGCAGAAGCTGCGCACCGGTCCACCCGGCAACGGTGGCGGCGGCGTTCCCGGCGGTGGTGCCACCGATGGCAACGGCGAGAACGATGACTCACAGTGACCGAGGAACGCAGAACGCCAGGCTTCCCAGCGGGTTCACCCCGACCGTCGGCGCCACCACCACGCCGGTGTGGGTCAGCGCCAGCGCCGTGCTCGGGCTGATCCTCGGGGTCGTCGGGGTCTGCGCGGCGCTGACCGGGCTGCTGGCGCCGGAAGGGTTCGCCCTGGGAGCGGCGGGCACCCTGCTCGGCGTGGCAGGAGTCGCCGATGGTGTCGGTGGGGCGACCGCGTCGGTGGGCTGCGAACGCAGTAGCAGCAGCAGCGCGGCGACACTGCCACCGACCAGTGCGAGGCCGAACACGACCATGCCAGCGTAAAACTGGCTCCAACGACGGCGTGGTGGTCGAGGGCCCGCCGGCTGTGGAGTCGGCGTGTACGCATAGTCTGCGGTCATCGGCACAGGGTGGCATCGTCGCGCGACCATCGACACCGGCTCGATCGGCGTCCGTCGCTGCCCAATCATCCGATGACCTACCAGCGTGGTAGTCCAGCGGCTTCCCGAACGGGAACCGGTGCCGGCAGGCCGCAGCCGCCAGCCCGAGGTCGACGTCGGCTTCGGCGAGCAGGGCGGCACAGGTTTGCTCGTAGCCGGGCAGAAGCTCGGCGCCACTGACCGCAGGCAACCCGTGCACAACGCGCACGAACGAGGTCTGCTCGACCTGCACCCCCGGGTACTGACCTCGGCCAAGACCCCACTGTCCCTTGCTGTCAAGCATCCGGCGTCGCAGGTGGCTGACCTGCAGCCGCTGGGCAGCCTGTCGGGCGGCGGTGAACCCCGGACCAGGGCGGCGATGCCGGACAAGTCGAGGAACGTCACCTGGTCGAGGTGATGTCGATGGCAGCCGCCGCGCGGGTGGCCACGGCGGTTAGCGGGTAGTTCGCCGAGCTCATTAAGGTTTGGCTGCCACCGGACGCACGCCGGAGCTCACGCTCACCGGCGCAGCTCATGAGGAACGCCGACCGGGCCGGCCTCCGCCCGGTGGGGCGGTGTCGCATGCGTCCGGGTCCATGAGCACCCCAATATCCGATCTACAGGGCATAAGAGAAATTTCCCAAGAAAATTGAATGAGCGCCGTGCGGTCCGGGTAGGAGGCAGCCTCATGGACACTGAGCGCGACCACACGACGCGGACCATCGCACCAACCTTCACGGCCCGGATCGTGACGAGAGCCGGACGAGCCCTGACCAACTGATCACCTCACACATCCGTACCAACGCATGCTCACCACGGCGTTGCGCCGCGTCCGTACCAGGGAAGGCGACGACAGCCGGCCACCACGACGGCCGGCCCGGATCGGCCCGCCACACATGGTGTCGGTGACCGTAGCGGCCGATGTCGTCGCCGCGGTCGCAGCCGTAGCGGTCGCCGGTGGCACCCCGCTGGGTGTGGCGCTTTTCACCGTCGCCGTCACCGGTCCCGATCTACTGACCCGGCGGCACCAGTGCCGGCTGAACCTGTCCGCGTTAGACGACGCGCCCGCGCTCGCGGTGCGCGGTTACGTGATCGCCACGCTTGCCTCGCTGACGGGCGGGGGTTGTGCACGGTAATCAGATCCTGGGCGGCGGCCTTGGTGGCGGCGGTCTCGTCGTCGCGGCCGTGTACTTTGCGGTGGCCCTGCTTGGGCGGGCGGTCTTCTTCGACCTGATCCGCCGGCTGCGACTCAATGGCCGGCTGTCCCAGCCAGCGTTGATCGTCGGGGCCACCCGGATCGGCACAGAGCTGGCCTGGCGTCTACAGAACCACCCGGAGAGCGGCCTGGTGCCAGTCGGCTACGTGGACGACGAGTCGCTGGCCGCCTCCGACCGGCTGCCCGCCCCTATCCTCGGCGACGTCGCCGATCTGCCCAAACTCGTCGCGACCCGGCGCATCCGGCACGTCTTTGTGGCTTCCTGCCGGGTACGCGACGCCGACCTCGTGGACGACCTGCGCAGCTGTGACCGGCTCGACTGCGAGGTATACGTGGTGCCGCGCCTATTCGAGCTCGGAACGATGGACAGCCGCCGCGAAGAGCACCTGGGCCACCTACCGCTGCAGCGCCTGCATCGGGCGCCGTACCGCAGCGGTACCTGGCCGCTCAAGCGAATGCTGGACATCGGCGTCGGCGCCGTCGCGCTGGCGCTTGCGTTGCCGGTCATGCTCGTAATCACCGTCCTGCTACGGCGTGAGGTCCCAAAGGGCGGTGTGCTGTTCCGTCAGGAACGTGTGGGCCTCGACGGCCGCCGGTTCACCCTGATCAAGTTCCGGACCCTCAAGCCGGTACAACCGGGCACTGGGGCCAGTTGGAGCTCCACCGGAGTCGAGCGCACCGGGCCCGTGGGTCAGTTTCTGCGCCGGAGTTCCCTCGATGAGCTGCCGCAGCTGTGGAATGTCCTCTGTGGTGACATGAGCCTGGTAGGCCCCCGCCCGGAGCGGCCACACTACGTCCAGCAGTTCGCCCGCCGGCACGGCCGGTACTCCGCGCGGCACAGGGTTCCGGCGGGAATGACGGGCCTGGCGCAGATCAACGGCCTTCGTGGTGATGGCTCCATTGTGGACAGGGTCCGGCTGGACAACTACTACATCGAGCACTGGTCGTTCTGGCAGGACATCAAAATTCTAATCCGCACAGTGCCAGCGGTGCTGCGGATGCGGGGCAGGTGAGTCGGTGAGCGGCCTGGTCCGGTTCGAGTGGCGACCCCGCCAAGCTGGCCGCGCTCACCATGGTGCTGGTGTGTGGCGGTCAGCACGGCCGACCGGCCGACCGCGGCGCGCGCGACAGCGGCCGACCTCGGCTCCGTATGCCTCGTCGGCGCCGCCGCGTGCGGGTGCGGCCGGTGACCGGCTGCCACGCTCCCGACAGTGGCTGGCCGTGGCAGCCGTCGCCGTCGGCATCGCCGGCGTCGCGTCACCGGATCCGGCAGGACGCTCGCACACACCAGCCAGACGTGCCGCCGGTCCGGCACAATCAGCACGGTGGCCCACCGGTGCAGTGCTGGTGGTGGCCATCATCGAGGGAGCGGTCGGCGTCGGGCAGTTCTTGACCGGTTTGAGTGCGTGAGCTCCCCCGTTTCTTCGGAGGGGATTTCTAACTGGCGCCGCCGCGCAGTGCGAGGTTTGACCGGTGATGGCGTCCTTCGACGAGGTCTTCGAGTTCGTCGAAGGACTCGACGCGGGCGGTCACCGGATGGCGGCACGGGCCGCAGTAGGAATCGAGTGGCGCTTCGGTGTCCGCGCGCTGCGGGTGATTTGTCGCGACGACCACGTTGTCTCGGCATCGCCGAGACAGGGGCGGCGCCGCGGGGACTGCGCTAACTCCTTCCAAGTAAGTGATCTCGATTACGCGACACTAGATCTTGCCCTCGAACAGGGCGGTCTCGCCGCCAAGGAACGAGGGGGCCACCGTGAGGGCGATCTTCGAGGTGTCCTTGGTTGGGGCAGAGAAGGCCAGCTTGGCGGTTCGTTTCTGGCCCTTGGCAACGACACCCTCGAACCCGGTAATGCCATGCTCGCTGTCGTATACCTGTGCTGCCTGCGTGCCGTCGGCGCCCAACGCGGCGGTGGCAGTGACGAGGGCCAGATCAATGGGCTCGGAGCTGCCGTTGGTGATGGTGATGTCAAACACGACCGCGGTGTTGCCGACCTGGTGGCCGGCGGATGTGCTTGAGGGTGTGAACTTCTTCGGGGCTTTGACCATAACCGCAACCTTGTTCTCGAAGGTCACGGTGTCCTTGCCCATGCGGGCTACCTTCGGCGCTTGGCTCGTCTCAGCGGGAGCCGGCGGCGCCTCGGTGCCTTCGCCAACGTCGCCGGTGTCGGGTGATCCGTTCCCGCAGGCTAGGGCAAGGGCGGCGCCGAGCACGAGGGCCGCGGCGGTGGCATATGTCCTGCGGTGGTTTCGTGGGGTCTTCATTCAGGTTTCCTACCGATCAACTCGCCCGGGAGGCATCCACTTACGCTCTGTAGTCATCCCATCACATCAAGGTCGAGTGCGGGGCCGCACCGGCAACCGGCAACTCAACGCCGTCCAGCACGGCATCGTGCTCACCCAGGCGTATTGGACCTACCGGCACAAGCCCTGCTCGCCCCACGCAAGCCCGCCGGGCGGCGATCTACACATCGCGTAGGCTCACCCCAGCGCCAGGTTCTTGAGCCGGCGAGTGGCGGCGTGGCGGTCCATGCGGGCGCCGAGGGTGTCGCGCAGGATCTGCCCGTCGGCGCGGCCGTCGATGGCGCGGTCGATCGCTTGGGCCATTGCTGGTGGCTGCGGGACGAGGACGACCTTGCCGCCCTTGCCCCGGACCCGCAGGACACGGTGGCCGTGCTCCTCGCCGAGGTCGACGATGGCGGCCCCGCACGCACCGAAGATCCGCAGCCCGAGCAGGCCTAGTAGTACTTTGTTAGGTTGGTGCCGGTTCGGGTAGGTCTGTGGTCTGGCCGCATGTGCGGCATGCGCCGGCGATGACGACGAGCAGTTGTTGTAGCTCGCGGAGTACGGCGTACAGCGTCAGGCCGGCGCAGGGGC
>DASRHY010000246.1:0-57681 GCA_035650275.1 Kribbellaceae bacterium | reverse complement strand
ACCGGTTCGCGATCAGACGCCCGGCCGGGCGGTAGACCCGGACCGATCCCCCTCCCCACCATCTAGGACGGCTAGGAAGCGCCATGGAGCAACGCGCGTGGTACCGACGCAGGAGCACCATCGTCGCCTGCGCGCTCTCACTCGTGGCCGGAGCAGTGGTCGGAGGGATCTACCTCACCGGCTCGGACCCGGACCCGCAGCCACCGCTGAGCGCGTCCGCCCCGACCACGGCGCCGGACACCCCGGCCACGGCACCGGACGCACCGGTCGCGCGGATCTGCGGCAACCGCGCGGTCCTGGACGGTCCCGCCGAGCCGCCGTCGGGGGCGGTCACGGTCAGCACCTCGCAGAACCTGAACGACGTCACCGAGGCGCATCCGGCGGGTACGACGTTCTGGCTCGCCCGCGGCGTCCACAAGCTCGGCACCGGGGAGTTCAGCCAGGTGATCCCGAAGGCCGGCAACACCTACGTCGGGGCACCCGGCGCGGTGCTCGACGGCCGCCGCCTCAACCGGTACGCGTTCACCGGTGACGCGCCCGGCGTGACCGTGAAGAACCTCACCGTGCAGAATTTCGGGCCGCCCCGGTCGGGCAGCGACGAGGGCGTGGTGAACCACGACTCCGCCTCCGCCTGGGTGGTCGAGTCGAACACGATCTGGAAGAACGCCGGCGCCGGCGTGATGCTCGGCAGCCGCAACGTCGTCCGGAACAACTGCCTGATGCAGAACGGGCAGTACGGGTTCAACGCGTACCACCCCGACAACGTCGACGAGATCACCGTCGAGCACAACGAGATCACCGCCAACAACACCGACGACTGGGAGAAGCTGCGGCCCGGCTGCGGATGCTCCGGTGGCGGGAAGTTCTGGATGGTGGACGGCGCCGTGGTCCGGAACAACTGGGTGCACCACAACAAGGCCGCGGGAATGTGGGCCGACACGAACAACCTCGGATTCGCCATCGTGGGCAACTACATCTCCGACAACGACGCCGAGGGAATCGTCTACGAGACCAGCTACAACGCGCTGATCCGAGGGAACGCGTTCGTGCGCAACGGCTGGAAGAAGGGGCCGACCAACGCCGGGTTCCCCACCAGCGCGATCTACATCTCCGAGTCGGGCAGCGACCCCCGGGTCGCCGGCAAGTACAACAAGACGTTCGAGATCAGCGACAACGTGTTCACCGACAACTGGTCGGGCGTGATCCTGTGGGAGAACGCCGACCGGTTCTCCGGCTCGTCGGCCAACACCAGTACCGACGCGAGCACGCTGGTCAACCCGAGCGTGGTGACCGGGAAGACCTGCAACGAGCAGAACATCAAGAGCGAGAAAGATCCGTTCGTCGACGACTGCCGGTGGAAGACCCAGAACGTGCAGGTCCACGACAATGTCTTCAGCCTCGACCCGGAGAAGATCGGAACGACCTGCGCGTCGAAGAAGGGCTGTGGTTACAACGGCCTGTTCTCGAACTGGGGGACATTTCCGGACTGGGCTGAGCCGTATCACCGGCAGGCCATTCAGGACAGCATCACGTTCAAGCAGGACAACCGTTTCTACGGCAATACCTATTCCGGGCCGTGGCATTTCGTGGTGCACAGCCAGGGCACGACCGCGAACTGGGCGACCTGGCAGGGTGCGCCCTACGGACAGGACCGTGACAGCGTCGTCAAGGTCGCAACCCCCGGGGAGCGATGAGCAGATGATCGGCTGGTCGGGTGAGCGCGGCGACGAGACGAGCCGCCGGCAGGAGATCGAGATCGACCGGCAGGTGGACGACCTGCGCGCGGCCGGCCACGCCGCCTACCTCGACCACGACTGGGACGTCGCCGTGCTGGACCTGGCCTTCGACAGCCTCGTCGACACCCCGCACGGCCGCAGCGCAGAGGTACGACGGCTGCGCTTCGCCGGGCACGACTGCGCGGTGGACGTCGAGGTCCGCGGGTACACCCGGCTGACCGTCGAGCTGTGGGTGTCGCCCGCCGAGTCAGTGGTCGTGGAGTCGCGGACGCCGGGCCTGCGCGGGCCGCGGACGATCCTGTGGACGCAGGGGCAGGCGATGACCTGGATGCGGCCGCAGCTCACCAGCTTCCTGTTGCGCTGGCCGGACTCGGACCGGCCGCCGGCCCGGACCGCCTGGGTACTGCTGTAGGGGTCAGCGTCAGTCGCCCAGCAGGGTGCGGAGCTTGTCCAGGCACCGCCCGCGCATCGGACCGATGCTGCCGATCGGGACGCCGAGCGCCTCGGAGATCTCCGCGTACGACATCGGCGGGTCGGCCATCAGCATCTCGAGCAGCTGCTGGGAGCGGTCCGGGAGACTCTGCAGGGCACGCCGTACGTCCTCCGCGCGTTCACCGGCGAGCAGTTCCTCGTCGACGTCAGGCTGCGAGCCGGCCAGGTCCTCGAACGCGTCATCCTCGTACGTGAGCAGCACACGCTTGCGTAGCGCCAGCACCCGCAGGCACTCGCGCCGGGTGGTGACGACGAGCCAGGCCGCGACCCTGACCGGGTCGATCCGGTCGATGTGCTCGAGCAGCCGCAGCCAGGCGGTCTGCGACACGTCGGACGCGTCGCCGTCCGCGAGCCGGAAGCTGCGCGTGACCGTCCAGACCAGCCGCGCGTATCGGTCGACGAGCTGCTCCCAGGCCTGCTGGTCGCCGGTGGCCGCGAGCGCGACCAGGTCCGCGGTGTCGTTGCCGGTGCTCGGCGTCCGGCGGCGCACCTCATATGCCCTGTCGGGCAGCGGTCCGGTCAGGAACGTGTCGTCCTGACCGGTGATGCCCGTGACGCTTGCCGTGCGTGGCATTGGATTTCCCCCCTCGGGAACAACGGGAGCTGCGTGTGTCGAAGTGTCAGTAGGCTCCGCCGCCACGGAGCACTGCGCGGGCGGTCTTGCACAAGATCAGGAGGTCCAGCGCCATCGACCAGTTGTCGACGTAGCGCAGGTCGAGCCGCACCGACTCCTCCCAGGTCAGGTCGCTACGACCGCTGACCTGCCACAGGCCGGTGAGACCGGGCTTGACGAGCATCCGGCGGGTGTCGTCGGGCGCGTACAGCGCGACCTCGGCGGGCAACGGTGGACGCGGCCCGACCAGCGACATCTCGCCGCGCAGCACGTTGAACAGCTGCGGCAGCTCGTCCAGTGACAGCCGCCGCAGCACCCGCCCGATGGGGGTCACCCGCGGGTCCTGCTTCATCTTGAACAGCACTCCGTTGCCCTCGCTGAGCGCGTGCAGCTCGGCCTTGCGCTCCTCGGCGTCGACACACATGCTGCGGAACTTGAGCATCGAGAACTCGGCCCCGCCGCGGCCCACCCTGGTCTGCCGGAACAGCACCGGACCGCGGCTGGTGGCCTTCACGCCGATCGCGATCGCCAGCAGCACCGGCGACGCGAACAGCACCAGCAGCAGCGCGACCACGCGGTCGAAGACACTCTTGATCAGGTGCGGGCCACCGCTCACCGACGGGCGCTCCAGGTGCAGCAGCGACAGCCCGGCGACCGGGCGGACCGAGATCCGCGGGCCTGCCACCTCGACGATGCCGGGCGACACGATCAGGTCGACGCCACGCTGCTCGAGCGCCCAGGAAAGCCGCCGCAGCGACTGCCCGGCGAGCTCGGGGTCGGCGGCGATCGCGACCACATCGACGGCGTGCGCGTCGACCGCGGCCAGGATGTCGGCCTCGGCCAGGTCCTGCGCGGAGACCTCGCCGTACGATCGGTCGCCGCGCGGCAGGCAGGTCGCGACGACGGTGTAGCCGTCCGCCACCCGTTCGCCCAGGTGGCGCATCAGCGTGGCTGCCTGGCCGTTGCGCCCGACCACGAGCACCCGGCGCATGCAGCCGCCTGCGGCCCGGCGGCGGGTCAGGTCACGGCGCAGCCACCAGCGCACCGATGTTGCCGTCAGCAACGTCATCGGCACGGCGAGCACTACGAAGCCACGGGCGGTGTCGGTCTTGGTCGCGTACGACACGATCGCCACCACCGCGGTCATGCTGACGGCAGCTCGCAGGATCGACCGGAGCTCCTCCGGCCCGGTACCGAAATAGCGCGGCTCGTAACCGCGCTCGAACCAGACGCACACCATCCAGGTGATCGGCAGCACGCACCCGAGCAGCAGGTACTCGACCCCGATCTGCGCACCGAACCGCACGACCAGCGCGAGCGAGACACCGATGCCTGCAGCAACGAGATCCCCGCCCAGCGCCCTCCGCCGGTAGCGCGCGACCCAGCGCGCCTCGGTATGCCTGGCCGACAGCGGAACGATCGCCGGCACCTGGTCCGGAACGACCCAGACCGGACGACGACGATCCTCCGCGATCGTCGGCGCCGTGTCGGGCGGACCGGCCAACCCCCCAGCGACGGCAAAATCCGTCACGAGTCACCCCCCCAGGCGATTCGGGAATTGCTGCGGCCCCACGCCGCGTCACAACTCCCGACAAAATGCCGCCCCCACAGCGGCTCGCCCCGACAGTACTATGAGCGACCGATATCCGACAGACTTTGCCGCGGAATGTTTACCTATGAGAATTCTGGGGCGTCATGCCGTTCCGTGACCGGCCGGATACGAGAAGTCCCCGCACCCGAAACGGGTGCGGGGGACTCATTGTTCCGGTGTTCGTGCTCAGCCGGCGATCAGACCGTCGCCGCTGATCAGCTCCTTCATCTCCGCCAGCGTGCTGTCGCTCGGCGGCAGGATGACGTCGGAGTCGTGCAGGTCGTCGTCGGACAGCTTCTCGCCCTGGCCCCGGACCAGGTCGAGCAGGGCCGCGAAGGACGACTCGAACCCGCCCTGGTCGCCCGCCGACACCGCGGCCTCGAGCTTGGCGTCCACCTCGTTCAGGGTGTCCACCTTGTCATCGGCCAGCTTCCACTGACCCTCCCCCATGATGCGTACGATCATCGAGCGTCTCCGTCCTGCGGCTGCTGAGCAGGCTGCTGGGCGGGCTGCTGGGCGGGCTGCACTGTGTCCTGCACCGCCGACTGCTGGGCCGGCGGCTGGGCATTCTCCTGCGACAGCTGCTTGGGCGCCTCTGAGCCGCCCAGCTGGGCCTTCATCGAGGCCAGCTCGGACTCGACGTCGGAGGTCGAGGCCATCCGGTCCAGCTCGAGGGTGATGTTGTCCGTGCCGGTGCCGGTCACGTCGTCCAGTGCGCCGGAGGCCAGCAGCTCGTCGATAGCGCCTGCGCGAGCCTGCATCTGGGCGGTCTTGTCCTCCGCCCGCTGCACCGCGAGACCGACGTCGCTCATCTCCTCGGAGATCCCGGAGAACGCCTCGTTGATCCGGGTCTGGGCCTCGGCCGCGGTATAGGTCGCCTTGATCGTCTCCTTGCGGGTCCGGAAGGACTCGACCTTGGCCTGCAGCCGCTGCGACGCGAGGGTGAGCTTCTCCTCCTCGCCCTGCAGCTGTGCGTGCTGCGCCTGCAGCCCCTCGATCTGGCCCTGCAGACCGGACCGCCGGGTCAGCGCCTCGCGGGCGAGGTCCTCCCGGCCCATCGAGAGCGCCTTCTGCGCCTGACTGTGCAGCTTGTCCGACTGCGACTGCAGCTGCGCCGCCTGCAGCTCGACCCGCTTCCGGCTGGTCGCGACGTCGGCGACGCCCCGCCGCACCTTCTGGAGCAGCTCCAGCTGCTTCTGGTACGAGTAGTCAAGGGTTTCGCGAGGATCTTCAGCCTTGTCCAACGCCTTGTTGGCCTTGGCCCTGAAGATCGTCGACATCCGCTTGAAGATGCTCATCGATATCAGTACCCCTTCTGTGCCGGCGTACGGACCCGGCGTGCGTGCCATCCACCCTATGTCCCCGCGGGTCACGAGACCATCGGGATGCCCCCCGATAAAGTGGGGGCACCGCCGGGGGCCACCCCGAGTCCGGTCATGCATCGGTCGTGCCCCTGTCGAGCCAGCGTCAAGTGTGAATGAGGTCGAGCCCCCAGTGTTCCGTCGTACCAAATCCGAGCCGGCCCCCGCTCCTGCCGAGCCGCAACCGAAGCCCGGCGGCAAGGGACGCCCGACGCCCTCCCGCAAGGAGGCGGAGGCGGCCCGCAAGGCCCAGTTCCGCAAACCGCGCAACCGCCGCGAGGCGGCGGCGCTGCGGCGGGAGAAGACCCGCGCCGAGCGGGCCAAGGTGCAGGCCGCGATGCGCACCGGCGACGACCGCTACCTCCCGCCCGCGGACAAGGGCCCGGCCAGGCGCTTCGCCCGCGACTACGTGGACGCGCGGTGGTCGCTGATGGAGTTCGCGCTGCCGGTGCTGCTGGTGGTCGCGTTCGGCGGCATCCTGCTCACCCCGCGGTGGCCGTTCATCGCGCCGCTGGTGAACCTGTTCTTCCTGTTCATGGTGCTGGCGATCAGCATCGACTGGGTGCTGCTGACCCGCGGGCTGAAGAGCAAGCTGAAGCAGCGCCAGCCTGACGCGGAGACCCGCGGGATCGGCTTCTACGCGGTGCGCCGGACGATGCAGATGCGCCGCTGGCGGCTGCCCAAGCCGATGGTCGAGCGCGGCGCCAAGCTCTGACGCCGCGCTCGCACTCGACTGCCGGACCTGGTCAGCCGCCGTTGGTGGCGGCGACCAGCAGCTCGCGGAACTTCGCCTCGCCGATCCACGGCTCGACGTGCTTGCCGCGCTGCGCGAACAGCTGCGGCTGGAGCAGGTAGAGCGTCGCGGCGTCGTCCCACAGCCGGGTCCCGAGCCATTGCGACGGGTCCAGCTGCAGCGCCGCACGAAGCAGACCCGGCACACCGGCTGTCTCGTACTGCGCCACCATCTCCTCGGTCGGGTCGTACGTCGGGTCACCGGTGTACGCGGGCAGGTCCACGAACACGGCACTACGCACCCAGCGCAGCAGCGAGGCCGCGGTCTGGCACGCCGCCAGGTCGTACTCGCAGTTGAAGTTGTCCGGGTTGTTCTCCGCGTACGGCCGGCCGGACGCGACCACCCGGACGTCCGAACCGAGCACCGAGAGATACCGGTTGAACGACGTCCACGGTCCGAGCACCAGCACCTGGACCCGCGAGCACCCGTACACCGCCGCACGCACCTGCTGGTTCATCGTGCTGTCGTCGGTCGCGAACGGCACGGAGGCGGCGAGGAAGTTGTTGATCCGCTCCGCACCCGCCCGGGCGGCCGGCAGCCAGTCGTAGTTCGGTGGCGCCGGCGAGGCCAGTCCGGTGATCACCGGTGGCGTCTGCTTACCGCTCGCCATGAACATCGAGACCGCCGTGGCGCCACGCGGTACCGACGCGATGCCCTCGGTGACCACGACCGCGCGGACGTTCCGCGACGGCAGCAGTGCGGCGACCGCTCGGAGGTCGTCCAGACCGACGTCGGTATCCACGATCAAGCACGCCTGCGAGCTCCCGTCCGGCTCCGCGCCGGACGTCTGCTGTGCCGCCGGCCGGTCCGACGGGATGACCAGCGCGGTCCCGGCCGTCGCGAGCGCGACCGCCGTGACAGCGGCACCCTTGAACTGTGCCAATCCTTTGAGTCTCATAGCCACGTCCCCTCCTTGCCCTTTCAACCAATCCTCACGAGCCTGTCATGAACTGGCGCCGGCCGCGACGACTACTCCGCGCGTCATGATCGCGGCACCGCGTCGCGTAGGCTCGCGGTCATGGAATTCCGGTACCTGGGCAGCAGCGGACTGAAGGTCAGCGAGATCTCGTACGGCAACTGGATCACGCACGGCTCACAGGTGGAGAACGAGCAGGCGAAGGCGTGCGTGCGGGCCGCGCTCGACGCCGGTATCACCACGTTCGACACCGCGGACGTCTACGCGAACACCGCGGCCGAATCCGTACTGGGCGAGGCGCTTGGGGGTGTACGGCGCGAGTCGGTGGAGATCTTCACCAAGGTGTACTGGCCGACCGGGCCGAAGGGCCCGAACGACGCCGGGCTGTCCCGCAAGCACATCCACGAGTCGGTCAACGGTTCGTTGCGCCGGCTCGGCACCGACTACGTCGACCTGTACCAGGCGCACCGGTACGACACCGAGACGCCGCTCGAGGAGACCATGGAGGCGTTCGCCGACCTGGTCCGGGCCGGCAAGGTGCTGTACGTCGGGGTGTCGGAGTGGACCGCGGACCAGCTCCGCGAGGGACACCGGATCGCCCGCGAGCTGCGCATCCCGTTCGTGTCCAACCAGCCGCAGTACTCGATGCTGTGGCGGGTGATCGAGGAGGAGGTGGTGCCCGCCTCCGAGGAGCTGGGCATCGGCCAGGTGGTCTTCTCGCCGATCGCCCAGGGTGTGCTCACCGGCAAGTACAAGCCGGGCCGGCCACCACCGGACGGCTCCCGGGCCACCGATCCCGAGGGCGCCGCGTTCATCCGGCGGTTCCTGGTCGACGACGTGCTGACCCGGGTCCAGCAGCTGCAGCCGCTGGCCGACGGGGCCGGGCTCAGCCTGGCCCAGCTCGCGGTGGCGTGGGTGCTGCAGAACCGCAACGTGTCGTCCGCGATCGTCGGGGCATCACGGCCCGAGCAGGTGACCGAGAACGTGAAGGCCGCCGGGGTGACGCTGGACGAGGCACTGCTGAAGCAGATCGACGAGACGCTCGGCGCGGTCGTCGAGCGGGACCCGCGGAAGACGGCTGAGAACGCACCGTCGAGGCGGCCGGAATGAGCTGGACGTGGCGGTTCGAGAACTCGGCCGGCAAGGAGGTCAACGGCGGGGACCTCGCGGGCGCGGAGTTCTCCGCGCAGGGCGACGCGGAGACCTGGCTCGGGGAGATCTGGCGCGAGCTGACCGACAACGGTGTCGACCAGGTCGTCCTGCTCGAGGACGGCCGCACGGTCTACGGCCCGATGTCCCTGCACCCCTGACCCGGGCGTAGGATCCACCCGTACGACGCCCCGCGTGCAGGGAAGCCGGTCGGAATCCGGCGCTGACCCGCAACCGTGGGCTGCCCGTCAGAGAGGCGGGCGGCGAGCCGGAACGCTGCCTCGGGGACGACAGGCTCACCGACCCGTCGAGGTTCGCGGGTGGAGCCGGGTCACCGACCCGAGTCCACCCTCGCGTGCTGCCTCCGCAGTGGAGGCAAGCGGCGAGGGTTTCTCGTGTCCGGTCCGGGATCCGCCGACCTCCTTGCACCGAAGGACACGAGATGACCCGCACGCTCACCCGCCTGCTGCTGGCCCTGATCTCCGGACTGCTCTTGGCCGGTACGGCGGTCACGGCCGCGCACGCCGAGGACGGCTTCCGGTTCTGGGGCTACTACCAGTGGACCGGCGGCAAGTGGGTGTTCGCCAGCAACGGCCCGGACAAGGTGGTGCCGGCGGACGGGTCGGTCGAGGGCTGGCGGTTCGCGGTCGGCGGCAAGAACCCGCGGGCGCCGCGGGCGGCCGGGGACTTCGCCACCATCTGCGCCGAGGCGCCGGCCGAGAGCGGCAAGAAGCGGGTCGCGCTGGTGATCGACCCCGGCACGCCGGAGGACGCGTCCGCCGGCACACCCACGGCGCCGACGGGCGTCTGCGTCGTCACCGAGCCCACCGCGAACGGTGCCGTGGTGCTGGCGAAGGCCGCCCAGGTCCGGATCGAGAACGGCCTCGCCTGCGCCATCGACGGGTACCCGTCCCGCGGTTGCGGCGACGCGGTGAAGAACATCACGGTGCCGGCCACCGACGCCCCGGTACAGCTAGAGATCAGCGCGCCGGTCGGCGCGGCAGTCCAGCACACGCCAGCCGGATCCGTGGACGGCGGGATCGCGGACTCCGAGGACTCCGGCTCGGCGTGGACGATCGTGCTGGTCGCCGCGGTCGTCGTCCTGCTGGGTGCCGGAGCGTTCGTGCTGAGCCGGCGGCGTCGTACCCCGGCGGCCTGAGCGGCGTACCGTGCGCGCCGTCGACAACCCCACGCTCCCCCGGGCGCTGCACCCGGGGGCCTGGTGGTTGTGGGCGATCGGGCTCGCGGTCGCGGCCAGCCGGACCCGGAACCCGGTGCTGCTCATCCTTCTCCTCGCGGTGACCGGGTTCGTCGTCTCGGCCCGGCGCAGCGACGCACCGTGGGCGAACAGCTATGCCGCGTTCCTCAGGCTGGGACTGGTCCTGATCGGGGTCCGGGTGGTGCTGCAGGCATTGCTGTCCACCCGGTCGCAGGGCAGTCACGTGCTGTTCATCCTGCCCGAGGTCCCGCTCCCGGACTGGGCCAGCGGGGTGAAGCTCGGCGGCGAGGTGACTGCCGAGGCCGTGCTCACCGCGGTGTACGACGGGTTGCAGCTGGCCACGATGCTGTGCTGCATCGGTGCGGCGAACGCGCTGGCCAGCCCGCGCCGGCTGCTGAAGTCGTTGCCCGGGGCACTTTACGAGGTCGGCGTGGCCTGTGTGGTGGCGCTGACGTTCGCGCCGCAGCTGGTCACCGACGCGCGCCGGATCCGGGCCGCGCGGCGGCTGAGGGGCCGGACCAACCGTGGCTTGCAGGCGTTGCGGACCACCGGGATGCCGATCCTGGAGGGCGCGCTGGACCGTTCGGTGGAGCTGGCCGCGGCGATGGACTCGCGCGGCTACGGCCGCACCGGGCACGTGCCACAGCTGCAGCGCCGGATCACCGGCGCGCTGGTGCTGCTCGGGTTGTTCGGCGTCGCGCTCGGCGTGTACACGTTGCTGACCGACGCGATGGACCCGCTCGCCGCGGTCGGTGCGCTCGCCGGCGGGCTGCTGGTGTCGTTCGCGGGTCTGCTGGCCGGGCACCGGCGGGTGGCCCGGAGCCGTTACCGGCCGGACCCGTGGGCGTTGCCCGAGTGGCTGGTCACTGCGTCCGGAGCGGTGGCCGCCGGGCTGACGGTGATCGCGGCGTACGCCGGCGTCGAGGGCCTGGTGCTGCCTGGTCCGCTGACCGTTCCCGGGGTCCCGCTGTTGCCGGTGGTCGCCATCCTTGTCGGGCTGCTGCCCGCGGTCGCCGCCCCGCCGCTGGCCCCGCCGGTGCAGGCGCCGCGGCGTACGGAGGTGGCGGTGCCGTGATCGAGTTCGACCGGGTGTCGGTGACGTACGACGGCGCGCCCGGGCCGGCGTTGCGGGAGGCGACGTTCACGGTGCCCGAGGGCGAGCTGGCGCTGGTGATCGGCCGGACCGGGTCCGGCAAGTCGACGCTGCTGCGCGCGATCAACGGGCTGGTGCCGCACTTCACCGGCGGCACCCTGTCCGGCCGGGTCACCGTGTCCGGCCGGGACACCCGCGAGTACCGGCCGCGTGACCTCGCCGACGTGGTCGGGATCGTCGGCCAGGACCCGATGGCCGGGTTCGTCACCGACACGGTCGAGGACGAGCTGGCATACACGATGGAGTCACTCGGGATCGCGCCGGACGTGATGCGCCGCCGGGTCGAGGAGACGCTGGACCTGCTCGGGCTCGCCGACGTCCGGGACCGGCCGCTGACCGCGTTGTCCGGCGGCCAGCGGCAGCGCACCGCGATCGGTGCCGCGCTCACCCCGCATCCCGCGGTGCTGGTGCTGGACGAGCCGACGTCCGCGCTCGACCCGGGCGCTGCGGAGGAGGTGCTGGCCGCGCTGCAGCGGCTGGTTCACGATCTCGGCGTGACCGTGGTGATGGCAGAGCACCGGCTGGAGCGGGTGGTGCAGTACGCCGACCGGGTGATCGAGGTGCCGGGCGGGTCCGGACCGGTCCAGTCCGGGGAACCGGTCCGGCTGATGGCGACCGCACCGGTGGCGCCGCCGGTGGTCCAGCTCGGCCGGCTGGCCGGCTGGTCGCCGCTGCCGCTCTCGGTCCGGGATGCCCGGCGCGCGGCCGGCGCGCTGCGCACCCGGCTGGACGGCGCCGTACCGCTGCGCGCTGGAATGTCCACCGGAACGTCCACCGGCACGTCGCTGGCGCGCTGCCGGGACCTGGTGGTGCGATACGACCGGACCGTGGCGCTGCGCGGCGTCACGCTCGAGGTGACCGCGGGCGAGGTGGTCGCGCTGATGGGCCGCAACGGCGCCGGCAAGTCCACCCTGCTGAACGCGCTGGTCGGCCTGGTCACGCCCGTCTCCGGCGCGGTCGACGCGTCCGGGCTGACCCCGGTCCGGACCAGGCCGAAGGACCTGGTCAAGGCCGTGGGGTTGGTGCCGCAGGAGCCGGCCGACCTGTTGTACGCGGCAACGGTCCGCGACGAGTGCGCGCAGGCGGACGCGGACTTCAGGGTCGCGGACGGCACCTGCCGTGCGCTGCTGGCCCGGCTGGCGCCCGGGATCGACGACGACACCCATCCGCGGGACCTGTCCGAGGGACAGCGGCTGTGCCTCGCCCTGGCCGTAGTGCTGTGCGGCGCTCCCCCGCTGCTGCTGCTCGACGAACCGACCCGCGGACTCGACTACGGCGCGAAGCAGCGGCTGGTGGAGATCCTGCGCGAGCTGACGGCGGCCGGGCACGCCGTACTGCTGTCCACCCACGACGTCGAGCTGGTCGCCGAGGTGGCCACCCGGGTCGTGGTGCTCGCCGACGGCGAGGTCGTCGCGGACGGCGAGACGACGGCGGTGGTCGCCGGGTCTCCGGCGTTCGCGCCGCAGGTGGCGAAGATCCTCGCGCCGCTTCCGTTCCTGACCGTCGGCGAGGTCGCCGCAGCACTGGGCGAGGCGTCGTGAACCGGCTCGTCGGCGTCCGGCCGCGCAGCGCGACGGCGATCCTGCTGGCGTCGGCCGCCGGCCTGTTCGCCTTCGGCTGGCCGCTGCTGTACCAGACCGACCAGGCCGGTGCTGCGGCGATCGGGCACACCAGCGACGCACCGTGGCTGTTCGTGCTGCTGCTGCCGCTGCTGGTCGCGGTGGTGCTGGCCGAGCTGTCCGAGGGCGGTATCGACGCGAAGGTGATCGCATTGCTCGGCATGCTCGCCGCGGTCGGCGCCGCGCTGCGCGCGCTCGGGCCCGGTACCGCCGGCCTGGAGCCGGGGTTCTTCCTGCTGGTGCTGGCCGGTCGCGCGTTCGGAGCCGGGTTCGGCTTCGTGCTCGGCGCGGTGTCGCTGCTCAGTGGCGCGATGGTCAGCGGCGGCGTCGGGCCGTGGATGCCGTTCCAGATGTTCGCCTGCGCCTGGGTCGGATGTCTGGCCGGGCTGTTGCCGCGGGCAACCGGCTGGGCCGAGACGACGATGTTGTCGGCGTACTCGCTGGTTGCCGGGATCGGCTACGGCATGGTGATGAACCTGTGGTTCTGGCCGTACGCGACGTTCGGCGGCGCCCTCTCCTTCGTTCCGGGCGACTCGCTGGAGGAGAACCTGCACCGGTACTTCCTGTTCTTCATCGCGACGTCGCTCGGCTGGGACGTACCGCGCGGCATCCTGTGCGCGCTGATGGTGGCCACCCTGGGCCGGCCGGTGCTGGCTGCGTTCCGCCGGACCGCGCGGAAGGCCGCTTTCGACACACCCGTCGGATTCACGGAGGCACCTCGTGGCTGAGCTGGTCACCGGCCCGGACGGCGCCGTCGTGGACGGCATCCTGTATCTCGGTGTGACGGAGCCCGCCGAGGGGTACGGCGTGGTCGCCGTGCCGACCGCCGACGGCCTGCGCTACGACGTGACCACACCGTCCGGTGAGCGGCTGTCCTGGACCGCGCCGGCGCCGCCGGTACGCCGCACCCTGGTGCTCGGCGGTGCCCGGTCCGGCAAGTCCACCGAGGCCGAGCGACTGCTGTCCGGTCACGACGACGTGCTGTACGTCGCCACCGGCGGCGACGGGGACGGCGACCCGGCCTGGGCGGAGCGCATCGCCGCGCACCGTGCCCGCCGGCCGGCGTCCTGGGGCCTGGCCGAGACCATCGACCTGCTGCCGTTGCTCGCGAAGGACGGACCGCCGCTGCTGGTCGACTGCCTCACGCTGTGGCTCACCCGCACGATGGACGCCTGCGAGGTCTGGACCCGTCCCGAACGGCTGGCCGAGGTTGACCAGCGGATGGCCGCGCTGGCGGCGGCCTGGTCCGCGACCCCACGCGAGATCGTTGCGGTAAGCAATGACGTCGGTTCCGGCGTGGTACCCGGCACCGCCTCCGGCGTGCTGTTCCGCGACCTGATGGGCCGGCTCAACACGGCCGTGGCCGCCGCCAGCGATCGCGTCCTGTGGTGTCAGGCCGGCCGGGTCGTCGCGCTGCCATGACGTGGCGGGACGCCGTCGCACTTGCCACCGGGACGCTGTCGGTCCTGCCGGCCGGGGTGCCGCGAACCGTGGACCGCGCCGTCGCGGGCCGGGCGATGGCGCTCGCACCCGCCGTCGCCGTACCGATCGGCGCTGCCGCGGCCGTGGTGACCGGGGCAGCGGACCGGCTCCGGCCCGACGCGCATCTGCTGAGCGCGGTCCTCGGCGTCGCGACGGTGGTGGCGGTGTCGGGTGCGCTGCACCTGGACGGGCTGGCCGACACCGCGGACGGGCTCGGCAGCCGGCGCGACCGGGACGCGATGCTCGCGATCATGCGCCAGGGCGACGTCGGACCGTTCGGAGTCGCCGCGGTGGTCCTGGTCCTGTTCACCGACGTCGCCGCGCTGACCGCGTGCCTCGGCTCCGGCATCGGCTGGCAGGCGATCCTCGTCGCGACCGTTGCGAGCAGGGCCGTGCTGCCGTGGGCCTGCCGCAGGGGCGTTCCGTCCGCGCGGCCCGACGGCCTGGGCGCGACCGTCGCCGGCAGCGTCCGGCCCTGGACCGCCGTCGTGATCGTCCTGCTCGCGGCAGTCGGCGCGGCGGCGTTGCTGCTGCCGCACGGACCCAGGCCCGCGGCCGTGGCCGCCGGCGCCGTACTGCTCGCCGTGGCCGCCGGCGACCTCGTCGTACGACGCTGTGTCCGGGCACTCAGCGGAGTCACCGGCGACGTGCTCGGCGCCGCGGTCGAGACCGGCCTTGCCGCCGCGCTGCTCTTGCTGGCGCTGCTCGCCTGAGCTCGGCCGGGGTCAGGTCCTTTCCTCGGGACGGTTCTGCTCCGACGGCCGACCGCGGGTGCTCGCCGGACGTTCGCCGGTGGTGGAGGTCTCCGGGGCCGAGTGGCCCGGCGCGTACGCGGCCTCCTGCGTGCCGCCCAGTGCCACCGCCTGGACGTTGCTCAGCTCCGGGTCGGCACCGTACCTCTGAACCAGGTCTCGCGCCTTCGCGTCACCTTGGAGCGCCGAGTACCGCCCGATCGTGACGGCGGCGATCCGCTGGCCCTCGGGATGCGCGCCGTCCAGGCCCTCCACGCCGGCGTAGTGCTGCTTCATCGCGTCGGCGATCTCGGCCGTCGCCGCTACGCGCTGGCTGGGATCCGTGATCATCGTGTCCAGCCCGTGCTTCTCGAGCAGGTGCCGGGCAGCGGTCGTGAACTGCCGCTCCGGGTCCACCGTGCTCAACCTGATCGCCATCTCCCGGCCGGGGATCCCGACCGCCTCGCCGAGCCCGTGCGCGAACTCGTGCGCGGCGACGACTCGGGTCGAGTCGTTCGACGGCGGGGTGACGTCGCGCAGGCCCGGCGCGTACCGCTCCAGGCCGAGCTTGTCGATGTAGGCGTTCAGCGCATCCGGGTCGTTCGCGACGTCCGCCGCATTGCCCATGCTCAGGGCGATCGACGCCCGGTCGGGCTGCCGCTGCGCTCCGGAGGCGTCAGGTGTGCCGTAGATGACGGCGGCCTCGCCGTACTCCCGGCCGGGGCCGGAGAGCATCTTGAGGTTCTGCTCGAACATCAGCTGAACAGCGCGCTTCTGCTCGATCAGGGCCTCGGTGCTCTGCTGCCGGCCGTCGTTCTCCGCCAGCCTCATCAGCGGGTCGAGCACGGACGCCTGGTCGAACTGCTGACTGCCGTCCCACCGAGAGATGCTCGGCTGCCCGGCCGCTGCCGGCTCGGTCACGCCGTTGAACGACGAGTGGTGCGCGAACGTCACATCGGTCGCCGCTTGGCCCTGCTGCTGCAGGACCTGGTCGACGACCTCCCGCGGCGTCGGCGGACGCCGCTCCTCGTAGATCGCGATCACCTCGTGGCCGAGAGCGCCGGCCGCGGCGACGCCGGCGGCGGTTCCCTGCTGCTGCAGCTGTTCCGCGGTGCCGCCGGGCTGGCCGTCGACGGCCAGCCCGGCGAGCTGGCCGTCGACCGCGCGGGCGACCCGGTCGATCGCCTCCTGACGCCCCTGCAGGTCGGTCGGCCGGATCACCCCGTCCACGAGCCGGCCCGTGTCCGGGTCCTCGCGGCCGACGAGCGCCGAGTCCACCACTCTGGTCGCCAGTGTGCGGACCGCCTGTCGCGGATCCTCGCGCAGCAGGTCGTTCAGCAGCTCGTCGCGGTTCAGCGGTTTCGTCCCGCCCCGCGTGTTCTCGTCGATGTCCGCGAGCAGGACATCCACGGCCGCGGCGTAGTGCGAGTTCGGTCGCGGCGACGGCGGACCGAAGCCGCTACGGATGCGGGGCACCCGCGCGGTCACCCCGACCTCGTCCAGGAACGCGTCCGTGCGCTCGCGGACGACCAGCTCGACCACGCCCTCGGCCACCGCGAGGTCGGCACCGGTCGCCACCACGGAGCGGTCACGGGCCACATCGGGCTGCGCCATCATCCGCAGCTGGGCCTCGAAGATCGCCTCCATCGCGGCACGCTCGCTCGCGCGCTCGAACCCGCCACGTGCCAGGTTCCACAGTGCCATCCGGGCGTCGAAGCTCAGCACCGTATGCGTCGAGTCGGTCGTCCTGTCGTGGTGGTTCCACGCGAGCGCGGAGCTCGTGCCGGACGCCAGCAGCGTGCTGTACACGACGCGGCCGCTGTAGTTGGAGTGCTGCTGCCACTGCTGGCGGCCGGTCGCAGCGCCTGCGGCGCGCCCGAGCATGATCGTCCACTCGTCGACCAGCTGACTCGGCGTGGCGGACCTCTCGGGTGGGACGGCGGTCATCGACTCTCCTCACGGCACGCGGCCAGTCCCGGCCCATTCTGCATACGAACAGGGTCGTCGGCTGGCTTAGCATGCAGACATGTCGTCGCGCAGGCCGACGGTCCGGCTGGAACGGACGTCGGAGGACCAGAACGTCACCACCCTGGAGCTGTTCTTCGACCTCGTCTTCGTGTTCGCCCTGACCCAGGTCACCGCGATGATGGCCGACAACCTGACGCCGCAGGGCGTCGTACGGGGCATGCTGATCACCGCGGTGCTGTGGTGGAGCTGGATCGCGTACGCCTGGCTGTGCAACATCGTCCGGGCCGACGAGGGCGCGGTCCGGCTCGCGCTGCTGGCCGCGATGGCGGCCATGTTCATCCTGGCGCTGTCGATCCCGGAGGCGTTCGACGACCTGCCCGGGGGGCTGCCCGGGCCGGTGGTGGTCGCGGTCTGCTACTTCTTCTTCCGGGCCATGCACCTGCTGCTGTTCTGGATCATCTCCCGCGATGACCCGGCGCTGCGCAGCCGGCTGATCAAGTTCACCCCATCGATGCTCGGCGGCACCGTGCTGTTGCTGGTCGCCTCGCAGTTCGAGGGCCGGACCCAGACGCTGCTGTGGGCGGCGGCGCTGCTCGCGGACTACGGCGGCACCCTGATCGGCGGGGCCCGTGGCTGGCGGCTGCGCTCGGCCAGACACTTCTCCGAACGGTTCGGGCTGATCCTGATCATCGCTCTCGGTGAGTCGATCGTCGCGATCGGTGTCGGGGTCGCGGAGCTGCCGATCTCGTGGGCGATCGTGGCCGCGTCCATGCTCGGCCTGGCAGTGTCGGCCGGACTGTGGTGGGTCTACTTCGACGTCACCGCGATCCACGCCGAGCGTGCGTTCGCCTCCGCCGAGCCGGAACGCCAGGTCGAGATCGCCCGGAACGCCTACACCTACCTGCACTTCCCGATGATCGCCGGCGTCGTGCTGATCGCCCTCGGGCTGAAGAAGGTGCTCGAGTACGTCGGCGACACCGAGCACCACGACCTCGCCGACCCGCTGAAGGGCCCCGGGCTGTACTGCCTGTTCGTCGGCGTCGCCGTTTACCTGCTCGGCCACGTCGCGTTCAAGTGGGCGGTGCTGCGGGTGCTCAGCGTGGCCCGGCTGGTGGTCGCCGCGGCGGCACTCGTCACCATGCTGCTGGTCGACACGATCCCGGCGATGGCCCAGCTCGCGATCCTCGCCGCGCTCGTGGTCGGCCTGGTGGGCTACGAGGTGATCCGGTACGCCGCGCAGCGCGACGAGGTCCGGCACGGCACCGGCACGACCACCTTCTAGAGATCCCGGACCTGCGCGGCGGCGTCGGCCAGGGTCGCCACCCGGTCCTCGGTCCAGCCGGCTCCTCGGTTGATCACGATCGCGTGGTCGATGCCAAGTCCGGCCGCGGCCGCGCAGCGCTCCGCGAACGCCGCGGCCGGCTCACCCGGCTCCAGCGCCATCGACAGCGTCTTCTCGATCTCGTCGTACGGACGGCCGACATCCGCGCAATGTGCTCCCAGCACCTCGAGCTTGCGCCGCACGGTCGCGCCGCCATCGGGGATGTCGAACAGGTTGCACGCGTCGCCGTACTGGGCGACCAGGCGCAGTGTCTTCTTCTCGCCGGCACCGCCGATCAGTACCGGCGGGCGGCGCACCGGCAGCGGGCTGCCGATCGGCCGCCCCAGCCGGAAGTGCTTGCCCTCGAACGGCGAGTCGTCGCCGGCCCACATCTGCCGGGCAAGCCGGAGGATCTCCTCGAGCCGCTCGAACCGCTCGCCGACCGGCGGCATCGGGATGCCCATCGCGCTCGCCTCCTCGTCGCCGTACCCGGCGCCGATGCCGAGCCAGGCGCGGCCACCGGACAGTACGTCGAGCGTGGTCACCGCCTTGACCAGCAGGGCCGGGATCCGGAACGTCGCACCGGTCACCACGGCGCCGAGCTGGATCCGCTCGGTCCGCGCCGCGAGGTACCCGAGCGTGGTGTACGCCTCCAGCATCTCCGCCTCCGGCGTACTGCTCGGATCGGCCTGCAGCAGGTGGTCGGCGACCCACACCGCGGCCAGGCCACCGTCGTCCGCGGCCTGCGCGATCCGGGCGAGCTCGGCCGGGATGCCTCCGGTCGAGCCGGGCCAGGTGAAGTTCGTGATGCTCAGGCTGATCTTCATACGAACCATGCTTGCGTCCGGGGACCGCCCGGACGTCGTACGACGGGCTGCAGTCGGCGTACTCCCTCCGGGGTACGTCAGGCCGGCAGACGTTCTCCAGCACGTCGGGCCGCGATACTGGGGAGTCGAGCTAGGACACATCAGTCATGAGTGGGCAACCAGTACCAGAGCGTGGCCATGAGCAACGAGTTGATGGAAGGCGCACGATGCGTGACGAGTCGGTGGGTACGGTTGCCGGCCTGCTGCTGGCTGCGGGCGAGGGGCGCCGGATGGGCGGTCCCAAGGCCCTGCTCCGGTACGACGGCCGGCTGCTGGTCGAACGCGGCGCCGACCTGCTCTCCGCAGGCGGCTGCGACCCGGTCCACGTCGTCGTCGGCGCTGCCGCGGACCAGGTGATCGCCACCGCGGACCTCGGCGAAGCGGTTGCCGTCCGCAACGACGACTGGCCGACCGGACTGGCCTCGTCCCTGCGCGCCGGCCTGCTGTCCTTCCCGCCCGGCGTCACCGCCGCGGTCGTCGCCCTCGCGGACCAGCCGGGCGTGACCCCCGAGGTGATCCGCCGCCTGGTCGCGGCGTACCGCTCCGGCGCCTCCCTCGCCGTCGCCACGTACGACGGCAAGCCCCGCAATCCCACCTTGCTCGCCCGCGACACCTGGCCCGCCGTCCTCGACTCCGCGACCGGCGACACCGGCGCCCGTGCCTACCTCCGCGCCCACCCCGACGCGGTCACCTCGATCCCCTGCGAAGACATAGCCACCCCCGCCGACCTAGACACCCCCGCCGACCTCCCGCACCCCTAATCCACTCACAGCCGAAGCTCCTCCCCCGCCTTTTTGCCGGTCATCGGTCACTTTTTCCTCCTCTGTGGACAAGGCCGTACGGTGATTCAGGGCGAACCGCTATGCAGTCGAGTCGGCCGGACGCGCCGGGGTTTCGCCACGCGGGTGACGGGTCGCCAGCCGAGTAGCGTGTTACAACTTGCCAGCCGCGCCACAAGCCGGGCACGAGGAAAAGTCGCTATGCCGTCGCCGCGTACCAGCCTGCCGGTCCACCGCCTGCCGAGTTGTCCACAGCAGCGGAAAAGTGACCGATGACCGGCAAAAGGCGTGAGGGGAGCTTCGGCCTGTGACTGGGTCACGGGGTGGGGTGGGCGGCTTGGTGGAAGCGGGTGGCGAGCCTGTCGAGGTGGGGGGCCAGGCCGGGGGCGTCGAGGAGGGTGAAGTCGACGTCGAGCAGGCCGAGGTACAGGGCCAGCATCTGCGGGGTGTCCGAGCCGACCTCGGCGATGCAGCGACCCTCCCCGGCCGGCTCGACGGTGACGGCCGGCGGGAGCCGGTCGCGGACCTCGTCGGCGGTGGCGTGCAGCAGGACCCGGGCGCGGTACCGCCAGGTGGCAGCACCGGCGCCGCGCTGCACGAACGTCGCCACGTCCCCGTCCGGCAGCGACCGCGGCGTGAACCGCGGGCCGGTCGGCGTCCGGGGCGACATCCGGTCCACCCGGAACGTCCGCCAGTCGCCACGGTCGTTGTCCCAGGCAACCAGGTACCAGTGCCGTCCCCAGCTGACCAGCCGGTGCGGCTCGACGTCCCGGCGGCTGTCCGCGCCGCCGTGGCTTGAGTAGCCGAACCGCAGCCGTTCCGAGGCCCGGATCGCGGTCGCGATCGCGGTGAGCACCTCGGTGTCGACGGTCGGACCGGTGCCGGGCACGCTGACGGTCGCGGTCTGCATCGCGTTCACCCGGTGCCGCAGCCGGGACGGCAGCACTTGCTCGAGCTTGGCGAGCGCGCGCACCGAGGTCTCCTCGAGACCCGCGACCGTGCCACCGGCGGCGGTCCGCAGCCCGACCGCGACAGCGACTGCCTCGTCGTCGTCCAGCAGCAACGGCGGCAGTGCGGCGCCGGCACCGAGCCGGTACCCGCCGGCAGCGCCCGGTGTGGCGTGCACCGGGTAGCCGAGGACGCGCAGCCGTTCGACATCGGTGCGGATGGTCCGGGTGGACACCTGGAGCCGGGCGGCGAGGTCGGGGCCGGTCCAGTCGCGCCGCGCCTGCAGCAGGGACAGCAGTCGCAGCAGCCGTGCGGAGGTTTCGAGCATGCACCAAAGATCCCAGACAATGCGGAAGAAAGTCTTCCGCATTGAGGTCTAGCGTAGTCCTCATGAACAACACCGCAGAGATCAGGCCCTTCCGCATCGACATCCCACAGGCCGAGCTGGACGACCTGCACCGCCGGCTGGCCGCAACCCGCTGGCCTGACCCGGTCCCGGGCGACGCGCCGGACTGGAGCCGCGGCATGCCCGCGTCGTACACCCAGGAGCTCGCCGAGTACTGGCGAACGACGTACGACTGGCGCAAGGCCGAGGCAGAGCTGAACCAGTACCCGCAGTTCGTCACCGAGATCGACGGTCAGACCATCCACTTCTTCCACGTCCGCTCCCCCGAGCCCGACGCGACGCCACTGCTGCTGACGCACGGCTACCCCAGCTCGGCGGTCGAGTTCCTGCACCTGCTCGGCCCGCTGTCCGACCCGCGCGCGTACGGCGGCAACGCGGCCGACGCCTTTCATGTCGTGGTGCCGTCACTGCCGGGGTTCGGGTTCTCCACGCCGCTGAGCAGCGCGGGGTGGGAGCTCAGCCGTACGACGGACGCGTTCGCGGAGCTGATGACCCGGCTCGGGTACGAGCGGTTCGGCGCGCACGGCGGCGACATCGGCGCCGGCGTCACCGGCCGGCTGGGCGCGACCCTTCCGGACCGGGTGATCGGTACCCACGTGATCAGCGATCGCGGTGCTCTCGCGCTGGCCGGCGAGCACTTCCCGATCCCCGACCACCTGACCGCCGACGAGCGCGCGGTCGTGGACGCCGCCCGCGCCGGCTGGACCAGCGAACGCGGCTACCTGGACCTTCAGACGCACAAGCCGGAGACGATCGCCGTCGCACTGACCGACTCACCGGCCGGGCAGCTGGCCTGGATCGCGGAGAAGTTCCAGGCCTGGACCAACCAGGCCGCCGCCACTCCGGACGAGGCGGTCGACCGCGACCAGCTTCTGACGATGATCAGCCTGTACTGGTTCACCCGTTCCGGCGCGTCCGCGGCGCGGTTCCTGTACGAGGCGGCGCACGCGAACGTGGACTGGGTCGCACCGTCCTCGGTACCGGCCGGCTGGGCCGTCTTCGACACCGACCCGGTGGTACGCCGGGTGATGGACCCGGACCAGAAGATCGCGCACTGGTCCGAGTTCAGCGAGGGCGGGCACTTCGCCGCGATGGAGGCCGGCGAGCTGGTGGTCGAGGACCTTCGCACGTTCTTCCGTAGGGTCAGGGCATGACCGACGTCCTGGAGCAGCGCGCGCTGAACCGCGCGCTGCTCGCCCGCCAGCACCTGCTCGACCGGACCAGCCGGTCCACGCTGGAGCTGGTCGAGCACCTGGTCGGGATGCAGGCCCAGGCACCGCTCGCGTCGTACGTCGGGCTGTGGTCACGGCGACACCGGTTCGACCCGGCCGAGCTGTCGGATCTGATGGCTTCGCGCCGGGTGGTCCGGGCCACGCTGATGCGCGCCACCATCCACCTGGTCAGCGCCGCGGACGCGCTTGTCCTGCGCCCGCTGACCCAGCGGGTGATGTCGGGTAGCTTCAACGGCCACTTCAGCCGCCTGCTCGACGGCGTGGACGTCGACGCGGTGGTCAAGGTCGGCCAGGAGCTGCTGGAGCAGCAGCCGCGGACCCGGGTGGAGCTGCGCGAGCTGCTCGGCGCCCGCTGGCCGGACTGGGACCCCGACGCGATGGCCTTCGCGGTGACGTACCTGGTGCCGTCGGTCCAGGTCACCCCGCGTGGGGTGTGGGGATCGCACGGGCCGGCCGCGCTCACCACGATCGAGAGCTGGCTCGGCCGGCCGCTCGACCCGGCGCCGTCGATCGACCAGCTCATGTTGCGCTACGTCGCGGCGTTCGGCCCGGCGAGCGTGATGGACGTGCAGACGTGGTCCGGGCTGACCCGGCTCCGCGAGGTGGTCGAGCGACTGCCGCTGCGCCGGTACGTCGATGCCCAGGGCAACGACCTGTACGACGTCGAGGGCGTCGTGCTGCCCGATCCGGACACGCCGGCGCCGGTCCGGTTCCTGCCCGAGTACGACAACCTGCTGCTCTCACACGCGGACCGGTCCCGGGTGATCCCCGACGACCGCCGGGTCCCGCTGCCGCCCGGGAACGGCGCGACCGCCGGCACCGTGCTGGTGGACGGCATGTTCCAGGCGGAGTGGAGGTTGCGCGAGAACGTCCTACGGGTCGAGCCGTTCCGGCAGTTCACGCCGGCGGAGCGGGACGACCTGGCCGCCGAGGCCGCCCGGCTCGCCGGGTTCATCGCGCCCGGCCGCGACGTCGCCCTGGAGCTGCCGATCTAGGCGTGAGCTAGACGTGCTCGGAGACCAGGACGCAGCGGGTGCCCGGCTCCAGGGCCTGGAAGATGTGCGGAGCGTCGCCCGGATAGGCGATGTAGTCGCCCGGCGCCAGCTCGACCGGCTCGGCGGTGGGTCCGACCAGCGCCCGCCCGGCGCTCAGCACGACATGTTCGATCACGCCGGGCATGTGCGGGTCGGACTCCCGCCCGGGGCCGGGCTCGGCGGCGATCCGGTAGATGTCGCGGCGGGCGTTCGGCGGGCAGGACGCGACCAGCGTGGCGCGGTAGTCGGATCGCTCCGACGAGATCGCCGGGCCCTCGTCAGCGCGGATCAGCTGGACCTGGGGGCGCGGCGGGTCCACCAACTGCGAGAACGGCACGCCGAGCGCGACGCAGAGCGCCCAGAGCGTCTCCACGCTGGGGTTCCCGGTGCCGGACTCGAGCTGGGACAGCGTGGACTTGGCGATCCCGGCCCGGCGGGCGACCTCGGTGAGCGACAGGCCGGCCCGGGCGCGTTCCCGGCGCAGTGATGACGCGATGACGTCCTGGGGTGCCTTCTCCATGGGTTCGCTCCATCGGTCGCAGCGTTCGGGTTGACGAACAAGCCCTCCTGCGTTCAGCATAGAACGCGATGCGTTCGATATGGCGAACCCTGGACCGAACCCTTGACCGGGCCCTTGATCGGGGGCTGCTGCGCGACATCGCGCTGGTCTGCGTCGCCGACTGCGTGGTCGGTGTCTCGTACGGCGCGATCGCCGTCGGCTCCGGCTTCGACCTGTGGGTGCCGGTCGCGCTCTCCCTGCTGGTCTTCGCCGGCGCCTCGCAGTTCCTGTTCGTCGGAATCGTCGCGGCGGGCGGCAGCCCGATCGCGGCGACCGTGGCGGGGCTGCTGGTGAACGGACGGCACCTGCCGTTCGGACTGGCGGTCAGCAACGTGCTCGGGCACGGCTGGCGGCGCGCCGCCGGCAGCCACCTGATGACCGACGAGACCGTCGCGTTCGCGCTCGGCCAGGACGACGCCGACCGCCGCCGGGCGGCGTACTGGGTCTGCGGCGTGGGCATCTTCCTGTGCTGGAACGCGGGGGTGCTGGCCGGCGGCCTGGCCGGGTCGGTGATCTCCGACACCGATGCGTTCGGGCTGGACGCGGCATTTCCGGCCGTACTGCTGGCGCTGGTGCTGCCCTCGCTGCGAGACCGCACGACGCGGCGCCCGGCCCTGGCCGGCGCGGCTGTCGCGCTCGCGGCGACCCCGTTCCTCCCGGCCGGCCTGCCGGTGCTGCTGGCCCTCGCCGGGTTGCTGCTCACCCTCTCCCGCGACCCGGACAAGACAAAGGACAAGACAAAGGACAAGAACAAGGACAAGGAGCCGGTGTCATGAACGACCCGGTGCTGCTCGTCGTCGCGATCCTGGTGCTGGCCGCCGGGACGTTCGCACTCCGGTTCGCCGGACCGGTGCTGCGTACCCGGGTCGAGGTCCCGGACCGGGTCGAGGCGCTGCTAGCCACGGCCGCCGTCGTCCTGCTGGCCGCCCTGGTCGCCACGGCCGCCCTCACCGACGGGCACGGCTTCGCGGGCATCGCCCGGCCGGCCGGGGTGCTGGTCGGCGGCGTGCTCGCCTGGCGCCGGGCCCCGTTCGTGCTCGTCGTCGTCGCGGCCGCCGCCACCGCTGCCGTACTCCGGCTGCTCGGGGTGCCCTGACCGGTCAGGGTTGCTGGAGGTACATCGAGGTGAGGTCGGGCATCCCCGCGGTCGGGTCGCCGACCGCGTGGCCGATGTTCCGGCCGACCACGAACGCCGCCTTCATGTAGTGGTACGGCAGCACGGGCACGTAGCTGCTCAGAATCGTCCGATCCAGCCGGGCCCACTCGGGCAGCTGCTCGGCCGGCCCGAGCCCCGCTATCCGCGCGATCTCGGCATCCAGTGCGGGGCTGCGCAGCCGGCCCATGCTGGTGCCGCGGTCGATCGCGGCCGAGGTGAACAGCTCGGGGAACCAGCTGCTTCCGGTCGGCCAGTCCGCGCACCACGCCGCCGGGGACCGCAGCATGTTGACCTTGGCGTTCGGCGAGGCGTTGCGGCCGCGCAGCTTCGCCGCCGGTACAGGGCGCGCGCGGACCGCGAACCCGGCCTTCGCGAGGCCGAGCTCGCGGATCTGGCTGACGCGCCGCGAGAGCGGGTCGTCCTCGGCGTAGTACCAGCTCAGCTCGAACCCGTCCTGCCCGGCGGCGACCAGCAGCTGCCTGGCCCGCGCCGGGTTGCCCGGGCCGGTGCCGGTCAGGCCCGGTAGCCGGTAGGCGGCGTACCCGAGCACGGCGGGCGGCAGCAACGTGGACGCGGGTGGCGAGGTGAGCATGGCCAGGCCCTCGGCGGCGCGCAGCGCGTCCCACGGCATCGCGACGGCGATCGCCTTGCGCACCGGCAGCGG
Source organism: Kribbellaceae bacterium (assembly GCA_035650275.1). Classification (GTDB taxonomy): domain Bacteria; phylum Actinomycetota; class Actinomycetes; order Propionibacteriales; family Kribbellaceae; genus DASRHY01. The sequence continues at coordinate 31,893 of DASRHY010000246.1, read as the reverse complement.
GATCCGCTGCGTGTCCATCGTGACCACCCGGAGGCAGGGCGAGTCGCCGACCACGAGCTGCGACCTGTTCGTGTCGTCGATCCGCGGCACCACGGCCGGTTCGATGGCGCCGTATTGCAGCGCGTTCGCGTCGGCGCCGGCGCTGTCCAGGACGTTGCGCTGCTGCGCCTCCGGATCGCCGCCCCAGTGGAACACGAAGCCGTCCGCGTACTGGTGCCGGACCGGGTCGGTGTCCGGGTTCCAGTTCGGGTTGGTGGTCAGCCGCAGCTGCTTGCCGGGCTCGTGCGACGCGACCTGGTACGGGCCGGTCGACATCGGCGTCAGCTGGTAGATCGACCGGCGGTCGCGCTCCTTCGGGATCGGGGCGAACATCGGGTACGACGCGAAGAACGGCAGCGCGTCGAACGGGCGCGCCAGGTGGAACACGACGGTGTAGTCGTCGGTCGCCTCGACACCCGAGTAGTTCTCGCCGTCCGGACCGTACGGGCCGTCGTACTCGTCGGCGCCGGCGAGGAAGTCCAGGTGGTACGACGGCCCGCTGGCGAACCGCGGCCGGACGAACGAGCGCTTGACCGCATACACGATGTGGTCGGCCTTGACCGGCGTACCGTCCTGGTACTTGATCCCGCTCTTCAGCCGGAACGTCCAGGTCAGCCCGTCCGGCGAGCGGGTGCCGAGGTTCTGGGCCAGGTCCGGCACCAGCACCGGCTTGCCGTCCCGCAGGTCGTACTGCGTGAGTGCCCGCAGGTACAGCTTCTGGATCTGCCGGCCGTCGGTGTCGTCGACGCCGGACGGGTCGAGGGTGGCCGGCGCAGCCTCGGCGTACGCGGTGATGATGCCGCCCTTGGTCGCGCCGTCCACGGGCCTGGCCGGACCCTTGGCCGTCTGGTCGGCCACCACGTCACCGGCGGACGGCGACTGGACCGGTGTCGTAGTCGGTGTCGTGGCGGGGGGCGTGGTGGGGGTCGTGTTCGGGGCGCCGGCCGGCGGGTCGTCGGCACAGGCCGTGACGGCCAGTATCACGACGGCCGCGAACACGGCCGTGCGCTTCCAGTGCATATTCGGGATTCTCCTGGTACGACGGGTCCAGAGCGGCGGGGTCAGTCCTCCCGGACGTGAACCGAGACGAACGGCGGCTTGACGATCTCGAACGGCTCCCGGCGGCCGCGCACGTCGACGGACACCTCGTCCCCCTCGGCGAGACCGGACCCGACCAGGGCGAGGGCGACTCCCTTCTTGAGCGACGGCGAGAAGGTACCCGAGGTCACTTCGCCGACCGGCGCGTCGTCCGCGCCGAGCACGGTCATCCCCGGACGCGGGATCCCCCGGCCGACCGCCAGCAGCCCGCGCAGCACCCGGGTCGGGCCGGCCTCCTTCTCGGCGCGCAGCGCCTGGTGGCCCCAGAACGCGTCCTTCTTCCAGCCGACGGCCCAGCCGAGCCGGGCCTGCACCGGAGTGATCTCCGGCGAGATGTCCTGCCCGTGCAGCGGGTAGCCCATCTCGGTGCGCAACGTGTCCCGCGCACCCAGTCCGGCCGGCACGATGCCGTACCTCTCCCCCGCCGCGAGCAGCGCGTCGAAGATCCCGACCGCGGCATCGTTCGGCACCACCAGCTCGTACCCCCGCTCGCCGGTGTACCCGGTCCGGCACACCACCACCGTCGCGCCGTCCACGTCCGCGAGCTGGAACGACATGTAGTCGTGCCCGACCGGCAGCCCGATCGCGGACACCACCTCGTCGCTCCTGGTGCCCTGCACCGCGAGAATGGCGTACTCGGTGTGCTGGTTGGTCACCGTGACGCCGTCGGGCGCCTGCTCGGCGAGGCGTCGTACCACCTCGGCGGTATTCGCGGCGTTCGGGATCAGGAAGACGTCGTTCTCGTCGTGCAGGTAGGCGATCAGGTCATCGACGACGCCGCCCTCCTGAGGTCCACTGTCGAGACAGCACAGCGTGTACTGCGCCTTGCCGGGACCGATCTTGCCGAGGTCGTTGGTCAGACAGGCGTTCACGTACGCCGCCGCGCCGTCGCCGCGGACCGACGCCTTGCCCAGGTGGCTGACGTCGAACACGCCGACCGCAGTCCGTACGGCGGTATGCTCGGCGACCACGCCCGAGTACTCCAGCGGCATCTCCCAGCCGCCGAACTCGGCGAACTTGGCACCCAGCGCGGCGTGCCGTTCGTGCAGCGGGGACCTGAGCAGCGCAGTCTCTGTCATGGGCCGGAACCTACCTCAGCGCGTTCCGCGTAGCATTCCCCGGAGCACCGCCGCCCACCGCGAGAGGACACCCGTGACCACCATCAGCCTGAGCAAGACCGACGTCGCGAACGTGAAGTCCGACGTGGTGGTGATCGCCGTCGTGAAGGGCGACAGCGGAGTGACGCTCCCCGCCGGTACCGAGTCGGTCAACCGGGCGTACGACGGGAAGCTGGCCGAGGTGCTGGCGAACCTCGGCGCCAGCGGCAAGGCCGGCGACGTGACCAAGCTCGCGGCCGCACGCGGAATGAAGGCGACCGCCGTGGTCGCGGTCGGGCTCGGGCCGGCGCCGGACGGTGAGCTCAAGACCGAGGATCTGCGCCGCGCCGCCGGTGCCGCGGTACGGGCGACCAAGGCGTCCCAGTCCGTCGCGCTGGCGTTGCCGGCGCCCGACCCGGACAGTGTCCGGGCGGTGGCCGAGGGTGCGCTGCTCGGGCGGTACGCCTTCACGGCGTACAAGTCCGACTCGAACAAGAACACCAGCACGGGCGACCTGACGGTGCTCACCGACCAGGCGCGCGGCAAGGACGCGAAGGCCGCCTTGGAGCAGGCCAGGGTGGTCGCCGAGGCCGTGAACACAGCTCGCGACTGGGTGAACACGCCGCCGTCGGACCTGCATCCGATCGAGTTCGCGGCGGACACGGTCGAGCTCGCGAAGAAGCACGGCGTGAAGGCCGAGGTGCTCGACGAGAAGGCGCTCACCAAGGGCGGGTACGGCGGGATCATGGGCGTCGGCAAGGGCTCGCACAACCCGCCGCGGCTGGTCCGGCTCAGCTACACCCCGAAGCTCCGTGCGAAGAGCGGGCCGGTGCCGCACCTGGCGTTCGTCGGCAAGGGCATCACCTTCGACTCCGGCGGCCTGTCTTTGAAGCCGCCGACCGCGATGATCACGATGAAGGCCGACATGGCCGGCGCCGCCGCGGTGGTCGCGGCCACGATCGCGATCGCGCAGCTCGGCCTGCCGGTGCGGGTCACCACCTACGCCGCGATGGCGGAGAACATGCCGTCGGGCTCGGCCACCCGGCCGTCCGACGTGCTGACCATGTACGGCGGCAAGACCGTCGAGGTGCTGAACACCGACGCCGAGGGCCGGCTGGTGCTCGGCGACGCGCTGGTTCGCGCCAGCGAGGACGAGCCCGACCTGATCGTGGACGTCGCCACCTTGACCGGCGCATGTGTCGTTGCCCTCGGCACCAAGATCGCCGCCGCCTTCGCGAACAATGACGCCACCCGGCACCGGGTCATCGACGCCGCGGACTCCGCGGGCGAGTCGCTCTGGCCGCTGCCGATCCCGCCGGAGCTGCTGGAGAAGCTGAAGCAGCACTCCAAGGTCGCGGACCTGGCCAACATCATCGGCGAGGCCTGGGGTGGCGCGCTGACCGCGGCCGCGTTCCTCGGCGAGTTCGTTGCCGACGGCATCGACTGGGCGCACCTGGACATCGCCGGCCCGGCCTTCAACGACGGCGGTGCCAGCAACTACACCCCCGCCGGCGGCACCGGCTTCGCCGTCCGCACCCTGGTCCAGCTGGCCTCATCCTCAACCCCCTGACCTCCCGCACGTGTTTGCCGGGGCCAGGCTCCTCCTTACATTTGCGATCATCGGTCACTTTTTCCTTTTCTGTGGATAACCGGTCGGGTGCACGCCGGCGGTCAGGTGACCGCGTTATCCACAGAAAAGGAAAAAGTGACCGATGATCGCCTGGTGCCTGGTGGGCGCCGGCCTCTAGGGTGCGGGGCCGGGTGCGGGTGGTTCGGGTGCCTGGGGGCTAGGACAGGCCCTGGGACTTGCGGCGGGCGTTGTAGTCGCGCATGCGTTGGGGGTAGCCGACCACCGCGGCGTCGTACGACGGGATGCCGTGGTTGTTCGCGAAGTCGTGCGCCCACTCGACCGACGGGACCCGGCGGCGGGTCCACTCGCCGTCGATCGCGACCAGCAGCAGCGTCACGTCGGTGATCGCCGTCCGCGGCTCGACGAAGCCCTCGACACCGTTCCTGGTCCTGGCGAACTCGTCCAGGTGAGCCATGTCGGGGCTCTTCGCCCGGCGCATGGTTCCCGGACGGTTCCGGCGACTGAACCACTTCATGGGAGCCAGTGTCTCTCATAGGTGCAACCCGGTGACAAGATGGCGCCGGTGCGGATCCGCGATCCGGATACCGGCCGTTGACCCGACCTGGACCCGATACAGACCCCCCGCGGTCGCCTGGAGGAACACCGTGACAGACACCAGCAGCACGTCTTACGACATCGTCGTCCTCGGCGGCGGCAGCGGTGGGTACGCGACCGCGCTGCGGGCGGCCACGCTCGGGATGAACGTGGCGCTGGTCGAGAAGGACAAGGTCGGCGGCACCTGTCTGCACCGAGGCTGCATCCCGACCAAAGCGATCCTGCACGCGGCCGAGGTCGCCGACGCGGCCCGCGATGGCGAGCAGTTCGGCGTGAAGTCGACCGTCGAGGGCGTCGACATGGGTGGCGTGAACAAGTACAAGGACGGCGTCGTCGACCGGCTGTTCAAGGGCCTGGTCGGGCAGCTCAAGAACCGCGGCATCACCGTCATCGAGGGCGAGGGCCGGCTCATCAGCCCGACCACGGTCGAGGTGAACGGCACGACGTACACGGGCAAGAACGTCGTGCTGGCCTCCGGCTCGTACTCGAAGTCGCTGCCGGGCCTGGAGCTCGACGGCAACCGGGTGATCGCCAGCGAGCACGCGCTCACGCTGGATCGGGTGCCGGAGTCGGCCGTGGTGCTCGGCGGCGGCGTGATCGGCGTCGAGTTCGCCAGCGCGTGGACGTCGTTCGGGACACGGGTGACGATCGTGGAGGCGCTGCCGAACCTGGTACCGACCGAGGACGCCGACTCCAGCAAGACGCTCGAGCGGGCATTCCGGAAGCGCAAGATCGCCTTCAAGACGGGTACGCCGTTCGAGTCCGTCGAGACCACCGACGCGGGTGTCCGGGTGACGGTCAAGGGCGGCGAGGTGATCGAGGCCGAGCTGCTGCTGGTCGCGGTCGGCCGCGGCCCGAACACCAACGGCCTGGGGTACGAGGAGGTCGGAGTCGCGATGGACCGCGGTTTCGTCACCACCGACGAGCGGCTGCGCACCAGCGTGCCGGGCGTGTACGCCGTCGGCGACATCGTGCCGGGCCTGCAGCTGGCGCACCGCGGGTTCCAGCAGGGCATCTTCGTCGCCGAGGACATCGCCGGGCTGAACCCGGCCGTGATCGACGAGACCGGGATCCCGCGGGTCACCTACTGCGAGCCGGAGGTCGCGTCGGTCGGGCTGACCGAGACGGAGGCGAAGGAGCAGTACGGCGAGGTCGAGACCTTGAACTATCCGCTCGGCGGCAACGGCAAGAGCCAGATCCTCAAGACGTCCGGGTTCGTCAAGCTGGTCCGCGCCAAGGACGGCCCCGTGGTCGGCGTCCACATGGTCGGCTCCCGGGTCGGCGAGCTGATCGGCGAGGCGCAGCTGATCTACAACTGGGAGGCGTTCCCGGCCGATGTCGCGCCGTTGGTGCACATGCACCCGACCCAGAACGAGGCGATCGGCGAGGCGCACCTCGCGCTCGCCGGCAAGCCCCTGCACTTCCACGACTGACCGCCCGCTCGCGTCCGAGGTACACGCGGATCCCGCGCCGCATCTTCGGACGCAACGGGTCGGCGTGACCCACAGCCCGCGTGCTCGTCCGGCACCGTAGGCTGACCCGAGACCGATGAAGCGACGAAGGAGCAACGACCGTCATGCCGACCTCCGTATCCCTGCCGGCCCTCGGGGAGAGCGTCACCGAAGGCACCGTCACGCGCTGGCTCAAGCAGGTCGGCGACACGGTCGCCGTGGACGAGCCGTTGCTCGAGGTGTCGACCGACAAGGTGGACACCGAGATCCCGTCGCCGGTCGGCGGCACCCTGCTCGAGATCAAGGTTGCCGAGGACGAGACGGTCGAGGTCGGCTCCGAGCTTGCCGTGATCGGTGAGGCCGGCGAGGGCGGCGGCGGCGGCGACGCCCCGGCCCAGCAGCAGGAAGCCGGCCAGCAGGCACCGGCCGAGGAGCAAGCACAGGAGGCACCGCAGGCCCAGGAGCAGCAGCCCGCTCAGGAGCAGCAGCCTGCTCAGGAGGAGGCGCCGGCTCAGGAGGCAGCGCAGCCGCAGGCCCAGCAGGCTCCGGCCGAGACGCCGGCACCGCCGCAGGAGGAGCCGGCCCAGGCGCAGGAGCAGCAAACCCAGCAGCCGGCTGCCGGTCAGGATGGCAGCGCGCCGAGCGGCGGAGGCGGTACGCCGGTCACGCTGCCGGCGCTCGGCGAGAGCGTCACCGAGGGCACGGTGACGCGCTGGCTCAAGCAGGTCGGCGAGTCGGTCGCCGTGGACGAGCCGCTGCTGGAGGTGTCCACGGACAAGGTGGACACCGAGATCCCGTCACCGGTGGCGGGAACACTGGTGGAGATCAAGGTCGCCGAGGACGAGACCGTCGAGGTCGGGGCCGAGCTGGCGATCATCGGCGGCGCCGACGCGCGGCCGTCGAGCGCACCGGCCGAGCCCGCACCGGAGCAGGCCGCGCAGGAGCAGCAGCCCGCCGAACAGCCCCAACAGCCCGCAGCGGAGCAGGCCGCTCCGGCACCGACCCCCGCGCCGCAGCAGGCGCCCGCCCAGCCGGCCCCCGCTCAGGCACCCGCGCCGGCCCAGGCACCGGCCGCGCAGGCCCAGCCGCAGGGCGGTACGGACACCGCGACCCGAACCGAGTCGGGCAACGGTTATGTCACCCCGCTGGTCCGCAAGCTGGCGAATGAGCACGGCGTCGACCTCGGCAGCCTGCAGGGCACCGGCGTTGGTGGCCGGATCCGCAAGCAGGACGTACTCGCCGCCGCCGAGGCCAAGAAGCAGGCCGCCGCCGCGGCAGCTGAGTCGGCCGCCGCACAGCCCGCGGCCGGTGCAGCTGCCGCGCCGGCCCCGGTCAGCCCGCTGCGCGGGACCACCGAGAAGATGAGCCGGATCCGCAAGTCGATCGCGTCGCACATGGTCGAGTCGCTGCACGTCTCCGCGCAGCTGACGACGGTGGTCGAGGTGGACGTGACCGCGATCGCGCGGCTGCGGCAGGCCAAGAAGGCCGAGTTCGAGGTCCGGGAGGGTGTCAAGCTGTCCTTCCTGCCGTTCTTCGCGAAGGCCGCGCTGGAGGCGCTCAAGCAGTACCCGAAGCTGAACGCGTCGATCGACACCGAGAAGGGCGAGATCACCTACCACGGCGCCGAGCACCTGGGCATCGCGGTGGACGCCGAGAAGGGCCTGATGGTCCCGGTCGTGCACGACGCCGGCGACCTGAACATCGCGGGCCTGGCGAAGAAGATCGCCGACCTGGCCGACCGCACCCGGAACAACAAGGTGCTGCCGGACGAGGTGACCGGCGGGACGTTCACGCTGACCAACACCGGCAGCCGTGGCGCGCTGTTCGACACCCCGATCCTGAACCAGCCGCAGGTCGGCATGCTCGGTACCGGCGCGGTGGTGAAGCGCCCGGTGGTGATCGACGACCAGAACCTGGGCGAGACGATCGCGATCCGGCACATGGTGTACCTGGCCCTGACCTACGACCACCGGCTTGTCGACGGCGCTGACGCGGCCCGCTTCCTGGTCGCGGTGAAGCAGCGGCTCGAAGCCGGCCAGTTCGAGGTCTGAGAAGTCGGGCGCGATGAGGTACGTGGTGGCCGGCGGGTCCGGCTTCCTGGGTACCGCGCTGACCCGGGACCTGGCCCGCGACGGCCACGACGTCGTACGGCTGGTCCGGCGCGAGCCGACGGCGGCAGATGAGCGGCAATGGGACCCGTACGCCGGTGTGCTCGACCCGGATGTGCTCACCGGCGCGGACGTGGTGGTGAACCTGGCCGGCGCGAATATCGGCCGGCCCTGGACCCCGCGCTACAAGAGCGTGTTGCGCGAGAGCCGGGTCCGAACGACCGCGACGCTCGCCGACGCCGTGGTGAAGGCCGATGGCACGCCGGCCTTGCTGGTGCAGAGCGGGAAGTCCGCGTACGGCGAGGACCGTGGCGACGAGGTCCTGACCGAGGACTCCGAGCGCGGCGAGGGCTTCCTCGCCGACGTGTGCCGGCTCTGGGAGGGGGCGACCGCTCCGGCGGCCGAGGCCGGCTCCCGGGTCGCGTACCTGCGCACCGGGGTGGTGCTGGCATCCGACGCACTCGCGTTCCGGGTCATGGCGCTGCCGTTCCGGTTCGGGGTCGGTGGCCGGCTCGGCTCGGGCAGGCAGTTCTTCGCCACGATCTCGGTCACCGACTGGCTGCGCGCCGTACGGTTCGTTGCCGAGCACAACGAGCTGTCCGGTCCGGTCAACCTGACGCTGCCGGAGCCGCCGCGGTACGACGAGTTCGTCCACGCGCTCGCGTCCGGGCTGCACCGGCCGGCGCTGTTCCCGGTGCCGGGCTTCGTCCTGCGGGCCGCGGCCGGCGATCTCGCCTGGGAGATGATCGGCAGCACCCGGGCGGTCCCGACGAGGCTGCTCGACGCCGGCTTCACCTTCACCCACCCCGACATCGGTTCCGCGGTGGCGGCCGCGCTCAGCCCTGCGCGATCGAGCTGATCCGCCAGTGTCCGGCTCCGCCGGTCATCGTGATCAGCCGGGTCGTCACCGGCCCGGCCGGAAGCGTGATCCGCCGCCCCGCGGCGTCGATGGCAGTCGCGCCGGCGAACCGGTCCACCACCCGCAGCACCACCGCGTCGCCGTACGGCTGCTCCACCTCGACGCTGCGCACCTGGATCTGCAACCCGTGCACTCGGACCCGCCGTTCCTGGTACGACGCCAGCAGCGCCCGGTCGGCGGACCAGGGCCGGCTGCCGCGTTTGTAGACCGCGTCCAGCGCGGCCGGGTCGAGCCGCGCGAACGCCTGCGCCCGCCGCGCGTCCAGCGCCGTCAGTGTCGCCAGCCACGCTCGCACCGGCCGTTGCGGCGGCAACGAGCCCGGCCGCGCTCCCGTCGACGCCCGCGGGGGCGACGGCACGGGCACCGCAGCGTCGCCGCCGCGCTGAGTCACGCCGTCGCCGGACCGGAGCACGGTGATCCCGAGGCCCAGCAGTGTCCCGGCCGCGACCACGGCGATCGCGAGCCCCGCCAGCAACCGCACCTGCTGGCGCCGGGTGCTCCGCTCGGGCAGCAGATCCGGAGCCACATGCGACCCGACCCGGCCCCACGGATCCGCCCCGGTCACCCGCTGCCGGCGACGCGACGTCGCGCCCGGCTGAGCCAGGTCGACGGCCCGGTCCCGACCATCCGGCGAGGCATCCGGCTCCGGGGCATCCAGCTCCCGCCCATCCGGAGAACCGGCGTCCGGAGAACCGGTGGAACGTTCGGGCCGCTCTTCGGACCCAGCCGCCTCGGTGCCGAACCCGAGACCGATCGGCTCCGGCTCCGCCACGTCCAGCACCCGCGCCGCGACCGCCGTACCGTCACCGCTGAACAGGTCCTCGGTGAACACGGCCGGGTCGCCACCCGCCGCCCTGGCCAGCGCTCCCAGCGCGGCGAGGTCCCCGCCGGAAGAGCCCTGGTCACCGACGGTGAGCCGCAGCCCGAGGTCGGCGAGCAGCGGGCGGCCGTCCGCGGTGAGCAGCACGTCGCCGGCGCCGAGATGACCGTGACACAGACCGCGCAGGTGGGCGGCGGCCAGTACCTGGGCCAGCGGGCTGAGCAGCGTGACCAGTTCCCCGGTCGACAGCGGGCCGCGGCGCCGCAGCAGGTCCAAGAGCGAACCCGCCCCGACGTACTCGCTGACCAGCAGCCACTCGCGGCTCACCTGCCGGACCTCGAGCAGCCGGACCGCATGCCGGTGGCCCAGCCCGCGAGCGAGCGCGAGGTCGCGCCGGAACGACTCGGCCCGCGGCACCGACGCGGCGGGCACCCGCTTGACCACCACCGGCCGGCCCGAGGTGAGGTCACGCGCCAGCCAGACGGTGCCGACCGAGCCCGACCCGAGCGGCCGGCGCAGCCGGTACCCGTCGATGTCGTGGAGGTCCATGTCGACAACCCTGCCGGAACCACGTCACGGGCCGCGGCGGTTATCCACAGACCTCGGGCGACCGCCCCGGGTAGCGATGACGTCGACGAAGCAGGCGGGCATTGCATCCGCCGCTGTGCCCATTGTCTCGCCACAGTTCGAGCCCGAGCGGCGACGTAGACTCGCGGTCGTGGGCGACAAGCGGGCAGACCTCGACATCACAGAGCGGCGTATCCGGTTCGTGGAGGCGGGCCGGGTGGACTACCGGCAGGCGTGGGACGAGCAGCGGCGGCTGCACGCGGGCGTCGTCGCGGGGACCGAGCCGGACACCGTGCTGCTGCTCGAGCACCCGCCGGTGTACACCGCGGGCAAGCGGACCGAGCCGCACGAGCGGCCGGTGGACGGTACTCCGGTGGTGGACGTGGACCGCGGTGGCAAGATCACGTGGCACGGCCCGGGGCAGCTGGTCGGGTACCCGGTCGTCCGGCTCGCGTCACACGTGTACGTGGTGGACTACGTCCGCCGGCTCGAGGAGGCGCTGGTCGCTGTGTGCGCGGACCTCGGAGTCGCCGCGGGTCGGGTGAAGGGCCGTAGCGGTGTCTGGCTCCCTGCCGATGACCAGCGCCCGGAGCGCAAGGTCGGGGCGATCGGAATCCGGGTCTCGCACGGCGTCACGATGCACGGGTTCGCGCTGAACTGCGACCCGGACCTGAGCTGGTTCGACCGGATCGTGCCGTGCGGCATCAGCGACGCGGGCACCACGTCGCTGTCGGCCGAGCTGGGCCGCGACGTGACCGTCGCCGAGGTCATCGAGCCGGCCAGGCGGCACCTGGAGGAGCTGCTCAGCTGGGACGAGTACGACCGGAGTCCGGACCTGGCGTCCGCTCAGCCGGTCGCCGCGGGCACCGTGAGTTACGGCTTGGCTCCCCTCGGCTGACAGCACCCGAGGTGCGACACCCCGGCACGCGTGCAACGGCATGTCGCGACGCCGTCCCCCATATGGTGTGTGGATGGCCAAGATCTTTGGGTTCATTCTCGGCGTCGCGGTCGCCCTAGCCGGACCGGCAGCTTTCGGTGTGCTGGCCTCTGGCGGCGATATCGACCTCAGTGCCCGCGAAACAGGAGTCGTGTACGCCGTCTGGGCCCTTGCGCTCTGGATCGCGGTGTCATTGTTCGCCGGAGCGGGATCGCTCGGCGCGGCGATCGTGTTCGGGGTGATGGCGTACGCCGTGTACTTCATCCCGAACCGGATGACGAACTTCCTGAACGACATCCCGGGCGTCACCGACGGCATGATCGAGGGCGTCAAGAAGGCGGTGCTCGACGGCCTGGTGCCGGTGCTGGGCGTGATCACGCTGGTGTACACCTTCCAGCTGATCGCGCTTGCCGCGAGGCGGCGCCGGCAGCTGCGGGCCGACGAGGTGCGCGCCATCGAGGCGGAGGAGCAGGCACGCCTCAACGCGCGCCGGGACGAGCGGATACCGGACACCAGCTCCGCGTACGCCGACCAGGGCGCCGATCGGACCCGCGTCTTCTCGCCGCCTGACGACGACTCCACCACCGAGTTCCGGCCGCCGGCGGACCGCGGAGTGTGAAGGTGGGACGGGGAGCGGGGCTGGTACTGGGCATCATCATCGGCTCGGCTGGGCGGCCACCGTCGCCCTCAACATCAGTGGCGCACGGCTGGCGGCGTACCGTGCCGTCCGGTTCGATAACGAGCTGACCAAGACGCTGCCGTGGCTCTTGCTGCTGGTCGCGACCGCAGTCGTACTGGGCCTGATGCTGGGCGCGTTCGGCGCGGGTGCGCTGGTCGGCGTGGGGCTGCTGATGACGGCCGCCGCCGGCGCCGTACAGCTACTCCCCCTGACGACGGTCGTGGACCTGCTGAAGCTGTTCGAGCTGCCGGGTGAGCGGTCGGCCGGTTACATCCTGTGGGACGGCTCGCTGCTGTTCATCGGCGTCGTGCTGCTCATCCTCGGCCTGCGCCGCTGGAACACGACGTCGGCGCCGCAGTACCCCAGCGGCCCGTACCCGCAGGCCAACCCGAACCCGATGCCGCCCGTCTTCGGCGGCCCGCCGCGGCGCTAGACAGCCTGGGCCATCGCGACCGGCCGGGCGGCGTGCTCGTGCAGCGCCTCGTCGTACGCCGACACCGCCATGTCCCACACCTCGTCGGCCATCTGGGCCCGCGGTGAGTCACCGCTCCAGGCGAGCAGCAGCCGGCGGTGGATCGGCTCGCCGGCCAGCGGCCGGGTGGTGACCGAGCCGGACAGCACCCGGTACGACGTGGGCGCGGTCAGCGCGACACCCTGCCCGCTGGTGACGAAGCCCATCTGCACCGAGGTGTCGACCGAGTGGTGCTCCACCTTCGGCTGGAACCCGGCGTCCTCGCAGGCCGCCCGGAACAGTACGTGGAAGCCCGAGTCGTCCGGTGGCTCGCCGATCCACTCCTCGGTGCAGAGGTCGGCCAGCTTGACCTCGGCTCCGGGCGCGGTGGACTTCGCCAGCCGGTGGCCGGTCGACATCGCGACGTACGCCGACTCACGCTCGACGATCGTGCGGCCGTGCACACCGGGCGGCGTCCGCAGCTCGAATCCCGGGTACTCCCGCAGGATCGCGAAGTCCAGCCGGCCGCTGACGAGCTGCTGGAGCAGCACCGAGCTGGACCACTCGACCTCGATGCTGACCCGCTCGATGTCGTGGTGCGCACGCAACCGGTTCGCGATTCCGGAGACCGGCGCGGTCGGGAAGCCGCCGAGCCGGACGCTGCTCGGCTCGACAGCGGTCATCGCGCTCACGGTTGCCGCGAGGTGGTCGACGTCGACCAGGATGGCTCGCGCCCGCTCGACCGCGTACCGGCCCAGCGGCGTCGGAGTGACGCCGGTGTGCGAGCGCTCGAACAACTGCCCGCCGAACGCCGCCTCGATGCGTTTCAGCTGGGCGGTAAGGCTCGGCTGGCTCACTTTCAGGGACCGCGCGGCGCGCCCGACACTGCCGGACTCCGCCACCAGGACCACCACCCGCAGGTGGCGCAGCTCGACGTTCATGCGCCGAAACCGTAGTCGACCCATCCCACGGCAAGCACGGCCAGAGCATTGCGGTTCCATTACAGAGTGCTGCCGCACCGTAACGCCGCGCCGCCATCACCGATGAACTACTCTGCCTTCTGCGCTATCGCCTCGCGGTAACCCATCCGCCGGCCGGTCTGCAGCAGGGTCCGCTCGTACAGCCGGGCGCCGCCGGCGACGAGCCCGACGGTCGCCGCGATCAGGATCGCGATCGAGACCAACGGCTGCCACAGCGGCACGTCCTCGGTCAGCATCCGGCCCGGCATCGCCATCGACGAGGCGATCGGCACGAAGGACGCTACCGTCTTCGCGCTGTCACCGGCGAAGACCGAGAAGAAGAACGGCAACAGCAGGATCATCTGCCCGGGCAGAGTGGTGGACTGCAGGTCCTCCTGCCGGGTGGCGATCGAGCCGGCGACCGCCCACAGGCTGGCCAGCGCGACGAACCCGAGCACGAAGTACACCACGAACCAGCCGCTGACCGGCGCGATCACGCTGAGCAGATCGTCGCGGTCGATCGCGGTCAGGCCGATGATGGCCGCGATCGCGATCACGGTGATCTGCGCGAGTGCCATGATCGAGTTGCCCAGCACCTTGCCCCACAGCAGCGCCCTGATCGGGACCGCCGCGGCAAGGATCTCGACCACGCGGCTCTCCTTCTCCTGCACCACGCTCTGCGCGATCATCATCCCGAACCCGAGCGCGGTCATGTAGAACACGATCGCCAGCCCGATGCTCGCGAGCTCGGCCACCAGTGGCGGGATCGGACCAGGGTCGAGCAGCCGCTCGGTCAGCCCGCTTCCGGCGCGCAGCTCGTCCGGGGTCAGCCCGGCACCGGCCGCGTTCCGCTCGGTCTGCTGCGCGAGCAGTGCTTCGCGCAGGCTCGCCAGCAAGTCGGAGTCCACCTCGGAGCCGCCGACCACGGTGTACCCGCCGTCGCCGGGCACCAGCGCCGCGTCGACGTCACCGTCGGACACCAGCCGCTCCGCCTCCGGTACCCCGGCGAGCTGGCGGGCCTCGTACGCGCCACCACCGGCCACCTGGTCCGCGCGCTTCACCACCGCCGTACCGAGCGGGTCGACCACAGCGACCTTGTCCGGGCCGTCGGAGCCGGAGATCAGCGCCGGGATCACGATCGAGGCGAGCACGATGAGCAGCAGGAATACCGTCGACCCGATGAACGTCTTGTCCCGCACCTTCGTGGTGATCTCGCGTTCGGCCACGAGCCACCATGCTGGTGTCACGGCTGGTGTCACGGCTGGTGTCACGGCTGGTGTGGGCTCCGTCTGCGTGTCGCTCATCGGCTGGTCGCCTCCCGGAAGACATCGCTGAGCGCGGGCCGCACCGGTGTCAGCTCACGGACCGGGCCACGCTCCAGCGCGGCCCGCAGCAGCTCCTGCTCACGCCCGGGCTCGCCGACATCGATCTGCGCGGAGCAACCGTCGACGTCCTTCACTGTCAGACCCGCTACGTCCCGCAACCAGCCCGCGTCGCTGTCCAGCACCACCCGGTAGACGGTCGTACGGCGGCCGTTACCGCGCAGCTCGTCCACCGCCCCCGCGGCGACCACCTTTCCGTGCGACAGCACGACCAGGTCGTCGCACAGCCGCTCGACCAGCTCCAGCTGGTGACTGGAGAACAGCACCGGCACGTGCGACCCGACCTCCTCGCGGAGCAGGTCGGCCATCGCGTCGACCGCGAACGGATCCAGCCCGCTGAATGGTTCGTCCAGCACCAGCGCGACCGGCTCGTGCACCAGCGCGGCGGCGATCTGCACCCGCTGCTGGTTGCCGAGCGACAGCGTCTCGAGCATGTCGCCGGCGCGCTCGGCCAGGCCGAGCCGGTCCAGCAGCTTGTCCACCCGCTCGGCGGCTGCATCCGGGTCGAGACCGTGCAGCTTGCCGAAGAACACCAGCTGGTCGCGGATCTTCATCTTCGGGTAGAGGCCGCGCTCTTCCGGCATGTACCCGAACGAACGCCTGGTCGCGCGGGTCAGCGGCGTGCCGTTCCACCGGACCTCGCCGGCGTGCGGCGCGAGGACGCCGAGGATGATGCGCATCGTCGTGGTCTTGCCGGCGCCGTTCGCGCCGACGAAGCCGGTCAGCCGGCCGGGCGCGACCTCGAACCTGACATCGTCGAGGGCGAGGGTCTCGCCGAACCGCCGGGTCAACCCGGACACGGTCAACATGGGATCGGTCTCCACCGTTCGCTCGTGCTGCGGGCGATAGGCCCGCCGGTACGCCGGGGCTGGCGCACGCCACCACACTAGGGATCCGGGCCCGTCCGCCACGTCGGTCCCAGGAGTGAACCGCCACCTCATCCGTACGGCGGATCTCCCCGCCGCGCGAGCGTGGATATGTGTGCGCGAATCGCCAGGTCCCCGACGTGCGTGCGCGGATCGCCAGGTCCCCCACGTGCGTGCGCGGATCGCCAGGGATCCGGCCGGAAGCCTGGCGATTCGCGCACACACATCCGCGCCGCCAGGCTGGACTGGGCCGCAGCTGAACCGGTCAGTCAGCGGCGGGGTCGTCGCCGGGGACGACGAGGCCGCACTCGTACGCGAACACGACGGCCTGGACCCGGTCGCGGACGCCGAGCTTGAGCAACACCCGGGAAACGTGCGTCTTCACGGTGGCCTCGCCGACGTACAGCTGCCCGGCGATCTCGGTGTTGGTCAGGCCGCGGGCGATCAGGCCGAGCACCTCGCGTTCGCGCTCGGTCAGCTGCGCCAGCAGGTCGGGCCGGTACACCCGCTCCCCCGCGCCGGCGAAGCGCCGGATCACCCGCCGGGTCACCTCTGGGGCGAGCAGCGCGTGGCCGGAGTGCACGATCCGGATCGCCTCGACCAGGTCCTCCGGTGCGGTGTTCTTCAGCAGGAACCCGCTGGCCCCGGCACCGAGCGACTCGAACAGGTAGTCGTCCCGGTCGAACGTGGTGAGGATGACGACCTTGCCGGCGTCCGCGGCGACGATCTGCTGGGTCGCGGCGATGCCGTCGGTACCCGGCATCTGTACATCCATCAGCACCACGTCCGGCCGCGTCTCGTTGGCCAGCTTGACCGCCTCGTCACCGTCGGACGCCTCGCCGACCACCTCGATGTCGGGCTCGACGGACAGGATCATCCGGAACCCGGCCCGGACCAGGTCCTGGTCGTCGACCAGCAGAACCCGCATCGTCACGGCGTCTCCTCCAGTGGGAACCTCGCACGGACCCGGTAGCCACCGACCGGCCGCGGACCGATCTCGGTCTCGCCGCCGTGCAGCGCGACCCGCTCCCGGATCCCGACATGGCCCAGGCCGCTGCCGCTCGGCGCGTTGTTCGGCCGGCCGTCGTCGATCACCTCGACCTCGACCGCGGCACACTCCGCGCCCTCGTCGGGACCCGAACCGTTGCCCGAACCGTTGCCTGGGGCAAGATAGCGCAGCGTCACCTGACCGGTCCGCGCGGTCGAGTGCCGGCGGATGTTGGTGAGCGCCTCCTGCGCGACCCGGTACAGCGACACCGACACGGTCTCCGGCAGCTCCCGCGGCCGGCCGATCTCGCGGTAGGTCAGGTTCAGCGTGTGCGCGCTCTCCGCGGTCAGCTCGCGGACCAGCTCCGGCAGCCGGCCGACACCGGCCTGCGGCGACCGGCTCGTCGGCGTACCGGCCTCGTCGGCTGGGCCGTCCCCGGTGTTGTCCAGGTTGTTGTCCACGGTGTTGTTCAGGGTGTTGTCGACGAGGCGCAGCGTGCCGAGCAGCTGGCGCATCTCCGCGACCGCGCGGCGGCTGGAGTTCTCGATCGTGCTGAGCGCGGCCTTGCTCGCCTCCGGGTCCTTCTCCAGCACTCGCCGGGCGCCGCCGGCCTGGACGCCGATGCTGCTGATGTGGTGCGCGACCACGTCGTGCAGCTCGCGGGAGATGCGCAGCCGCTCGTCCACCACCGCCCGCCGCGCGTTCTCCTCGTGCTGCCGGGCCAGCTCGGTGGCCTGTCGCTCGAGCATGTCGCGTTGCCGCGCGTTGCGCCACGTGGTCCGGCCCCAGAAGAACGCGCCGAAGAAGTACGCCACGTTGATCGCGACCTGCAGCAGCACATAGGAGACGTACGGCGACAGCAGGGCGTCCTCGCTGCCCTCGATCACGTCCAGCTGGAGCGCCTTCACGAACCCGTACACCAGCCAGCTGAACATCCCGACCACGACCACCACGGTGGCGACCATCAGCCGCTGCCGGTCCCGGGCCCAGGCGTGCGCCGAGTAGATCGCGACGAACAGATCCGCCTGCACCACCAGGTTCGACATCACCGCGATCTCGTGCCGCTCGCCCGCGATGAAGAAGATCAGCGCGACCGTGACCATCACCGCGATCGGGTACCGGCGGCGCAGAGCCAGCGGCAGCGCGATCACCGCCGACCACAGGTACACCTCCACGCCACCGGCGCCGAGGTCCGGCACCTGCCCGAGGGCTCGGCCGAGCTCGGTCCCGAACACCCCGCCGATCGCCAGCGCGATCGCGATCGCGAGGTCGCGCCACTGCGCCGCGGCCGGTGGCCGCGGGCGGCGCCACTCGGTGCTCCGCGCTGCAGACGTGGGGTTCGACACGGCGTACCAGCCTACGGCGGCCCGCTGTCAACCAGCGTCCCCCGCCAGGCGGATCCGCGTCGTACCCGCTGGCTCGGCTGCGGGCCTTTCTGCCCTGTCCGGTTCGGCCGCGTAGTCTGGGGCCCGTGACCATCGCCCCAGAAGGACGGAAGCTACTACGCCTCGAGGTGCGCAACGCGGAGACCCCGATCGAGCGCAAACCCGAGTGGATCAAGACCCGCGCGAAGATGGGTCCGGAGTACACCAAGCTGCAACGCCTGGTGAAGTCCGAACAGCTGCACACGGTCTGCCAGGAGGCGGGCTGTCCGAACATCTTCGAATGCTGGGAAGACCGCGAGGCGACCTTCCTGATCGGCGGCGACCAGTGCACCCGGCGCTGTGACTTCTGCCAGATCGACACCGGGAAGCCGAAGGCGCTGGACCGCGACGAGCCGCGCCGGGTGGCCGAGTCGGTCCGCACCATGGGCCTGCGGTACGCGACCGTCACCGGCGTCGCCCGCGACGACCTGGACGACGGCGGCGCCTGGCTGTACGCCGAGACCATCCGGCAGATCCACGCACTGAACCCGAACGCCGGGGTGGAGATGCTGGCGCCGGACTTCAACGCCGAGCCGGACCAGCTGGCCGAGGTGTTCTCGTCCCGGCCCGAGGTGTTCGCGCACAACATCGAGACGGTGCCGCGGATCTTCCGCCGGATCCGGCCCGGGTTCCGCTACGACCGCTCGCTGGAGGTGATCCGGCAGGCCCGGGCGGACGGCCTGGTGACCAAGTCGAACCTGATCCTCGGCATGGGTGAGACCCGCGAGGAGGCGACCGACGCGCTGCGCGACCTGTACGACGCCGGCTGCGAGATCGTCACCATCACGCAGTACCTGCGCCCGTCGGTCCGGCATCACCCGGTGGAGCGCTGGGTGCGGCCGGAGGAGTTCGTCGAGCTCGACGACGAGGCCCAGCAGATCGGCTTCGCCGGGGTGATGTCGGGGCCGCTGGTGCGCTCGTCGTACCGGGCAGGCAGGCTGTACCGCCAGGCGATGGAGCGGCGACAAGATATGGCGCGCCACGCGACGACTTACCACTAGATCCTGTAGAACACTCTCTGAAACCGCTCGGGCACAGATCCGACAAGAACGAAGGCACCAGCACCGATGGCGAAGAAGGACGACGGCGGCGAGAAGAAGCAGGGCCGGCTGAAGCAGATCCGGTCGGCGTACAAGATGACGCGCAAGCAGGACCCGAAGATCGGGCTCGTGCTGGCCGGGATCTTCCTCGGCGTCGCCGCGGTGTTCGCGCTGCTCGCCGTGTTCCTCGGGCCGTGGTGGATCTGGGCCGCGATCGGGTTCCCGATCGCGCTGCTGGCCACCACGTTCGTATTCGGCCGCCGGGTCGAGAAGGCGGCGTACAGCCAGATCGAGGGCCAGACCGGCGCCGCCGCGTCGGCCCTCCAGACGCTGCGGCGCGGCTGGTACGTCACCCCGGCGGTGGCTGTCACCAAGAACGCGGACATCGTGCACCGCGTGGTCGGCCGGCCCGGGATCGTACTGGTCGGTGAGGGCCAGCCGAGCCGGGTGAAGAACCTGCTCGCCGCGGAGCGCAAGAAGCACGCCCGGGTCGCCGGCGGCGCCCCGGTCACCGAGATCATCGCCGGCGATGGCGAGGGCGAGATCAGTATCCGCAAGCTCACCAAGCACGTGATGAAGCTTCCCTCGGTCCTGCAGCCGTCGGAGATCACCGACCTGCTGGCCCGGCTGAAGGCACTCGACGCTGTCCGCCCGCAGGTCCCGCTGCCGAAGGGTCCCATCCCGACCTCGATGAAGGGCGCACGGCAGGCCATGAAGGGCAGATGAGCGAGCTCCGACAGCTTGCGCACGAACCGGCACTGGACAGGTGGCCGTCGCTGCGTCCACCGAAGCCCCATCCGGTACGACGCGCGGCGGCCCAGGCGGCGATCAAGTACGTGGCGCGGGACCTGCCCGCGACGATAGCCCTGGACGGCACCAGGTACGGCCAGGGCGGCCCGGTGCTGGAGGTGCATCGCCCCGGCCCGTTTCTCGACCGGCTCGGCCGCGACGCCGGCACCGGTTTCGGCGAGTCCTTCCTGGCCGGTGACTGGGACCCGGCACCGGGCACCGACCTGGCCGACCTGTTGCTCCCGTTCGCGGAGCGCTTCAGTCCGGAGAAGGACTCCGGGCTGATCCCGCAGTGGGCCCAGTCGCTGCGCGGCCTGGCGACCCGCGCGCACCCCGCGGACCAGGACAACGACCGCAACCAGGCCCGGCAGAACGCCAGCCGGCACTACGACCTGAACAACTCGATGTTCGCCGAGTTCCTCGACCCGACGATGACCTACTCCTGTGCGCAGTTCGCGCCGGAGCAGCTGAACGTCGACGGCCTGTCGTACGAGGACCTGCAACCTGCCCAGCTGCGCAAGCTCGACGCGGTGCTGGACGCCGCCGGCGTGCGGTCCGGCTCTCGGGTGCTGGAGATCGGGTGCGGCTGGGGCAGCCTGGCGGTGCGTGCCGCGCAGCGCGGCGCCTGGGTCACCGCGATCACGATCGGCGCCCAGCAGGCGCTGCAGGCGCAGGCCCGGATCGAGGCGGCCGGGGTCCGGGACCGGGTGAAGGTGGCGCTGCGGGACTACCGGGACCAGATCGGCGAGTTCGACGCCGTGGTCAGCGTGGAGATGATCGAAGCCGTCGGCGAGAAGTACTGGCCGGCGTACTTCGGCACCATCGAGCGTCGGCTCGCCCCGGGTGGGGTCGCGGTGCTGCAGGCGATCGTGATGCCGCACGAGCGGATGCTCGCCACCCGGCGGACCTACACCTGGGTGCAGAAGTACATCTTCCCCGGCGGCCTGCTGCCGTCTGTCGAGGCGATCGAGCAGGTCACCCGGCAGCACACGGGCCTGGAGGTCGAGGTGCTGCGCCGGCTCGGCCAGCACTACGGTCCGACGCTGCGGCTATGGCGGGACCGGTTCAACGAGCGCTGGCCCGAGGTCAGCTCACTCGGCTTCGACCCGACCTTCCGCCGGATGTGGGAGCTGTACCTCGCCTACTCCGAGGCCGGCTTCCGCTCCGGCTATCTGGACGACGTCCAGCTGCGCCTGACCCGTCCCTAACGAAGTACGACGACTGTGTCGGCGGCCTTGTCGTGCAGGCCGCGCCGGTCGCGGTCGTAGATCACGGCCGGGATCACCAGGCAGATCAGCGCCGAGCGGACCAGGCCGCGGAGCAACCCGACCGGGCGCTGGTCGGGCCGCATCACCCGCAGTCCGAACAGCCGGTGCCCGATCGTGAAGCCGAGCAGTCCGACCAGCACGGCGCTCATCAGGCAGAAGACCACCAGCTGACTGACACCGAGGTCGTTCCCGCCCGACCACAGCGGGCGCTGCACCACAGCCGACGCGATCAGGCTGGCGATCAGCCAGTCCACCACGAGTGCGGCGAGCCTGCGGCCCCAGCCGGACACCGAGCCGGACCCCTCCTCGGGCAGGCCGAGCCGGTTGCCGGGATAGCGGAAGTCGTCGGTCGCGGGCTCGGCGGGCATGCCGGAAGGTTACAGACCTCGCCGCCGCCGGTCGTCGTACGGCCGAGATGTCGGGCGGGCGACGGCGGGCGTAACGTGTGCGAAACATGAGGGTCATGACGGAGTAATCGGCTCCGCCTACGGTCGAGGCAATCTCTGACACCCCAGGGCCACCCATAGGAGTGCGAATGTTTTCCAGCGCTGAGGAGCTGCTCGGCTACGTCAAGGACGAGGGCGTCGAGTTCATCGACGTACGGTTCTGCGATCTGCCGGGCATCATGCAGCACTTCACCGTTCCGGTGTCGTCGTTCGGTCCGGAGATCTTCGAGGACGGGCTGATGTTCGACGGCTCGTCGGTTCGCGGCTTCCAGCAGATCCACGAGTCCGACATGGCGCTGCTGCCCGACCCGACGACTGCGTTCGTGGACTCCTTCCGTAGCGCCAAGACGCTCGCTATCAACTTCTTCGTGCACGACCCGCTGACCGGCGAGCCATACAGCCGCGACCCGCGCAACATCGCCCGCAAGGCGGAGAACTACCTGCGGTCGACCGGGATCGGCGACACCGCGTACTACGCGCCCGAGGCAGAGTTCTACGTCTTCGACGACGTCCGGTTCGAGACCAAGGCGAACGAGGGCTACTACCACATCGACTCGATCGCCGGCGCCTGGAACACCGGCCGGATCGAGGAGGGCGGCAACCGCGGCTACAAGGTCCGCTACAAGGGCGGATACTTCCCGGTCTCGCCGACCGACCACTTCGCCGACCTACGTTCCGACATCATCAAGAACCTCGAGGCCAGCGGCCTGCTCGTCGAGCGCGGCCACCACGAGGTGGGCACCGCGGGCCAGGCGGAGATCAACTTCCGCTTCGACACCCTGCTCACCACCGCCGACAACCTCATGAAGTACAAGTACATCGTCAAGAACACGGCCTGGGCCGCGGGCAAGACCGCCACCTTCATGCCGAAGCCGATCTTCGGCGACAACGGCAACGGCATGCACTGCCACCAGTCACTGTGGAGCGACGGGGAGCCGCTGTTCTACGACGAGTCCGGGTACGGCGGTCTGTCGGACACGGCCCGCTGGTACATCGGCGGCCTGCTCAAGCACGCCCCCTCGCTGCTGGCCTTCACCAATCCGACCGTGAACTCGTACCACCGTCTGGTGCCCGGCTTCGAGGCGCCGGTCAACCTGGTCTACTCGCAGCGCAACCGCTCGGCCTGCATCCGGATCCCGATCACCGGCTCGAACCCGAAGGCGAAGCGGATCGAGTTCCGCTGCCCCGACCCGGCCGCCAACCCGTACCTGGCGTTCTCGGCCCAGCTGCTGGCCGGCCTGGACGGCATCCGCAACAAGATCGAGCCGGCCGACCCGGTCGACAAGGACCTGTACGAGCTGCCGCCCGAGGAGCACGCGGCCGTCGCCCAGGTCCCGACCTCGCTGCCCGCCGTGATCAACACGCTCGAGGCCGACCACGACTACCTGCTCGAGGGCGACGTGTTCACCTCCGACCTGATCGAGACCTGGATCGACCTCAAGCGCGAGCAGGAGATCGCCCCGATCCAGCTCCGCCCGCACCCTCACGAGTTCGAGCTCTACTTCGACGTGTAAGCAGGAACCGGCCTCTGATCTACGGAAACACGATCACGATCCCTCGGTGTTCTGTGGCTGTTCCGTGAGGCCGCCCGACGAGTCCATCCGCGCTACCAACACGGCACCGACAGTGGCGCGGGTGGACTCGTCCGCGTCTGGCCACAGGTGCAGGTAGGTGCCGTATGTGGTCTTCGCCGACGCATGCCGCAGGCGCGCCTGGACCTCCTTGATATCCGCACCGTCGGAAATCAGCAGGCTGGCGAAGTAGTGCCGCAGATAGAGCGGTGGCTCCCACGATCAAGTGCAGTTCGTCGACCAGGCCGGCGGCCGCCGTTCGATCTCGGCACCGGCATAGGCCCGGACGTCGTACCCATCAAGCACGCCTGCCCAAAAGCGCGCCAGCCCGGACTGGCGCTCGCAGTCGAACACGATCTCGCGCATCGCTGCCATTGGCTCTCTCATCCCAGGCGATCCGGACGCTGACGTCGGTTGGGTTCCGGGTCTGGTTCAGTGCTTGGCTCGCTGACGGGCGCGGTAGGTGCGGGTCTTCTGCCGGTTGCCGCAGACGCCCATCGAACACCAGTGCCTCGAACGGTTCTTCGACGTGTCGTAGAACGCCCACTGGCAGTCGTCTGCGACGCAGACCTTCAGGCGTACCCACGCGTCGTCGGACTCCGCGTCGGCCACCGCCACGAGAAGCCGGGCCAGGCTGCCCCTGGCGCCGCCGACCGCCGGGGCGAGCCGGGGACGGGTGCCGTCGAAGACGATCCGGAGCGGCAGGCGGGTGGCGGTCGCGTCGAGTTCGGTCACCGTCGACGTGTGGTCGACCTCGTGGTGACGCAGCATGGCGGCACGCAGCCCGGAGCGGAGGGTGCGCGCGACGTCGAGGTCGTCCTCGTCCGCCCGCTCGTCGGGTCCGAGCAGTTCGCGGCTGCGGAGCCAGTCGGTGAGTGCGGCCGCGTCGGTGAGCGTGTCCGCGCACGGCGCGTCGACGTCCACGTCGAGGGTGTTGGCGAATGCGCACAGCAGGTCCGCGTACGCGGGCGTTCCCGCGCCCTTGCCCGGACTGGTCGTCGTCATCGCGATCACTCCTTCGGGTCGTCGCCGGTCGCCGCACCGCGACACCACCATAGCCCGAAAGCTGGTTGCGTTTCGAGCACAACCAGCATAACGTTTTTGCTGGTGTTGAAGTCAGCGTAAAGAGCACGGCTCGAGCGCCGACGTGAGAGAGGGAGCCATGTTGTCCGACGATGTCGTACCCACCGGCCGACGGTCCTCGGCGGTCGCCACCGGACGGCCTCGCGTCCTGGTCATCGGCGGCAAGCTCAACCATGTGCGCAAGGCCCGGGAGCTCGGCCTGGACGTGGTTCACGCCCAGTTCCCGGACGAGTATGGCCGCGGCCACTGGCCCTACGTCGATCAGGCGCTGCTGCTCGACTACGGCGACATCGACCGGCTCCTGCCGCTGGTCCGGGCGTTGCACGAGGTGTACCCGTTCCAAGCGGCCGTGTCGCTGTCCGAGCTCGGGCTGCTGCCGGCGGCGCGGATCAACGAGGCACTCGGCCTCGGCGGCGAGTCCGTCGCCACCGTGGAACTGCTGCTGGACAAGTGGCGGATGCGCCGGCACCTGGCCGCGAGGGGCATCAGCCCGGTGGCCTCCGCGGTCGGCCGTTCCGCGCAGGACGTTCGGGAGTTCGTCCGGGCGCACGGGCTCCCGATCATCGTCAAGCCGATACGTGAATCGGGCAGCCTGGGGGTGTTCTGCATCCGCGATCAAGCCGACGTGGACGTCGTCGCCGAACGGTTCCGAGCCCTCGACGACGGGCATTGGACGCCCAAGGACCTGTCCTTTGCCGATTCCTTCGACGAGTTCCTCATGGAGGAGTTCCTGGACGGCCCGGAGATCAGCGTGGAGACCCTGACCTTCGACGGCAGGCATGTGGTCGTCGCGGTGACCGACAAGGAAAGCGCCGGCGCCGGTTTCGTCGAGATCGGACATTCGCAGCCCAGCGGCTGCTCGGCCGAGACGCTGCGCGAGGTCACGCGGTTGGTGACGGACTTCCTTGACGCGGTGGGGCTACGCAACGGCCCAGGGCACACCGAGGTCAAACTGACCTCGCGCGGCCCGCGGATCGTCGAGTCGCACAACCGCATCGGCGGTGGCCGGATCAACGAACTGGCCGAGATCGCCTACGGCGTCGACATGGAGCGCTACGCGCTGGGCGCCAGGTTCGGCGTGGTGGAGCCGCTGACCGCGTCGCCCGAGCCGCGGGGCGGAGCAGCCGTCCGGTTCCTCACGCCGGAGGCCGGACGGGTCGTGGAGGTGACCGGCGTCGACGCCGTGCGCGCGGACCCGGCGTTCGTCGACCTCCAACTGGAGGTGGAGCCGGGCGACGACGTACCACCGCTGACCTGGAACGAGGACAAGGTCGGTCACGTCATCGCCCGCGGCGCCACCGCCACCGAAGCGATCGCCCACGGCAGGCGGCTGGCAGCGGCGATCCACGTGCGCACCGAGCCCGTCGCGTGAGCATCGCGCCGACGGACCGGTCGGGCGTCGACGAGCCGCGATTCCGCGACGCGTTGCGCAGCCTGCCAGGCCGGGTGTGGATCATCAGTCTCGGCATCCTGGTCAACCGGGTCGGCGCCTTCCTGCCCGTGTTCATCGTGCTCTACCTGACCGAGCGCGGCTATTCCGCCGGTGCCGCGGGGTTGGTGCTGGGCGTGGCCGGTCTGGGCAACATGCTCGGCAACGCCGTCGGTGGGTACCTCACCGACAAGATCGGCCGGCGATGGACCATCGTGGTCTCCGCCATACCCACCGCCGGGCTGACGGCGATCGTGCCGTTCCTCGGGCCGTTCCCGATCATCGTCGCGGTGGTCGGTCTCATCGGTGTGACGTCGCAGATCTACCGGCCGGCCGCGGCCGCGGTGCTGCTCGACTCCGTGGCGACCAACCAGCAACGGCTCGCCGCCTTCGGGGTGTTCCGGTTCGCGATGAACATCGGCGCTGCCGTGGGCGGCGTCATCGGCGGTGTGCTGGCCAGCACCTCCTATGTGGAGCTCTTCCTGGCCAATGCCGCCGCCTGCCTGCTGTTCGGCGCGGTCATGGCGGTGCTACTGCGGGATGCGCCCCAGCCGCAGTCCGACCAGGACGACGCGGACACGCAGGCCGACCGGGCGGTGGGATACCGGCAGGCGCTCGCCGACCGCACCCTGGTGCGATTCCTGCTGATGATCGTCGTCGCCGAGTTCGTCTACATCCAGCACACCGTCGGCCTGCCCCTGCACGTCAGCGACGTGGGCCTGAACGCGCGCGACTTCGGTCTCCTCATCGGGCTCAACGGTCTGCTGGTGTTGGTGCTGGAGCTGCCCATCACCGGCGCGGTCTCCCGGTACCGGCTGGAGTACGTACTGGCGATCGGCAACCTGCTCATCGGTGTCGGTCTCGCGCTGACCGGGTTCATGACCGACATGGTCCTGCTGTCGGTGACGGTGCTGATCTGGACGCTCGGCGAGATGATGTCCACCTCCGTCGCCCAGGCCTACCTGGGAAGTCTGGCTCCGCCGCAGCTGGTCGGGCGCTACCAGGGGTTGTACGGCGTCGCGTACACGATCGGTACGGGCGTCGGACCGCTCATCGGCGGTGCCGTGTACGCGATCGGGCCATGGGCGCTGTGGGCCATGGTCGGCGCGGCCGGGCTGCTGGCCGCCCAGCTCTGTCTGCCGCGCCGCCGCGCGGCGTCCACAGTGGACGAGCCGGATTCCTGACCTGCGGTGGAACGATGGACGACGCGACGTCACCGGCCGCCGGCGTACGTGAGGTCTGCGACGCCTACGTGGCCGACTACGCCCGGCTGCGACCCGCCGCGGCGACGGAGTTGGCATCAGCGGCCACGACGACAACCTGCCCGAGATGAGGGTGCGCTTGGTCTTCGAGGACGGCTCAGACATCGACCTGGTGGTTGATCACCAATATCCGTCCGATCGCGATTGGCCGCTCGACCTCGGCTCGCGTGAACCGCTGCGTCGTCTGCGCCGACAATAGGGCATGAGCGTGCGCCCCGACCGGCCCTCGAGCGACGCCGAGCTGCTGGCGGCGGTCGCCGAGGGCGACCCGGAGGCGTTCACAGCGCTGTACGACCAGCACGCCCCCTGGCTACTGATGCGGCTGCGCCGGCGCACCGCCGACTCCGACCTGGCCGACCAGGTCGCGCAGGAGACGTTCCTGGTGGTGTGGAGCGACGCCGGGCGCTTCCGCGGCCAGGGGGCCGTGGGCGCCTGGATCTGGGGGATCGCGATCCGGCGCCTGCTCGACCTTCAGCGTGGTCGCGCCGCCCAGCAGCGGCTGGCGGGCCTGCTCGGCCGCGGGAGGATGTCGGATGCGGCCAGCGCCGAGGAGCAGGCCCTGGTGATGCTGGAGCACCGCGAGGTGATCCAAGCGCTGAACCGGCTCGCCCCGGAGCTTCAGGCGGTGCTGCAAGCAACCGTGCTCGACGGGCTGAGCACCCGGCAAGCGGCCGTGCTGTTGGGGATTCCGGCGGGCACGGTCAAGACGCGGGCCATGCGGGCGCGGGCGCGGCTTCGCGAGGAGTTGGCATGAGTCTGGAGGGGAGGGACGGCTATGGGTGAGGTGGACCCTGCCGGGGCCTGGCATGCGGACAGGGAGGTGTTGGCGGCCTATCGCGACGGCCGCCTGGACGTCGCGGGCCGCTGGTCGGTGGAGGCGCACCTGACAAGCTGCGCCGCCTGCCGGCTCCAGGCGCGGGCGCTGGTCGACCCGGCGCAGCTGCGGCGCCTGCGGGCGGCGCTCATCGAGGCCGTGGATGCGCCCCGGGCCGGCGTGGCCGAGCGGCTGTTGGTGCGCCTGGGCGTGCCCGACCATACCGCCAGGGTGCTGGCCGCCACCCCGGCGCTGCGCGGGTCGTGGCTGCTGGCGCTGACTGCAACACTGGCGTTCGCAGTGTTGGCCGCCTGGGTCCGTCGCGGCGCGGACGCCACCCTGTGGTTCCTCTGCGTCGCGCCGCTGCTGCCGCTGGCTGGCATCGCGGTGGCCTACGGGCCCGGTATCGACCCCAGCTACGAGATCGGCCTTGCTGCTCCGCTGCGCAGCTTCCGCCTGCTGTTGCTGCGTGCCGCCTCGGTCCTGGCGACCTCGACCATGCTGGCCGCGGCGGCCAGCGTCCTGCTGCCCGGGTTCGGCTGGGGCGCGGCCGGCTGGCTGCTGCCCTCGCTGGGGCTGACGGTGTGCAGCCTGGCGCTGGCCACGATGGTCGAACCGCTGCGGGCCGTCGGTGTCACCGCCGGCGCCTGGGTCGTGGCGGTGGCGGTGACCGTCGCCCTTCCGTCGCCGTCGTCGGTCCTGTTCTCCCCGGCCGGGCAGGTCGCCTTCGCCACCCTTGCGCTGCTTGCAGGCGTCGTGGTGCTGGTCCGCCGCGGCCGCTTCGAGACCGACCGTGGATTTGACACCACTCCCAGGTTTGCCGCAAGGAGACTGCGATGACCGCCCCTGCTCCCACCGTCCTGGCCCGCAACCTGACGATGACGTTCGGGCGCACCCGCGCCCTGGACGACGTGTCGTTCGAGCTGGTTCCAGGTGTGACCGGGTTGCTCGGCCCCAACGGGGCGGGCAAGACGACCCTGCTGCGCGTCCTCGCCACGGTCTCGGCGCCCGACACCGGGTCCGTCGTTTCGCTGGGCCTGGACCCCCGGCGTACCGACATGCGGCTGGACCTCCGCGGCAGGCTCGGCTACATGCCCCAGGAGCCCGGTTTCCATGCCCGCTTCACGGCCTTCGAATTCGTCGACTACGTGGCCATCCTCAAGGAACTGCACCAGCGACGCGCCCGACACGAGGAGGTGCGGCGGGTGCTGGACCTGGTCGGGCTGGGCGCGGTGCGGCGCAAGAAGATCAAGACGTTGTCCGGCGGCATGCGCAGGCGAGTCGCGCTGGCGCAGGCCCTGCTGGGCGACCCGGACCTGCTGATCCTGGACGAGCCCACCGCCGGGCTCGACCCCGAGCAGCGGCTGCGCTTCCGCGAGTTGGTCGGCCGGCTCGGCGAGGGCCGCACCGTGCTGCTGTCCACCCACCAGACCGAGGACGTGTTCGCGCTGTGCCAGCAGGTCATGGTGCTGCATCTGGGCAAGCTGCGCTTCGCGGGCACGCCGCTGGAGCTGGCCGGGCTGGCCCAGGGGCACGTCTGGCACAGCCACGAGCGCGACCCTGGCGCGCTGGGCGCCTGGCGCACCGGCACCGGTCAGCACCGCAACATCGGCAATCCCCCGGCAGGCGCCGACCTGCTGGAACCCACGTTGGAGGACGGCTACCTGCTGCTGCTCGGCGGCGACCGGGTCGAGGAGGTTTCCGCATGACCGAACGGAGTGAGGTCATCATTTGGCGCGGTGGAGCCGATCCGCTTGCGGCTCGGCGGCAGGGCCGCGCCTCACGGAGCGCGGAGCGGCCATGACCACCACCGTCGACCGTCCACCTGCCGCCGGTGCGTCTCGGACCCTGCCGGCCGGCGCCCGCTCCCGGCGGTCCACGCTCGCCCTCACAGCGGTCGAGAGCGGCCGGCTGCTCCGCCACCCCGCCGTGCTTGCCGCAACCGCCGTCAGTGTCTGGCTGCTGTGGCGTTGGGGCAAGGGAACCGCGCCGGTGCTGCACTACGCCGACATCGCCACCCAGTTCGCGCTGGCTGCGCTGGCCGGGGCGGCGCTGCTGGCCACCAACCTGGCAGTGCTGCGCTCGCATCGGGACGGCGCCGTCGATCTCTACGGCGCCACCCCGCTGAGCCTGGCACGGCGGACGCTGTCACACCTGCTTTCGGTGCTGCCGTTGGTCGCCCTCGGGGGGATCCTGGTGGTCGCCGACCTTGCCTGGCTCGCCGGCATGCCCGGCAGCGTCGGTACTCCCCACCTCGCGGAGGCCGCCACCGGCCCAGCCCTGATCGCACTGGGCGGCTGCGTGGGTGTGCTGCTCGGCCGCCTCGCGCGGTCGGTAGCGCTCGCCCCGCTGGTCCTGGTCGCGCTCGTGCTCGGGTCGCTGACCGTCGCCGAACTCCAGGCCGCCGGCCACGACCAGCGGCCGTGGACGTGGCTCGGCACGCTGCTGCGGGCGCCCCCCTTCGACCCGCCGCCGGCCGCGCTGCTGGGGCGACCGGCCACCTGGCACCTGGTCTACCTGCTTGGCATTGGGGTCGCCCTGGCCACACTGGCTCTGTGGCGCAGCCTGGCGCAGGAGAGGGCGCGGCGCCGCGCCCAGGTCGCCGCGGCGATAGTGCTTGTGGCAGCGCTGGCGGCCACCGCAGCCGCCGCGGTGGTGCAGACCAGGCCGACGTCGTCGACGCTGGCGGATCGGCGGCTAGCCGTGGTGACCAACCCTGCCGCGGAGCTGGTCTGCCAGCGGCGCGGCCCGGCGAACTACTGCGTGTTCGCGGGGTTCGAACCGCAGATCGACCTGTGGGAGCCGACCGTGCGGGCCGTGGTGGCCGCAGTCCCGCCCGCGGCGGCCGCGCGAGCGTTGCCGGTCACCGTGGCGCACCGCGTCGGTCTGCACCGGCTCATCGACGAGGAGGTCAACCTCGGTGTCCAGGAAGGCCAGGGCCCGAGCGGACCGATTGTCGCCCCGGTCGGCACCGCGTGGGGACGCGACGGCCCACTGTTCGAGCTCGCACATGCACGCCTCGCCGCAAGCGTCGCCGCCCGCCTCGTCGCGCCGACGCGGGGCGACGGCGAGGAGCCGCGATGGTTCCCCTGCAATGCCCAAGCGGTGGTGGCCCTGTGGCTGGGCGGGCAGGCGAGCCCGCAAGCGGCCGAAGGGATTAGCCAGGCCGTCACCGACCCCTACTCCGAGCTCTTCGTGTTTTCCCACGACCCCGTCCTCGACGATCCCGAATGGGATGTGCGTGCGGGCCGGTTCGCGCTTGCCCTGCTGGACCGGCCTCGCGACCAGGTCACCCAGACGCTGTGGCGCAACTGGGACCTGGTCACCGCCCCGGAAACCACCATCGAGCGGCTCGGCGAAGTCCTCGGGATACAGCCCTCATCCGACACCAGCAACCTCGGTCCGGGATGCTGATGCCGGCCAGACGGCTCCGCCGCCAGCTCCGCCTGGTCCCGGCGCTGCTGGTCCCGACCGCGCGCGCGGTCGGCTGGCTGCCGGCGCTGGCCGCCCTCGCCGTGAGCCTCGGCCTGCTCGCGCTCGCCGTGCGGCCAGGACTGCCCCTCGCGCCGGCGGACCTGCTGCGGTGGGTGCGCTATGCCATGATCGTCGCGGCGCTCGGCTACGCCTTCCTGCTCGACGACCCCAGCGAGCCCACGACCGAAGGCGTGGCTGGGTCACTGCTGCTGCGCCGCACGCTCCGGGTGGTGCTGCTGCTGCCCGCCACCGCCGCCTGGTGGGTCGCGGTGGTCTGGCGGGTCGGGGCCGTCTACCCGCAGCTACCACTGCCGATCGCCGCACTCACCCTGGAGGCGGCGGCACTACTCACAGTCACCCTCGCGCTCGCTGCCGCCGGCTCGCGCCTGGCTCCCGAGCGCCACGGCGGCGTGGTGGCCGCACCCGCCCTGCTCGTCCTGGCGACCGCCGCCTTCCACCTACCTGCCCGCCTCATCCTGTACGTCCCGCCGGACAGCGCCGAATGGGACAGCGCCCACCAACGCTGGACGGCACTGCTCGGGCTCGCCCTGGTCGCCTTCGTCGTCGCCAGCCGCGACCCCGCCCACCGCCGCCTCCCCAGATCGGTCCGCACCCTCGCCCGCGGCCGTGCCCGCCGCCACGCAGCCCGAGCGCGCCAACCCGCCACCCACCACGCCGAACAGCACACGACCAAGCCGGCCACTTAGCTCAGGAAACGGGCATCGCACCGGCAGCGCATCCGCCGAA
>DASRHY010000245.1:0-2015 GCA_035650275.1 Kribbellaceae bacterium | reverse complement strand
CAGCGTCATGCGCATCACGTTCTCGATCTCGGCAGCGGCTTCGCGCAGCAGACCGTAGGCCGTGATGGCCTCGCTGTCCCAGAGCTCTCTGGGAACGTCCACGGTTTCCTGCTTCTGAAGCGGCTCGTCGAGAGCAATCGCTTGGGCCATACCCGGACTCTAGTCACTCAGGGGTTCACTTTGCCTACTGCCTGTGACGCAACCGCAACACACGAACTCAGATCGGACCTGTGGACAACCGCCGACGCGCGATCGCGAACTTTGCCAGCCTGGTGTCCCGACGCGATCGACGGGGAGGCTGCGATGGACAGGAAACGCCGCGAGAACGACGCGGAGAGCGCTTACGGAGCCGGGTTCGTCGCCTCGGCCGTCGTTGTTGCGGCGATCATCCTGTGCGGTGTGCTGGTGATCGTCACCCGGTTCGCCGCGTCGTCGAATGCCTCCGAGCAGCCGTGCCGGATGCGCGACAACAGGTGTCCGCCGCTCCCGCCGACCGCCCGCCGACACCCGATGACCCGATCTCTGGCGCGACAGGAAGTCCGGGATGTGGTCAGCCGGTCGGCGATCAGTCGGTGCCGGTGGCCGCGCCGCGCGATGCCGAGTGGGTCGTGTACCGGCGGGTTGTGGTGCCGCGGTCGGCGCACATCGGCCCCGGCCGGACCGACGCCGACGGGTTCCTGCACTGCTTCGCGCAATCCCCGACCGGTGCGGTGTTCGCGGCGTACCACGCGATCGCCGCGTTGGAGGACGGCGCGAAGGCGGCCGCGACGGCCCGCAAGCTGCTGCTGCCCGGGCCGGACCGGGACCGGATGCTGCGCGAGGTCGAGCTGGAGGCGGACGAGCCGGCGGCCGGCGAGAGTGCGCAGCTGGCCGGGTTCCGGATCATCGACGCGAGCCGCGACCGGCTGTCGGTCGCCCTGGCGATGCGGGTCGGCGACGGGTACGGGAGCGCCACGCTGACGCTCGCCTGGTACGACGGCGACTGGCGGGTGGTCCCGCCACGCCCCGGCGAGCAGTTCGGCGCGCCGTTCGCCCAGCTCGACGACCTGGCCGGCTTCGTGCCGTGGGCAGGTATCTGATGTGCCACAAGCTCGACGTCGGCTGCCAGGTGAAGGAGGGCATCGGCTCGGTCGTGCAGAACCAGTTCGAGTCGCTCGCCCGCGAGATCGGCGAGTCCGCGGCCGAAGGGCTGCACGCGGTGTCGACGTTCTGGATCACCATCGATGCGCCGTCGACCACGACCGGCGACCCGCTGGTGCCGATCCGGTTCCTGCAGAGCGGCACGTGGTTCATCGTGCTCGCGCTGGCGGTCGTCTCCGTGATCCTCGGCGGTATCCGGATGGCCTGGGAGTCGCACGGCGAACCGGTTCGTGACCTGCTCCGGTCGCTGCTCACGCTGGCCCTGGTGACCGGGATGGGCTCGATGACGATCCAGCTGCTCACGTCGGCGTCGGACGCCTTCGCGCTCTGGCTGGTGAACGCCTCGCTCCCGGCCGGCGCGACGTTCGAGAGCCAGCTCGGGAAGCTGGTGATGGTCGGGTCGGGACAGGCGCTGCTGCCGGTCGGGGCCGGCAAGCTGCCGCTGTTCGCGCTGATGTTCTTCGCGGTGCTCTGCTTCGTCTCGTCGCTGCTGCAGGTGGTGCTGATGCTGATCCGGTCCGGCATGCTCGTGCTGCTGGCCGGCACCTTTCCGCTCGCGGCCGCGATGACGAACACCGAGCTGGGCCGGTCATGGTTCAAGAAGTACTGCGGCTGGATCATTGCGTTCATCGCCTACAAGCCGGCCGCCGCACTGGTGTACGCCGCGGCGTTCACGATGCTCGAGGAGGGCGCGCAGGACGTGGTCGGCGTGGCCACGGGGCTGATGATGCTGCTGCTCGCCGTACTGGCCCTGCCCGCGCTGCTCCGGCTGGTGGTGCCCGCGACCGCCGCTGTGGCGGGTGGTTCGCCCGCCATCGGGATCGGGGCCGGCGCACTGGGAGGGCTGGCCACCGGCGCGCGGTCGATCGGCCGGT